>DAHXNV010000003.1 GCA_027365225.1 Gammaproteobacteria bacterium
GCCGTTGAGCGTGGTCGCGGAGAGCCCGTTGATCATCGCCAGAATATTGCTGTTGTCGCCGGTATTGGCGCTGCTGTTCGGGCTGACCGTGAAGGTGTCCCCCGCCGCCGGGCTGCCGGTGAGCGTGAGCTGCTGGCCATTGAAGCTGATGGGGCTGCCGCTGGTGTACGTGCCGGAGGCCACGGTCGCTCCGGAAGCGCTGCTGACCGTGTACTGCGTGGGACTGGTGAAGGTTATCGTGTAGGTGCCGGACGTATAAGCGCTCGGATTGGTCACGCCGGCGGTGCCGATCGTGCCGGTGCCGGTATTGGCGGTGCCCGCGACGGCCTGAACCCGCGAGGCGGCGGCAATCTGCGCCGGCGAGGTGAGCTGCATCGTGAGGCCGGCGGTCGCCGCGGCGGTGGGCTGGATGAGGAAGCTGTCGTTCGCGGCCGGCGCGCCGCCGACGACGATGGACAGGCCCGCGGCCTGAAACGGCGTGCCGCTGGTGCCGTTGCCCGTCATGGCCACGGACTGGCCGGTGCTCGCGTTGGTCAGTTGCCAGGCGCCGCCGGCATATTGCAGCTCGTAATTGTTCGCGGTGAGTTGGCCGAGCGAGGTGCGGGTCACGCTCACCGTGGCGCTGCCCGAATTGCCGGAGTCCGGCAGCACCTGCACGCCGCCGACCGCGAACATGGCCTGACCGGGCGTGCCCGTCAGGGTCATGCCGCACTGTTGCTGCTCGTTGACGAGGGTGGCCACGGCGACGCTGATCTGACCGAGCTGATTCTGGGTCGGATCGAGGATCTGGCTGCGCGCGCTCAGCAGGCCGCCGAGCTCCCCGCCGGTCATCTGCTGGGTGAGGTTGGTGATGCCGCTGCTGGTCTTGAGCCCAACGTCGAGCCGGGTCGGATCGTAGGCGCCGGGAATCGTGGTGAGCTGCGCGGCATTGCTACCCGAGACCAGCGCCTGGCCGCTGCCGATGAAGACATCGACCGTGCCGTTGCTCTGGGTCACGGTCTGCACCGAGACATACTGGCTGAGCTGATTGACGAGATGGTCCAGCTGATCGAGCATCTGATTCGGCGTCTGACCGCTGGTGGAGCCGGCGCCGATCTGCTGATTCAGGCTGGCGATGTTGCCCGCCAGGGAGTTGATCTGCGTGACGTCGGTGCCGACCTGAGCTTCGAGCTGCGTGCCGTACTGGCCGATCTGCCCGTTGTAGGATTGCAGTTGCTGGGCGAGCGCCTGCCCCTGGCTGAGCAGCGCCTGGCGGGCGGACGTGGAGGTCGGGGACGTCGAGACCGATTGCAGCGCGTTGACGAAGCTCTGCAGGCTGGCGGACAGGCCGGTGGACGAGGCGCTCAGCATGTTGTCGATCTGCTGCGCCTGCGTGGCGAGGGTGTGGTAGCTCGAGTAGCTCGACTGCGAGGTATTGGCCTGCTGCGCCAGCTGTTGATTGTACGCGCGCGTGACGCTCGCGACATCGACCCCGCCGCCGATGTAACCCGCGCCCGTGAACTGGCCGGGCGCCTCGGCCAGATTGGCCGTCTCGGCGCTGTAGCCGGGGGTGTCGACGTTGGCGATATTGTTGCTGGTGACGTCGAGGGCCTGCTGGAACGCGAGCAGGCCGGAGACGCTGGTTGCAAGCAGATCTGCCATGGGTTACGGCCTTTAGAGCGTACCGCTACCGGCTGCTATCGGCGCGGCGGCGGCGAGCTTGAGCGGCTCGGCGCCGAGCACGCGGCTGAGGGTGTCGGCCACCGCGGTGAGCTTGCGGGCATAATTCGGGTCCGTGGCGTAGCCCCCGCGCTGCAGCGCGGCGGCAAATGCGCCGACGTCATTGCCGGTGCCGAGGGCGGCGCGGTAGCGCGGATCGCCGCTGAGCAGCGTGGCGTAGTCGTGCAAGCACTGGCCGCAACTGCCGTAGGCGCGAAATTGCGCCCGGGTGGCCGTGGGCATACCGTCGATGTATTCCTGGGTGGCGCTGCCGACGCTGGGACCGCTCCAGCCCGCGCCGGCCTTGATGCCGAACAGATTGTTGCTGCTCGTGCCGTGGGCGGAGCGCGGAATGTTGCGCCCCCAATTGGTCTCGAGCGCCGCCTGCGCGACCAATGCAACGGGCGTCACGCCCAGGCGGTGCGCGGCGCGCGCCGCTTCGGGCCAGATCGAGCGCGCGAAGGCGCTCTGCTGCTCGGGCGAGGTCACGGGCGGGGCGGCGATTGCGGGGCCGGAAGCCGGCGCCGCGGCCGAGGCCGCGGCGGGGCCCGAGGCCGCCGGGCCTGCCTTCGTGCCCTCGCTCGCCCACTGCCGGCGCAGTTGCTGCACCAGCATCTCGGCCAGCCCGAAGGCGTGCTCCTTGCTCAACTGAATCGACAGCTGCTCGTCGTACATGTCCTGGTACATGCGCGACTGGCTCGAGCCGAACAGCGGATCCTTGAAATTCGCATCCTGCATGCTCTTGAGCACCATGTTGATGAACAGGCTCTCGAACTGCTGGGCCGCGGTGCGCAGCGCCTGGGGATTGTGCGCGGCGACCCCGCGGCGCAGACCCGCGAGCGAGCTCGAGGTCGCGAACAGATTCGGGTCGATGACCGGTGTGGGCAGCGGCAGCGTCATATCACGATGAGCTGGGCGCGCAGCGCGCCGGCCTCCTTCAGTGCCTCGAGTATGGCGACCAGGTCATCGGGCGTGGCGCCCACGGCGTTCACCGCGCGCACGATGGCATCGAGATTCACGCCGGCCGGGAACAGGAACATGTGCGCCTTCTCCTGCCGGACTCGCACGCTGCTGTGGGGGATGATCGCGGTGTGACCGGTGGCGCTGAAGGGATTGGGCTGACTGACCGTGTAATGCTCGGCGATGGTCACCGACAGCGAGCCGGTCGAGACCGCCGCCGGCATGACCCGTACCCCGGAGCTGATCACCACCGTCCCGGTGCGGGAATTGATGATCACCCGCGCGGGCGGTGTGCCCGGCTTGATGGCGAGGTTCTGCAGGGCGGCCACGTAGGCGATGCGCTGGGTGGGGCTCTTCGGCGCGCGCACCCGCACGGACACCGCATCGAGCGCCTCGGCGGTGCCGGCCCCGAAGGTGCGATTGATCGCTTGCGTCAGCCGCGTCGCGTTCGTGAAGCTCGGGGTGTCGAGGTCGAGCGTCACGTACGGCAGGCTGTCGAAGTCGGTGGGCACCGAGCGCTCGACGGTCGCGCCGTTCGGGATCGAGCCGCTGCTCGGAATGTTCACCGTGACGCTCGAGCCGTCGGCGCCGCGGGCGGAGAAGCCGTTGACCAGGACGCTGCCCTGGGCCATGGCATAGATCTGGCCGTCGGCGCCGCGCAGCGGCGTCATGATGAGGCTGCCACCGCGCAGGCTGGTCGCGTTTCCGATCGAGGAGACGGTCACATTGATCGTCTGGCCCGGCTTGGCGAACGGCGGCAGCGTGGCGTGCACGGTCACCGCGGCGACGTTCTTCAGCTGCGGGTTGGCATTGGTCGGCACCTGAATCCCGAACCGCGCCAGCATGTTCTCGATGCTGAGCACCGTGAATGGGGTCTGCGTGGTCTGATCGCCGGTCCCATCGAGGCCCACCACCAGGCCGTAGCCGACCAGATGGTTGCCGCGCACGCCGGCGACCGTGGCCAGGTTGCGCACGGTCTCGGCCCGGGCCGCGCCGCTGGCGGCCGCCAGCGCCACAGCGCCGCACAGCAGCCAGGTCCGAGCCAGCAGCGCAAAGCGCGTCGGTCCCTTGTGATTCAGTGTGCTCACGAGTGCTCCGGCTCAGAAGGGCAACCACGGAAGGTTGAAGAAGCGGGACAGCAGCCCCGGGCTGTTGGCGTCGTTCAGAGCGCCCGTCTGTCCGTAGGCGATGCGCGCATCGGCGACTTGTTGCGAGGAAATCGTATTCGCCGGCGAGATATCGATCGGGCGAATGACGCCTTGGAGGCGGATGTATTCGTCGGCCTGATTGATCCGCATCAGGGTGTGGCCCTGGACCACGAGGTTGCCATTGGGCAGCCGCCGGATGACCGTGACTTGGATGGCGCCCACCAGGCTGTCGCTCTGCTTGCTGTCGCCGGCGCCGCTGAAGGTGTTGCCGTTGTTGATGTTGGCGCTCAAGACCGAGGTGCCGTTTATCGTCGTCGGCAGGCCGAACAGCGTCGGCGCCGACAGCGAGTCCTTGGTCGCCTTGGAGGTCGCGGTCTGCGAGGTGTTCTGCGCGGCGGTCGCTTCATTGAGCAACACGGTCACGGTGTCCCCGACGTTGTGCGCGGTCGGGTTCGCGAACAAGCCCTGGTCGTAGCCGGCGTGGAAGATCGCGCCGTTCGGGGTGGGCGGTGGCAGATTCGGCATCGGGAAGGCGTGGCCGCGCCGTGCCGGCGGGGAGCCGGCGCAGGCGGCCAGCAGCGCGGCGGCGAGCGCCACCGGCAGGATGCGCCAGGGGGTGCGAATCGTGGAGTTCACGCGCGGCCTCACATGTTCTGGGTGGCGTACTGGAGCATCGAGGAGACGGTCGCGATGGCCTTGGAGTTCATCTCGTAGGCGCGCTGGGTCTGGATCATATCGACCAGCGACTGCACGACGTTGACGTTCGAGGCCTCGAGCTCGCCCTGGCCCACCGTGCCGAGGCCGTTGGACCCGGGCGATCCGGTCTGGGGCGAGCCGCTTGCGGCCGACTCCAGCAGCAGGTTGTTGCCTTCCGGCTGCAAGCCGGTGGGATTGATGAAGTTCGCGAGCTGAATCTGTCCGACTTGAGTCGGGGCCGTCTGGCCCGGCAGCACGACGCTCACCGTGCCGTCGGTGCCGATGCTGATGCTCTGCGCGCCCTGCGGGATGGTGACCCCGGGTTGCACGGTGTAGCCGTCGGCGGTCACGAGCTGCCCCTGCGCATTGACCTGGAAGCTGCCGTCGCGGGTGTAGGCGAGCGTGCCGTCGGGCATCAGGATCTGAAAGAAGCCCTGGCCCTGAATGGCCAGATCGAGCGGGTTGCCGGTCTCCTGGATGCTTCCCTGGCTGTAGTTTTTCTCGGTGGCCACCAGGCGCACGCCGGTCCCGATCGACAGCCCGGAGGGGGACTGCGTGGTCTGGGTGGTATCGGCGCCCACTTGGCCGAGATTCTGATACAGGAGGTCCTCGAACACCGCCCGGTCCGCCTTGTAGCCGGTGGTGTTCACGTTCGCCAGATTGTTGGCGATGATCGCCATCTCGGTGTTCTGGGCGTCGAGGCCGGTCTTGGCGGCCCACAATGCTGCATCCATAGAAATACCCTCGTATTACGACTGCATTAACCGGGCTGAAGCAGCTGCCCCGAGGCGGCCGCATTGGTATCGGTGCTTTTCATGACCTTCACCTGCAACTGGAAATCGCGGGCCAGGTCGATCATGTTCACCATCGCCCCCGCGATGTTCACGTTGCTCGACTCGAGCACGCCGGAGGCCAGCCGCACGGATGCGTCAGCGGGTGCCTTCACCCCCTGGGCCAGCGTGAACAGGTTGCCGGATGCGGGGGTCAGGCTGTCCGGTGGGGGATTGACCAGCTTGATGCGTCCCACCGTCACCAGAGTATCGGGACCCTGGCCGTCGGGAACCGCCGAGACGGTCCCGTCGGAGCCGATGCGCACCGAGGTGCTCGGCGGGATGCTGATCGGTCCGTTCGTCCCGAGCACCAGCTGACCGGCGCTGGTGACCAGCATGCCGTCGGCCTGGACGTGCAGGTCGCCGTTGCGCGTGTAGGCCTGCTGGCCATTCGGGCCCTGCACGGCGATGAAGCCCTGGCCCTGGATCGCGACGTCGAGCGGCCGCCCGGTGGTGATCATGGCTCCGGGCGACTCGTTCCACCCGGTCGTGGATTCCGTCGCGTAGACGCGCGAGGCATAGCCGCTGCCCTGCACCGCCTGACTCTGGAACGCCGCCATCTCGGCCTTGAAGCCGACGGTGTCGACATTGGCGAGATTGAAGTTGTTCACGGCCTGGGCGTTGAGCAGCTCCTTGGCGCCGCTCATGGCCACGTACAGGGAATTGTCCACGGTTACGCCCTCAGGGCCGCCTGAATGGCCTGGCTCTGGGTGCTGATCATCTGGGCATCGGCCTGGAAGTTCTGTTGCGCGTTGATCATGTCGACCAGCTGGGTCGTGATGTCGACGTTCGATTGCTCCAGGGCGCCGGACTGTATGTTGCCGAAGCCGGAGCCGCCGGCGACGCCGTTCACCGGCGAGCCGGACGCATAGGTCTGCTGCCACTGGGTATTGCCCGTTTGCTGCAGGCCCTGGGGATTGGCGAAATTCGCCAGCGCGATCTGGCCGAGGGTCTTGGTCTGGCCGTTGGTGAAGGCGGCCTGGACGATGCCGCTGGAGCTGATGTTGATGCCGGTCAGATTGCCGGTCGTGTAGCCGTTCTGGGACTCCGAGTCGACGCCGAAGGCGCTCCCGTACTGCGTGGAGCTGCCGAGATTGAACGTGATGTTCATGGCGGCCGCGCCCGTGGAGGGCGTGTACGAGCCGAAGTTCACCTGGCCGTTCGTCGGCGAGGTCAGCGCTCCGGAGCTCGAATAGGTCAGGGTCTGCGGTGTCCCGACCGCGGTACCATCGATGTACAGCTGCGCGTTCCAGGAGTTCGCCGCTGCGCCCTTGATGAAGTAGAGCTGGGCCGTGTGGGCCGCGCCGAGGGAGTCGTACACCGTCATGGACGTCGTATCATTGTAGCTGTTCGAGGCGGTGGGCGAGAACGCCTGGGTCGGCGCGGTCGCGTTCGAGGGCAGATTGAGCGTCATGTTCGCGGTGGTAGTGGCGCTCGGCGCCACTTCGGCGGTGGACAGCTGCAGGTCGGACAGGCCGCCGGTGTTGAAGCCGCCGTTGCTCAGCGGCTGGTAGCCTTGTACCCGCTCGCCGCTGGCCGTGACGAGATAGCCGTTCTGGTCCACCTGGAAGGCGCCGTTGCGGGTGTAGCTCAGCGCGCCGTTGTTGCTGACGATGAAAAAGCCGTTGCCGTTCAGGGCGAGATCGAGGTTGTCGGAGGTCGTATTGATGTTGCCCTGCGAGAACTGCTGGGCGATCTCGGCGGTCTGCACGCCGTTGCCGACCTGGGTCTGCGACAGGCCCTGTTGGGTCTGGGCGAACAGACTGGAGAATTCCGCGGTCGAGCCCTTGAATCCCGTGGTGTCGACGTTCGCGAGATTGTTCGCAATGGTGTTCAGGTCGGTATTGGCGGCGTTGATGCCGGATAAAGCGAGGTCGAGTGACATGGGTGCGACTCCTTAGAAAATCTGGCTGACGGAGCTGAACGGGACCGCGCCGCCGTTGGTATTCAATGTGAGGCTGTTGCTGGTCGGATCGAGCGTGACGCTGTTGACCGTGTACGCGAGCTGGGGGGTCAGCGAGGTCTGGGTGCCGTTGGTGTCCGCCGTGACGGCGAACTGATATGTCCCGGCCGGCGCGGTGCCGCCGGATGCGGTGGCGCCGTTCCAGGTGAAGGGGGTCACGCCGGCCTGCGGCGCGACCGTGAAGCTGTCGACGGGGGCGCCGTTGGCGTCGCTGACCTGCACGGTGAGGGCGGTGGCGCCGGCGGGTGGGTTGACCGCGCCGGTGATCGAGCCGCCCGCGGCGAGCGCGGCGGACGCGCCGGATGCGAGCACGGTCTGGCCGATGAGACTGGTGCCGCCGAGGAGCTGGTTCGAGGACATGGAGTTGGCGAGGTTGGTCATCGAGGTCGACATGCCGTTCATGTCGCTCACTTCGCTCAGCGCGGAGATTTCATTGATGAACTGGCCCGGATTGGTGGGCTTGGTCGGGTCCTGGTTGCGCATTTGCGTGACCAGCAACTTGAGAAAATCGCTCTGACTCAGCTGCAGCGGATTGCTGCTGCTCGAGCCGGCGGCGGCGATGCCGGTGCCGCCGCCGGCTCCGGCGGCGGCCGCGGTGGCGGTCTGGGCGGCGTAGGCGCTTATGGAGTTGACTGACATGGGATGTATCCGGGTTGCTGGGGGTATTCGGGCTCAGGCGAGCTTGAGGGTGTCGATCATCAGGGTCTTGGAGGTGTTCAGGACCTGGGCGTCGTTTTGATACGAGCGCGAGGCGGAGATCATGTCGGCCATCTGCGTGACGATGTTCACGTTGGAGGAGAATACGTAGCCTTGCGCGTTGGCCATGGGGTTGCCGGGCTCGTAGCGGGCCGTGCCGGGGGCGGTGTTTTCGACGATGCCCCGTACTGCGACGGATGCATCGGCCGCCTGCAGGGTGGGGGATCCCGGACCGGAGAGGGCCGCCTGGACCGCCTGAAAGACCGGATAGCGCGCCTTGTAGGCGCTCGCGGCGCTGCTGCTGACGCTGTCGGCGTTGGCGAGATTGCTCGCGACGGTGTCCAGGCGAACCGACTCGGCGGACATGCCGGAGCCGGAGATGTTGAAGATGTTGAAAAAACCCATGGTGAGCCTGCGGTGAGGTGGCGCGGGTGGAGTTACTGGCCGGTGATGGCCGTCATGAGCTGTTTGAAGCGCATCTGCAGAAAGGTGAGCGCGGCCTGGTAGCGCACGGTGTTCTGCGCGAATTTGGCCTCCTCCATCTGCGAGCTGACGGTATTGCCGTCGAGCGAGGGCGCGAGGGGAAGGCGATACTGCAGGAATTGGGCGGTGGAGACCTGCCCGTAGCCGCTTGCGGCGGTGAGATCGCGCGGGCTGGTGGTGAGCATCGCGACCGTGCCGCCGGGGGCGGTGAGGGCGGCGCCGCCCGGGGGATCGAGCGCGGCGAGCGCGGCGCGGAAGTTGATGTCGCGAGCCTCGTAGCCGGGGGTGTCGGCGTTGGCGAGGTTGGCCGCGAGCACCTGGGCGCGCTGCGCGAACACCCGCAGAGCATCGGGCTGCACGCCGAGATACGCGTCGAGGTTGAGGGGCATGTCGAAAATCCGGCGGTGGTTGCACGTGCCGGATATGCAGCAAGAGACGTGCCAAAGCGGGAAACCGGGGCTTTTCGGGCCGGCGGCGTCGGATCGGGGGTTGGGAGCATGACGGACGTCACGGCGCGGCGGCAACGCGCTGCCGGTGCGGCGTCGGCCGGCTGGTGCGTCGCGCGGTGAATGCGACGGTCGGTGGCTGCGGCGGCGGCGCGAGGGGCGGACGCTGGCGGGCCGTTGGCCCACGGTTTGCATCTCTATCGGGCATGAACACGAAAGCGTCGGTACACCGTCACTCCCGCGTCCTCGCCGTGGTGCTTGCATTCGCCTGCTGGGCGGGCGCCGGCGGCGCGGCCGCCGCCATCGAGCCGCTCGCGACCATCCGGCAGGCGGCCGAACGATTCATCGAGGCGCAGATGCCCCCCGGTCAGACGGGCATCGTGATCTCAGCGGAGCGGCTCGATCGACGACTGCGGTTGTCGCGCTGCTCCGGTCCTCTGTCCGCCTCCTTGCTGTCCGGTGCGCAGTTGCAGGCGAACGACTCGGTCGCGGTGCGATGCCGCACGGGGGCGCGCTGGACGATCTACGTGCCGGTGAGGATTCAATCGCGAGTCCGGATTTGGGCATTGCGCAAGCCAGAGCCGCAAGGCGCGCGGTTGCATGCCTCCGATCTGGCGCCGGTCACCCGCCTGGTGTCGGGCATGCTGGCCGGATACGTGACGAATCTGGCGGTCCTTGCGCACTGCACGTTGCGCGAACCGCTGCCGGCGGGAGCGCTGCTGCAGGACACTGATCTGCTGGCGGACTTCATGGTGCGCCACGGCGAGACCGTGACGCTGATTGCCTCGATCGACGGGATTCGGGTTCGAACCAACGGGATCGCGCTTGAGGATGGGCGCTATGGGGCGCTCATCCGTGTGCAGAACCGCACCTCGCGCAAGGTGGTCGAGGGCACGGTCGGCAACGGGCGCGTGGTGTACGTGACCCCCTAAAGTTTGGGGGATGCGGGCCGATACCTCGTCAAAGGTGCTCCAGGAGCGCGGTGATGTCGAGTAATATCAATGGGTTGAATGGGCACTCGCCGCCCCTTGGCGCCGGTGGCGGTGCAAACCGTGCGGCCGGGACGGCCGGCACGGCCGCTGAGAGCGCTGCCGCGGCCGCGCCCACCGCCGGCTCGAGCCCCTCGGAGGTGCAGATCACCGATTCGGCAAATGTGCTCTCGACCGTGGCCCGGCACCTGCAGAGCCTTCCGGCCGTCAATGAGGCGCGGGTCGCGCAATTGCGCACGGCCATCGAGAACGGCAGCTACACGGTGCACCCCGGCGTGATCGCCGCGCACCTGATGCAGCTCGAGCAATCGCTTGCCCAAATCTCCGGAGGCTGATCGATGGACCCTGGTGTTTGCCGCGAGCATCTGACCGAGCTGTTTCGCGACGAATCGGCATTGCTCGTGGAACTCGAGCAGCTCCTGAGCCTCGAGGCGCGCATCCTCGAGCATTCGGACATCCAGAAGATCGAGCAGACGACCCGCGACCGCCAGGCGCGCATGGGCGCGCTGGCCCGCCTGGAGGCGCAGCGCCGCTCGCTGTGTGCCCTGCATGGCTTCGCCGCCGACCGGGCCGGCCTCACCGCGGTGATGGCGTGGTGCGACCCGGGCGGCACGCTCACCGAGCAACTGCGTGAGTGCGCGGAACGCGCCGTCCGTTGCCGCGCGCTGAACGATCACAACGGCGTGCTCGTTGCCGCCCGACTGAAGCGTATCGAGAGCATGCTCGGGGCGCTCACGGCCCGTCCGGCCCGATCCGATACCTACGGTCCGCGCGGCGGAGTGTCGGCCGGTATCCGGCCGGGCAGAGTGCTCGGCGCGGCCTGAGCGGCGCGGCGCGCTCAGCGCGCCCTGACGAACGTCGTGAAATCGATCCGCTCCAGATCGCCCGTCAGCAGGGCGAGCCCGAGCAGGTCGCAGACGAACAGCGCCCCGAGAAAGCCCAGGCCGTAGAAGAACGGCCCAGCGCGCAGCGACAGGGCGGTCAAGACGATATTTCCAACGAGAAACATGCCGCTGAGCAAAACGCCGCGTCCCCGCAGGTCCAGATACTGATAGACGTTGAGCATGCTCATCATGAGCAACTGCAGACTGACCCCGATCACGTCGAACTGGAAGATGCGCGCGTAGCTGGCCGGATAGCCGAGCAGCCGCAGGATCTGCTGGGCAAAGGCGAAGGCCAGCAGCACGGTGATGCCCTGGATCTTGGCGATATCCCACAGGCCCGCCCGCGTCGCGCCGATCATGCCGAGCTTGGCCGCATGCAGCTCCGCGTAGCTTCCGCCCTCGACGATGGCCCGGTTGTAGGCGTCGTAGGCGTCGACGAAATCGGTCTCCAGGCGAAACAGGAAAACCGCCAGACCCGGCACGATCAGCAGGTAACTCAAGAAGATCGGCACGTCGTAGATGGGCGAGTCGCGCAGCGGTCCGATCACCGCCCCGCTGGTCAGCGGATCGAACCAGAAGAGAAACTTGTCGGCCCACACGGCGAGATTGAAGAGCAGGCCGGACAGGGACAGAGACCACAAGAAGCGGCCGCGGCCCTGGTACGCGCGCGGCCACTGCAGGTGCCCGGGGAATTCGCGAATGATCAGTATGCCGAGCGCGAGCAGCAGCAGTCCCTGGCCGATGGCAAACGCGACGAGGTACCCATCGAGCCCCCAGCGCGCCCCGAGCCTCAAGCCGAGCACCACCACGGTGAGATAAGCCAGAAGATACGCGGCGACCAGTCCCTTGTAGTCCTTGAGGCTGGTGGCCATGATGGTCAGGACCCACACACCGCACAGCTCGGTGAACGCGATGGCGAGCAAGACCTGATACCGCCAGGGAGTGGCGCGGAAGAACAGGGTGAGGGCGAGCGCCGCAAACACCGCGCCGAGCGCACAGGCGCCGGCGAGCATGCTCAACAGAACGGGAATGACGGCGCGTGCCTGCCGCGCGAACAGCATGTCGGCGATGTGACGGGTGAACAGCAGCTGCAAGGGACCGGTGAGTATCAGGGAAACGGCGATCAGGTACGTGACCGACACCTGGAACTGGATGACCGGCGTGGAGGCGAAGCGAGCGCCGAGCGCGAAGAACCCGAGGAGCAGGATGCCGAAGATCGACAGCAGCCAGGGACCGGACGAAACGATGCCGGCATAGGTATAGGCCTCGAGCAAGGCCCAGTAGCTCTTGCGCCGCAGGATGCGGCGCAGTTCGAAACCGATGCCCGCCATGATTAGACCCCGAGCGCCTCCCGGTAGAGGTGGCGATAATGTGCCAACATCTGCGTGTCCCGGTAGAGCGCCTCCACCCTTGCGATGGCGTTGCCGCTGCAGCGGGACCACAGGGACTCATCGCCGAGCAGCGTCTCGATGGAGCCGGCCAGGGCGTGCGGATCGGCGATCGGCACGATACGGCCGGCGGCCCGCGCAGCGGAGGCATCCGGGGCGCCATAGAGCAATTCGCGGCAGCAGCCGACGTCCGTCGTCACCACCGGGACGCCGGCGGCGAAGCTCTCCAAGACCGACAGCGGCAGGGCTTCGCTGATGGAACTCAGGACGGTCAGACGAACCTCGGCGAGCACCTCGGCGACCGATTGAAAGCCGCGGAATCGCACCCGCTCCGCCAGGCCCAGGTGCTCGACCAGCACGCGGCATTCCTCGTGGTACTGCTCGTCTTCCTCGGTCGGACCGACGATCCAGAAGGTCGGCGCGGGACCGTCCGCGCGCAGATGTGCGGCGGCGCGGATGAAGGTCTTGATGTCCTTGATGGGCACCACGCGGCCGACCAGCGCGACGATGTTGCGCCGCTCGCGGAAGGAGCGGCGGCAGGAAACGAATCGCTCGACCGCGATCCCGTTGGGAATGGTCGTCAGCTTGTCCGGGTCGGCTCCGTCACTGATCTGCGCGGTGGCCATGCCCGCGTAAAGGTTGACCACCCGCCAGGCCTGTCGATAGCTCACCCGTCCCAGCAGCTCGAAAAAATCGATCCAGAGGTGACGCAGGTGGTGCACCCGCCCGGGCCGCTGCAGGAATTCCTCGTCCTCGTGGATCCAACTTGCCCGCATCATGTCCAGGCGTCTTTCCTTGGTATAGATTCCGTGCTCGGAAATGATCAATGGCCGGGCCCAACGATCGCTCAGCACGGCGGCCAGATAACCGGCATAGCCGGTGGAAGGACTGTGCAGCACCCGGGCCCGCGGGGCCCGCTCCATGGCGGCCTGCAGGACCCACAGCGGAGCGTGCATGCCGCGAACGGTCCAGAAATAATCGACGAACGGCGGTTGATCGGGGATGCCGGCATAGCACTCGAGCAGATAGTCCCACGCCGCGCGGCCCTGCAGAAACGCCTCGTGGGTGATTTGGAAGTTCGCACCACAGCGGCTCAGATCGAGGGGCGCGTCCGCGCCGGCAATGCATTGGCGCATCTGCGCATGTCCCGAGCGCACGGCATCGAGCTGCGCGGCGCCGGCGGCGCGTCGGCCGCCCGTGGTGCGCGCGGGCGCGTCGAACAGGAAATACTCCGCGTAGTACTCGACATTGGCGGGCAAGGCGTACGGGGTGTGGCGATAGTCCTGGCGCGCGCTGCCGAGAAAAATGACACCGAAGCGCAGGTCGGAGCAGCCCTGAATCAGGTGATCGACCCAGGCCGAGACCCCGCCCCGGACATAGGGGAAGGTGCCCTCGAGCAGGAGCAGCACATCGACGGATCGCGCGCCCTTGTTGATCATGAGCCGCAGCCCAGCCAGAATCGGTGCGAGGGGCCGTAGCGCGCCGACAAGCGCAGTTCGGGATGCTCGGCGTACACCCGGCGCAACGCGGGAATGTCGTTTGCGGCGTAATGGGCCGCCGCCAGATGGGGCGCGACGATCGCTCCCCCGGCGCCGCGGCGCTGCGCCTCGAGAAGTGCCGCGACGGCCTGGACGGTGTTGCCGGTTTCGAGGTGACGCAGTCCGGCGAGCAACGCCAACGTTGCATCCCCGGCGTCGTCCCGGCCGTCGTTCGGCGCGGAAGCGCGCGCAGGTCCCTGCGTCCGTGCGCTCGGAGCGGCCATCTCTCTTGCGGCCGAGTGATCGATGCTCCATTGCAGCCAGGCCTGATAGCCGCGCAGGCGATGCAGCCGGCGCGTGTTCCCGGCCGCATCGATCTGGCGCCGCAGGCCGATGAGCAGTTCCGTGTTCTCGTGCTCGCGCTGATCGAGGGCGGCGTAGGCCAACAGCCGCACCTCTTCGGCCTCGTCCTTCAGCGCCGCGCGCAGCAGACGATACTGGTCGAGGAATCGGGAATTGGCGATCTGGGAGAGCGCCGCCACCCGCTGGCGCGGATCGCGTGAGCCGGCGAGGCGCCCGGCAACGCCGCCGGGCGCGGCGGCGGAGGGCTGGAGGCGAAAATCCCGCGCCGCGGGCGGCACCTGGATCGGCTCCACCTCGGCTCGATCGATCTTGCGGTGCACGCTGCGCAGGGCCGCGGCGTACGCGACGATCAGAATAGCCCCGATGAACGGCATCGCCAGCGCCATCACCAGATACAGTACCGTGCCGAACACCCTGCGCGCCCCGGGCGCCACGGGCGTCAGGAGCGAGGCCGACAGCACGGCCAGGAGCGTGCAGAGAAGATCGGCAGCGACGAGCGCGAGGAGCGTCATCACCCACCGCCCGGCGCGAGCGCCTCGCGCAGCTGCACGGCGGCATCGCGCTCATCGACCCTGAAGAGGTGATGGGCGCGGCAGGCTCTGGCCCAGGATTCGGCATGGTACTTGCGCTGCTCGCCTTCGATGCGGCTCAGATAGCCCTCTGCGGCGCTCGCGCCGGCAAAGGGCAGCAGGGCGATCATCAGGAGCCGGCCGGGCTGTCGATGCACCCAGAGCATGTCCATGCCGCGGCGCAGGTTTTGAGTGCGGGCGACGATCTGCTCCGCGTCGTCCCCGGGTTGGAATTCACAGCGGATGAGCATGCCGGCTTGCGGCACGAGCCGCGCCATACGCTCGAGCTGCAACAGCACGGTCGCAAACTCCACCGGACAGTCCGGCCACTGCGCGCACAAGGGGCGAGCGCGCAGCACGGCGGCGCGATAGCCGCACAAGTATTGGAACAGCACTTCGACGATCTGCAGCTGCTCCCGGTTGATTGCGAAGAACGACATGTCCTCGATGCACAGGATCTGCCGCTCGGCGTCGCTGTTGGCGTGTACGTGAACGGCGAGGAAATGCTCAACGCGGCTCAGATCCAGATCGGCCAGACACCGGCTTTCGCCCGCTGCGAGGGCCGCGCGCAGGACCGGATCCTCCGGTTGCCAACCCGAGCCCTCGCCGAGCGACGCGAGCGGCCGCGGCTGCGTCTCGCCCCGCCCGCACCGATACCAGGCGGCACGCTGCACCCCGCTCAATTGGTTGAGGAAGTAGAGAAAACGGGACAGGACGCTCTGGTCGAACTCGCCTTCGGCGGCGGCCAGCGTGCGCTGCAGCTCCTGCAGCGCGCTGCGTGCCGAAACCGGTTGATACAGCAGGCTCTGCTCCAGGCGATCGAGGGAAACGCGGGTGACGTACAGATCGTCGGCGAGCTGCCGCAGCCGGGTGCCCGTGATCTGATCCTGCAGCACCCGGCCCGCCTCGCGGCGCGACCAGTAGGAGGCGTACTCGGCGGCGATCAGGGTCACCAGCCCGACGCCGGCGCAAACCGTCAGGGCCTCGGATGCGGGGTAGGGGTGCCAGAGGAAGGTGCTCGCCAGTACCAGGCTCGAGAGCAGGGCGGGCAGGAACTGGTAGCGCAGCGCGATCAGCAACGGGATGAGGAGCAGCCAGGGAAACGGCTGGCGCAGCAACAGCGGGTCGCCCGGATCGAGCAGGCGCGTCAGCAGCACGGCGAGGGCCGGAAGGAGGAGGGCCTCCAGCCAGCCGTGCCCGCGACGGGCAATGGCACTGAGGATTCGCATCGCGTCACTGCAGGGCGCGGGCGAGCAGCCGGTGAATGAGGCGTTGGGCGATTGCGGCCGTGCCGGATCGTCCGAGGCTGCCGCCGTGGGCGCTGCCGACCCCGCTCCAGATGACCGTCCCGCTGGGCACAGCGACAACCCAGAGGGTCAATGACACCTCCGGTTCGGCGTTGATTCCGGCGCGATAGCTCCACTGCTCGACGCTGCCCCCCAGAGCATAGCGGGCGCCGGCGGCGCGTGCGGCGGCCAGGGCCCGGGAGTAATCCCGCCGCCAGTCCCCGCCGAGCAGGGCCTGCGGCCGGCTGCTGATCGGCAGAGTTCCCAGGACGCGATGGCCGTCGCTTTGCAGAAGGCCCGCCGCCAGGGCCGCGGCCCGTGCGTTGGCGACCGGTGTCTCGGTGTTGTTGGCGAACGGCAGGACGGCCCACGCCGTGTCCGCGGCGGGCCCGAGCGGGCGTTGCGCCTGGATGTTCATGCCGGCACAGCCCGCCAGCATTGCCAGCACGATGGTTGGAATCAGCAATTTTCCGCATTTCATGTCATGTCCCCTGGGGAAACAGCCCGTTAGAAGTAGTATCGGTAGCCGATCTTGATGATTTGTTGGGTCAGCGCCAGAGCATGGTCGCTCTGCCCCTGGGCGAAGCCGATGCGCAGCCGGTCCGGTCCGAGGATCGGGGCGCTGATCCCCGCGCCGAGCTGATATTCCGGACCGTAGCGCGTGTTCTCGTAAACACTGAGCGTGAGGTAAGGCGTCCAGGGCGCGTGCAGGGCGCGCCGCCACGCCGCCCACTGCAGCCGCACCCCCGCGTCGGCATAGCTGCCGGACAGCAGCAAATCCGGGCCGTGCGCCCCCGGCGGGAGCAGCCCGGCCAGCACTCCGCTCACCGCCCGCCGCCGCGCCAGCGCGTGGTAGTCGGCAAACGGCCCAGCCTGCAGCTCCCAGGGACCGAGCGCGTGGCCCCACAGCGCGGCGGCCTCGACGAAATGATCTTGACCGAAGGCGATGCCGTCCTGCCCCAGATACCGCTTCCAACCCAACCCCAGGCTGTCCGTCCATTGGCCGAGCCGTTGCGTCCACTCGAGTGCGGCGCGATCCACCATGCCGCCGAGGGCCAGGGCGGGACTCTCGAAGCTGCGGGCGTGATAGTCCCCGACCCCCGAGAGCGCCCCGCCGCTCGGTGCGCGCCACAACGCCTCGAGTCGGGCAGTGAAATTGTTGCGTAGGGCCGCGTATTGTCCGGCCTCGACCCGAATCCTCCAGCGCGGGTCCTGCCAGTAAAATCCAACCAGGGCGCGGCTGCTCCAGGCCGATCCCGCCGCGAGCCGGGCGCTCGCCGCCGCCGCTCGCTCCAAGGTGTCGGCCCCGAGGAGCACGCCCCAGCGATCAGCGAGCGACAGCCGCGCCCTCAGGCGCGACCCATAGAGTTGTAGCCCATCGAAGCTGCGCCAACTCCCCCGCAGGTCGAGGTAACTGGCGCTGCGGCGCACCGACTGCAGATATTCCCGGCGCAGCGCGCGATCCCAGGGATCGCGGCGCAGCGCGCGCAACGCGTCGCGGCGGGCCTGCCGGTAGCGCTCGAGCTGCATCTGTGCGCGCACTCGATTGTCCGGGGCGAGACCGGCCGGGTGCTGGAGCAGGCGGGCGAGCTCGGTCAGGTCGCGCCGATGCAGGGCCAGGCTGAGCCGGACCCAGCGCGGGGGCGGGCGGGAATTGCTGTTGATCAGCCGTTGCGCCAAGCGCCAGTGATCCTGCGCGAGGCTCCAGGAGAGGGCCGGCAGGTCGTCGCCGCAGCGCGCGGCGGCAAACAACGTCCGGCGGGTAAAATTGCCCTCGCTCGGCGTGGCGGCCAGGCTGGCCGCCAAGTCGAGCAGTGCGCGATCGGTGGACGGGTTGGATCGCCGGGCGGCGGAGCCGGGCGAGGTGCACCGCGGGGCCGCGATCCGGGCCGGGGCGGCCGCGGCGGTCTGCGCGCTAATCGCCATGAGCGTGACGCCAAGGCCGAGCAGCCACAGTACGTTCCTCGTGCCGGGGCTCACCGCCGCATTCCCGCCGGGCGGGGGCCCGCCAGCGCGCGCACGCTCTGGGCGGCGGCCCTGCGCCGCAGGGTCCAGGCGAGACCGGGATGGCCGCTGTCCTGCCAGAGCCAGGCGCGGGCGAGGAGCGCGTGCGGGTCGCTCGAGCGTGATTGCCGGTTCGCGCCGGTCAGTCGCAGTGCCTGGCGCGTCAGACCGAGGCGCTCCAGGGCGGCGCGCACGGCCCCGCGCAGGGCTGCCGGCGGATGCAGGCGCTGGCCACTGAGCAAGGCCCGCAGGGTCTGCCGTTGATCGGAGTCGATCAGCATCCACAGCAGACGGTCTTGCACCGCCGCGTCCTTCGGATCGAGGCGGATCGCCTCGGCGTACGCATACCCGGCGAGCGCGGCATTACCCCGCGCGCTGCCCCATTTCGCCAGGGCCAGCCAATAGGCCGGATAAGCCCGCCGATCCGCCGGGGCGCGCGCAGCGGCGGTGCGCAGCAGCGTGCCGAGCTCGGTCCACTGTCCGGCTCGTGCGGCATAAGCAAGGCTCTCGAAGTAGAAGGTCGGGGCCCGAAAGCGCCGCCAGCCCGCTTCAGCCACGGCGAGCGCCGCCGTGGGATCGTGCCGGCCGGCCAACGCCACCAGGCGCAGCAGATCCTGTTCGCGCGCCACGCCGAGTAGATACAGGGTCTTTTCCGCGCCATAGGCCGCCGGACCGGCGTGCAGATTCCAGGCCAACGCGCCATAGAGTCGCCAGAACGGCACGTCCGTCGGGGCCGCCTCCCGGCGCACGCGCTCCATGACCGCGAAGGCCCGCCGATCGCGGCCCTGCATGGACAGAAGTTGGGCTTCCTGCAGCGCCAAATCCGGCGTTGGCCGATAAACCGCGGCGATGCGCCGCAGGGCCCGCAGGCTGCGCGCGATGTCTCCCAACTGATAGGCGAGGTAGGCGCTCTGCTCGAGCAGATAACGATTGGGGCCGAAGCGCTTCAGATCCGCCTCGATGATCGCCAGGGACTTGCCGGGCTCGGCCAGCGCTCCATAGGCGAAGATCAACGACTTCCAGTCGGCATGATCGAGCCGTCCGGATCGGGCCCGCTGCGCGAGCAGCCGCACGACGAGGCGCGGTTTGGACAGGTCCAGGGCCAGCTGTAGCGTCTTCGCGAAGGCGCGCGGATCGCCGTGCTCGGCGAGCCAACGCCACTGTTGGAGCGCTTCGGTCCGCTGGCCGAGCCAGAGGGCCACCCGGATCAGCCGGTGGCGCCAGATGATGTCGTTGGGTCGCCGGGTGACGGCGGTATAGGCGAGGCGGTATGCGGCATCGAGTCGGTGACTCTGCAAAAATGCCGTGTAGGCGAGCCCATAGAGGTTGGCCGAATAACGCCCCGGGAAGGGCTTGAGCGGTCGCGGTGCGCTGTACCAGGACGGGGAAACACCGCCGTCTTGCAGATAGCCGAGCCGCTTACCGCCGGTGCGGCTCTGTTCGAGCTCGATCGCGAAGTGATTGGCATACTCCTTCGGCCGCCGGTATCTGGCCCGCCATGCGGCGTCGTGCGGCGCCAAGCTCCCCGCCGCGTTCCACCAATCGGCGGGGACGCGCGCCCCATGAGCGAGAGCGACCGTTGAGAGCAGCGCGCCGGCGCACAGCGTCCAGCTTCCAGGTCTCATCGCCGTGACGCCACGGGCCGACGCTCCAGCGCGGCACTCAGCCAGCGGGAGGCGCGCTGCGGTTGGCCGGCTGCCAGGGCGAGCCGCGCCATGAACAGTACGATGGCCCGATCCCGCCACAGACCGGGCAGATGCGCCAGGGTCGCCCGTCCGGCCGCGAGGGCGGCAATCGCCCCCGCACCGCCTTCGAGCCAGCCCATGCCGTGTAGAAAGAAAGCGCTTTGCCGCACCGGATCGTGACTGCGCGCCGCCAGGGCCAACAGCAGCCGCCCGCCCCGCGCACTGCGGCCGTCCGCCGCCCAAGCCCGGGCCGCCCGCTCCTGATCCTGGCGGGCGCTCGCCGGGTCGCGCCGGGCCGCGGCCAACCAGGCCTTGGCGCTGAGCGCATAGGCTCCGATGGCGAAGGCTTCGCGGGCGAGGCTGCGCCACTGCGCCGCCGGCCAGCGGCCTGCCTCGATGAGTTGACCGAGCAGGGGTTGCAGGCGCCGCATCGCCCGCCGGTGTGGCGCTGTGCCCGCAGCGTGCGCGAAGGCCTCGGTCAGCTCGATGTGCCAGCGCGTGAGCAGGGCGGCGCGATAGAGGCGGCTGCGCGGATCGCCCAGCAGCGGCGCCAATTGCCCTTCCGCGGCGCGATACTGGCCGCTGCCGAGCAGCACCGTGGCGCTTTGCAGGCGGGCCCGGGCCTGCGCCGTGGATTGCCCGAAGGCGAAACCGCCATGCCAGCCGTACTGCCACGCCACGGCGAGAATGACGGCCAGCACCGCCCCGGCGAACAGCAACAGCCCGGCCGGGCGCAGCAGGCGGCCGTGCCCGCGCTCAGCCTGATCAGGGGCAGCGTACATGGACGATCACATCGCGGTCCGGGCTCGCAAATTCTCCGGAGGGGCCGGGACTGGCCGGATGCCCGTTGAGCGCGACGCGGCACGCGCGGATATTGGCGAGGCGAAGCTGAACCGGCACATGGCCGTGCACACCTGCGGTGAATGTCGTGGCGGTCGCCGCGACGGCCGCGATCGGCGCGTTGGCGCTGATGATATAAGGTGTTCGGGTGGGGGTGTGCCGCAGAGCGAGCCGCACCGAAGGCTGTCCGTCCATGTGCACGTAGAGCCTGCCATTGGGGCTGTCGTCATAACCGGCGATACCCCGACTGCGGGCAATGTCGGGCACGCCGAGCGACTTGGGCATGCGCAGCTCGCGCAGGGCATCGGCGCCGCCGATCCAGAAGCCCTTGCCCTGCCGGGCGATGTGGATGGCGAAGAAATTCTCGACGATATGGGCATAATTGGCGGCGTAAATCGGCGTGATCGGCCGCTGCAGCACCCAGCGGTAGACCTTGTTGACGGCCGCCAGAGACGCGAGCGTGCTGCCCGAATACCAATGCGTGTAGATGTCGATCGGCTTGAGCCGGTGAGGCCTGTCGGTCATCGCGAAGGTCTGGATGACGTTGATGTAGCCCCAGTACGGGCCATGCCACAGGTTGGTGAAGTAGTCCTCGTTGGCCTCGGGGGCGAAGACCTGCAGCCACTTGCCGCGGAAGATTCCGATGGGCGGTACCGCGGTGATGGTGGGATTCTTGCGGTTGATGTACGCGGTGCCGCCGTTGATGTTCATCAGTCCGGCGCGGTAGGCCAGACCCACCACCTCGGCATCCGGATCACAGTCTCCCGACCACTGGTCGATGACCACGCGCTTGCCGGGGGGCGCCAGATGCGCATCGATCCAGCGCGCGGCGCCGACCGCCTCCATGTAGGGACTGAATGTGTAGCCAGGCACCGGCAGATTGTTGCCGGGCAGATTCTCGCCCGCCTCGATGGCCGGCCAGTCGAATGGATGCGACCACATGTGCGAGCCGATCTCGACATAGGGCAGACGGAACAGTCGCCGCGCGACTTCGGTGCCCAGGGGCGCGAGCGCGGGGTACAAGCCGCGATTCCCGGGCAACAGGTCCCCGACGATGACCGAGCCGGTGAAGGGCAGCTTGTAGCGCTCCACGATCCGGTGCATGTAGACCTCGCCAGCGATGTGATACGGCGGGAATTGGGCGCGACTGAGGAAGCCGTCACCGTCGGTGTGGGCCATGAAGAGCCGTCGCCCGCTTTCCGTGGTGGTGTCCGGGACGGGCATGCGCGGCAGATGCAATGCCGCCCGGTACAGGCGGAAGGGATCGACCAGCCAGCGCATCTTGCCGTCGGGCAGAGCGGTGAGCAGATAGGGCGGCAGGACATAGCCGCCCCACGGAGTGATCGCGGCGGCGTCCTCCACCTGCCCCGAATCGCTGCGCAGCCGCAGCCAGACGCGGCTGCCGCTCGGCGCGGCAACTTGAAGGAAATCCCGCCGGTTCGGCCGGACACGCGCCTCGGCATTCATCGCGGCGGCCGCGTGCTCGATCGTCACTGCCGCGACGTTGCGGGAGTGCGGTTTGCTCATCCCCAGGGCGCGATACGCGCCTCGATCCAGATCGTCGGGGAAATTCTGCAGCAGCAGCAGCGGGATGCCCGCGGCTCGAGCCGCCCGCAGCCACGATGACAGGCCGCCGGCGTCGTCGGGGTGATTGAGGTCGTCCCAGACGATGATTCCGGCGTACTCGCCCGCCGTCGGCCTGGCCGGTAGGCCCCGGGAAAGGCGGCTGAATACGGGGATGTACCCGAGGTACTCGAGCGGCATGGCGCCGTCGGCGAAGGCGAGACTGTACTGCTGCGCGTGCGCGCTGTTGTAAAGGATCAGCACATGCCGCGGCATCGGCTCGCGCAACCCCGCGCCGACGGCCGTGAGGTGGCCATTGGTGACGTACGGCACGAATCCCATGCCCTCGATCCTGCGGGCATCCTGCCACCAGCCGCGCCGATTCAGGCGCGTCGGCAAGTAGTCGACGACGATGGCGGGCAATCCATAGGCGTGCACCCGGCGCAACTGGCGGAGCAATGCGTGGCGCGCGGGCGCGGCAACCCGACGATACGTGTCGCTGCGTTGGCTCCAGCCGTGAAACAGGGACTCCGCCACCACACCGACCAGATCGCGGTGTACCCGGGCGAGGACCGTGAATCCGCGATTGGCGATCAGCGCCGCGCCGGGATGGGTGGCCTCGATGGACCTGATGAGCCGCACGAGGCCGGTTTGCTCGGCCGCGCGCGCCCGAGCGCCGTGCACGAGGCTCTCGTAGGAATCGAGCGCATCCAGAAAAAATCCGCGATAGCCCTGTTGCCAGAGTGGATCGATGACGCGGCGCAGCAGGTATTCGCGGCACTCCCGGCGCGCCAGGTCGATGATCCTGCCCCCCCAGACCGTGTCGCGGCCGAGGACGCAACCGCCAGGCAACCTCGCGTAGCGCGGGTTGCCCGGCGTCGTTTCGCCCATGCTGGCGTAGGCAAAGACTTTCTGCCCGGCCGCGAAATCGCGCGGCAGGCGCCGCCGGCCCGGATCGACCACCAGCCAGTGGAAATCGCGGAAGGCGGCGGGTGCGGCACCGCCGCCGTAATAGAAGCCCACACTCGGCAGGCTGCGCGCCAATGCCGCCGACGACAGACAGAAGCTTGCCAACGCGCAGAGCATGGGCCAAACCGGGGTTCGCAACCGCATGAAATGACTCGCTCGCACCCTACCGTGATTCCCTGATTATGTATTAGGGAGGGGATCACAGTGTCCGGCCAGTGCCGAGTCAACAGGCGATTTGTGTGCGCCAGTTCGCACAATTTCCCGCGCGCCGCGCGGCCGGCTCGATCGTCGCAGTTGAAAAGACCGCGATCCGCGTGGCCGGGTGACCGGGCAGGTCAGCCTCGCACCCGGCGGTATCGGGCTGAGGGGTCCGCGGGCCGAGCGACCGCGCCGTGCGCCGGCGTCTATCCCAGCGCTTCACGTAATGCGGCGATCTCCTCGGCGGATTCGGCCAGCAGGGTCTCGCAGGCCGGCTCATCGAGTCGCAACCGTTGCAGGGGCTTGGCTGCGGCGATGCGCCCGGAGAGCGCCGCGGTGTCGCTGCAGTCGGCGAGCAGCGTGCCGGCGAGCAGCGCATCGGCCAGCGCCGGCGCGCCGCGCGCATCCCGCTCGTAGTTCTCCGACTCCTGCACGGCCTGGACGATCTCCTCGGCCATGCCCCAGTTCTCGAGCAGCGCCGCGGCGATGCTCAAATGCCACGCCCGCTCGATGGCCGCGTATTCGGCCGCATCATGAAACAGGGAACGGTGGCGGCTCGCGCGCGTCAGAATATAGAGTTTGCCGACACCCTGGAGAAGCCCGGCCAGCAGCGCCGTGTCCGCCATCGCGGTGGTCAGTCGCCGGGCGATGACGAAACTGAGGGTTGCGACGTTCACGCCCCGCCGCCACAACTCCCCGAGCT
The DNA here is from genome assembly GCA_027365225.1 of Gammaproteobacteria bacterium. Taxonomy (GTDB): domain Bacteria; phylum Pseudomonadota; class Gammaproteobacteria; order Steroidobacterales; family Steroidobacteraceae; genus 13-2-20CM-66-19. Next base: position 23,840 of record DAHXNV010000003.1, read on the forward strand.
GCGCCTCCAGGCCGCGCAGCGCCGGCGCGGCCTGCAATTGGCGCAGCGCGAAGGCGATGGTCGCGGAGCGCACGGTGTCGAGCCCGACGCGGGTCACTGCGGCGCGCAGATCGCTGACCCGCGGACCGCAGGGGTTGAGCGCGGCCGAATTGGCCATGCGCACCAGTTGCGTCGCCAGCACCGGTTCGCTGCCGATGACACGCAGGATACGGCCAAGATCGGCAGCCGGATCGCTGAGCACCCGCTGCACGCGCATGACGATGTGCGGAAAGCCGGGAAGCTCCACTTTGCCGTCCGTGAGCTCGGTGGCGAGCTCGCGCACGAATCCGAAGGCGATATCCTGATCCGGCGCTCCCGGTGTGCCGCGGCTCATGATCGCGTCGGTGTCGAATTGCGAATGCATCGGCGGGGAGCGCTCTTGGGATGCGCCTCAGACGCCGAGGGCGTCGCGCAGAGCGTCGATCTCGTGCTGCGATTCCTCGATCAGCTGCTGGTAGCCGGAGGTGTCGATCTGCAGGCGCCGGCACGCGGTGACGTCGTGCATGTTCAGCTCCAGCGTGTCGGGGTGGTCCTTGAAGGCGCTCAGCAGATGGCTCACGGTGAGCACGTCGGTGAGGTCGGGCGGACCGACATGTTTGCGCTCGAGGTCCTCGTAGTTGCTGACGGCCACGATGATCTCCTCGGCCATCTCCCAGTTCTCGAGCAGCGCCTGGGCGATCGGCGTGTGCCACTCGCGCACGATGCCGCTGTAGACGCCCTGATCGGCCAACAGTCCCGGATAGTGTGTGGCGCGCGTCAGGATGTAGAGACGGCCGATGCCGTGCAGCAGCCCGGCGAGCATCGCGGTGTCCGGATTGACGCGGCTGAAGCGCTTGGCGACCACGTACGACATCGCGGCGACCGCGGCGCTGGTTTGCCACAGTTCATCGAGCGGTTGCTCGAGTCCCTTCAGGGTGTCGCTCTTTTTCAGCTGCGACATCGCGAAGGCGATCGCGGCGCTGCGCACCATGTTGAATCCAAGCCGGGCGATCGCCGTGCGCAGCTCGGTGATCGGCCGGCCGCTGTAGTTTATGGCCGCGGAGTTGGCGATCTGCAGCAGCCGGGCCGCCAGCATCGGCTCCGAGCCGATCACGCGTACCACTTTCTCCTGCGAGACCTCCTCGTCCGAGAGCACCTGGCGTACGCGCAGGGCGATGTCCGGGAAGCTCGGCAGGTCGACCTTGCCGTTGGACAGCTCGGCGGCGAGCGCCTTGACGAAGGCGAAGCCGTCCGCGGTGCCGCCCTGGGCGGCGGGAAGTTGCTGGGCGGGGGTGCTCACGATCGGGGCCTGTTCATACCCTGTGCTTATCGGCAGCCGCCGCGCAGACTTGATGGCGCGGGCGGGAAATCCCCGTCCGGTTCAGTTCGGGCGCGCGCCGTGAGCGGACGGCGGAGCGGGCGTGAGGTCCATTGCATCGGCGAGCGTGCGCACGATGGCGGCGATCTGATCGAGCGGCAGAACATGCTGTGCCGCACCCAGCGCGACCGCCTCGCCGGGCATGCCCCACACGACGCTGCTGGCCTCGTCCTGGGCGATCGTGCGGCTGCCCCCTTCGAGCATCTCCTTCAGGCCCCGGGCGCCATCCTTGCCCATGCCCGTCAGCAGGACGCCGATCGCATTGCGGCCGCCGTTCTCGGCGACGGAGCGAAACAGGACGTCGACCGAGGGCTTGTGGCGATTGACCGGTACACCGTCATCGAGCCGGCAGAGGTAGCGTGTGCCATCGCGCGCGACCAGCAGATGCCGGTCGCCCGGGGCGATGTAGACGTGGCCGGCGAGAATCTGCTGTCCATCCTCGGCCTCGCACACCGACACGGAGCAGCGGTCATTCAGGCGGCGCGCGAACGGGCCGCTGAATGCCTTGGGAATATGCTGGGCGATGACTACGCCGGGGCTGTCCGGCGGCAGGCGCGTGAGCACCTCCTTGATCGCCTCGGTCCCACCGGTCGAGGCGCCCATCGCGATGATGCGCTGGGTGGTGCGCAGCTGCGGCAATCCCCGGTTGCGAGGCGGTACCGCATCGATGCCGTGAGCCGGCGCGGCCGCGCCAGGCATGCGGCCCGGGTCGAGCGCGCGCACGCTGGCGCACGCGGCGGTGCGGATTTTCTCGATGAGCTCGGCGCGGTAGTCGGTGAAAGTGGCGGCGAGGTCGAGCTTCGGCTTCGGCAGGTAATCGACGGCCCCGAGCGCCAGTGCCTCGAGCGTCACATCCGCGCCGCGCTCGGTCAGCGAGGAGACCATGACCACCGGCATGGGCCGCAGGCGCATGAGATTGCGCAGGAACGTGATGCCGTCCATGCGTGGCATTTCCACATCGAGCGTGAGCACGTCGGGATTGAGTTGCTTGATTTTCTCCCGCGCCGCATGAGCGTCGGCCGCCGCGCCAACGACTTCGATGTCCGCCGCGGCGCTCAGCATCTCGGTGAGCAGCTTACGCACCAGCGCCGAGTCATCGACGATCAGTACGCGAATGCGCGCGCGATCTCTCGCCGGCGCCGACCGCGAGGCGGGCTGGAGGTTGTCGGCTCCGCTCATGTGAACAGCTCCACCTCGCCGCTCGGGGTGTGCCGCCCGAGGCTCTCGAGGTACAGCTGTTCGTGGCGGCTGATGATGCGATTTTCCACCGGCCGCAGCTTGCGCAGGCGGGCCCGCCCGCTGATCGGGAAATAGAGCACCTTGCGCGGCTGCGTGCCGCCGAGGTCCTCGGCGGCGAGCGGGTATCCCTCGATCCGCATGTATTCGCGTATGAATTTGATGTTCCGTTCCCCGACGTCGGACATGCCGGCGAGCACCCGTCCGCCGCCGAACAATTTGATCTCCAGCCGCTCGCGTACCGCGCCGAGCTTCAGCAGATCGTTGATCAGGCTCTCCATGGCGTACGAGCCGTAGCGCGTGGCGAGCCCGACGGCCGGATCGAGCCAGGCATCGGCGCCGGCGGTGGCATCCTGCGGCAGCATGAAGTGATTCATGCCGCCGACTGCCAGTTGCGGGTCGCGCACGCACGCCGCAATGCATGAGCCGAGCACGGTACTGATGACTTCTTCGCCGCGCGTGACGTAGTACTCGCCCGGCAGGATCTTCACGATCCAGCCGTGCTCGCGGTCCCAGTGGCGCTCGAAATGCTCGAATCCCGGCACCGCCGGCTGCGGATCCGGCCGCGCCGGGGGCTCAGACCCGCCGGTAGATTGACTTGCCGATGAGCGCATAGTTCTCGCTGACCTTGAACAGACTCTCGGAATGTCCGAGGAAGAGCAGGTCGCCCGGACGCTGCAGCCGGGCGATCCGGGCGAACAAATCGCGCTGTGTTTCCTTGTCGAAGTAGATCACCACGTTGCGGCAGAAGACGGCATCCAATGGTCCTTTCATCGGCAGGGCGCCCATGAGATTGAGCTGCTTGAATGTGACCCGGGCGGCCACTTCGGGCGCGATGCGCCGGCTCACGGCGCCGTTCTCGCAGTGCTCGACGAAGAACCGCTGCAGGCGCTGCGGCGAGACGCCCTGCAGGCGCTGCGGCGGGTAGATTCCGCGCCGCGCGCGCGCGAGCATCTCGGAATCCAGATCGGTGGCGAGGATCCGCACGTCCCAGTGCGCCGGATCGGGCAGTGTCTCGAGCACCGTCATGGCGATCGAGTAGGCTTCCTCGCCGCTCGAGCAGGCCGCCGACCAGATGCGCAGGCGCCGCGCGTCCGCGCGGGCGGCGCTGAGCGGTGTCAGCCACGCATCGCGCAGGTACTGGAAATGATGCGGCTCGCGGAAGAACGCCGTCAAGTTGGTGGTCATGGCGTTGCGCAGCTCGGTGCGCTCGCGCTCGTCGCGGCCGAGCAGCTCGCGGTAGTCGGCGAAGCTGCGCAACTGCAGGGCGCGCAACCGGCGGGCAAGGCGGCTGTAAACCAGCTCGCGCTTGTGCTCCCCGAGGTTGATGCCGGTGAGCGATTTGACCAGGGTGCGCAGCTGCTGGAAATCCTCGTCGTCAAACGCGAATTCACGCAACCGGTTGGCGGTGGCGTCGCGCGCGGCGGCGATCCTCGGGCTCAAAACAGTTCCACGCCGCCCTCTTCGGCATGCGCTCGCCCATGTCCGTGCCGAGCGCCGGCCGGCGTCGTCAGGTTGAACAGCATGCGATGAGAGTCGATGGCGAAGTGGGCGCGCAGCCGCTCGCGCAGAGCCGGCCAATCGTCCCGCTCCTGCGCCGGCGCCGACCAGCCGCGGTCGCCGGCGAGCAGATCTCGCACCTGGGTCAGCTGCTGAGTCATGCGATCGTGGAACTGCAGGCTCTCGATGCAGGCGGCAAGCTCCGGCGCCAGATCCGGGGCGAGCGCCGCGATGCGCGCGATTGCCCGGCTCAGTGTCTCGATCGGCGCGAGCGAATCCTGGATCGCCAGCTCGATGAGCGCTGCGGCGGCCACGACCGCCGGCGCGAGCTGCGGGGCGTCGGTTGCGCTCGCCGGGGGATGCGTGTCTGTCGGTATCGCCATGTCCGGTTCGACTCGTTCAGGTCGTGCGCGTGGGTGCGCCCGGGGAGGTCGCGCGGGACTCAGGTGTGCTTGGACTTGAAGATCTTGACCTGGTGATTGAACTCGGTGGCAATGTCCTCCAGTTCGCCCAAAGCCGCATTGTGCAGGCTGACCTGATGGCTCGGACTCAGCCGGTTCTGGCGTACCTCGAAGTCCAGACACTTCAGATAGATCTGAACGTCGCGGTCGTACTCCTTGATCGTCTGCATCGCCGTGATCATCTGCTGCTCGCTCGCCGTCGCGCCGTCGGGAATCTTGCTCGGCGCGGACGGTAATCGGCACCCGGCCAGGGCCGCCGGCGCGGCGAGCGATCCGGCAATCGCCGCGGTGAGCAGGACTTGGTAGGGGAATTTCATCAGTGGACCTCGTTGCAAGCGTAATGAGCGCAGAAGCGGCACCTCAGCCGAGCACCTTGGTGACCGTGGCGAGCAGCCGGTCCGGATTGAACGGCTTGACCAGCCAGCCGGTCGCGCCGGCGGCCTTGCCGAGCTGCTTACGTTCGAGCGTCGCCTCGGTGGTGAGCACGAGCAGGGGGGTGTAGCGGTAGTTGGTGCGCCCGCGCAGCTCGCGCACCAGGGTGATGCCGTCCATCTTCGGCATGTTGACATCGGTGATGACCAGGTCGAACCGCTCCCGCTCGGCGATCCGCAGCGCCTCGACGCCGTCGGCCGCCTGCTGGACCTGGTGTCCGGCGCCGCTCAGCGTGATGCCGACCATCTGCCGCATTGCCGCCGAGTCGTCTACCGCGAGTATCCGTGCCATCGTCGTGCTCCACAGCCTGAGTCAGGGGGTTGCATCGGTCAGAACTCCTGCCATTCCGAGTCCGCCTCGAGCGGCGGTGTCGGGCCGCGACCGATCGCGGCGGCCAGTTTCACCGCGCCGGCGCGCGGCGGCGGCGAGCTGTCCATGCGCTCTCGATCGGCCCACGGCCGCTTCGAGCGCCGGCGCTCCCGGGGCGCGCTCGCCCGCGCCGGGCGCGGCGCCGGGGCGGACGGCATGGCGCGCGCGGCAGCACCGAGCGCGGCGTCGGCCGCGCCGACGTCAAAGCGCGCCAACATGTCGTTCAGCCCGCGAACCTGCTCGACCATCGACTGGGACGCCGCCGTGGCCTGCTCGACCAGCGCCGCGTTCTGCTGCGTGAGCTCGTCCATCTGCATCACCGCGCGGTTGACCTGCTCGATACCGACGGATTGCTCACGGGACGCGGCGGCGATCTCCGCGACGATATCCGAGACCTTCTTGACGGCCGCGACGATCTTCTCGAAGGTCTGCCCGGATTGCGTGACCAGGACCGAGCCATCCTCGACCTTGCGCACCGAATCCTGGATCAGCGCCTTGATCTCCTTGGCCGCGGTGGCCGAGCGGCCGGCCAGACTGCGCACCTCGCTCGCGACGACCGCGAAGCCACGGCCCTGCTCGCCAGCGCGGGCGGCCTCCACCGCCGCGTTCAGCGCCAGCAGATTCGTTTGGAAGGCGATCTCGTCGATCACGCCGATGATGTCGGCGATCCGCTTCGAGGCCTCGTTGATGTCACTCATTGCGGCCACGGCCCGGCCCACCACGATGCCGCCCTTCTCGGCCCGGTCACGCGCCGCGACCGCCTGCTGATTGGCCTGGGCGGCATTGTCGGCATTCTGCTTGACGGTCGTGGTCATCTGCTCCATCGATGAGGCGGTCTCTTCGAGCGACGAGGACTGCTCCTCGGTGCGCTGCGACAAGTTGGCGTTTCCGGCGGATATCTCGTCGGCGCCGCGGTGCACTTCGTTCGCCACCTGCTTGACGCGCGCGACGAGTTCGGCGGTCGTGTCGGCAAGACGGTTGACGCCCGCGCTCATGGCCGCGAAGAAGCCGCTCTTGCCCGCCAGCTCAATGCGTTTGTCGAGCTGACCGGACACCACCGCGGAGAGCATCTGCTGCATCTCCTGCTCTACGCCCACCTCCTGGGTCCGGTCGAACCATTCGGCGACCGTGCCGATGCGCTCGCCCTGGCCGCCGGTGACCGGATTGAGCGTCATCGCGAATGTATGGCCGCCGAGGGTGATGGTGGTGCGAGCCGTCTGCGTGAGTTTCTGGAGCACCTCGCGCTGGTGGGCCGGATCCTTGTGAAACTGGTCCATGCTCGCGCCGCGCACGGCGGCAAGGCTGAATGCCGGCAGATCCTTGCGGATATCGCCCTCGGCGTTGCCCAGCACCTTCTCCAGGGCCGGGTTGAGGTACGTGATGCGATAGTCGCTGTCGGTCACCATGACGCCCGAGGAGACGCTGTCGAGCGCCTGGCGGATCCGGGCATTTTCCGCGGCGACGAGTCGCTCCCGCTCGATCTCGGCGCGCAGCTTGGTCTGCATGTCATCCAGCGCGCGCAGCACTTGATTCGGCTCGTCCGTGCCTGGGGCGTCGATCTGGCTGTCGTAGCGACCCGCGGCGATGCGCTTGAACACGGCGATGGCCCTGCCGATCAGCGCCGCGAGCCGGCCGGCAATCATCCAGGCGAGGGCCAGGGCGAAGGCGAGCGCAAGCAGGGTGATGCCGAGGCTGAGCGAGCGCGAGGCGGTCACTGCGCTCAGCCGCTGCCGTACGGAGGCCTCCATCGTCCCATAACTGGCATCGAGCAGGCGCTGGAGGCTCGCGGAGAGCGTTCTCGAGTCGTCGAACAGCTCGACGGACGTGATGGTTATCTTGTGCGCGTGCAGAATCTGCCGCCGGATGACCGCGAAAGAGGCGTTGAACGACGCCAGCGCCGCGTTGAGCATCGGCAGGATCCTGCGGCGCGCGGCCTGCGAGGCGCCATTGAGATCACGCTCCGCCTGGGCGAAATCGCCGAGGGCCTCCCGATGGTAGATCTGCAGCGCGCGCCGATCCCCGCCGCCGAGGTAACCCTTGATGGCCGCGCTGGTGGCATACCACTGCATCTGGCTGGCGGCGACCAGCGCGCCCGGTACGTCGCGGGTGGCGATCTGAATCAGTGCCGCGGTCTGCGGCGAGGGATCGACGTTCAGGGCCGAGTGGGCCACCACCAGGTGCCCGAGCCGCACGATGTGCCGGATCAGCACGTCGTGCGCGCGGACGGCCTGATCGGCGCCGAGCTTCGCTTCGCCGCGCTCGAGGGCCGTCCATGCGTGCTCGATCGCGTGCCAGCGGGCGGAGGCGCCGAGGGCGTTTCCGGCAATCGAATTGATGGCGTTGACCCGCGCGATCAGCGTCTTCATGCGCGCTTGCGAGGCCGCGACGTCCGCGGCGCGGCTGCGCTCGCCGGTGAGCAGCGCGAAAACCTCACTGCGATGATTGGATACCTCGGCGAGCACCGCGCCGAGCCGATGCGTGTAGCGCGCCGCCTGCAGCTCGTTGCGCGCCTGGCCCACCTCGAGGTTGGCCGCGCGCAGGTAGAAGACACCGAGCAGCGCGGTCGGCACCGCCATCGTCACCACCAGCAACAGCAGCTTCTGCCACAGTTTCAAGCGATTCAACAGTTGCATGGCGCGCGGTCCTGATGCTGATTCATGTGCGAGGCGCGTGCGCGCTCAGCGCGCGTCACCGGCGGCAACGGCGCGCCATTGCGGCTCGTCCGCGCCGGCCGCGGAGTCACCGGCCGGGCTCGGCGCCCCGGCCGTCTCGCCGGCGAGGCGGAAGCGTCCCAGGGTCTGGTTCAGATCGCCAACTTGACCGCTCATCACCCGGGAGGCCGCGATCGTCTCCTGCACCAGCGCGGCGTTCTGTTGGGTGATCTGATCCATCTGGATGACCGCGCGATTGACCTGCTCGATGCCGGCGGACTGCTCGCGCGAGGCGGCGGCGATCTCCGCGACGATGTCCGAGACCGTCTTGACCGAGGCGACGATCTCACCGAGCGTCTGGCCGGATTGGCTGACCAGGCGCGAGCCGTCGGCGACCTTCGTGACGCTGTCGTGGATCAGGCTCTTGATCTCCTTGGCCGCGCTCGCCGATCGCCCGGCGAGATTGCGCACTTCGCTCGCCACGACCGCGAAGCCGCGACCCTGTTCGCCGGCGCGGGCGGCCTCGACCGCCGCGTTCAGCGCCAGCAGATTGGTCTGAAAGGCAATCGCATCGATCACCCCGATGATGTCGGCGATTTTCCGGGCCGACTCATCGATGCCCGTGACGGCCTTGACGGCCCCGTCGACCACCGTTACGCCCTGCTCGGCCTGATTGCGGGCGGCGAGGGCGAGCTGGTTGGCCTGCGCCGCGTTGTCGGCGTTCTGCTTGACGGTGGTGGTCATTTGCTCCATGGACGAGGCCGTCTCTTCCAGCGAGGCGGACTGCTCCTCGGTGCGGGTCGAGAGGTTGGAGTTGCCCATGGTGATCTCTTCGGCGCCGAGGGCGATCTCGCGCGCCGCCGTCTTCACCCGCGATACGACCTCCGCGAGATTGTCGGCCAGGCGGTTGACGCCGGCGCCGAGCGCGGCGAAGAAGCCTCTCTTGCCCTCGAGAGCGATCCGGCGCGTGAGATCATCGCCCGTCACGGCCGCGAGCACCGCCTGCATCTCCCGCTCGACGGCCACCTCCTGAGTACGTTCCTTCCATTCCATGACCGTTCCGATCCGCTCGCCGTTGCGGTCGAGCACCGGATTGGTGGTGACCCGGAAGTCCAGGGCGCCGAAGCTGCGTTCCTCGATGCGCTCGCTGCGCAGCGCATCGAGCGCCCGGCGCTCCTCGGCGGGGGAACTCGCGAGCGAGTCCATGTTCGCGCCGCGCAGGAGCGTGGCGTCGAAACCGGGCAGTACGGCGCGGAACGCGTCGGCGTGGCCGGCGAAGCCGGACTGCGCCGCTTCGTTCAGATAGATGATCCTGTGTTCGGCATCGGCGAGCAGTACGCCCGTGGAAGTCTTGTCGAGAGCTTGGCGAATGCGGGAGTTCTCCGCGGCGATCACCCGTTCGTTCTCGAGCTGCGCGCGCAGTTGCGACTGCATGGCCTGCAGCGCCTGCAGTACCTGCCCGAGCTCGTCGCCGCGGCGCGCGTCGATATCGCTGTCGTAGTGGCCGGCGGCGATGCGCTCGAATACCGCGACCACGCGCCGCAGAGGGCTGGTCAGGGAATACTCCGTCGTCCAGGTGAGGGCGTGGATCAGCGCGATGGCGAGCAGCACGAGCCCGAGATCGACGTCGCGCTCGGTGCGCAGCGCGGCGATATGGTTGCGCAGAGCGCGGGCCGCGGCGGCGCCGCTCGCATCGAGCAGCCTCGTCAGGGCGCGCCGCCCGCCGGTTCCCTCGGCATAGAGCGCCGCGGTCGAGACGTTCAGACTCTTGGCGTCGATGATCCGGCCGGCCACGCTGCGGTAGAACCGATCGGCGGCGGCGGTGGCGGCGCGCAGGGCGCCGGTCAACGGGCCGCGCGCGCGCGCGGGCACTTCCGCGAGCGCATCCTTGATTGCGCTGAAATCGCCGAGCAGTCTGGCGCGCGCGATCGCGATGCCCATGCGGTCGCCGCCGCCGAGGTAGCCCTTGGCGGCGGCATCGACCGCGTATCGGCGCAGGGCCGCCTCGGCGCTGATTGCCGCCGGTACGTAATCGGAGAGGATCTCGATGAGGCTGCGCGTCTGCTGGTTCGGATCGGAGGCGACACGCGAACCGGTTGCGACCGCACGGGCGAGGCGCGCGAGCCGGGCGAGCAGCCTTTGGTGCGCGGCGGCAACCCGCGCCGGCGAGGTCTGCGGGCCGGCGGTGGCGAGCGCGCGCCAGTGGGCGGCCGCCGCCCGAAAGTCCCGGCGCACGCCAAAGCGTTCCCCAAGCCGGGTATCGACCCGGTCCAGGCGTGCGAGCGCGGCGTCGGCTCGCTCGGTGGCCGCGTGCACGGCCGGAGCGCTTGCGGTGTCGCCGCTGGCGAGCGCGTAGGCGCGCTGCTCATCGATGGCCACCTCGGCATACAGGCTGCCGAGGGCGCGCAGATAGGCGCTGCCGGCAAGTTCGGCGCGCGCCTGGCGCAGGGCGTGCCCCGAGGCGCGCAGATAAAAGAAACCGACCAGGGTGGCCGGCAGACTCATCGCCGCCACTAACAGGGCGAGTTTCTGCCAGAGTCGCAGTCTGTCGAGGTTGAGAAGCTGCATCAGGTCATGCTCCGACGGCCGCCGAGAGCGCCGGTGGTGGCGCATGCGCGCCGGCGGTGGATCGTGCCGGGCGATCCAGCCGATAACGGGCCATGCGCCGATCGAGATCGCGAGTGAGCGCCGCCAAGTTGCGTGCGCCGGCAGTGGCGTGCTGCACCAGGGTCGCGTTCTGCTGCGTCAGCTCATCCATCTGCAGCACTGCGTGGTTCACCTGCTCGATGCCGGCGGACTGCTCGCGCGAGGCGGCGGCGATCTCGGCGACGATGTCCGCGACTGTCTTGACCGAGGCGACGATCTCCTCGAGCGTGTGACCGGACTGGGTGACGCGTGCCGAGCCGTCCTCGACCTTGCGCGCGCTGTCGTAAATCAGGCCCTTGATCTCCTTGGCGGCCGCGGCCGACCGGCCCGCCAGGCTGCGTACCTCGGTGGCGACCACCGCGAACCCGCGCCCCTGCTCGCCGGCGCGGGCCGCCTCGACCGCCGCGTTGAGCGCCAGGAGGTTGGTCTGGAACGCGATTTCGTCGATCACGCCGATGATGTCGGCGATCTTCTGCGACGCCTGATTGATCTCGAGCATCGCGGTGATCGCCTCATTGACGATCACACCGCCACGCTCGGCCTGCGCGCGCGCCGTCACGGCGAGTTGACTGGCGCGGGCGGCGTTAGCGGCGTTCTGCTTGACGGTGGTGGTCATCTGCTGCATCGACGCGGCGGTTTCCTCGAGCGAGGAGGATTGCTCCTCGGTGCACCGGGCGAGAGTGTCGTTGTTCGCGGCGATCTCATCGGCCGCCCGTTGCACCTGCGCGGCGGTCGATTGGATGCCTTGGACCATGCGCGTCGTGCTGCCGAGCAGGCCGTTGATGCCCTCGCTCATCGTGCGCAGGCCGGGGTTGTCGATGCGCGTGTCGAGCCGGTGGCCGAGTTCGCCGTCGATGGCCGCCGCGATCACCGTGCGCGTCGCGTCCATCGCCCGCTGGATCTGCTGCGCCAGATGGCGCTCGACGGCGGGCGGCGGCGCCGCGCGATCGGATTGGGCGCGGGCACTCGCCCGAGCCGGACGGTCCAGATCGGTGCGCAGCTTCACGCGCACCGCCTCGAGTGCCGCGCCGAGTGCGCCGAGCCGGCCCGTCCCGGCCGGGGCGCAGATCAACGCATCGAGCTGGCCCGCCGCCAGCGCCTGCGCCGCGACGAGCGCGCCGGCGAGGGCGCGCTCGGCCGCGCGGCCCGTGAGGAAGGCCAGCGCCCCGCCGCCGGTCAGCGCCGCGGCAAGCAGCCACAGCGCCCAGGGTCCCGCGAGACCGCCAAGCAGTGCGGCGGCAACCGCGAGCGCCGGCACGGCCGCGAATGCGAGCAGCGAGCGCAAAGACAGGGGCAACTCATTCATACCGGGCATGACCGACTCCCCTCATGCCGCGCCGGCGGCCGCCGTGAGGCCATCGACCGGTGCGCCGGATTGCGCGGACTCGCGGCCCGATGCGCCGATCCCGGGCGGCGGCCCGCCGGGGCCGTCGGTCACCTCCGCGTGATCGGCCTCGCGTGGCTCATCCGCGGCACCGGCCAGTCCCGCCAGATCGCGGCCGATCAAGCGGTCGATGTCGAGCAGTACGACCATGCGCTCGGCGATCGAGGCGAGTCCGAGAATGTAATCGGTAGCCCCGCGCGCGCCGAGCTCGGGGGCCGGCCTGATTTCGGCGATGTCGAGATCGACCACGTCGGAAACCCCGTCGACCACCACGCCGAAGTCGCGGCGGCCGCTCGGAGTGCTCACCGACATCACGATGATGACCGTGATCGCAGTGTACTCGGCGCGCTCGAGCGCGAAGCGCATGCGCAGATCGACGATCGGCACGATCGAGCCGCGCAGGTTGAGCACTCCGAGCACGTGGGCCGGGGCGTGCGGAATCTTGGTGACCGCGGACCAGCCGCGAATCTCCTGCACGCGCAGGATGTCGACGCCGTAGGTCTCCCCGCCGAGCACGAAGGTCAGTACCTGGCGTGACTCGCCGCTCGCGGCCCTCCCGTTCTCGTTGCTCATGCTGGTCGGCATTGAGGTGGCTCCCCGCGGGCGGCTCAGGCTGCCGCGCGCATCGAGGCGATGCGGATCAGGCCGGGAACATCGAGGATCAACGCCACGGAACCGTCCCCGAGGATGGTGGCGCCGGATACCCCGTCGATGTGCCCGTAATTGGCTTGCAGTGACTTGATGACGACCTGTTGCTGCCCGAGCAGATCGTCGACGAACAAGCCGATGCGCCGGCCATCGCCCTCGGCGATCACGACCAAGCCCTCGTGCAGCACGCGCGTGCGCGGCTCGACGCCGAACAGGGCGTGCAGGCGGATAATGGGCAGGTAATCGCCGCGGAAGGAGAACACCTCGCCCTGGCCGCTCAGGCGGCTGACCTGCGTATCCTTCAGCTGCAATGATTCGACGATGGAGATCAGCGGCACGATGTAGGTTTCCGTGCCCACCGTCACCGACTGGCCATCGATGATGGCGAGCGTCAGAGGCAGCGTGATGGTGAAGCGCGAGCCGCGACCGGCCTCGCTTGCGACCTCGATCTTTCCGCCGAGCTCCTTGACGTTGCGGCGCACCACGTCCATCCCGACGCCCCGGCCGGACAGGTCGGTGGTCTTTTCCACCGTGGAGAATCCGGGCAGGAAAATGAGTTCGTAGATCTGCGGATCGGACAGCGCATCGTTCGGACCCACCAGGCTGCGCTCGCGCGCCTTGGCGAGTATCCGCGTCCTGTCGAGACCGCCGCCGTCGTCGCTGACCTGCACGGCAATGTTGCCGCCGCGATGGCTGGCGTCGAGGTGCACGGTGCCCGCGGCGCTCTTGCCGGCGGCGAGGCGCTTTTCCGGCGGCTCGATGCCGTGGTCGATGCAGTTGCGCACCAGGTGCACGAGCGGGTCGCCGATCTTCTCCAGCACCGTTTTGTCGAGCTCGGTCTGCTCGCCCGTGAGCTTCAGCTCGATCTGCTTGCCGAGGCGATGCGCCAGATCGCGCACCATGCGGGGAAAGCGGCTGAACACGAAGCTGATCGGCAACATGCGCACGCGCATGACGCTTTCCTGCAGCTCGCGCATGTTACGCTCGAGCTGGGCCAGTCCGGCGCGCAGCTGCTCGGCCTGTGGACCCTCGCATCGCCCGCCGAGCTGGCTCAGCATCGCCTGGGTGATCACCAGCTCCCCGACGGTATTCATCAGCTCGTCGATCTTCTCGACGCTGACGCGAATCGAGCCGGTGTCAGCGAGCACCGTCAGCGTCGATTCCGATTTTGCCGGCGGCTCGCTGCGGGTGGCGCCGCCTGCCGGCGTCGCGCCCACCGGCCTCGAGGCGGGCGGTGCCGGCGCGTCGTGCCGTGCCGCGGGTTCCGCTGCCGCGCTCGGTGCCGGGACGCTCTCCGGGGGCTCGGCCGGGATCGGCTGAATGACGAGTTCGCAGTCGCCCTCCGCCCAGTCAAAGACCTGACGGATCTCCTGCTCGCAGATTCGGCCGGCCACCTCGAGCGTCCAGGCGAGATGGCAGTCCTGCGGCTGAATGTCCTTAAGCGGCGGCAGGCTCTGCGCGTCGACCTGGACGCGCACCTCGGCGAGCTCGCCGAGCTCGCGGAACAGGCGCAGCGGATCGTTGCCGCGCGCGATCATCTCGCGGTAGGGACGGAAGCGGATTTGCCAGCGCGGCGAGCGGTCCGGCGCGGCGTCGGCCGCCGGGGCGGTGTCCGTGGCGGCCGCGGCCGGGGATGGCGCGTTCCTGCGGGCAATGACCACCTCCAGATCGAACTGCAGGTCCGAGACCCGCTGGGCATCGATCGGCTGGCTGGCCTGCACCGCGCGCAGCATCGCGCGCAGCACATCGACGGATTTCAACAGCAGCTCCGAGACCTCGGGGCTGACCGGCATCGTGCCGCCGCGCAACTCATCGAGCAGCGTCTCGAGGCTGTGGGTGAAGGACGCGATCTCGCTGAAGCCGAAAGTCGCGCCGCCGCCTTTGATCGAATGGGCGACGCGGAAGATGGTATTGATGAGCTCGGGCTCGGGTGCGCCGACGTCGAGCTTCAGCAGCGCCGCCTCCATGGCATCGAGAGCCTCGAAGCTCTCTTCGAAGAAGGCGTCGTGGAACTGGGTCAGGTCCACGGTCATCGCCCGGCTCCCTCGAGCTGCAGCATCGGTCCCATGCCGAGCAGCCGCGCGGCCCCCGCCAGCGCCGCCGAGGGGGCCTGCCAGCGCACGGCCCGGCCGGCGAGACGCCGGTCGCGAACGAACGCCGCGAGCAGCTGCAGGGCGGCGGTGTCGACGCGCTGGACGGCCGCGGCGTCGAGAATCACCGGCTCGGGATGGGCGGCGAGCGCGCACAGCGCGGCCTTCAGCCCGTCGGCCTGCGCCACGGTGCAACAGTCCTGCAGCACGAGCAAATCACGCCGGGACCCGGATCGGCTGCGAGCGCCAACACGGTCCGGGCGGCCGCGCGCGCTCGTGCGGGCCGGTTTGGATCGGGAGCGGACTTTCATAATCAGCGAGGCTATCGGCGGGGCGCCGGCGGTCTTGAGCGGCAGGGCTAGGATGCTTGACGCAGTTCCGCCTGGGCCGGTCCGTGCAGTCGCCGTACCAGATCGGCCTCCGCCCGGGTCAGTCCACATCCCCCGGCGAGCTCATCGGCGCTGGCACCGCTGCGCGCCAGTCGAATCGCGATCTGGTAGCCGGGCGCGGCGCGCGCGACCGAGGCCGAGCGCGCCTCGGAATGATCGAGCTGCTCGCCGAGCTGCCGTATCTGGCGCTCGGTACCGTCGATGCGCGCACCGATCCGGGCGAGCTGCTCGAGCAGCTCGCGGTTCTGAGCCAGCATCTGCTCGCTCTCGCGCCGCGCGGCACGGCGCCACGCGGTGAAGGTCACGGCAGCCAGGGCGAATGAGAACACCAGGAAAACCGCCCTTGCCATGATGAGGATGAACTCGATGTTCGATAGGTTCGCCAGGACCATGCCCGCAGCTCCTGTGAGGTCGGTCACACAACATCTCGCGCCGTTGCCGCGGCGGCGGAAATCCGTCGCCTGATCGGGCGGCTTGCCGGGAGTGTGCAGCTTCCGTGCCAGTCCGCGCGGCCCGAGCGCGGGGGCGGCTCAAGCGCCGGGCCGGGGCAACCACGCCGGATCGGTGTGCTTGCCGAGCCTCACCGAGAGGATGACCACCACGACGCGCCGGTTCGCGGCGCGGCCGGCGGCGGTGGCATTGCTTGCGATCGGCTTCTGATCGCCGAAGCCGATCACCGCGAGCCGGCGCGGCGCAACGCCGTGCACCGAAAGCACGTGCACGACGCTGCCGGCCCGGGCCGCCGAAAGCTCCCAATTCGAGGCGAACTGCACGGTCCGGATCGGTACATTGTCCGTGAATCCCTCGACGCGCACGGGATTGGGAAAGCCCCGCAGCACTGCGGCCAAGCGCCGGATCGCCGCGCTCGCGGGGGCGGAGAGTCGGGCGCTGCCGCTCGGGAAGAGAATGTCGCTGCGAAATCTGACCTCGAGCATGCCCGGTTTGCGGCTCAGTTCGACCATGTGCGCGTGCATCAGCTTGTGCATCGCATGCGCGACATCGGCCGCGACCTGGCCCAGTTTGGGACCGCTGTTGACTGGCAGGCGGCGCGGGGGCGCCGGGCTCGCCGGCGAGGGCGTGACATGGACGCGGGGCAGGCGCCTCAAGGGGCGCACGTGGATGAGGCTCATGCGCACGATGGCGCCGTTGCCCCGGGTTTTGCGCCCGACCGCGACCGGATCGGTGGACCGCGGCTGACCCCGGAACGCGGCATATAGAGAGTTCGACAGCACGCGGTACTTGCCGGCGTTGACCGAGGAGATCGAGTACATCACGACGAAGAACGCGAGCAGCAGGGTGAGCAGATCGCCGTAGGGGATCGCCCAGCGCTCGTGATTGGAATGCTCTTCCTCGCGTCTTATTCTGCGCATCGATTCGCCTAGTGCAGATAGCCCTGGAGCTTGGTCTCGATGGCGCGCGGATTCTCGCCCTGCGCGATGCCGAGCATGCCGTCGATGACCATCTCGCGGAATTGCGTCTGGCGGTGGATGATGCCCTTGAGTTTGGCGGCCACCGGCAGAAAGAACAGGTTCGCGAAGCTGATGCCGTACACGGTGGCGGTGAATGCCGCCGCGATGCCGTGACCGAGACGGTTCGGATCGGTCAGATTCTGCAGCACGGCCATCAGACCGAGCACCGCGCCGATGATGCCGAGCGTGGGCGCATACGTGCCGGCGCTTTCGAACACCTTCGCCGCGGCGATGTCGGCATGCTCGCGCATGTTGACGTCGACGTACAGGGAGTTGCTGATGTTCTCCGGTTCGGTGCCGTCGACGACCATCTGCAGGGCCCTGCGGGTGAACTCGTCCGGCTCGCGCTCGATCAGTGGCTCGAGTCCGAGCAGGCCCTGCTTGCGCGCCGTGTTGCTCCACCCGACGATCTTGGCAATCAGATCGTTGCCGTCGCGCGGCGGGGGGCGCATGACCCAGGGGAAGATGCCGAGCGCGCGGCGCATCACCGGCAACGGGGTCTGCACGAGTATGGCGGCGAGCGTGCCGCCGCCGACGACCACCAGGGCCTCGAGCGAGACCAACGCCATGACCCCGGCGCCGCGCAGCAGTGCGCCGACGAGCACGGCATTCACGGCGAGCACCAGTCCGATGATGCTCAGGATGTCCACCGATGCCCCTTACATGCCGAGGCCCGAGAGCAGCTCATCGACATCGGTCTGTGCCGAGGCGACTTCCCCGCGGGTGACGCCGGGTATGACCGGACCTTGTCCGGCGCTTGCGTTCTCGCCGAGGGTCGCGTGCTCGACGATGTCACCGGACAGTTGCGTCAGGCTGCCCAGGGTCCGTTCCAGCTCCGCCACCAATTTGATGACGCCGCGGATGATCTGTCCGGTCAAATCCTGGTAGCCCTGGGCGAGCAGCACGTCGGCGAGATTGCGCCGGATCTGCTCGCAGTCGCAGCGCGCCGCGGGCAGGAACGCCTCGACCGTGCGCATCAGGGGCGCAAAGGCCTCGATCGAGCGCGCCACGCCTTCGCTACCGGCGGGCGCCGGCGGCTCGCGATAGGCGCTGAGCGCCTCGAGCAGCGCGTTCGCCTCGCGCGCGACACGGTCGGCGAGCGGCCCGGAGCGCTCGACCAGATCGAGGGTGCGATGCGCGGCCTCGTCCGTCATGTTGATGACGTGGGTGAGTCGGGCGCGGGCGTTGGGAATCTCGTGCTCGGCGAAGTCCGCCAGGCGCGACTCGATGCTGAAGCGCTCGAGCGCCTTCTGCAGGCCGCCGGTGAGCTTGCGGATCTCGCTGAGCATCCGCGGCTCACGCATGTGCACGATATGATCGACGGCGGCGAAGAACGCGTCCTCGTCGGCCGTGTCGATGGCCTCGCGCAGCGCATCGACGCATGCGCCGTACTCGCGTTGCAACACGGAGAAGTTTGTCATCTCGAACTCACTTTCCGGACGCCCCGAGGATCTTGTCGAGCTTTTCCTTCAATGTCTCGGCGGTGAAGGGCTTGATGACGTAGCCGTTCACGCCCGCCTGCGCCGCCTCGACGATCTGGTCGCGCTTGGCTTCCGCCGTCAGCATCAGCACCGGCAGTTTGGCGAGCCGCGCATTGGCGCGCACGGCCTTGATCAGATCGAGCCCGGGCATGCCCGGCATGTTCCAGTCGGTGATCAAACAGTCGAATTCCCCGGCCTGCAGCAGCGGCAGAGCCGTTTTCCCGTCGTCGGCCTCGGTGACGTTCGGATAGCCGAGATCGTTCAAGAGATTCTTGATGATCCGCCGCATGGTCGAGAAGTCATCGACCACCAGAAATTTCAGATCTTTGCTCACTGCCTGCCTCGCCTCGCACTGTGCGGCCCGGGCGGGCCTTCGCGCCATTGGCTCAAGCGCGCCTTCAGCCGCACCAGTGCCTGGCCATGCAGCTGACAGGCGCGCGATTCGGTCACCCGCAGCACCGCGCCGATTTCCCTCAGGTTCAGCCCCTCGCCGTAGTAGAGAGACATCACCAGCCGTTCGCGCTCCGGGAGGCCGTCGATGGCCTCGGCCAGAGCCTGCTTGAATTCCCCGTCGGCGGCCTCGAGGAACGGGTCGGCCTCGCCCTCGACGGCTACCGCCGTATCGTCGAGTGCCGAAATGCGGCAGCTCGCGGCGTCCTGCACGATCGCGTGATACTCCTCGAGCGTCACGCCGAGCTGCGCGGCGATTTCCGCATCGCGCGCATCCCGACCCGTGCGCCGCTCGACCTGCTGGACCGCGGCGGCCACGGCGCGCGCCTTGCGATGGACCGAGCGCGGCGCCCAGTCGAGCTTGCGCAACGCGTCGATCATCGCCCCGCGGATACGGATACCGGCATAGGTCTCGAAGGTTGCGCCGCGGCCTGCGGCGTAATTCGTGGCCGCCTCGAGCAACCCCAGCATTCCGGCCTGCATCAAGTCGTCGATCTCCACCGAGGGCGGCAAGCGCCCGGCCAGATGGTAGGCGATGCGCTTGACCAGCTCTGCGTGACGCGTCACGAGATCGGCAGCATCGGGTGTCTGGGCCGCGGCGCGCACCGCGGTGTAGGCGCTCGCGGCGCTCATGGCACCACCGCCAGTTTCGCCGGCCCGCGTTGCACCAGCCGCTCCACGAAGAACTCGATGTTGCCGCGCGGACCGGCCGGCACTGGCCATGTATCGGCCGCGTCGGCCAGTTTCTTGAATGCGCGCGCCGCACCGCTCGCCGGATATGCGTCACAGACCGGGCGCTGCTCGCGTACCGAGCGCTGCAGGTAGTCGTCCTCGGGGATCTCTCCGGCATACTCGAGCACCACCTCGAGGAAGCGGGTGGTGACCCGCTCGAAGCGCTGGAACAGCTCCCGGCCCGCGCCCGGGGCGCGCATCCGGTTGGCGAGCACGCGAAAGCGCTTGACGTCGTGATTGCGGCTGAGAACCTTGATCAGCGCGTAGCCGTCGGTGAGGGAGGCCGGCTCGTCGCAAATGACCACCAGCACCTGCTGCGCCGCCTGGGCGAATTGCAACACGCCGTGGGCGATCCCGGCGGCGGTGTCGACGATCAGCGCCTCGAGCGGTTCGGCAAGGGAGCTGAAGGCGCGCACCAGGCCCAGGTGCTCGGCGGCGCCCATGTTGGCGAGGTCGGCGGCGCCGGAGGCGGCCGGAACGATCTGAAAGCCCTGTGGCGCCCGCACCAGCACCTCATCGAGCGTACGCTCGCCGCTGAGCACGTGCGCGAGCGTGTAGCGGGGCGAGAGTCCGAGGAACACATCGGCGTTGGCGAGTCCGAGATCGCCGTCGAGGAGCACCACGCGCTTGCGCCTGGCGAGCGCGGTGGCCAGATTGACCGCGACGCTCGTCTTGCCCACGCCGCCCTTGCCGCCGGTGACCGAGATCACCTGGACGGGCTGCGCAAGGGCCTTCAGTTTCGCGTTGGTGATCAAGCTCAGTTCAGGTGTTTGCATGGGCAGGTTTTCCGAGTCGTCGTCTCAGGAGATCTTCGTCCGCGGCGGCCCCGCTGGTCTTGGCGAGGCGCACGGCCTGGGTGACCAGCTCGAGCGCGCGGGCCGGGCGCAAGTCCTCGGGTACCCGCTGGCCGTCGCTCACGTACGAGACGGGCATTCGCGAGCGGATCAGCGCCGAGAGGGCGCCGCCGAGACTGGCCGCCTCATCCGTCTTGGTGAGCACGCAGGAGGCGGGCTTCAACGGCCGGAAACGCTCGAGGGTCTGCTCGAGCGCGCCGGCCTGCGTGCTTGCGGCCAGCACCAGCGCCGGTCCGAGCGCCGGCCCGCACGCGGCGAGGACGGCAAGGCGCGCCTCGAACTGGGTGTCACGCACGCTGGTTCCGGGGGTGTCGATTAATACGAGCCGATAGCGCTCCAGGCGTGTCAGCAGCTGCGGCAATGATTCGAAGCGCTCGGGTACGTGCACCGGCACCCCGAGCAGCTGGCCGAGCGCGTGCATCTGTTCCTGCGCGCCGATGCGCACGGTGTCGGAGGCAATGAGCGCCAAGTCCTTCGGGCCATGACGCAGCAGCCAGCGCACCGCGAGCTTCGCGAGCACGGTCGTCTTGCCGACACCGGTGGCGCCGACGAAGGCGACGCGGCCGCCGTTCTCGAGCCAACAATCGCCGGTGACCTGCAGGTATTGCGACAGGCCCGCCACGGCGAACCGGCGTCCTTGCAGCAGGTCTATGCCGGCGGGCAGTTGGCCGATGAGGTGATCGGCCAGGTCCCGGGCGACGCCGATCTCGGCCAGCTCACACAGCAGCTCGGTGTGCACGGGATTGCGGCGCGAACGCTCGTTCCATGCGAGCTGCGCAAGCTGTGTCTCGAGAATCCGGCGCAGCGTCTTCAGCTCGTGACCCATCGCCTCGGCCGAGGGCGCAGCTGCTGGACTCGCCCGCAGGTCGACATCGGAATCGGCGCTGGCGCCCGGCAGCGCGGTCTCTGCCGGCGCGATGTCCTCGAGCCGCCGGGCGTCGAAATCGACCGCGGCGGTGACTTCGACGCCGTCCGGTCCGCGGCGCGAGGAGAGTATCACGGCATCCTCGCCGAGCTGCTCGCGAATCGCGCGCAGCGCATGGCGCATCTCCCGGGCGGTATGTCGTACGATTTTCATAGGCTACCTGCCGACCGCGGTAACGACGCGGACCTTGCGGTTGTCGGGTATCTCGTTCCAGGCCAGCACGTGCAGCGCCGGTAACGCGGGACGGAGGAATTTGGCCATGGCGGCGCGCAGCGGCGGCGGCACCAGCAGCACCGGGGCCGCACCCGCGCCTTCCTGACGCTGGGCGGCATCGCCGACGCGCTGTTGCAGCCGCTCGGCCAGTCCCGGCTCGAGTCCGGCGCCGGCGCTGCTGGCGGTCAACGAGCCCTGCAGGAGCCGCTCCAGCTCCGGCTCGAAGGTGATGACGGGCAGCTCCGCGGATACGCCGGCGATTTCCTGCACGATCTGCCGGCCGAGCGCGACGCGCACCAGCGGCAGAAGCACGGCGGGATCCTGGGTCTTGGGCGCATGCTCGGCGAGTGTTTCCATGACGGTGCGCATGTTGCGGATGGGAATGCGTTCGGACAGAAGTCCTTGCAATACGCGTACCAGAACGGCCAGCGGCACGACGCGCGGTACCAGGTCTTCGACCAGCTTCGGCGCGCTCTTGCCGAGGGTATTGAGCAGCTGTTGCACTTCCTCGTGGCCGAGAATCTCGTGGGCGTGCGACTGCAGGATGAACGAGAGGTGCGTGGCGATCACCGTGCTCGGATCGACGACGGTGTAGCCGAGCGCCTGGGCGTGATCGCGGTTGCCCGGCTCGATCCAGACGGCCTCCATGCCGAAAGCCGGGTCGCGCGTCGCCACGCCCTGCAGGGGCCCGAATACCCTGCCGGCGTTGATGGCGAGCTCCTTGTCCGGATACACGGTGCTCTCGCCGATGGGCACGCCGCTGAGATTGATGCGGTACACGTTCGGCGCAAGATCGAGATTGTCGCGGATGTGCACCGCGGGCAGCAGGAAGCCGAGTTCCTGCGAGATCTTGCGGCGCACGCCGCGCACCCGCGCCAACAGATCGGCGCCCTGGCCCTTGCTGTCCACCAGACAGACCAGCCGATAGCCGACCTCGAGCCCGACGGGATCGACCGGTTTGACATCCTCCCAGGACAGCTCGCGCGACTCCCCGGTCGGCACCGGCGCCGGGGCCGGCGGTGCCGCCGCCGCGCGGGCGATCCGCTTGCCGGTGAGGTAGGCGCCCCCGCCGCACACGCCGGCCATGAGCAGGAACGCGACGCTCGGCATCCCGGGGATCAGCCCGAGCGCGCCGAGCAGACCGCCGGCCACCGCGAGCGTGCGCGGATTGCCGAACAGCTGCTTGCCGAGCTCCCCGCCCACGTCCTGCGGCCGCGACATGCGCGTGACGATCACCGCGACGGCGGTGGACAGCAGCAGCGAGGGAATCTGCGCGACCAGCCCATCGCCGATGGTGAGCAATGTGTAGGTGTGCAGCGCCGCGGTGAGCGCCATGCCATGGCCGAGGATGCCGATCGCCAGGCCGCCGATGATGTTGATCAGCAGGATCAGGATGCCGGCCACCGCGTCGCCCCGCACGAACTTGCTGGCGCCGTCCATGGCGCCGTAGAAATCCGCCTCGGCGCGAATCTCGGTGCGCCGCGTGCGCGCCTCGTCCTGGGTGATCAGACCGGCGGCGAGATCCGCGTCGATGGCCATCTGTTTGCCGGGCATCGCATCCAGGGTGAAGCGGGCGCTCACCTCGGAGACACGGCCGGCGCCCTTGGTGATGACCATGAAGTTGATGATCGTCAGGATGACGAATACCACGATGCCGACGGCAAAGTCCCCGCCAACCACGAACTTGCCGAACGATTCGATGACGTGGCCGGCCGCGCCCGGTCCGGTGTAGCCGCGCAGCAGCACGATGCGGGCGGACGCGACGTTCAGCGCCAGGCGCAGCAGCGTGGCGAGCAGCAATGCGGTGGGAAAGACGCCGAATTCCACCGGCCGTGACACGTAGAAGACGCTCATCACGATCACGATCGACAGCGCGATGTTGAACGTGAACAGGATGTCGAGCGCCACCGGCGGCAGCGGCACGATGATCATCGCGAGGACGCACAGCACGCCGAGCGGCACGCCGATGCCGACGCGCAGCAGTTCGCGCGGATTCCACGACCACGTTGGCGGGGCGGTCGCTGTGTTGGTCGCTGTGCTCATGGATCAGTGTCGGAGTTTCTCGATTTCCGGATCGATCAGCGGCGGCTGCGGCGGCAGCGCGCCGCTTGCGCGCGCCGCCTTGAGCCGGTAGATGTAGGTGAGTACCTGCGCGACCGCGACGTACAGCGCCGCGGGAATCTCCCCGCCGATTTCCACGTTGTAATACAGGGCCCGCGCGAGCGGCGGCGCTTCCACCACCGGTACCGAATGCTCGGTGGCGAGCTCGCGGATGCGGGCCGCGATCAGGTCGGCGCCCTTGGCGATGACCCGCGGGGCGCGCATCCGGTTCTCCTCGTAGCGCAGCGCGACGGCGAAGTGCGTCGGATTCGTGACGATGACGTTGGCTTTGGGAACCTCGTGCAGCATGCGCCGGCGGACCAGATCGCGCTGGGCGCGCCGCATGCGTCCCTTGGTTTCGGGCGAGCCCTCGGACTGCCGGGTCTCGTCGCGCACCTCCTCGCGTGTCATGCGCAGCTCGCGGTGGTGCCGCCACAGCTGCCACGGCACGTCGATCGCCGCGAGCAGCCCGAGCGAGCCCGCCATGATCATCAGCGCATCCGCGACCAGGCGCGCCGCCGCGACGACCGCGGGCACGAGCGGCTCGCGGCCGAGCGCCAGCATGCGCGCGGCCTCGATGTGCAGCGCCAGCAAGGCCGTGCCGGCGACCACCAGGAATTTCGCCAGCGCCTTGGCGAGCTCCACCGCGCCGCGTGGGGAGAACACCCGGGCGAGTCCGGCGAACGGATCGAGGCGCGTGAAGTCCGGTGCGAGCGACTGGACGGTGAAATTCCAGCCCCCGAGCGCGAGCGGCGCGGCGAACGCGGCGACCACGGTCAGACCGAGTATCGGCGCGCAGGCGAGCAGCGCATGCACAACCTCCTCCCCGGCGCTCGCCAGGGCGCGCTTCGGACCGGAATCGGCCACCGCCGGGAGCGACAATCCCGAGCGCATCAACCCCATGAGCGCGCCACCGACCCCGGCGCCGAACAGGCGCAGCCCGGCGCCGGCGATCAGCAGTACCGCGGCGCTGCTCAGATCCGCCGAGCGGGGGACTTGACCGTCCTTGCGCGCCTCCTCGAGGCGCTTGCCGGTCGGTTGTTCGGTGCGGTCCTGATCGTTCTCGGCCATCGCTCAGGCTCCGCTCAGATGCTGAATGAACACGAGCGCGGCACCGAGCAGCCGCACGAACCCGGACTGGACCACCGGCAGGCTCACGAGGATCACCAGCAGGCCGAACACGAGCACCACCGGAAGCCCGATCGCGAACAGATTGAGCGTGGGCGCGGCGCGGCTGACCACCCCGAAGGCAAGATTGGCGACCATCAGAGCGGTGATGGCCGGCAGCGCGACCGCGAGCGCGCCGGAGAACAGGGTGGAGCCGAATTCGACCACCGCCCACAAGCCCCGCGGGCCGAGACCGGTGGTGCCGATCGGCAGCGTGCGGAAGCCCTCGACCAGGATGCGCAGCAGCGCAATGTGGCCATCGAGCACCAGGAAGAGCAGTGTCACGAGCAGCGTGTAGAGCTGCGCCAGCGCCGGAGTGCTCTGGCCGCTCAGCGGGTCGAGATTGAACGACAGCGACAATCCCATGCTGTTGGCGACGATCTGGCCGCCGAGCGAGACCGCCTCGAAGACCAGCTGCAAGCACAAGCCGAGCGCCACACCGATGATGACCTGCTGTACCGTGATCAGCGCGCCGGCGGCGGACAGCAGCGCGATCGTCGCCGGCACGGATATCAGCGGCGCGACCAGCAGGGCGATCGCGCCGGCGAGCACGATGCGCGCCTGCCTCGGCACCGACACCGCGCCGAACACCGGCGCGACCATCAGGCACGAGCCGACGCGCACGAACGGCCAGAAGCGGCTGGCAATGGCGTGGTCGAGCGCGGCGGCGGTGATGACGGGCATGCGCTTCGGTGCCCTCAGTTGACCAGCTGTGGAATGCTCAGGATGAGCTCGCGGGTGTAGTTGACCAGGGTATGCAGCATCCACGGGCCGGCGAGCGCCATCACCAGCGCCATCACCAGCAGCTTCGGGATGAACGACAGGGTCATTTCGTTGATCTGCGTGGCGGCCTGAAAGGCCCCGACCACCACGCCGGTGATCAACGCCGCCAGCAGCAGCGGCGCGGCCAGCGCCAGGGTCACCTCGAGCGCGCCGGTGCCGAGGGACATGACAGTTGCCGAATCCACGCGTGCCGCTCCTTTAATGATAGAAGCTCGCGGCGAGCGAGCCCATGACCAGTGTCCAGCCGTTTACCAGCACGAACAGCATCAGCTTGAAGGGCAGGGAGATCATCACCGGCGAGACCATCATCATGCCCAACGACATCAACACGCTGGCCACGACCAGGTCGATGATGACGAACGGTATGAACAGGAGAAATCCGATCAGAAAGGCGGTCTTCAGCTCGCTGGTGATGAACGCGGGGACGAGCACCGACAGCGGCACATCGAGCGGGGCGGCATAGCCCTTGCTGCCGGCGATGTGCGTGAATACGGCGATGTCGCTCTCGCGCGTCTGGTTCAGCATGAACTCCTTGACCGGCACCTCGGCGCGTGCGAGCGCCGCGCTCGCGGTGAGGGTGCCGGCCGCGTACGGCTGGTACGCGACGTGGTTGATCTGGCGAATCACCGGCGACATCACGAACAGGGTGAGAAACAGCGCGAGCCCGAGCAGCACCTGGTTCGGCGGAGTCTGGCCGGCGCCGAGCGCCTGGCGCAGGATCCCGAGCACGATCACGATGCGCGTGAACGAGGTCATCATCAGCAGGATCGCCGGCAGGAGCGTCAGCGCCGTCATCAGCGCCAGGACCTGCATCGTCAACGTGTATGTCTGGGTGCCGCCGTGAGTCTGAACGCTGAAGGCGGGGATGCCGGGCGCGGCGCAGGCGGCGACCGGCAGCAGCGCCAGCAGCAGCAGCGGCCAGCCCTTGCGCACGATGCTCATTTGCCGAGACTTCCCTTCAGCAGCGCGGCGAATGACGGCCGGGTCCGGCCACCGGCGGCGGCGCTCGGCTTCTCGAGGGATAGCGGGTGAGCGAGCACATGCAGGGTGTTGACCCGGCCGGGCGCGACGCCGAGCAGGAGCTGGGCGTCGCCGACCTTGACGAGCACGGCGCGCTCCTTGGCGCCAAGCGGCATGCTCGCGAGGATCTCGAGCGCGCCGGCGGTACGGGCCCCGAAGGTGCGCAGGCGGCGCGCGAGCCAGGCAAGCGCGAAGATGACCACCAGAACGACCAGCAGCGCGGCTGTGACGGACGCGAGTCCGCCGGCGCCGATTGCCGGGGAGGCCGTTGCGGCCGTGGGAGCGGCGAACAGATGGGTCATTTGAGTTTGCGCAGCCGCTCGGCCGGACTGATGACGTCGGTCAGACGGATGCCGAACCGTTCATTGACGACCACGACCTCGCCATGCGCGACCAGTGTGCCGTTGACGTAGACGTCGAGCGGCTCGCCGGCGGTGCGGTCGAGTTCGACCACGGACCCCTGGTTGAGCTGCAGGAAGCTGCGGATCGGGATGCGTGTGCGACCGACCTCCATCGACAGTGTGACCGGTACGTCGAGGATGACCTCGAGATTGACCTCGCTAGCGCCCTTGTCCGTGGCCTCCTCGGTGAGGGGGTGAAATTCGGCAGGCTCGGCGGCTTGTGGTTGGACGTTGGCGTTCATGGCGGCGCTCACGGGCTGTTGGCGGAAAGGGGTTCGGCGGGGAATCGTTTGCGGCGGATGCGTCCCTCGATCTTCACGGCCTGATTGCCGCGCGAGGTGCCGAGGGTGCCGCGGAACACCGGCATGTCCTCGGCGATCAGGGTGACCTGACCGGAGAAATCGCAGGGCAGGATGTCCCCGGGCTTGAGGTTCAGCAGCTCGGCGAGCGATATCGACGTGCGGCCGACCAGCGTGGTGATGGCGAGCTCGGCGTCCTCGAGCTCCTCGCGCAGCGATTGCGCCCAGCGCTCGTCCCGGTCCATCCGGTCACTGGTCACGCCGGAATCCAGCATCTCGCGCAGCGGCTCGATCATGGCGTACGGCATCGTGATGTAGAGCGTGCCGCCGTGTCCGTCGAGCTCGATGTGAAACGAGCTCACCACGACGATCTCCGAGGGCGAGACGATGTTGGCGAATTGCGGGTTGATTTCCGATTGCAGGTATTCCGCCTCGATCGCCGCCACGTGTGCCCACGCTTCATGCAGATCGGAAAACACGCTGCGCAGCGCGAGTTGGATGATGCGCTGCTCGGTGGCGGTGAATTCGCGTCCCTCGATCTTGGTGTGCCGGCCGTTGCCGCCGAAGAAATTGTCCACGATCGCGAACACGAGCGTCGAATCGAGGACGATCAGCGCCGTGCCGCGCAGGGGATTGAGGCGTACCAGATTGAGGCTCGTCGGTACGTGCAGCGTGTGGACGAACTCGGCGAATTTCTTGATCTGCACCGGACCGATCCCGACCTCGGGGGCGCGGCGCAGGAGGTTGTAGAGACTGACGCGGTGCAGGCGCGCAAAGCGCTCGTTGATCATCTCGAGCGTGGGCATGCGCCCGCGCACGATGCGCATCTGATTGGCGAAGTCATAGGCGGTGACTTCCCCGGGCTGCGGCGGCGGGTCGGTATTGACCGCGCCGGTGTCGACGCCGTGCAGCAAAGCGTCGATTTCGGCCTGATCGAGTATTTTTTCGTGGCTCATGCGAACACGTCCGGCGCGTGGGTCACTGCATCACGAAGCTGGTGAAATAGATGGCCTCGACGTGACTGGGGTGGCCGCCGGCCGCGCCCACCACTTTGCGCACGTCGGCGAGCACGGCGGCGCGCAGCCGCTGCTTGCCGGCCTCGGTGTCGAGCGTTGCGAAGCGCTGATTGCTGAGCAGCAACAGCAGGTCGTTGCGTACCACCGGGTCGTTCTCCTTCAGCAGCGTGAGGGTCGCGGGGTCGCGCGACATCACCTGGAGGCTCACCTGCAGATAGCGCACCGCCTGGCCCGATTGGAAATTCACCACGAAGGGCTTCAGCGCGAGGTAATGCGGTGGACCGGAGGGCGCCGCATGGGCCCCGGCGGCCGCGCGCCCATGCAGCAGCAGCAAGCCGCCGGCGCCCGCGCCGAGTACCGCCACGGCGATCGTGACGATCAGCCAAAGCGGCAGCGCACGTTTCTTCTGCGGCGCCGCGCCCGGTTCGCTCGCGGCGGCTGTGGTTGCGTTGGTCATGAATGTGGCAACTCCCGTCCATTGTTCGACTGTGCCGGCCGCTGGGTGCAATGCCTGTGCCACGGGCATGCGGGCGAACGTAACCGTAGGAAGTGACAGGAGTTTTTATTTGAGCCGCCCTGTGAGCCAGATCACATCGGCTGACCGGTGTCGGAGTTCCGGCGCCCGCGCCGCGGCGCTCTTCGGCCCGCGGACCACAACGGACGCGCGGCGCACCGTCGGCTCTGCGGACCGAATACGCCGCCGTTTCCACCCCTGTCGCCATTTATAGACAATTCTGAGGTGCGTCACAGAAAGCACCCCGCCGCATCAGCCAGACTTTCGAGCGTGGGGGGATCGAGAGCACGGCATCCGAGCATGTCCGGCGGCCCCCGGGAAAAAAAGCGAGTAGAAGAAATGACCAGTCCGATGTTTGCCGGCGAATATGCCCCCGATACCGCTACCCTCATCGACAAGCGCATACCGCCGGTCCCCGCCGCGCCCGGCGTGGCGAATCCGGCGCACCTGCCGACCGGAACGTCGGCTGCGATCCGCACCGTGATCGCGCTGATCCGTCAGGTCGCGGTGCACGACTCGACGGTGCTGATCCTCGGGGAGTCGGGCACCGGCAAGGAGGTCGCCGCCCGCGCCGTCCACGAGCTCAGCCCGCGCCGTAATCGCCCGTTCGTCGCGGTGAACTGCGGGGCGATCCCCGCGGAGTTGCTGGAATCGGAGTTGTTCGGCCACGAGAAGGGCGCCTTCACCGGCGCGATCGCCGCGCGCAAGGGCCGCTTCGAGATCGCCGAGGGGGGCACGCTCTTTCTCGATGAGATCGGCGACATGAGTCCGCCGATGCAGGTGAAGTTGCTGCGTGTGCTGCAGGAGCGGGTCTTCGAGCGCGTCGGCAATCACGCGCCGCTGCGCTGCGATGTGCGGATCGTGGCCGCGACCCACCGCAACCTGGAAGAGTCGATCCGGTGCGGCACGTTCCGCGAGGACCTGTTTCACCGCCTGAACGTCTTTCCGATCGAGATGCCGGCGCTGCGCGAGCGGCGCGAGGATCTGCCCGCGCTGGTGCGCGAGTTCACCGCACGGAACGTCGCCGAGGGCCGCGGCGAGCTGCGGTTCTCCGCGCGCGCGCTGGCCGCGCTCGCCGAATATCACTGGAGCGGCAATGTGCGCGAGCTGTCGAATCTCATCGAGCGCCTCTCGATCGTCTGCTCGGACCGGTGCGTCGAGGTTGCCGATCTGCCGCCGAAGTACCAGCCGCCGGCCGAGTGGGTATTCGAGCAACAGCCCGACGTACCGGTCGCGGCGGAGCCGGCCCCACTCAGCGAGCCGGCGGTGCTGGCAATGCTCGAGGGCGAGGCATGCGTGCCCGGCATGCCGGACCTGTGCGCGCTGCCCGAGCAGGGCCTCGATTTGCGCGAGCATCTGCTGCGCATCGAGCGCGTGCTGGTGCGGCAGGCGCTCGAGCGGGCCAACGGCACCGTGGCGCAGGCCGCCCGTCTGCTGAACATGCGGCGCACGACGCTGGTGGAGCGTCTGCGCAAACTCGACCTCATCGACGCGATGCTCGAGGGCGCGACGGAAGTTTGACGCCGGTCGGCGCGGCGTTCTGCCGCGAGCGTGACGCGCGTCACGCTTCGCTTGCCGATCGAGTTCGGCACGCCATTTGCATTCCTCCCTGACCAAGCATCCCTGCGCTTTTGGGGAATTCGATGTCAGAGAGTCACGAACCACAGTCGATCATTCAGAGCGGCGCCGGTGAGGTTCCGGAGCCCGTTGCCCGGGCCGCGGAGTCCCAACGCCTGCTCGGTATCGCCCGCCGAGTGGCCGCGACCGACTGCACGGTGCTCATCTGGGGCGACTCGGGCACCGGCAAGGAGGTGCTCGCCCGCTATATTCACCGCCGCTCGCAACGCGCCAATGGGCCGTTCGTCGCGGTCAATTGCGCGGCCATTCCCGAGACGATGCTCGAGGCGATGCTGTTCGGTTACGAACGCGGTAGCTTCACCGGTGCGCACGCCGCGCACCCGGGAAAATTCGAGCAGGCGCAGGACGGTACGCTGCTGCTCGACGAGATCACGGAGATGCCGCTCGGCCTGCAGGCGAAGCTCCTGCGCGTGCTGCAGGAGCGTGAAGTCGAGCGCATCGGCGGCCGCGAGACCATCCGACTGCAAGTGCGCGTCATCGCCACCACCAACCGGCGCCTGCGTGAGGAGGTCGCCGCGGGACGCTTCCGCGAGGATCTTTATTACCGGCTGAATGTCTTCCCGCTGGCCATCCTGCCGTTGCGCCTGCGTCGCGATGACGTGCTGCCGCTCGCCATGCAGTTGCTCACCGCGCGTTGCCGCCCGGGGCGCCCGATCCCGGCATTGAGCGCCGAGGCGGCCCACCGGCTGCTCACCTATTCCTGGCCGGGCAATGTGCGCGAGCTCGACAACCTGTTGCAACGGGCGCTGATCCTGCTCAACGGCCCGGTGATCGGTCCGCAGCACATTCAATTCGAGCTCGCCAACGAGGACTCGTCCCCGCCGCCGTCGGCGGCGCAGTCGGCGGCGGCGGGGATCGGCTCGCTCGCCGGCTCGCTGATCCAGGCCGAGCGCGACCTGATCCTCGATGCGCTCAAGAGCGGTCAGGGCAGCCGCCGCGAGGTTGCCGAGCGACTCGGCATCAGTCCGCGCACGCTGCGCTACAAACTCGCGCGCCTGCGCGAGGCGGGCGTCGAAGTTCCGGCGGCTTGAGGGAGAGCGTCATGAGTCAGATGGCCATCGATCAGGTACTGGCGCAAATCCGCGCGCTCTCGTCCCAGGTGCGCCTGGATGCGCCCCGGCCGCTCGGACTCGGCGCGCCGGCGCAACCGGGGGCGCCGGCCCCGTCCGGTTCGAGCGAGTTCGCCTCGATCCTGAAGCGAGGCATCGATGCGGTCAATCAGAGCGAGCAGCGCGCCAGCACGCTCGCCGACGCGTTCTCGCGCGGCGCGCCCGGAGTGTCGCTGCCGCAGGTGGTGCTGCAGGTGGAGAAGGCCAGTGTGTCGTTCGATGCGCTGACTCAGGTACGCAACCGCCTGATCACCGCCTACCAAGACATCATGAACATGCAGATGTAACCGCTCATCATGG
The DNA here is from genome assembly GCA_027365225.1 of Gammaproteobacteria bacterium. Classification (GTDB taxonomy): domain Bacteria; phylum Pseudomonadota; class Gammaproteobacteria; order Steroidobacterales; family Steroidobacteraceae; genus 13-2-20CM-66-19. Next base: position 55,513 of record DAHXNV010000003.1, read on the forward strand.
CTGCCGAATCCACTGTCCTGCGGACCACCCCGGTCATTCCTTTCAATCTGCGTCCATTGCTGCTGCTGGTCGGCATCGCCGCGGCGGTCGCCGCCGGCGTGTGGATCGTGTTGTGGTCGCGCGGACCAACCTACAGTCTGCTCTACGCCAATCTCTCGGCGCAGCAGGAGTCGCAGGTCGTGCAAGCGCTGCAGGCCGCGCAGATTCCCTACCGGCTCGCCGCGGCGACCAACGGCGTGGAAGTGCCCGCCCAGCAACTCGATGCGGCGCGTCTGAAGCTGGCCGGTCAGGGGGTGGCCGAGGGCGACAGCTTCGCCGAACTCGACAAGGGCTCGGGCTTCGGCGTGAGTCAGTTCATCGAGAATGTCCGCTACCAGCACGCGCTCGAGCAGGAGCTCGCCCGCACCATCGCCAGCATGCAACAGATCGCCGCGGCGCGCGTCAACCTCGCCGAGCCGCGCCAGTCGGTGTTTCTCAGCGATCAGACCGCGGCGAGCGCCTCGGTATTCGTGCAGCTGCGCGCCGGCAGCGTGCTCGGCCCGGAGCAAGTGCAGGCGATCGTGAACCTGGTCGCCTCGAGCGTGCCGAATCTCACCCCGACCCACGTCACGGTGGTCGATCAGAACGGACAGCTCTTGTCCGGCCCGCAGGGCGACAGCCGCTATTCCCTCGACCAGCAGAGTTACGACATGGTGCGCCGCATCGAGGCGGACGATCAACAACGTATCGTGGCGCTGCTGACGCCGCTGGTCGGGCCGGGCCTGGTGCATGCCGACGTGGTGGTCGCCCTCAGCACGGCGAGCCGTGAGGAGGCGCGCGAGCTCTACAAGCCGCACAGCCAGATCGTGCGCAGCGAGCAGATCTCCGAGCAGACCAGCGGGGCGGGGGGGCCGGGCGGGGTGCCTGGCTCGCTTTCCAACGAGCCGCCGGTGCCAGGCACGCTCGCGAGCCGGCCGCAGGCCAAGCCGGCCCCTGCGGCGGCCGGCGCCGCCGCCAAGCCCGCCGGCGGCAAGAGGGGTGCGCCGGCCCCGGTCGCGGCCAAACCGGCGCTGAAGACGGTCGGTGGCGTCGGCGTCGGTGGTCACGTGCTATCGAGCAATGTGACGAAAAATTACGAGATCGATCGTACGCTCGACTATTCGCGCCGGCCGCCCGGGCAGGTCCGCCGCCTGTCCGTGGCGGTACTGGTCGGCTATCGTCCGGTCAAGGCCGCCGGCGGCAAGATCACTCAGGTGCCACTGTCGGCGGCGGAGCTCGCGCGGGTGACGCAGCTGGTCAAGGATGCGGTGGGATTCAATGCGGCCCGTGGCGACACCGTCAGCGTCGTCAACGAGCCGCTCGAGCTGCCGAGCGCCGCGGGCGGCCGATTCGTGCGTCCGCCCATCTGGCAGCGCCCGCTGTTCCTCACGCTGATGAAAGTCGTCGTGGGCCTGATCGGAGTGCTCGCGCTGGTGTTGGCGGTGCTGCGGCCCCTGGTGCGCTCGCTGCTCACGACCACCGCCGCGCCCGCGCAGCTGGTTCACGCGGCGCTGCCGGACGGCTCGCCCCAGGCGCAGAAGGATGCGGTCGTCAAGGAGCTCTCGCACGATCAGCAGCTCGCCAACGCACGCGCCATGGTTGGCCAGGATCCCAAGCGCGTCGCGCAGGTGGTGCGCGGCTGGGTAGGCAACGATGAGTGAGCGCGGCACAAGGGGCTTGAGCCGCAGTGGCACCGAGCGGGCCGCGATCCTGCTGCTCACGCTCGGGGAGCACGAGGCGGCGCAGGTGCTCAAGCACATGGGGGCCAAGGAGGTGCAGCGCGTCGGGGCGGCCATGGCGAACCTGAGCAATGTCTCGCTCGAGGAAGTGCAGGGCGTCATTGCGGAGTTCACCTCGAGTGTCGAGACCCAGACCTCGGTCGGCGTGGGGGCCGATGAGTTTCTGCGCAAGGTCCTGGTCGATGCGCTCGGCCCGGGCAAGGCCGAGAGCATCATCGATCGGATCAACATCGGCCGCAGCAGCAAGGGCCTGGAGGCGCTGAAGTGGATGGATTCGCGGGCGGTGGCCGAACTGGTCCGCCAGGAGCATCCGCAGATCATCGCCATCGTGCTCGCCTATCTCGAAGCGGACCAGGCGGCCGAAGTGCTGACCCTGCTGCCCGAGTCGGTTCGCCCGGAGGTGGTCACGCGCATCGCGTTGCTCGACGGAGTACAGCCGAACGCGCTCTCGGAACTCGACGACATCATCGAGAAGCAGTTCGCCGGCAAGTCGACCGGCAAGACTTCGGTGCTCGGCGGCGCCAAAGCGGTGGCCAACATCATCAATTTCCTCGAGCCCAGCCAGGAGAGCCTGCTGATGGAACAGGTGGCCAAGAGCGATGAGGCGCTCGCGGCGCGCATCGAGGAGCTGGTTTTCGTGTTCGACAACCTGATCGACCTCGACGATCGGAGCATGCAGGAGCTGCTGCGGCAGATCGCCAGCGATCAGTTGCTGTTGGCGCTGAAGGGCACGGACGAGGCGCTGAAGGAGAAGATTTTCAAGAACATGTCGCAGCGCGCCGCGGAGATGCTCAAGGACGACTTGGAGGCCAAGGGGCCGGTGCGTCTCTCGGAAGTCGAGGAGGCGCAGAAGGAGATCCTGAAAGTGGCGCGCAAGCTCGCCGAGAGCGGCGCGATCGCCATCGGCGGCAAGGGCGAGCAGTATGTCTGAGCCGCCCGCCCTGCACGCGGGTGCCGCGCGGATCGAGCGCTGGCAGCTGCCCCAGGTGAGCGGGCCGGTGGTTGGCCTCGGGGCCGCGCCGCGCCCTCAGGTGAGCGAGCTGCACAAGGCATTGCAACAGGCCGAGACGCGCGGCTATGAGGCCGGTCTTGCCCGCGGGGACAGCGCTGTCCAGGCGCGCCTCGCGGCGCTGGATGAGCGTGCGCGGCGGCTCGAGGCCGTGCTCGGCGCGCTTGCCGGTCCGCTCGCCGAGATCGACGCGGAGCTCGAAGCGGAGCTGGTTCGTCTGGCGCTGGCGGTGGGCAAGCAACTGGCGCGGCGCGAGCTGCACCACGAGCCGGCCCAGGTCATTGCCATCGTGCGCGAATCGCTCACGCAGCTGCCGGCCGCCGCGCGCGAAGTGCGCGTCCTGCTGCACCCGGAGGATGCCGCGGCGGTGCGCGAGCATCTCGAGCCGGCCGCGGGCGAGCGTCATTGGGCGATCGTGGAGGACGCGACGCTCGCGCGTGGCGGCTGCCTCGTGCAGAGCGAGTTCTCGCGCGTGGATGCGTTGTTCGAGAGCCGGGTCGCGGCCATAACCGCCAGTGCGCTCGGGGATCTGCGCGCCGGTGCGCGCACTTCGCCGTGAACGAATCGCCGCAAGCCAACCGCGCGGCGCTCTGGCGCGCCGGGCTGCGCCGCAGCCGCTTGGCGGTCGAGCGCACGGCGCCGCCGCCGCTCGAGGGTGCGCTCACCCGCATGGTGGGCCTGACGCTCGAGGCGGCTGGCTGCCAGGCCGCGGTCGGGGATTACTGTGACGTGCTCACCGGCGACGGGGCGCGCATCGAGTCCGAAGTGGTCGGCTTCTCGGGTGATCGCCTGTATTTGATGCCGGCCGGAGACGCGCACGGACTCGGTCCGAACGCACGCGTCATTCCGCGCCCGCGCGCCGGGACGGTGCACGTCGGGCCGGAGCTGCTCGGACGCATCGTCGATGGCTCCGGCCAGCCGCTCGATGGACTTGGACCGATTGCCTGCGCCGAGACCGTCCGCCTGGCCGGGCGCCCGATCAATCCACTCTCGCGCCAGCCGATCAGCGAGCCGCTCGATGTCGGAATCCGGGCGATCAACGCCGTGCTGACGATCGGCCGCGGGCAACGGGTCGGATTGTTCGCCGGCAGCGGGGTCGGCAAGAGCGTGCTGCTCGGCATGATGGCGCGCTTCACCAGTGCGCAGGTCATCGTGGTCGGCCTGATCGGCGAGCGCGGCCGCGAGGTCAAGGAATTCGTCGAGCGTATCCTCGGTCCGGAGGATCGCACGCGGGCGGTGGTGGTGGCGGCCCCCGCCGACGCCCCGCCGCTGATGCGCCTGCGCGGGGCCTGGCTCGCCACGGCGATGGCCGAGTATTTCCGCGATCGGGGCGCGAGCGTGCTGTTGCTGATGGATTCCCTGACCCGCTTCGCCCAGGCGCAGCGCGAGATCGCGCTGGCGATCGGCGAGGCGCCCGCCACCAAAGGCTACCCGCCCTCGGTGTTCGCGCGCTTGCCGCAGTTGGTGGAGCGGGCCGGCAACGGCGCCGAGGGCGCCGGCTCGATCACCGCCTTCTACACCGTGCTCGCCGAGGGTGACGATCAGAACGATCCGATCGCCGATGCCGCCCGCGCCATTCTCGATGGGCACATTGTGTTGTCCCGGCGGATCGCCGAAAGCGGCCATTATCCGGCCATCGACATCGAGGCGTCGGTCAGCCGCGCCATGAACGAGATCGTGTTGCCGGGACATTTCGCCGCCGCACGCCAGTTCCGCCAAATTCTCTCGACCTACCAGCAGCACCGTGACCTGGTGGCGATCGGGGCGTACCAGCGCGGGAGCGACCCGCGGGTCGATCAGGCGATCCGGCTCTGGCCGGGCGTTCAACAGTTTCTCCAGCAGGACATGCGCGAGCGCGTCGATCTCCGATCGAGCCTCGCGGCGCTCGACGGTCTGCTCGCTGAAGGTAACACATGAAAAAAACCCAACGTATCGCGCTGGTCCAACGCGTGGTCGGCGATCTCGAGCGGCGCAAGGCGCAGGCGCTTGCGCTGTGCGAGCAGCGCGTGCGCGACACCCGCGCCCGGCTCCGTGAGCTCGAGACGTATCGGGCCACCTACCTGCAGGACTTCCAGCGCCGGGCCCAGGCCGGTCTCGACGGCGCCGGGGTGCGCGAGTACCGGGTTTTCTTAAGCCGACTCGATGAGGCGCTGCAGCATCAGAGTCAGCTGCTCGGTCAGGCGGAGCTGCTGCGTACCAGCGAGCTGGAAAGTTGGCGCGGCGCCGCCCGGCGCGCAGCTCAGATCGACACCCTGGCCGAGCATTGGCGTGCCGAGGAGCGTGGCGCCGAGGAGCGGCGCGAGCAGCACGAGACGGACGAACGTTCACAACAGCAGTGGCGCCGCGGGAGATCCATTCGTGTCAACTGAACCTTTGCGAGGCGTGAGTGTGTCCCCATCCGTGACGGGCGTCTCGCCGGCGCCCTCCGCAGCGCTCGGGGCCGCGGTCGCGGGCGAATCGCCCACGGATGGCGCTGGCGGCCCCGGGGGCGGACCGGTCTACCGTGAAGGCGGCTCGAGCCGTACGACTCGGCCCGCCGGCGCCGAGCCTTCCCGTGCCAAGGGGCGGCGGCCTTCCGGGGCGCCCGCGCGGCCCGGGGAACCCCCGCGAGGCCCGGCCGCCGGTGGCGACCCGAATGCGGCCCGCACGGGCGCAATGGGCCAAGCCGCGGCCGGCAAGGGCGCGCAGCCTGGGGAGCCCGCGCCGCCGGGTGCCGACTTTTCGCACACGTTGGCGTTGTCCCTGTCCACGCCCGAGCAGCCGGCAGCCGGCCGCGTGAGACCCACGGCGGGAAAGTCGGCCCAGGTGCTGGCCCGGGAAGCCGGCCATGGCGAGAAGACCGATCCGGTCGCGGTGGCCATGGCCCTGATGGATCGGGTGGGTCCGGCGCCACCGCCGCCGGTCGCGGTGCGGGCGAGTGCACCGAACCCGGCGGGCAAGCCGGCGGCCGGCCCGGTGGTCGTGGCGCAAGCCGGACAGTCCACGGGTGCGGTGGCGGCCGCCGCCACGGCGGCGGTACACACGGCTCTGGCGGAGTCGATGCCGGGCGCGTCGGCTGCCGCCGGGCACCCCGCCGCCGCGAGCCTCGGCCAGCCCGGCGGCGCCGGGCCGCTGACCGCCGCGCAGCTGGTGGCGAGCACGCAAGCCTCGGCCAGCAATCCGTCCGCCTCGGCCGGCGGCCCGGCGCTCGCCGCGCCGGTGGGCTCGGGTGCGTGGACCGAGCAGCTCGCGGCGCGGCTGACGTGGATGACCCAACAGGGTGTTCAATCCGCTTCGCTGCAACTATCGCCGCGCAATCTCGGGCCGTTGCAGGTGAGCATCACCGTGCAACGGGGACAGGCGAGCGTCTGGTTCGGCGCGACCCAGCCCGAGACCCGCCAGGCGCTCGCGCGCGCGCTGCCGGAGCTGCGCAATTTGTTCGCCAACCAGGGATTGTCCCTGACCGACTCGGGCGTCTCGCACGATGCGCCGCGTCAGGCGCGGGCCGGCCCGGGCGGGGCGGCCATGGCCGGCGGCGAGGCGAGCGGCCCGCAGGGCGAGGGCAGCGTGGCGCCGGCGCCGCTCGGTGTCGGTCTGATCGATACCTATGCCTGAGCGCGGCTCGCGCGGCGTTCAGGAGGCGCGGTTCGGCGCATGTCGTCCGGCGATCTGACGGCGGTGGCGGCGGAAGGTGATCTTGGTGATGACGGCGCAGAGCGCGTCATCGAGCGGATCGAAGCGGACCTTCACCTCGCCGGTTGCCGCTACGGCGGTGATGCGGCCGCGCAGGCGCAGCGGTTGCGCGATGCACTCGTGCAGATAGATCTCGAGGACGCCCTGCGCGCCGGCCTGCGGCGCTGACTCGAGCGGCCGCCACAGCGCGCCGCGGGCATTGAAGCGCAGCGGCACCGGCGCCGGCCGCGGCCGATTCAACGCCAACAGCTGGCCGACGAGCGCGAGCAGCAGGGTCATCTTGCGGTCCAGGCGCTGGATCTCGGCCGCCAAGGGCGCATTCTCGTCGGCCTTCTCGAGCACGGCGTGATCCTCCAGCGCGTCCCAGGCCTGCATCACCAGAAGATTGCGCTCGGCGAGGCCCACGGCGGCGGCCGGCTCGGGCGGCAGGCAATCCCAGCGCACCGGCATGACGTCCTGGAACGCGAGCTCTTCGTATAGGACGACGGTGTCGTCTGGATCTGACATAATCCGCTCCGGCCGGCGCGACGAGCGCGGCTCGTTCAGCCGGCGCTCGACAACGTGGATACGCGCGGCGGGTTGTGCGCCTCTTCGAAGAAGAAGCGGCGCACCAGCAGCGCCTGCTCGAGCCGCCCCTTGCGCACATACGTCTGGTAGAGCAGATCCTTCATCACCTCGAGCAATACGCCGCCCTCGTGGCTTTCGAGCACCGGTGTGCCCGGGCGCGGGTCGGCGGCGCCGCCGAAGAGGATGCCGCGGATCTTGGCGAAGGTCTCCGGGGCGAGCGCCGCGATTTCCCGGACCTCGTTGAGCAGGTCGAACAGCTTGAGCTTGCCGGCCTCGCCGCGATCGGCGAACAGCGCATGCGCCGTGCGCCGGCACATGGAGGCGAACGCGTTGTAGGCGCCGCAGCTGTAGCACGCCAGCGCCTCTTTGAAGAGTATTTCGATCTCCTCCGGCAGATGGGTGAAATCGAACCGCTCGCGCGCCCGCTCCACTTCCAGAAACTGCGGCGCCAGCTCCACCCGGCTCGGGGCATAGGCGCGGGCCGTAAAGCGCAGGAAGATCGGCGCCAGACAGGCATCGCAGCGGAAAACCATGCCGATCTGCGCGGGCCGGTAGGTCTGCAGCTCCTGAAAGCGCGGCACGGCGGTGGCCGTGACGTGCGTGACGACCTGACAGTGCGGGCAGGTGAGCACCAGGCTCTTGCCCTGATCGTGAATCAGCCGGCTTTCAGTATCGATGTGAGGCATGACGGGCGCTAGGACAACTGTTTGTGTGGTAGGCGCTGCCGGTGGGCCATTATAACCCATTTGGGCCGCCGGGCGGTGCGGGGCGGCCTCGGGGGCTCGAGCGGGCCGGCGCGCGCACATGGGGCGTTTCCCGGCGCGGCGTGCGGCCGGGCGCGGCCTGGTGAGACGGTCGCGCAGGATCTCAGCGGCCGCGGCCGGCCCGCTCGGCGCCGTGCGCCGCCGGTGTTGCGGCGCTGGCGGCTGCGGGGCGTGGGCGCGCGAATGACCTCAGCGTGTCAGGGGCTTGTAGCGGATGCGATGCGGCTGATCGGCCGCATCGCCCTTGCGCCGCCGGAAATCCTCGACGTATTCCTGGTGGTTGCCTTGGAACCAGACCACCTGTGAGTCGCCCTCGAAGGCGAGAATGTGGGTGGCGATGCGATCGAGGAACCAACGGTCGTGGGAGATCACGACCGCGCAGCCGGGGAAGTTCAGCAGCGCCTCCTCGAGCGCACGCAGCGTCTCCACGTCGAGGTCGTTGGTCGGCTCATCGAGCAGCAGCACGTTGCCGCCGCTGCGCACTACCTTGGCCAGATGTACGCGGTTGCGCTCGCCCCCGGAGAGCTCGCCGATGGTTTGCTGCTGTTGCGTGCCCTTGAAATTGAAGCGTCCGACGTAGCTGCGCGAGGGTGTCTCGTAGTTGCCCACCTTGATCAGGTCGAGTCCCCCGGAAATCTCCTCCCACACGGTCTTGCGCTCATCGAGCGACTGCCGTGATTGATCGACATAGGCGAGCTTGACGGTCGGTCCGATGCGGATCTCGCCCGCGTCGGGCGCCTCAGCGCCCGTCAGCATGCGCAGTAGAGTCGTCTTGCCCGCCCCGTTTGGACCGATGATCCCGACGATGCCGCCGCGCGGCAGATCGAAGGAGAGCTCATCGATCAACAATCGCTCGCCGTAGGCCTTGCGCACGCCGCGCACTTCGATCACCTGCTCCCCGAGGCGCTCTCCGGGCGGGATGTAGATCTCGCTGGTCTCGTTGCGTTGCTGGAACTCGCGTGAGGCGAGCTCCTCGTAGCGCTGCAGGCGTGCCTTGCTCTTTGCCTGGCGTGCCTTGGGGTTCTGGCGCACCCACTCGAGCTCGTGCTCCAGGGTCTTGCGCAGCGCGTCGCGCTCGCGCTCCTCGATGCGCAGGCGCTGCTCTTTCTGCTCGAGCCATGAGGAGTAGTTGCCGTGCCAGGGTATGCCATGACCACGGTCAAGCTCGAGAATCCACTCGGCCACGTTGTCGAGAAAGTAGCGATCGTGGGTTACGGCGATGACGGTGCTCGGATACTGCTCGAGATAGCGCTCGAGCCAGGCGATCGATTCGGCATCGAGGTGGTTGGTGGGCTCATCGAGCAAGAGCATGTCCGGGGCCGACAGCAGTAGCCGGCACAGCGCCACCCGGCGCTTCTCGCCGCCGGAGAGGGTGCCGATCTGCGCCGTCCACGGCGGCAGGCGCAGCGCATCGGCGGCGATGTCCAGCTTGCGCGACAGTTCCCAGCCGTCCGCCGCATCGATCGCATCCTGCAGCTTGGCCTGCTGCTCGAGCAACGTGCTCATCTCCTCGTCGCTCATCGGCTCGGCGAACCGGTCGCTCAGACGATTGAACGCCTCGATCAGCTGTAACGTCTCGCCGACCCCCTCCATCACCGTGGCGCGCACATCCTTTTCGGGGTCGAGTTGCGGCTCCTGAGGCAGATAACCGACCCGGATGCCGTTTTGCGGCCGTGCTTCGCCGTCGAATTCGGTGTCCTGGCCGGCCATGATCCGCAGCAGCGTGGACTTGCCGGCACCGTTCAAGCCCAGCACCCCGATCTTGGCGCCCGGAAAGAACGACAGGCTGATGTCGCGCAGAATGATGCGCTTGGGCGGCACGACCTTGCCGACCTTCTGCATGGTATAGATGTATTGAGCCATAATCCCGTCGAAGAGCCGATGTGACCGCGGTCCGAGCCGCGGAGAAATACGCGATGGAGCGCGCTTCGAGCGCGGTGCCGCCCAGCCGCCCATCAACAGGCGGGCGAGCGCTGCCCGGGGGCGGTGCGGGTGGCCACCCGCCCATTATCATCGAGTGGACGCCCGTTGGGCTATAGGGCGCTGCCCGGCCGGATCAAGGCCGGTCCGCGCGCGAACCTGCTGCGCGGCGGCCCCTTCGGTACAATTGATGCTCGCGCGCATGACCCGAGGAACCCCATGTTCGATACATCCCAGGACATCCATCGCTTCGATCCGGAGCTGGCCCGCGCCATCGATGGCGAGCGCCGCCGGCAGGAGGAGCACATCGAGCTCATCGCCTCGGAGAACTACGCCAGTCCGTGCGTGCTCGAGGCGCAGGGGTCGGTACTGACCAACAAGTATGCGGAGGGCTATCCGGGCCGGCGCTATTACGGCGGGTGCGAGTACGTCGATGTCGCCGAGCGACTGGCCATCGAGCGGGCCAAACAACTGTTCGGCGCCGCGTACGCGAACGTGCAGCCGCATTCGGGCTCGCAAGCGAATGCGGCGGCGTATTTCGCGCTGCTGCAGCCCGGGGATGCCATCCTCGGCATGAGCCTCGATCATGGCGGGCATCTCACCCATGGCGCGCGCGTCAATTTTTCGGGCAAATTCTTTCGCGCGGCGCAATACGGGATCCGCCCCGATACGGGTGAAATCGACTATGAGCAGGTTGCGCGGCTGGCCGGGGAGCATCGCCCGAAGATGATCATCGCCGGCTTCTCGGCATACTCGCGCGTCGTCGACTGGGCGCGCTTCGCCGAGATCGCCCGCAGTGTCGGGGCCTACCTGGTGGTGGATATGGCGCACGTGGCGGGGCTGGTCGCCGCCGGGCTGTATCCCAATCCGCTGCCGCACGCCGACGTGGTCACCACCACCACGCACAAGACGCTGCGCGGACCGCGGGGCGGGCTGATCCTGGCGCGCGCCAACGAGGAAATTCACAAGAAGCTCAACTCCCTGGTCTTTCCCGGCACTCAGGGCGGACCGCTGATGCACGTGATCGCGGCCAAGGCGGTGGCGTTGCTCGAGGCGCTGCAGCCGCAGTTCGCGCAGTATCAGCGGCAGGTGCTCGCCAACGCGCGGGCCATGGCGGCCCGCTTGGCCGGCCGGGGCTACACCATCGTCTCCGGCGGCACCGACAATCACCTGTTCCTGCTCAGTCTCATCGGCCGCGAGATCACGGGCAAGGATGCCGACGCCGCCCTCGGGAAAGCCAACATTACGGTCAACAAGAACGCGGTGCCCAACGACCCGCGCCCGCCGGCCATCAGCAGCGGCTTGCGCATCGGCACGCCGGCGGCCACGACCCGCGGTTTCATGGAGGCCGAGGTCGAGCAGGTGGCCGATTTGATCGCCGACGTGCTCGATGCCGGCGGTGAGCCGGCGGTGATCGAGCGCGCGCGCGGCCGGGCGCTGCAGCTGTGCGCCCGCTTCCCGGTCTACGGCAAGGGTTGAGCGGCTGCGGATCGCGGAACGTCACAGCCCATGCACTGTCCGTTCTGCGGTCACGTCGAAACCAAGGTCACCGACTCGCGGCTTGCCGGCGAGGGCGATCAGATTCGCCGCCGGCGCGAATGCCTGGCCTGCGGCGAGCGGTTCACGACCTTCGAGGCTCCCGAGCTGGTGATGCCGAGCGTCATCAAGAGTGACCGGCGGCGCGAAGCGTTCGATGCGGCGAAGCTGCGCTCGGGGATGGAAAAGGCGCTGGAGAAGCGCCCCGTGGCGCGCGAGGCGATCGACACCGCCGTCAGCCGCATCGCGCACCGGCTGCGCACGCTCGGTGAGCGGGAGATCGGTTCCGGCGCGCTCGGTGAGCTGGTCATGGAGGAATTACGCCAGTTGGACGAGGTCGCCTACGTGCGCTTCGCCTCGGTGTACCGGCATTTCGAGGACATCGAGGCCTTTCACGAGGAAATCAGCAAGTTGCGCGCTGCGCGCGTGCCGCAGGCTCCGCGGCGGCGCAAAGGCGGGGCCGCGCCGGCGGCGCAGCGGCAGCAACTGTCGCTGCTGCCCGCGGAACCGCCGCCCGAGGACGGGGGCGGCAAGGGACAGCACTGAGATCGTGGCATGACGTTCTCGGCCTTTGATCGTGATGCCATGGCCCGGGCGCTCGAGCTCGCCGCGCATGGGCTCGAGACCGCGCAGCCGAACCCGAGGGTCGGCTGCGTGATCGCCCGCGATGGGCGCATCGTGGGTGAGGGTTGGCACGCGCGGGCCGGTGAGGCGCATGCGGAGGTCATGGCCTTGCGCGCCGCGGGCGCAGCGGCCGGCGGGGCGACGGCCTACGTGACCCTGGAGCCGTGCGCGCATCACGGGCGCACGCCGCCGTGCGTCGATGCTCTGCTGCAGGCGCGTGTGGCACGCGTCGTGTTCGCCGTCGCCGATCCCAATCCGAGGGTCAATGGCCTCGGCGCGCGGCAACTGCGCGAACGGGGGGTGCAGGTGGAGTCGGGTTTGTTGGCGCCGGAGGCCGAGGCGCTGAACGAGGGATTCTTCAAGCGCATGCGCACCGGGCGCCCGTGGGTCCGAGTCAAGCTCGCCATGAGTCTCGATGGCCGCACGGCGCTCGCCAACGGAGAGAGCCGCTGGATAACGGCAGCGGCGGCGCGCGAAGACGTCCAGCGCTGGCGGGCGCGCAGTTCGGCGATCCTCACCGGCGTCGGTACCGTGCTGGCGGACGATCCGCGTCTCGATGTGCGGCTGAGTGAGCCGCGCGGCGGACCGCGGCCCCCGCTGTTGCGCGCCGTCCTGGATTCGCGCTTGCGCACGCCCGTCGAGGCCCGGTTGTTTGCGGTGCCGGGCGAGGTGATGCTGGTGGGCGTGCCGCCGCCGCCGGCGCTCCAGAGGGCGCATGCGCTGCGGCTCGCGAGCCTGTCCCGGCATGCGACAGTGGTTATGCTGCCGGCCGATCCGTGCGGTCGGGTATCGTTGCCGGAGATGCTCGAGCTGCTCGGCGCGCGCGAAATCAATGAATTGTGGGTCGAGGCCGGTCCGCGGCTGGCCGGGGCGCTGCTGGCGCAGTGGCTCGTCGATGAGCTCATCCTGTATGTGGCGCCGAAACTGCTCGGCCCGCAGGCCCGGCCGCTGGCCGAGCTGCCTGAATTGACCCGGCTGCAGGATGCGCCGGGGTTTGTCATGATGGAGGCCCGGCCGATCGGCGCGGACCTGCGGGTGCGTTTGCGGCCCGACCGGCAACAGTTGGGTCACGAGCCCGAAATGGATCGGAGGTAACAGGCGTGTTTGCCGGAATCGTGCAGGATGTGGGACGGCTCGTCTGCCGCGAGGAACGCCGGGGCGATCTGCGGATGGCGTTCGCGTTCGATCGACTCGATCCGGCCGGGATGCGCCTCGGGGACAGCATCTGCGTGCAGGGCTGCTGTCTGACCGTCGTGGAACTCGAGCAGCGCGGCTTTCGCGCAGATGTCTCGCGCGAGACGCTGGCGGTGACGACCCTCGGCGAGATGCAGCCGGGCGCGCGCGTCAATCTCGAGTCGGCGCTGCGGCTCGGCGAGTCCCTCGGCGGCCATCTGGTCACCGGTCACATCGATGGCCTGGGGCGGATCGTGGCGATGCAGGAGGACGGCCGCTCGAGCCGCATGGATGTGGCGCTGGTCGATGCTGTGCTGCTGCGCTACATCGCCCGCAAGGGCTCGATTGCCGTCGACGGGGTGAGCCTGACGGTCAATGAGGTGCATCGGGAGATGTTCCGGGTCAACCTCATTCCGCACACGCGCACGGTCACCACGCTGGGCTCGCTGCGGCCGGGCGCATTCGTCAATGTCGAGGTTGATTTGATGGCGCGTTACGCCGAGCGGTTGCTGCGGCAGTCGAGTGCGTCCGACTCGGACTGAGACTGGGTCATGCCGCGACGCCAGCCGACCGGAACATCCATGCACACACGGATCGTGCCGTTGGCGCTGCTCGTCCTGACGGCAGCGCTGCTCGGGCCGCGCACCCATGCGGCGGTGCGTATCGGTCAGCCGGCCCCGCCGTTGATCGTGCGCGAGCTCAACGGGAGCGAATTCGATCTGGCCCGCGAGCGCGGCCACGTCGTTGTGCTGAATTTCTGGGCGACCTGGTGCTCGCCCTGCCGGGCGGAGATGCCGCTGCTGGAGGCGTTTTATCGACGCTATGCGCGGCGGGGACTCGTCGTGCTCGGTCTGAGCATCGATGCGCCCGCCGGCGCCGCCCGTGTGCGCCGCCTCATGCGCGAGTTCACGTTCCCGGCGGCGCTGGCGAGCGCGGCGCGTCGGGACGGGTTCGGGGAGCCTCAGGCCATTCCCATGACCTATGTCATTGGGGCGCACGGGATCGTACGGGCGCGATGGGTCGGGGGCTTGGCGGCCCTGTCCCGGCGCCGGCTGCAGCGGCGGGTTCTCCCGCTTCTGGCGACGCTGACGCGTTAGCCGCGCGGCTGGCGCGGCGGTGGCACGGTGCCGGCGGCCCGCACGCTATACTGCCCCGAATCCAGGCAGCAGACGCATACGATGTCCAAAGTCCTTCCTCTGGCCGGCAAGACCCCCTCCGCCGGTGGGCCGTTCAATACCGTCGAGGAGATTCTCGATGACCTCAGGGCGGGGCGAATGGTCATCATCATGGACGATGAGGAACGGGAGAACGAGGGCGATTTGATCATGGCAGCCGAGCGGGCGACCCCGCAGAGCGTGGCATTCATGATCCGGCATACCAGCGGGATTCTCTGTGTGCCCATGGAAGAAGAAGCGCTGGATCGGCTTGATCTGCCGCAAATGGTTTCGAAAAACAGCGAATCGCACCGAACTGCCTTCACGGTCTCCGTGGATGCCGTGGCCGGAACGACGACCGGTGTTTCCTCGAGCGACCGGGCACAGACCATCCGCACCCTGGCGCGTCCCGATTCCCGGGCCACGGATTTCACCCGTCCCGGGCACATTTTCCCCCTGCGCGCGCGCCGGGGTGGCGTGCTCGTGCGCACGGGGCACACGGAAGCGGCGGTCGATCTGTGCCGGCTCGCCGCAATGCAGCCGGTGGGCGTGATCTGCGAGCTGATGAACGACGATGGATCGATGGCGCGGCGCCAGGACTTGCATGCCTTCGCGGTACGCCATGGGCTGAAAATCGGCACCATCGCCGACTTGATTCGCTATCGGTTGCGTAACGAGCGATCCGTCCACCGAGTTGCGGAACAGCCGGTCCAGACCGAGTTCGGAGAATTCCGGCTCTACGCCTATCAGGATCGGGTGAGCGACGAGGTGCACCTGGCGCTGGTCAGAGGCGAGATCAACACCGCGGCCCGGCCGCTGGTGCGCGTGCACCTGGCCGACCCGCTGCGCGACCTGCTCGGCATTCGCGCCGACCCGCTCGCCTGGACATTGCGGGCGGCCATGGAGCGCATTGCAGGGGAGGGTAGCGGGGTGATCGTGATCCTGCGCGAGCGCGAAGCGCCGAACGATCTGCTCGACGCGTTGCGCTCGTTGACCCCGCCCGCCGGAGCGGAGGCGACCGCACGCGCCGCCCGCCGCGATGGACAGGTGCTGAAGACCTTTGGCATCGGCGCGCAGATCCTGAAGGACCTCGGGGTCAAGCGTATGCGCGTCCTGTCCGCTCCGAAGCAGATCCACGGAATCGCCGCTTTCGGTCTCGAGATCGACAGCTACGTCGGAGAGGACGCGTGAGCGGTCCGCACCGGCTGGAAGGACCGCTCGACGCCCGGGGCCGCAAGGTCGCGCTGGTGGCGGCGCGGTTCAACGACTTCATCGTTGCGAGCCTGTTGAAGGGCGCCGAAGCGGCCTGGGTGGCGCACGGCGGTACGCTCGCTGACTTGCTGGTGGTGCGGGTGCCGGGCGCCTTCGAGCTGCCGGTGGCCGCGCGGCGGCTCGCCGCCAGTGGCCGCTATGATGCACTCGTGGCGCTCGGCTGCGTCATCCGCGGTGGCACTGCGCATTTCGAGTATGTCGCCGGCGAGTGCGCCGGGGGATTGCAGCGCGTCGCGTTGCAGAGCGGCGTGCCGGTGATCTTCGGCGTGCTTACGGTCGATACGGTCGAGCAGGCCATCGAGCGGGCCGCCACCGGCGCCGGCAACAAGGGGGCCGAGGCGATGGAGGCGGCGCTGGAGATGGCCAGCGTGTTCGCGCTGTTGGGTCCTTGATGGGCGCTGCGACCTCCCCGCGCGCGTTGCCGCGGCAACGTTCGGTGGCGCGCAAGCTGGCACTGCAGGCGCTGTATCGCTGGCAACTGAACGAGTGTCCATGGCAGGACCTGGTGCAGGAGTTCAGCACGGCGGAGGACATGCCGCGGGCCGACCGCGAGTACTTCCGTGAGTTGCTCGAGGCGATCTGCGCCTCGCATGCGGCGCTCGATGAGCGTCTCGCCGCGCTGATCGACCGCAGTCCGGCGCTGCTCGATCCGGTCGAGCACGCCGCGCTGCTGATCGGATTCTATGAGCTCGGCCATCGGCTCGATGTGCCCTACCCGGTGGCGATCAGCGAAGCGGTCGCCCTGACCAAGCGGTTCGGCGCGACCGACGGGTACAAGTACGTCAACGCAGTGCTCGACCGCGCTGCGCGCGATCTGCGGCCCGACGAGCGCTGAGACGCGCAAAGCTGCGGGCCGCACCATGCCCCTGTCCGAATTCGAGCTCATCGAGCGTTACTTCCGCGATTGCGGGCACGGGCGCGGGGACGTGATCCTCGGTGTGGGCGATGATGCGGCGGTGCTGCAATGCCCGGCGGGTGCGCAGCTCGCGGTGGCTGTCGATACTCTGGTCGAGGACGTGCATTTCCCGCGGGGCAGTCCCGCGCAATCCATCGGCCACCGGGCGCTCGCGGTCAATCTGAGCGATCTGGCGGCCATGGGCGCACGCCCGGCATGGGCGCTGCTCGCGCTCACCCTCAGCGAGGCCGACGAGGGCTGGCTGGCGCAGTTCGCCGCCGGCCTCGATGCGCTTGCTCAGGCCCATGGCGTTGCGCTCGTGGGCGGCGACACGACGCGCGGACCGATGTCGGTGACGGTCACCGTGCTGGGTCACCTGCCGCCGGGGCGGGGGCTGCGGCGCGGCGGCGGCGCACCCGGGGATGCGCTCTTTGTGTCGGGAACCCCGGGCGATGCGGCCGCAGGCCTCGCCCTCGAGCAGGGCCGGTTGGCCCCGTGCGAGCAGGCCGAGTATCTGCGCCGGCGGTTCCTGTTTCCGACGCCACGCCTGGCGCTCGGTGAGCGTTTGCGCGAGCTGGCGAGCGGCTGCATCGACGTGTCCGACGGGTTGCTCGCCGACGCGCACAAGCTGGCGCGCGCCAGCGGCTGTGGCGTGGAGCTGATGGCCGCCGCGCTGCCGCTGTCGGCGCCGCTGCTCGGTGCGGTCGGGATGCCGCGGGCGCGCGAACTCGCCCTGAGCGGCGGCGAGGACTACGAGCTGTGTTTCACGGTGCGGCCGCATGCGCTCGAGCGCCTGGCGCGCGAGCTGCCACCCGCCGAATGGGGCTACAGACGCATCGGGACGCTGCAGGCGCAGCCGGGCGCGCGAGTGATGGACGAGCACGGTGTGCTCGAGGTCTCCTCGAGCGGCTACGATCATTTCGCCGCCCCGTAGCGGGGTGTTTATGTCAAGCCGGGAGGCGCCGGGGCGCCCCAATTCATGGGGCGCATCACAGCGCAGCATGCGGGCCGCTCCTATGCTGCGGACTGCTTCACCAGTGGTCGCTCGCCATGCCCGCTCACGCCACAGAACCCGCCGCGCATCCGCATATCCGTGACCGGTCAATCCCCGGGCAGATCGGCAAATACGAGGTGATCAAGGAGGTCGGCCGCGGCAGCACCGGGGTCGTCTATCTGTGCCACGACGCCTACTACGGACGCGACGTGGCCATCAAGGTCTACAACGTCGATACCGGCGCCGACGATCAGCGCGCGCGCGCGGCGCGCAAAATGTTCCTCTCCGAGGCGCATCTGGTCGGGATGCTGCAGCACCCCTACGTACTGCCGATTTTCGACGCGGGCGAGGCGAACGGCCGGTGTTACATCGTCGCCGAGTACGTGCATCACGCGCGCACGCTCACGACGTACTGTCGTCCTGACAATCTGCTGCCGCTGAACGACGTCATCGAGATCATCTTCAAGAGCGCCAAGGCGCTGCATTACGCGCATACGCGCGGAGTGATCCACCGCGATATCAAGCCTTCGAACATCCTGCTGACTCAGGAGGGCGAAGTGCGCATCATCGATTTCGGCATCGCGTTGGTCTCGGATGCCGACATCTCGCGCATCGAGGGCATCGCCGGCAGTCCTTCGTACATGTCGCCCGAGCAGGTGCAGAGCCTGGATCTCACACCGAGCTCCGATATCTACTCCCTCGGAGCGGTGATGTACGAATTGCTCACCGGCACGCGGCCGTTTCGCGCCGGCAATCTGCAGAAGCTCCTGCACCAGATCGTCTATGCGACGCCGCCACCGATTCATCGGGTGCGCCAGGACGTCTCCGAGGAGCTCGAAGGGGTGGTCGTCACCGCGCTGCAGAAGGATCCGGTCAAACGCCAGCGCACGGGGCTCGAGCTGGCCGCCGAGCTCGCCCGGGTCCATCACCGGCTGCGTCAGAGCAACGTGCGGTTCGATCTGCAGGAGCAGTTCGGGGTCTTGAGACGCCTGAAGTTCTTCCAGGAGTTCTCCCATACCGAGGTCAGCGAGGTGCTGCATGCCAGCGCCTGGCAGCAGTACGCCGCCGGCGAGCAGATCATCCGCGAGGGCGAGCTCGATGACCGCTTCTACATTCTGGTGGCCGGCCGTTGCGCGGTCATGCGCCGCGGCGAGCTCATCGCCATGCTCGAGACCGGCGACTGCTTCGGCGAGGCGAGCTACGTGCCCGGCGCCAAGCGCACCGCCACGGTACGGGCGGTCGATGCGGTGACGGTGCTGAAAGTGAGCGCCACGCAGCTCGAGCAGGTCTCGGTCTCCTGTCAGCTGCGCTTCAACCGGGTGTTCCTGCGCAGTCTGATCGGGCGCCTGCAAGGGGAGCCGCGCTAGGAGCGGACGGGCGAGCCGGTCGTTCGCGCGAGTCGCGCGCGGCGGGGGCGAGGGCGGCGGGGGTGGGGTTGGCCCTGGTTTCAGCCGTTGCCCGATTGCATCAAGGCGAGTTGAAGCTCGAGGACGATGCGCCGGCACGCCTAGCGCGGCGCGCGGCTTGCCGGGCGTTTCTCGTCCTTGTCGCGTTCAATGAGCGCGTAGGCCGAGTGGTTGTGAATGGACTCGAAGTTCTCCGACTCCACGACGTACGAGGCGATCCGGTCGTCGGCGTTGAGCCGCATGGCGACGTCGCGCACGATGTCCTCGACGAACTTCGGATTGTCGTAGGCCCGCTCGGTCACATACTTCTCGTCGGGCCGCTTGAGAATGCCGTACAGCTCGCAGGAGGCTTCCTTCTCGGCGATCTCGATCAACTCCTCGATCCAGATGTGGCTGCGCAGCTTCGCGGTGATGGTCACGTGCGAGCGCTGATTGTGCGCTCCGTAGTCCGAGATGCGCTTGGAGCAGGGGCAGAGGCTCGTCACCGGGACGACCACCCGCACCCACATGTCCGTGACGCCGTCGTGGCGCTCGCCGGTCAGGCTGGCGCGGTAGTCCATCAGGCTCTCCACGCCCGTCGCCGGCGCCCGCTTCATCACGAAGAACGGAAAGGTCATCTCGATGTGGCCGGCATCGGCCTCGAGGCGCCTGGTCATGTTCTCGAGCATGCCGCGGAAGGACTCCACCGAGATCTCCCGCTCGGTATGCAGGATCTCGACGAAGCGGGACATGTGCGTGCCTTTGAAGTGATGCGGCAGGCTGACGTACATGTTGAACGTCGCGATCGTGTGCTGCTCGCCCGCGGAGCGATCCTTCACCAGTACCGGGTGGCTGATGTCCTTGATGCCCACCCGATTGATGGGCAGGTGGCGCGTGTCGGGGCGCGCTTGCACGTCCTCGACTTCGGCGAAACTCTTGCGAGCCGCCTTGGCGGCGCTTGGTGGGGAATTCATGGGGGCAAGAGTACCGGATCAGGGTGCCTTTGGCCTATACCGATCGGCATAGGAGACGGTTCGCCGGGCGGATCGATCACTGGGGCTCGGTGGGGGGCCTTGCGCGCCGGGATACCGTTGCGGGCGGACGATCTGTCGGCCCGCGTGTCCCTACTAGGCCCGGTTGACGGAACGGACCGGCGCGTGCCTCTGCAGCGACCACCAGTGCTCGATGCTTGCGCTGAGACTGGCGTGATCGAGTCCGGCGGCCGCCAGGCACGAGCCGCGCGAGCCGTGCTCGATGAACCGATCCGGGATGCCGATCTGCATCAGCGGCACGCTGATTGCCTCGGCCGCGAGCACCTCGGCGACGGCCGAGCCGGCCCCGCCTTGCACGGCGTTCTCCTCGATCGTGACCAGAGCGTTATGGCGGCCGGCGATCTCGAGGATCAACGCCTCGTCGAGCGGTTTGACGAAGCGCATGTTCACCACCGTCGCGTCGAGCCGCTCGCCGAGGCGCAGGGCGCTCTCGAGCATCGGGCCGAAGGCGAGCAGGGCGAGGCCGCTGCGGCCCTCGCGCCTCGTTTGCGCCTTGCCGATCGGCACGGCGGTGAAGTCCTTCTCGATCGGCACGCCCGGCCCGCTGCCGCGCGGGTAGCGCACCGCGGCGGGACCGTCGATCGTGGTGGCCGTGTAGAGCATCTGCCGGCACTCGTTCTCGTCGGCGGGCGCCATGACGACCATGTTGGGGATGCAGCGCAGGAACGACAGATCGTAACTGCCCTGGTGCGTCGCCCCGTCGCTGCCGACCAGCCCCGCCCGATCGAGCGCGAACACCACCGGAAGGTTCTGCAGCGCGACGTCATGGATCAGTTGATCGTAGGCGCGCTGCAGGAACGTCGAATAGATCGCCACCACGGGCCGCAGTCCCTCGCTGGCGAGCCCCGCCGCGAACGTCACGGCGTGTTGCTCGGCGATCGCCACATCGAAGTAGCGCTCGGGGAATCGCTTGGAGAACTCGACCAGACCCGAGCCCTCGCGCATCGCCGGGGTGATGCCCACGATGCGCGGATCACGCTCCGCGATGTCGCACAGCCACTGTCCGAAGATCTGCGAGTACGAGGGACTCGAGGCGGCTTCCTTGAAGATCGTGCCGCTGACCGGATCGAACGGGCCGGGACCATGCCATTTGATCGGGTCGGCCTCGGCGGGCGCGTAGCCCTTGCCCTTGCGGGTGACGACGTGCAGAAACTGTGGGCCGTGCAGCTTACGGACGTTGCGTAGCGTGCCGACCAGGGCCCGCACGTCGTGGCCGTCGAGCGGGCCGATGTAGTTGAATCCGAGTTCCTCGAACAGCGTCCCGGGCAGCACCATCCCCTTGAGGTGCTCTTCCGAGCGGCGAGCCAACTCCCAGACCGTCGGCATCTGCCGCAGAACCTTCTTGCCGCCTTCACGCAGATTCGCGTACAGGCGCCCCGACAGCGCCGCCGTGAAGTAGTTCGACAGCGCTCCGACGTTCTCGGAAATCGACATGTCGTTGTCGTTGAGGATCACCAGCAGATCCACCGGTAGTGAGCCGGCGTGATTCAGCGCCTCGAATGCCATACCGGCCGTCATGGCACCATCGCCGATCACCGCCACGACGCGCCGGTTCGATGCCTGCTGCGCCGCGGCGATGGCCATCCCCAGGGCGGCACTGATCGAGGTGCTCGAGTGCCCCACGCCGAACGTGTCGTACTCGCTCTCGGCGCGGTTGGGAAACGGTGCCAGCCCGCCGGGCTGCTTGATCGAGTGCAGCAGCTCACGCCGGCCGGTGAGCACCTTGTGCGGGTAGGCCTGATGGCCGACGTCCCAGACCAGTCGGTCGTGCGGCGTGTCGTACACGTAGTGCAGCGCAATCGTCAGCTCGACCGTGCCGAGTCCTGCCGCGAAATGGCCGCCGCGGGTACTGACGGTCTGGATGAGGAATTGCCGCAGCTCTTGGGCAAGCTGCGGCAATTGCGATTCCTTCAGGTGTCTGAGGTCGGCCGGGAACTCGATAGGCTCGAGCAGCGGATAGCTTTGAGAAGCGCTCATTGTGGGCAGTCTACACTGCAAGATGCGGGGCGGAGGCCGATGTGGCGAGCGAGCAACATAATCCTCCGATGCTCAAGGCGCTTCAGCGCGGTCATCGCGTGCCGCGTCCGGGACGCTGAACGGCTCGGGCTCCACCTCGCCGTTGCGTTTCATCAGGGTGTCCACCCGCTGTTGGGCGGACTTCAGCGCCCCCTGACACTGTCGCGTCAAGTCCACCCCGCGCTCGAAGACGCGCAGCGCTTCCTCGAGCGGCAGATCGCCACGCTCGAGACGCTCAACGACGCCTTCCAGCTCCGTGAGCGCCTGCTCAAAATCGAGGGCCTGCTGATCAGACGGCACGCCAGAATCTCCCTCTCGGTCACGGGTCACGGGTCGACGCCCAGGGGTGCCACCTTATACAGTCCGCCGCGGGACGGTCAATTGGGGACAATTATCAGTTGACGCCCCGGCAGGCTCGGCCGTAGAGTTTCGCATCGGGTTAGAACCAGTCTAAATTGGAGACCGGCATGAATCTCAAAGGCAGTAAAACCGAGCAGAACCTGAAGGACGCGTTCGCGGGGGAGTCCCAGGCGAACCGGCGGTATCTCTACTTCGCATCCAAGGCGGACGTTGAGGGTTTCAACGATGTGTCGGCGGTGTTCCGTTCGACCGCCGAGGGTGAGACCGGGCACGCTCATGGTCATCTCGAGTACCTCGAGGCGGTGGGCGACCCGGCCACGGGATTGCCGATCGGGGCGACCAAGCTCAATCTCAAGGCGGCAGTTGCCGGCGAGACGCACGAGTATACCGATATGTATCCGGGCATGGCCAAAGCCGCTCGCGAAGAGGGGTTCGGCGAGATCGCCGATTGGTTCGAGACGCTCGCCAAGGCGGAGCGCTCGCACGCCAACCGGTTCCAGAAAGCACTCGACAACCTCTGACACGCCGCGCACGTGTCGCACCGGGCGCACGGGGCTCACGGCCCCGTGCGCCGCATGCGGATGTTCTCATGAGCCCAACCCCAGACAATCCCGATGCCGCGGGCCGCGAGGGCGGCATCGAGGCCCCGACGCGCCACCCGTTGGCCTGGCGCAGCGCCGAGTTTTACGATCACGGCGCACTGCAGGGGGAGCTCGAGCGGGTATTCGAGATCTGTCAGGGCTGCCGGCGCTGCTTCAGCTTGTGCAACGCCTTCCCCACGCTGTTCGACGCCATCGACGCATCGCCCACCGGTGAGCTGGCCGAGGTCGAGCGGCACGTTTTCTGGCAGGTGGTCGATCACTGCTACCTGTGCGACATGTGCTTCATGACCAAGTGTCCGTACGTGCCGCCGCACCCCTGGGCCGTCGATTTCCCGCACCTGATGCTGCGCGCCAAGGCGGTGCGTGCTCGCGACGAGGGCATCAGTTTGCGCAACCGCGCGCTCGCGGCGACCGAGACGGTCGGACGCATCGCCGGCATACCTGTGGTCGCGCCGATCGTCAACGCGGTCAACCGCTCCGGCGCGGGCCGCGCCCTGTTGGAGAAGACGCTGGGCGTGGACGCCACGGCTCCGGTGCCGCAGTATCACGCCCGCACGGCACGCAAGCGCTTGCGCCGGCTGGGCAAGCTGGCCGCACCGGCCGCCGGCGGCGATGCGCCGCGGGCGACGCCTGAGACCACCGGCAGGGTTGCCCTGTTCACCACGTGCTACGGCAATCGCAACGAGCCGCAGCTCGATGAGGATCTTGCGGTGGTGTTCGAGCACAACGGCATCCAGGTGAGCTTGCTCGAGTCCGAGCATTGCTGCGGCATGCCGCGGCTCGAGCTCGGCGATCTGCAGGCCGTGGAGCGGCTGAAGGAGCACAACGTCCCGCAGCTGATCGCGGCCATCGATGCCGGCTTCGACATCGTGGCGCCGATTCCCTCCTGCGTGCTGATGTTCAAGCAGGAGCTGCCGCTGCTGTTCCCGGAGGAAGCGCAAGTGCAGCGCATCGCCAAGCGCATCTTCGATCCGTTCGAGTACCTGATGCTGCGCCACCGTGCCGGCATGCTGCGGACGGATTTCCAGAAATCGCTCGGCAAAGTCAGCTACCACGTGCCGTGTCATCTGCGCGTGCAGAACATGGGCCTGAAAACGCGCGACGTGCTGCAGTTGGTGCCGGATACCGTCGTCGAGCCGATCGAGCGCTGCTCGGGGCACGACGGCACCTACGGCGTCAAGAAGGAATTCCGCGCCGCCTCGATGAAGATCGCTCGCGCGGTCATCGACCGCGTGGCGGCGAGCGCCGCGGCGCACTACGCCAGCGACTGCCCGATGGCAGGCCACCAGATCGAGAGCGGCCTCGCCTCCGGCGCCGCTCCCGAACACCCGCTGCGGCTGCTGCGGTTGGCCTACGGGCTATGAAGGTGCCGGCGAGGTTGCCATGAACAAGCTGACTCGCGCCGATCTGCTCAGTCTCGAGCGCTATGCCGCCGAGCGCGACGCGTTCCGCGCCCGCGTGCTCGAGCACAAGCGCGCGCGACGCCTCGCCGTCGGACCGAACCTCACGTGGTGCTTCGAGGATCGGCTGACGGTCCAGTACCAGATCCAGGAAATGCTGCGTGTCGAGCGGATCTTCGAGGCCGCGCCGATCGGCGCGGAACTCGAGACCTACAATCCCCTGATCCCGGATGGCGCGAACTGGAAGGCGACGCTGCTGATCGAATTCCCCGATGCCGCCGAGCGGCAGCGGCAGCTGGCGCTTTTCAAGGGAATCGAGCGGCGTTGCTGGATCGAAGTGCGCGGCCACGCACCGGTGTATGCCATCGCCGACGAGGATCTCGAGCGCGAGAACGAGGAAAAGACCTCGGCCGTGCATTTCCTGCGCTTCGAGCTCGCCGCCCCGATGATCGCCGCCTTGCGCACCGGGGCGCCGCTGGCCGCCGGAGTCGATCATGAGCACTACCGGCATTGGGTGAATCCGGTGCCCGAGGCGCTCAAAGCCGCCCTGCTCACCGATCTGCGCTAGCCGGGCCGGCGCGCCCGCGCCGAAATTCGCCCCAGCGCCTTGCATTGGCGCGCGCCAATGTGGACTGGGCCGCACGCAAAACCGGTAAGATTCCCGGCCTCGACACGTGAGACCTGATACGCGAGAGCCAAGAGCCGGACATGAGTGAGTCGTATACCGCTTCCGACATCGAGGTGCTGAGCGGCCTCGAGCCCGTGCGCCGCCGGCCGGGCATGTATACCCATACCTCCCGGCCGAATCACCTGGCCCACGAGGTGATCGACAACAGCGTCGATGAGGCGATCGCCGGGCACTGCAGGCGGATCGACGTCAAGCTGTTCAAGGACGGTTCGCTGCAGGTGGCCGACGACGGCCGCGGCATGCCGGTCGATATCCACCCCAAGGAGAAGGTGAGCGGCGTCGAGCTGATCCTCACCCGGCTGCATGCCGGCGGCAAGTTTTCCGAGAAGGCGTACCAATTCTCCGGCGGCCTGCACGGTGTCGGAGTGTCGGTGGTCAATGCGCTGTCCAAGCAGCTCGAATGCTGGATCAAGCGTGACGGACAGGAATTCAACATCAGCTTCAGGGACGGCAAGGTCAGCTCGAAGCTGGCGGTCGTCGGCCAGGTGGGCCAGCGCAACACCGGCACCACAGTGCGCTTCTGGCCGGACCCGCGCTTCTTCGACTCGGACAAATTCTCGGTGCCGCAGTTGAAGCACACGCTCAAGGCGAAGGCTGTGCTGTGCCCGGGCCTGCGGATCACCTTCGACAACGAGACGACCGGCGAGCGCGATGAATGGTTCTACAGCGGCGATCTCGGCGCCTATCTGCTCGAGGAGCTGGGCGAGCGCGAGCGGCTGCCGGGCGATCCGATCGTCGGCACTCGCGAGGGCGAGAGCGACGCGGTGAGCTACGCGCTGATTTGGGCGCCCGACGCCGAGAGCACGACCGGCGAGAGCTACGTCAATCTCATCCCCACGCCCGAGGGCGGCACGCACGTTAACGGGTTGCGCGCGGGCGTGGCACAGGCCGTGCGCGAGTTCTGCGAGTTCCGCAACCTCGTGCCGCGCGGCATCAAGCTCACGCCCGAGGACGTTTGGGACCGGGCGTGCTACGTGCTGTCGATCAAGATCCGCGAGCCGCAGTTTGCCGGACAGATGAAGGAGCGGCTCGGCTCGCGCGATGCGGCGGCGCTGGTCGAGGGATTCGCGCGCGACACTCTGGCGTTGTGGCTCAATCGCCATCCCGACGCCGGCGAGCGCATCGCCGAGTTCGCCATCGCCAACGCGCAGGAACGGGCCAAGGCCGCGCAACGCGTGGTGCGCAAGCGCATCGCCGGCGGACCGGCGTTGCCGGGCAAGCTCGCCGATTGCGCCAGCCAGGATCCGCGCCGCTCGGAGCTGTTCCTGGTGGAAGGCGACTCGGCCGGCGGCTCGGCCAAGCAGGCGCGCGACAAGGACTTCCAGGCGATCATGCCGCTGCGCGGCAAGATCCTGAATACCTGGGAGCTCGAGGCCGGGCAGATCGGCGCTTCCCAGGAGGTACACGACATCAGCGTGGCGCTCGGCGTCGAGCCCGGGGCGCACGATCTGACGCAGCTGCGCTATCACAAGGTCTGCATCCTGGCGGACGCCGACTCCGACGGACAGCACATTGCGACGTTGCTGTGCGCGCTGTTCCTGCGGCACTTCCGTCCGCTCGTCATCAACGGCCACGTGTACGTGGCGATGCCGCCGTTGTATCGCATCGACGCCGGCAAGCAGGTCTATTACGCCCTCGATGACGGCGAGCGCGAGCAGCTGCTGCGGCGTATCGGCACGGAGAATCCGCGGTCGAAACCGACGGTTACCCGCTTCAAGGGCCTTGGGGAGATGAATCCGTCGCAACTTCGCGAGACCACCATTGATCCGCGCACGCGCCGTCTGGTGCAGCTCACCGTCGAGGGTCGCGATGATACCGATCAGTTGATGGACATGCTGCTCGCGAAGAAGCGGGCGGCGGATCGGCGCGAGTGGCTGGAGAAGAAGGGCAACTTGGCCGAGGCGCAGGTGTAGCCCTGAGGACTCGTCCGGCGGCGCGCGCGGCCGCCTTGCCGGGACGATCGACTCGAGCAGGTGCGCCGCACATAGCGAAGGTTCACGATGCAAGATCAGGAATTGAATTTCGAAGGCGTCGAGCGTCAGCCGCTGCGCGTCTTCACCGAGAAGGCGTATCTCGATTATTCGATGTACGTCATCCTCGACCGGGCGCTGCCGGCAATCGGCGACGGACTGAAGCCGGTCCAGCGGCGCATCATCTATGCGATGAGCGAGCT
Organism: Gammaproteobacteria bacterium; assembly: GCA_027365225.1. Classification (GTDB taxonomy): domain Bacteria; phylum Pseudomonadota; class Gammaproteobacteria; order Steroidobacterales; family Steroidobacteraceae; genus 13-2-20CM-66-19. Next base: position 82,526 of record DAHXNV010000003.1, read on the forward strand.
CGGCCTTTCGGCCGCCGCCAAGCACAAGAAGTCCGCGCGCACCGTGGGGGACGTGATCGGCAAGTTTCATCCGCACGGCGATAGCGCCTGTTACGAGGCGATGGTGCTGATGGCGCAGCCGTTCGCGTACCGCTATCCGATCGTGGACGGTCAGGGCAACTGGGGCTCGCAGGATGATCCGAAGTCGTTCGCGGCCATGCGCTACACCGAAGCGAAGCTCACGCCCTATGCGGACGTGCTGCTCGGTGAGCTTGCGCACGGCACCGCCGATTGGGCGGCGAACTTCGACGGTACGCTCGAGGAGCCGCTGATCCTGCCGGCGCGGCTGCCAAACCTACTGCTCAATGGGACCTCGGGGATTGCCGTCGGGATGGCCACGGACATACCGCCGCACAACCTGGGCGAGGTCGCCGCCGCCTGCATCCACCTCATCGAGGATCCGCAGGCGAGCACCGCGGCCTTGATGAAACACATCAAGGGGCCGGACCTGCCCACCGGGGGGGAGATCATCTCCCCGCGCGCGGACCTGAAGGCGATCTACGAGTCCGGTGTCGGCTCTTTCAAGGCGCGGGCCACCTACGTGATCGAGGACGGTAACGTGGTCATCAACGCGTTCCCGTACCAGGTCTCGCCGGCTCGGGTTCAGGAGCAGATCGCCGAGCAGATGCGCGCGAAGAAATTGCCGATGCTCGAGGATGTGCGCGATGAGTCCGATCATGAGCACCCGGTGCGCCTGGTGCTGGTGCCGCGCTCGAGCCGGGTCGATCTGGTGGAGGTCATGAACCACCTGTTCGCGACCACCGACCTGGAGCGCAACTACCGCGTCAATCTCAACATCATCGGATCGGACGGCCGGCCGCGCGTGCTCGGCCTTGTGGCCATCCTCGGCCAGTGGCTCGAGTATCGCATCGCGACCGTCCGGCGCCGGCTCGGCTATCGGCTCGAGAAGGTCGACCGCCGGCTGCATATCCTTGCGGGCCTGCTGATCGTCTACCTCAATCTGGACGAGGTCATCCGCATCATCCGGCGCGAGGATGAGCCCAAGCCGGTGCTGATGCGCCGCTTCGAGCTCTCCGAGGAGCAGGCCGAGGAGATCCTCAACACCCGGCTGCGCCATCTGGCGCGGCTCGAGGAGATGAAGATCCGCGCCGAGCAAACGACTCTCGGCGCCGAGCGCGCCGACCTCGAGGCGCTGCTGTCGAGCCCGGCGAAGCTCAAGGGCTTGGTGGTCGCGGAGCTGCGCGCCGACGCGGATCGGTACGGGGACCCCCGGCGGACCCGCATCGTCGAGCGCGAGGCGGCGCAGGCCATCGACGAGACCACGCTCATTCCCAATGAGCCGGTGAGCGTGGTGCTCTCCACCGGCGGCTGGGTGCGCGCCGCCAAGGGGCATGACATCGATCCAAGGACGCTTTCGTACAAGAGCGGCGACGGCTTCCAGGCCATGGCTCACGGCCGCAGTCTGCAGCCGGCGGTATTCATCGACAGCACCGGTCGCACGTATTGTCTGCCGGCGCATAGCCTGGCCTCGGCGCGCGGCCAGGGCGAACCGCTCTCCGGGCGCCTGAATCCCCCCGACGGGGCGAAGTTCGCCGGCGTGATGATGAGCGAGCCGGAGGACCTGTGGCTGCTCGCCAGCGATGCCGGCTACGGCTTCGCCGTGCGCCTGAAGGAGCTGATCACCGATCGGCGTGCCGGCAAAAGCGTGCTCAACGTGCCGGCGGGCGCGGCGACGCTGCCGCCGGTGCCGATTCCGGCGGCGGACGCTCTGGTGGTGGTCGTCAGCTCCGCCGGCAAGCTGCTCGCCTTTGCGGTGAGTGAGGTGCCGGAGATGCCGCGCGGCAAGGGCAACAAGCTGTACGACCTCGGGCATGGGCAGGCCGCCGAGCGCGTGGTGGCGCTCGCGGTGGTGCCCGCGCGCGGCTCGCTCGTGATCTGGTCGGGGGAGAAGCAGCGCAGCCTCGCGTGGGGCGATCTGCAGGCGTACCGCGGCGAGCGGGCCCGGCGCGGCGCGCTGTTGCCGCGCGGCTGGCCGCGCAGCGTCGAGCGGCTCGAGGCGCTGCCGCCGGGCTAACGAGGCCGCGTGTCGCTCGCTTGCAGCACCACGTCCTCCGGCGCGTTGACGAAATAGCCCTGGATGTACTCGACGCCGAGTTGCCACAGCACGGCCATGGTGTTGGCGTCCTCGACGCGCTCGGCAATGGTCTGGATGCCGCGCTTGGCGGCTTCCTCGGTCAGCGCCCGCACGTGCAGCTGCAGCTCCTTGTTGCGCGAGAGGCTCTGCACCAGTGTGCCATCGATCTTCAGGTAATCGAGCGGCAGCGACTCGATCAGCTTGAACGCGTTGGTCGGGGAGCCGAAGCCCTCGAGCGCGAAGCGAAAGCCCCACTGGCGCAGCTTGCCGGCGAGCGCGTGCGCCTGCGGGTTTGCCACCGCGACCGCCTCGGGAATCTGGAAGCACACGCTGCGCGGATCGGCGCGCGCCGAGCGCAGGTGGCCTTCGAGCCAGGTGACGAACGAGGCGTCGCGGACCGTATCCTGCGAGAGCCGCACGAACAGGCAGCCGGGGCGGCGTTGCGCGGCGAACGACAGCGAGGCGCCCACCACCCAGCGATCGATGTTCTTCAGCAGATCGTTGCGCTCGGCTGCCGGAAGGAACTCCCCCGGCAGCACCTCCTTGCCGCGGCTGTCGACCATGCGCAGCAGCACATCGAACATGTGCGCATCGCCCCCGCGCAGACTCGCGACCGGTTGCGTGGCGAGGCGAAAGCGGTTCTCGAGCAGCGCGCTCTTGATCTGCTTGACCCACGCCTGCTCGTAGGGGGTCACGGGCGCTGCGCCCGCCGCGATCGTTTGATTGCCGCCGTGTTGCACGCCACGGGCGCAGGCGTCCGCGGCCGCCACGATCATCCCGTCCAGATCGTGCGACTCGCTCGAGACGCAGGCCAGGCCCACGGTGCATGTCAGGGTGAGGGCATGCTCGCCGATGTGCATGGTGCGTCGGGCGCACTCCTGCACGACCTGCGCGGCCCATGCGTGCACGTCGCGCGCGTTGCCGCGCTCGAGCAGCACCAGGAAGCGTACCCCCCCGAAGCGGCCGGCAACCTCGTTCGTGTGCAAGGTGTCCTTCAACTGGGTGGCGAACCCGGCCAGCAGCTCCTCGCTGGCCATCGCGCCGACGAGGCGCTCGGCCGCCGCGAACCGATCGAGCTTGAGCAGCGCCAGCCAGCGCACGCCCCCGGGGCTCGCCACGGCCAGACGCTCCTTGATCGCCGCCAGCAGATCGCGCCGATGCAGAAAGCCCGTGGTCTGGTCGCGGTGGACGACTTGCTCGAGGTCCTCGAGGAGCTTGTGCTCATCGCGCCGCTTGCCCGGCAGCAGCAGCCGCACGCAGGGCTGGCCTTCGTGCTCGCCGAGCTCCAAAGTGATCTCGGCGCTCAACACGCTGCCATCGGGGGACAGCGCGCCCGCCCGCAGCCCATGTCCGCTCCAGCGTCCCTGCAGACAGGCCGACAGCGCGCCCTTCAGCGCCGGGCGCGACGCCTCGTCGAACAGATCCATCACCGGCTGTCCAACCACCGCGTTGTCGGGACCGAACATCGCGAGCCACGCCGGGTTGGCATCGACGACGATACCCTCCTGGACATGAATGATCGCATCGGCCGGCCGGTCCAGCAGCGCAAGCAGCGGATCGTGCGCGGCGCGCGCGGACAGCACGGTCGACTGCAGCGCCTGCTCGAGCCGTGCGCCGCGCAGCTCGCGCCGCACCACCGCGGCGAGCCGATCCGGCGCGCCGAGCGAGACCGCATCGCGCGCTCCGCTGCGCATCGCGGCCGCGATCGCCGGCTCATCGAGGCTCGCGGCTGCCGCCACGATCGGCAGCCACGGCGCGACCTGATCGCGCAGCGTCGCCACGGTCGTCCCGTCGTGACCGGAGTCGGCGAAGTCGATCAACAGCTCCGGCTTGATCCGGCTCAGCGTTTCCTGCAGCGTTTCGATCGCGGTGACCCAGGTGGATTCGACCTGTAGGCCCGCGCCGCGGAGAATACCGGTGAGGGTATCGACGTCACTCTGCGCGGCGGCGCGAACGACGAGCGGAACCGTGTGCTCTGCCAATCTGTTCTCCCGAGGAGGTCCGGTGCAGTTTGAATACCGGATTCTAGCGGGGAGCAGGCGGCGACCTGCGGCCACCGGTCTTATTATGTGCACTCGCGCACAGGAGCGCGAATCAGGGGGTAGCGGAGATCGGTGTCAGAGCCGTCTTGGCGGCCGCGCCGGGAATTTCCCGCACCAGGCGCGGCACCAGGTAGCCCGGCAGACGCGCCGCGAGGGCACCGGCCAAACGCCGGGCGCGCTCGTCGGGCACCGCGAAGTGGGCTGCGCCCCGCACCGGATCGAGCGCGTGCAGGTAGTAGGGCAGAACGCCCGCTTCGAACAGCCGCTGCGACAGCAGTGCCAGTACCGTCGCCTCGTCGTTGACGCCGGCCAGCAGGACGGTTTGGTTGAGCAGCGTCGCGCCGGCCTCGCGCAGCGCCGCGCACGCGGCGCGTACTTGCGTGTCGATCTCGGCCGGATGATTGGCGTGCAGCACGAATATCATGGGCAGCCCCGAGCAGCGCACCAGGCGCAGCAGGCCCGCATCGACGCGCGAGGGCAGTACGACGGGCAGCCGGGTATGCACCCTGAGGCGCCGCAGATGCGAGATGCCCGCCAGGCGCTCGGCGAGGGCGCCCAAGCGCGCATTGCCGAGCGACAAGGGATCGCCGCCGCTGAGGATGATCTCCTCGATGGAGGTATCGGCGGCGAGCGCGGCGAGCGCCTCGCCCCAGCGCTCGCCGCCGCCGCGTTGCTCCGTGTAGGGAAATTCCCTGCGGAAGCAATAGCGGCAGTGCACGGCGCAGGTTTCGGTCGTGATCAGCAGTGCGCGGCCGTGGTACTTCTGCAGCAGCGCGGGCGCTCGCTGCGCGGCGTGCTCGGCCAGCGGGTCGGCCAGATAGCCCGGCTGCTCGCGCAGCTCCTCGGCCACCGGCAGGATCTGGCGCAGCAGCGGGTCGTGCGGGTCGCCGCGGCGCATGCGCGCGACGAAGCTGCGCGGAACGCGCAGCGGAAAGGCCGTCGCGGCCGCCCCCAGCGCATCGAGCGGCAGGCCGAGCGCTTCGGCCAGCTCTGCCGGCTGGGTGATGGCCTCGGCGATCTCCCGCTGCCACGATGCGGGAATCTGGCGGGGTGGCACCGATGCCGTTATCATACGCGGCCCTTCAGTCGGAGAGGCCGCGCATTGTGCCGCTGCGGCCGCGAGAAAGAAATGGCCAGCTACACCACCGCGGAAATCCGTTCGGGTCTGAAAGTGCTGCTCGACGGCGATCCGTACGTCGTGGTCGATAACGAGTTCGTCAAGCCGGGCAAGGGTCAGGCGTTCAACCGCATCAAGGTCCGCAACCTCAAGACCGGCCGGACCATCGAGAAGACGTTCAAGTCGGGCGATTCGCTGGAAGCGGCCGACGTGGTCGATACCGAGATGCAGTATCTGTATCAGGACGGGGATTTCTGGCATTTCATGGTGCCGGACAGCTTCGAGCAATACACCGCGGGCAAATCCGCCGTCGCAGACATCGCACAGTGGCTGAAGGACGGGGTCACGTGCATCGTGACGCTCTGGAACGGCCAGCCGCTGGTGATCACGCCGCCGGCGCACGTGGAGCTGACTATCGTCGAGACCGACCCGGGTGTGCGCGGTGATACCGCCACCGGCGGTCAGAAGCCGGCGAAGCTCGAGACCGGCGCCGTGGTGCGCGTTCCGCTGTTCATCGACCAGGGCGAAGTGATCCGCATCGACACCCGCACCGGCCAGTACGTCTCGCGGGCGAAGCAATAGCCGCGGGCGGGTTCGGACTCAATGGTCGGCGCCGAAGCGGCTGGCGCCAAGAAAGATGCCGGCAATGCGCTCGAGGGCGCGCGCGTCAACTTCTCCGAAGCGTCCCGGCCGCGGGCTGTCCAGGTCGAGCACGCCGCGCAGTACGTGCCGCTCGATCAGCGGGACGACCACCTCCGAGCGCGAGGCGCCGTCGCAGGCGATGTGATCGGCAAAGGCGTTCACGTCCGGCACGACGATCGTGGCGCGCCGCTCGGCGGCCGCGCCGCACACGCCGCGGCCGAGCGGGATGCGCACGCAGGCGGGTTTGCCCTGAAACGGGCCGACCACCAGCTCCCGGCCGCGCAGAAAGTAAAATCCCGCCCAGTTGATCTCCGGCAGGGCCGCGAACAACAACGCCGCGGTGTTGGCCGCGTTTGCGATCGGATCGTGCTCGCCGGTGAGCAGTGCGCCGAGCGCCTCGGCGAGCTGGGAATAGCCGGCGTGCGGGTCGCGGAAATCAAACTGGGTGCTCGAGTCGTACATGCGGTTTGCTCCGGTCTCAGGCGCGCTCGGTGGGAAATGCCAGAACCGAGTCGATGCTGCCGGCGCCCACGGCCAGCATGACGGTGCGGTCGAATCCCAGCGCGACGCCGCAGCAATCGGGCAGCCCGGACTCGAGTGCCGCCAGCAGCCGCTCATCGAGGGCGGCGCAGTCGAGCCCGAGGCGGCGCCGCGCCGCGAGATCGCGCCCGAAGCGCGCGCGCTGCTCGGTGGGGTCGGCGAGTTCGTGAAAGCCGTTGGCGAGCTCCACACCCTCGCAGTACAGCTCGAAGCGCAGCGCGGTGCGCGGATCGGCCGGATCCAACCGGGCGAGCGCCGCCTGACTGGCGGGGTAGCCGTGCACGAACGTCAGGGCCGACTGGCCGAGCTGCGGTCCGACGCATGTGCTCATGAGCAGCTCGAGCAACTCGTCGCGCTCGCCGGGCGGGCCGGCAAAGCCTGCCGCGCGTGCCGCTGCGGCGAGCTGTGGGTCCGAGGCCGCGAACGGATCGAGCGCAAGATGCTCGAGGAACGCCTCCCGATAGCTCAGCCGCTGCAGCGGCCGGCCCTCGGCGCGCGGACCGAGCAGCGCGCGCACCAGGGCATCGACCTCCGCGATCAAACCCTCCAGCGTCCAGCCGAGTCGATACCACTCGACGAGGGTGAATTCGGGGTTGTGCAGTCGGCCGCGCTCGAGCGCGCGCACCACGTGGCAGATCTGATAGATGTCACCCGAGCCGCCCGCGAGCAGGCGTTTCATCGCGTATTCCGGCGAGGTGTGCAGATAGAACGGCCGCGGCTCGTTGGCGAAGGTCACGCGCGCCGAGTGCAGATGCACGTCGCTCACCGGCGCTGTGACCACCAGAGGCGTGTCCACCTCGAGCACACCGCGCGCCACGAAGAACTCCCGCGTCGCGCCCAGCAGCCGCGCGCGCTGGCGCAGCGTCCCGGATGTGGCCGTGGCGCGCCAATCCTCGCCGCCCGGATCGCTCATGGTGCCGATTCCGGGCGCGGCGCCGCGCGCCGCCGGCCCAGAGCCTGACCCATGCGAATGACGCGGCCGGGGCCGATGCCGCCGTCCCAATCGGCCGCGCCCGGCGGCAGCAGCGCGATCACCGTCGAACCCATGTTGAAACGAGCGAGCTCCGTGCCCCGCGCCAGGTGCAGCGGCGCGCGTGCCGAGGTCACCGGCAGTTCACTGACGCGCCGCCGTGCGCCGGGTGTGACATCGCCGTGCCATACCGTGGTGAGGCTGCCCACGAACAGCGCTCCGACCAGGATCAGCGACCACTCGAGCGATCCGTCCGCGAAGATCAGCACCAGGCGCTCGTTGCGCGCGAACAGTCCGGGTACGGCCGCGGCGGTGGCGGCATTGACGCTGAAGAGCGTTCCGGGAACGAACCAGGCCGCGCGCAGCGTGCCCGCCAGGGGCATGTGGATGCGGTGATAGTCGCTCGGCGCCAGATAGAGCGTGGCGAATGATCCGCCGAGGAAGCGCACCGCCCACTGCGAGTCCGTGGCAAGCAGGGCCTCGAGGCGGTAGTCGTGGCCCTTGGCCTGCACGATGCGTCCGGCATCGAGGTGCCCGATTTGACTGACAGTGCCATCGACGGGCGATGCGATGGCGAGTGGATCGGACGGGAGGGGACGCGCGCCGGGACGCAGGCCGCGCGTGAAGAACGCGTTGAACGTCGGGTATCGTCCCGGATCGCTTTCCAGCGCCTCGTCCATCCGCGGGTGAAAGCGGCGCACGAATGCGCCGATCAGCGCGCGCTTCAGCGGCGCGAGCCGGCTGCGCGTCAGATGCAGCACGATGCGCGAGAGCAGATGCTGCGGCAGCACGTACTGCATCAGCACGAACAGGCGTACGCGTAGCCTCTGCGACGGATCGAAACGGGGCATGCGATCGGATGTGGCTCAGGGGCTGCCAAGCAGACGTGGCGCGGCGCGGCGCAGCGCCAGCGCGAGTCGCCGCGCGTCGAAGGGAGGGGTGAATACGGCCGCTTCCCGGCCGTGGCTATCGAACAGGAATACCGCCACGGTGTGCTCGAACGTCCTGCCCCCGCCCGGCAGATCGATCCGCCCGAGCGCTACGCCCAGCCGGCCGGCGAGGTCGCGGATCTGGCCCGGCGCGCCCGTCAGCCCGATGAAGCGCGGATCGAACCGGCGCAGATAGCGGGCCAGCACCGCGGGCGTGTCGTGGCGCGGGTCGATCGTCACGAACAGGACCTGCAGGGCCGGCAGCGCCGCCAGGCGCTGCGCCCGGGCCAGCATCGCCAGCGTGTCGGGGCACTCGTCCGCACAGCGGCTGTAGCCGAAGTACACCAAACTCAGGTGCCCGGTGAGATTGGCGCGCGCGAACGGCTCGTTCCGGCTGTCGATGAGGTGAAAGTTGTCCACGGCCCTCGGGCGCGGCAGCCAAGCGCCATAGGCCGGCGGGGCAGCCTGACTGTACCGCTCGCCGGCCAGCCGGTACCCTGCCCAGAGGGCAACGAGACAGGCGAGCCCCACCGGGGCCCAGAACCAGCGAGAGGCCATGAGCGCAGTATCCCACAGCCGCCTCGGCGGCGCGCCGCGGCATAGCCGCCCGGTAACGGTCGGGCGGTTGATCGAGCAGGGCGCGCGCCGATTGCAACGCACCGGGGTGTTCTTCGGGCACGGCACCGACAACGCGCGGGACGAATCGGCCGCGCTGGTGCTGCACGCGCTGGGGCTTGAGCACGATGAGCCGGGCCTTTACGCGCGCCGTGTCGGGCTCCATGGGCAGCGGCGCGCCCGCCAGCTCATCGAGCGCAGGATCGAGGCGCGCATCCCGGCGGCGTATCTGACCGGGCAGACCTGGTTCGCGGGCCTGCCGTTTTACGTCGATTCGCGGGTGCTCATACCGCGCTCGCCGATCGCCGAGTTGATCGAGCGCGGCTTCGCACCGTGGCTCGATCCGGGCGCGATCCGCCGGGTGCTCGATGTCGGCACGGGCTCGGGCTGCATTGCCATCGCCTGCGCCAAGGCGTTGCCCCAGGCGCAGGTCGATGCCGTGGACATCTCGCGCGCCGCTCTGGAGGTGGCCGCGCGCAACGTGCGCCGCCATCGGCTCGCGCGACGCGTGCATCTGATCCAGTCCGATCATTTCAGCGCGCTCGGCGCCGAGCGCTATGAATTGATCGTCTCGAATCCTCCCTATGTCGGGGCGCGCGAGTACGCGTCGCTGCCGCCGGAGTACCGCCACGAGCCGCGGCTCGCGCTCGCGGCGGGCCGCGCCGGTCTCGATTCGGTGCGGGTCCTGATCGCGCACTCGCGCGCGCATCTGCGCGCGGGCGGCGCCCTGATCGTCGAGGTCGGCAACACCGAGCGGGCGGTGCGGCGCGCATTCGCCGAGCTGCCGTTCCTGTGGCTGCAGTTCGAGCGAGGCGGTGGCGGGGTGTTCATGCTCACAGCCGAACAGCTGCCGGCCGCGCCCGGGCGGGGCGGGGCGGGCCGCGTACGCCCGGAGTACACTCGCTGAATCGGCGCGCGGCGCTGCGGGAATCGCGATATGTCCGGCAACACCTTCGGCAAGCTGTTCACGGTGACGACTTTCGGGGAGAGCCACGGGCCGGCGCTCGGGTGCATCGTCGATGGCTGTCCTCCGGGTCTGGAGCTGGCCGAATCGGATCTGCAGGCCGATATCGACCGGCGCCGCACCGGCACCTCCCATTTCGTCAGTCAGCGGCGTGAAGCCGATCAGGTGCGCATTCTCTCGGGGGTGTTCGAGGGGCTCACCACGGGCACGCCGATCGGCCTGCTGATCGAGAACACCGACGCCCGCTCGCGCGATTATGAAAAGATCAAGGACCGCTTCCGCCCGGGACATGCCGACTACACGTACCAGCAGAAATACGGCCGGCGCGATTATCGCGGTGGCGGACGTTCCTCGGCCCGCGAGACCGTCATGCGCGTGGCGGCCGGTGCCATCGCGCGCAAATATCTGGCCGCGCGCCTCGGGGTGCGCATCGGCGGCTATCTCAGTCAGATCGGCTCGTTGGTGCTCGAGCCGCGGGACGTGGACTTCGCCTATCAAAATCCGTTCTTCTGTCCCGACCCGGACAGCATCCCGGCGCTGGAGGCGCTGATCTGGCAGCTGCGCGAAGCGGGCGACTCGATCGGGGCGCGGGTGACGGTGATCGCCTACGGCGTTCCGCCGGGACTTGGCGAGCCGGTGTTCGGGCGCCTGGATGCCGATATTGCCGCAGCGCTGATGGGCATCAACGCGGTCAAGGCGGTCGAGATCGGAGCCGGCGCCGCCGCGGCGCGCCAACGCGGCAGCGAGCATCGCGACGAGCTGACTCCCGAGGGCTTCGCGAGCAACAACGCCGGCGGTATCCTCGGGGGAATCTCCTCGGGACAGGACGTGGTGGCGCATTTGACCTTCAAGCCCACCTCCAGCATTCAGGTTCCGGGACGCACCATCGACATCGAGGGCCGCGCGGCGGAAATCGTCACCACGGGCCGTCACGACCCGTGCGTCGGGCTGCGCGCGACACCCATAGCCGAGGCCATGCTTGCGATTGTCCTCATGGACCACTATCTGCGCCACCGCGCGCAGAACGCCGATGTGCGCAGCCAGACCCCGGATATCATGCGGCGCGCCGGCCAGGGGTGAGGGCGGGGCGGGGCGGCGGGCGGCGGATGCCCCAGTATACGAAGCGCGACACAGTTTGCCCGGCCAGAATGAGTAAAGATCCACGCGAGAGACGCCGCGTCCGACCTGCCGGAGCGGACGTGGCTTGGGATTGCGAACCGATTTAAGTTATATTCCGGCCCACGCCGGATGGATCGCCATAATGCGACCATCCGATTGTTTTTTTATGGGGTTTTGCCGACTGATGCCGTTCGGGGTGTGGTAATGATCGCCAAACGCTCAATTCGGGTGATGGCGCTGCTGCTGGCCTTGCCTTCTACGGCGCTCGCCCTGGGCCTGGGGAGCATCAAGGTCAAGTCGCACCTGGACCAGCCGCTCGATGCACAAATTGCCGTGCTCGGCGCTACGCGAGGTGCCCTGCAGAGCCTGTCCGTGGGTCTGGCCTCGCGCCGCACGTTCGCGCAGTACGGGTTGACCTGGCCGGGGTACCTCAACGGCGCCCACATCAAGGTCACCACCGGGCCGGATGGCCGGGCGCTGCTCGATTTGACCTCCCCGCAGCCGGTGACCGATCCGATCCTCACGCTGCTGGTCAAAGCCAGCTGGGCTCGCGGAGTGCTCTACCGCGAGTACACCATTCTCCTGAATCCGCCGACTTACCTGCCGAACGCGACGCAGCCGAAGCATGTCGCGGTCGCGGCGCCCGTGGTGGGCACTGCGGCGCGCAGTGGTCAACTGACACAGCCGAGCGCCCCGCCGGCGGTTGCCGCGCCGATGGCGCCGCCGGCCGTTTCGAGCCCGCTGCCGGTCAGCGTGCCGGTCCATCCGGGCGATACCCTCTCGGGCATCGCCAGCCGCTTCAGCCATGGCGGTATGAATTCAGCCCGTACCCGGCAGTGGATGGTGGCGATCTACCGGCTCAATCCCGGGGCGTTCGCGCACAACATGAACGTGCTGCTCGCCGGAACGGTGCTGCGGATCCCCTCCGCGGGTACCGTCGCGACCGTCTCGCGCGCCGCCGCGTGGCGGGAGGTCAATCACCAGGACGGTGCTTGGCATGCCATGGCCGCCGCGAACGGTTCGGCCCGGCTGCGTCTGGTGGCTCCGCAGGGCGGTGCGGGCGCTCGGCAGGCGGGCGCGGCCGGGGCTTCCGGCGCGCTCGGCGCCCTGCAGTCGCGGGTCAATACACTGCAGAAAGACCTGGCCAAGGAGAAGCGGCTGCTGCAGATCAAGAGCGCGGCTCTCGCGCGGCTTCAGGCGCAAATGGCCCGCACTGCGGCTCGGGTCGCTCGGCGGCCAACCGCCGTACGTCCAGCGGCCGCGGCGCATCCGATCGCTCCACCCGTCACCCGTCCGGTTGCAGCGCGCCCCGCTGCGCCGGGGGCGTTCATGCAGGCGCTGAAGCGGTACTGGTGGGCGCTGCTGGCGCTGTTGGCGCTGCTGCTGGCTTACGGGCTGGCACGGGTACTGCGCGCCCGGCGCGAATCGGCTGCCGATGATCTGCTGAGCGGGTCCTCCGATGCGCAGTTTTCACACGCGCCGGTCCCGGCACCGGCGGAGCGTGCGGGTCTTGCGCCGCGTCCTGAGCCCGCCATCGACGTGCGTGAAACCACGCACGAGCAGCCGCGCTGGGTGATGCACGAGGAGACCGCGCCACTGGTGGCCCAACACGTGCCGGCCGATCAGACCATGAGCAGCGAGACCGCGCTCAACCTCGAGCAGGGCGATCCGCTCGCGGAGGCCGATTTCCACATGGCCTATGGCCTGTACGATCAGGCCGCGGATCTGATCCGCATCGCCATCCAGCGCGAGCCTGAACGGCGCGATCTGAAACTGAAACTGCTCGAAGTGTTCTTCGTGTGGGGCAACAAGGAACAGTTCGTCGAGACTGCACACGAGCTTGCCGAGACCCGCGATCAGGCCTCGGTATCCGAGTGGGACAAAGTCGTCATCATGGGGCGGCAGCTCGCGCCCGACGATGCGCTGTTCGCCACTTCGGCGGGGGTGGGCGGCGCTGCGGCCCAGGGCGTGGACCTGGACCTCGAGGGAGGGCAGGGCCGGGTGGACTTCGACCTGATGAGCGGTGCGATACCGGCGATGGGTTCGGAGGACTCGGGCGCCGCGAGCGGCGGGGCAACCGCCGGCACCGGCTCCTTCGACCTGGATATCGGGGCGGCGCTCGGCGAGGACGAAGCGGCCGCGCCGGGTAGCGGGACCGACTTGAACGCGACGCTGCCGGGTCTGGAGATCACCGGCTCGGAAACCGGAATCACCCAGGAGATGAGCGAATACTCCGGCGAGCCCGCCGGGGCATACGAGCCGGTCGAACCGACCGTGGAGCAGCCGGCACTCAATCTGGGGAGCCAGGCGGCATTGCGTCAAAAGGTCGAGGCGCTCAGTCAGGGCGCGGATCGTACCGCCGAGCTGGCCATCGATGATCTCGGGTTGGATCTCGGCACGTTTGAGACGACCCTTCAGCCCGGACTCGGCGCCGATTCGCCGACGCTGGTCGCCGGCCTCGATGAGCAGTCCCGCGAGCTGCTCGCCAAGACCTCGGGCGATGCCGCGCCCGCCGGGGAGGCCGCCGGCACGCCGGGCTCGACGGGTACGACCAGCTCCTGGCAAATCAACGAGCGCGAGCTCGAGGATCTGCTCGCCGAGGAGTCCCGCGTCGGGGCGCACGATACGGCGCAGACCTCGCGCCTGAGCGCCCTGGAGAGCCCCGATGTGGCTTTCGATCTCGGTGAGGCCCCCAAGGAGAGACCCGCGGAGGGCAATGGGCTCGGCAACGTCAGCGGCCTCGACTTCGACATCGGCACCGCGACCGTCCCGCACGCGGACATCGGGGCGATGCCTGAGATGGCGGAGGCGAATGTCGTATCCGACCTCGAGCCGGTCACGATGAGCGAGGTCGGCACCAAGCTCGACCTGGCCCGAGCCTACATGGATATGGGCGATCCGGACGGTGCGCGCAGCATCCTCGAGGAAGTCATGCACGAGGGAACGGATGTCCAGCGCCAGGAAGCCGGCCGCCTGTTGGAGTCGTTGCCCGGCTGATGCCTCGGATCGCGGTTGGGCTGGAGTATCAGGGAACCGCCTACGCCGGTTGGCAGAGCCAGTCCACGCGTCCGAGCGTGCAGGCCCGGGCGGAAGCGGCCCTCGCACACGTTGCGGCTGGACCGGTGAGCCTGGTGTGCGCCGGGCGCACCGATGCGGGCGTGCACGCCCGCGGACAGGTCGCGCATTTCGATACGCGCTCGCGCCGCAGTCTGCGCGCCTGGGTGCTCGGCACCAACGCCGAGCTGCCGCGCGACATCAGCCTTGCGTGGGCCTGGCCGGTGCCGCAGCACTTTCACGCGCGCTACTCGGCCGAGGCGCGCACCTACCGCTACGTCATTCTCAACCGTCGGGCCCGCTCGGGCCTGTCGGCCCGGCGCGTCACCTGGGTACACCGGCCCCTGGATGTGCTCGCTATGGCCGAGGCCGCCGCGGCGCTGGTCGGCGAGCACGACTTCAGCGCCTTTCGGGCCGCACAGTGTCAGGCGAGATCGCCGATCCGGCGCCTGGAACGTCTGAGCGTGCGGCGCAATGGCGATTGGCTCATCATCGAGGCCACCGCCAATGCCTTTCTGCATCACATGGTGCGCAACATCGCGGGCCTGCTGATCGCGGTGGGCAAGGGCGAGGCGCCGCCGCGGTGGGCGGCGCAGGTGCTGGCGGGGCGCGATCGGCGCTCGAGCGCGCCCACCGCGCCCGCCGACGGGCTGTATCTGTGGTCCGTACGCTACCCGGAGGCGTTCGCGCTGCCCGAGCCGCTCGGGGAACCCGGCGAGGCCTGATCGGCTATCATCGCTTCCTGCCTCAAGAGTGGATGGCCCATGTCCTGGTTCGAAAAGATCATGCCCTCGCGCATCAAGACCGAGCGGCGTACGCGCTCGGTGCCCGAGGGCCTTTGGATCAAGTGTCCGGCCTGTGACGCGGTGCTGTATCGGGCCGAGCTCGAGCGCAATCTCTATGTCTGTCCCAAATGCGCGCACCACATCCGCATCGGTGCCCGCGAGCGGCTGGACGTCTTTCTCGATCCGGGCTCGGGTGTGGAGCTTGCCGCCGGCATCTATCCGGAGGATCCGCTGAAGTTCCGCGACAACAAGCGCTACCGGGACCGGCTGGCCCAGGCGCAGAAGGCGACCGGCGAGGTCGATGCGCTGGTGGTCATGGCCGGCACGCTCGAGGGCCTGCGGGTCGTGGCCTGCGCGTTCGAGTTTCAGTTTCTCGGCGGCTCGATGGGCTCGGTCGTCGGTGAGCGGTTCAAGCGCGCCGTCGATCACTGTCTGAGCGAGCGCCGGGCGCTGGTGTGTTTCACCGCCAGCGGCGGGGCGCGCATGCAGGAAGCGCTGTACTCTCTGCTGCAGATGGCCAAGACATCCGCGGCGCTCGCGCGCCTGAAGGCGGCGGCGCTGCCGTTCGTGTCGGTGTTGACCGATCCGACCACCGGTGGCGTGTCGGCGAGCCTGGCCATGCTCGGGGACCTGAATCTCGCCGAGCCGCACGCGCAGATCGGGTTCGCCGGGCCGCGCGTAATCAAACAGACGGTTCACGAGACGCTGCCGGAGGGCTTCCAGCGCAGCGAATTCCTGCTCGACCATGGCGCGCTCGACATGATCGTGGATCGCCGCGAGCTGCGCGGCCGCATCGCCTCGATGCTGCGGCTGTTGTTGAAGCAGCCGCCCGTCGCGGCGTAGCGCGACCGTCCGGACCGGCTCGGTCGGCTGCGCAGCACATGAGCGCGTCACTCGAGCACTGGTTGGCACGGCAGTCGGTGGCGCATCCGCGCAGCATCGATCTCGGGCTCGAGCGGGTAGCGGCCGTGGCGCGCCGGCTCGGGCTCGAGCGGCCCGAGTCGCTCGTGATTACCGTGGCCGGCACCAACGGCAAGGGCTCGACGGCGGCGCATGTGGAGGCGCTGCTGTGCGCCGCGGGAGTCTCGTGCGGTCTGTTCACCTCGCCGCACTTCATCCGCTACAACGAGCGCATCCGCATCGATGGCCGGGAGGTCGATGATGCGGCGCTGATCGGCGCCTTCGAGCGGATCGAGGCGGCGCGCGGTGATTGCACCCTCACGTTCTTCGAATACAACACGCTGGCGGCCCTGTGGCTGTTCGCCGAGCGCGCCGTCCGTATCGCCGTGCTGGAAGTCGGACTCGGCGGGCGGCTCGATGCGACCAATCTCGTCGATGCCGACGTGGCCGTGCTCTGCTCGGTCGGGCTCGATCATCGCGAGTGGCTGGGCGAGACTCGCGAGCAGATCGGCGCGGAGAAGGCGGGCATCTTGCGGCCCGGCCGCCCGGCGGTGCTCGGCACTGCGGATCTGCCCGCGAGCGTCTATGCCAGCATCGAGCGCCTCGGTGCCCGAGCGGTGGTGGCCGAGCGTGATTTCACCTGGCACATCGGCGCGCAGGGGCGCTGGGGCTACCGGGGGACGCGGGTGTGCCTGGCGGATCTGCCGCCTTCCTGCCTCGAAGGCCTGATTCAGTATCGTAACGCCGCCACCGCGCTCGCGGCGCTCGAGGCGCTTGCCGGGGGAACGGTGGCCGCTCAGGCCGAGGATGTGCGGGTGGCGCTCGATGCGCGCACCGTCGCGACGGCGCTGGGCCAGGTACGGCTGGCGGGACGCTTCCAGGTCGTGCCCGGGACGCCGGAGTGGATCTTGGACATTGCGCACAATCCGCCGGCGGCCGAGGTCTTGTGCGCGCAGCTGCGTCGCCGCCCGTGCGCGGGCCGGACCCTGGCCGTCGTGGGGATTCTGGGTGATAAGGACGCCCCCGCGATCGGCGCGGCCCTCGCGCCGGCCGTGGATGAATGGTTCCTGTGCGCGCTGCCTGGGCCGCGCGGTGGCTCCGCCGAAGCGCTGGCCGCTCGCCTGGCGGCGGTGGCGCGCGCTGCGGTGCTCGCCCCTTCCGTCCTCGAGGCCTGCGAGGCGGCCCGCCGCGCCGCGCACGCACAGGACCGCGTGCTCGTGTGCGGCTCGGTGTTTACGGTCGGGCCGGCGCTCGAGTGGCTTGGAGTATACTCACGCGTGTGAAAGAGCGACTGACGGGCGCCATCATCCTCGTGGCGCTGATCGTGCTGTTGGTTCCCGAGCTGTTGACTGGACCGGCTTCGGTGGGGCGCGTGAGCCAGCCGCCGGGCGCGTCCGCGGCCGGCCCGGCCGCGGCAGGCGCGGCGGTCCGCTCCTACACTCTGGCGCTCGAGGCGCCCGGCACGGCGCGTGCCGGCACCGTCGCCGGGCCACCAACCGCATCCCGGACGGTGTCGCAGGCGATGCCGCGGGCGAGCTCCGCGACGATGCGCCAGCCTCGGGCGCGGGCGGCCGTGCCGCAGACCCCTGTGACTGCGGCCAGTACGCCAGTTCAGCCGTCTGCCCGCCGTGGCACCGCGGCCGTGTCAGGCCCCCGGACGGCACCTCTCGCCGCCCAGGATGCCTTACCGTCACGCTCCAGGGTACGCTGGGGCGTACAGGTCGGGGTTTTCGCGGTGCATGGCGATGCCTTGCGCATGCAAGGACGCGTGCGCGCATTGGGGATCCCCAGCCGGATCGCTCGGATGAGCCTGCGGGGCCGTCTGTTGTGGCGGGTGATCGCCGGACCCGTCAGCGGCGCGCAGACCGCAGAGGCGTTGGCGCGGCGGCTGCGCGCGCATGGCATCAAGGGCGATCTGCTTCCGAATTGAACGGGTGCGCAGCGCGTCGCAGTGCACTCTTGTACAATGCGCGCCCGCCAGAACCGGTCCGTTTGACGATGCGTCCACAGCGGCTGCCGCACAGCGAGATCCTTCCGCCATCGGCGCGGCTCGGCGGCGCTCGCCGTTGCTCGCGCGGCTGCAGCGCATGAACGACACGGACTACGTCATCGTCGCGGCGATCGTCGTGTCGGCCGTAGTGGGCGCGGTGCGGGGCTTTCTGCGCGAGGCGATCGCGTTGGGAGCCTGGTTGGTGGCGCTGTTCGTCGCGTGGCACTTCTCCGATCTGGTCGCGCCGCATCTCGGTGGGTTGCTCGCCCGCTCCGAGGTGCGGGAATGGGCCGCGCGCGTGATCATCGCGGCGCTGATTCTGCTGTGCGGCATGGCCCTCGGGGCGATCGTCGGGCATTTCGTGCGCCTGTCGATCTTCAGCGGCACCGATCGCTTTCTCGGCTTCATGTTTGGCGCGGCGCGCGGCGCGGTGCTGCTCGGGGTGTTCGTCATCGTGGGGCAGCTGCTGCATCTCGATGGCGAGTCTTGGTGGCGTCATTCCATGCTCCTGCCCTATGGCGAGCAGATCGCGGGCGGTCTGCGCGCGCTGGCGGGAGCCGGACGGTCGTGAGGTAGTCTATGTGCGGAATCGTCGGACTCGTTGGTACGAGCGCGGCCCACCAACGTCTGTACGATGCGCTGACCGTGCTGCAGCACCGCGGCCAGGACGCTGCCGGCATCGCCACCTGCGGGGAAAGCGGCCTGTGCGTGCGCAAGGCCAGCGGCCTGGTGCGCGACGTCTTTCAGCAGCAGCACATGCTCGGGCTGAGGGGCAACATCGGCATCGGGCACGTGCGCTATCCGACCGCCGGGTGCGACAGCGCATCGGAGGCGCAGCCGTTTTACGTCAATTCTCCCTACGGCATCTGTCTGGCGCACAACGGCAATCTGACCAATGCCGCCGAGCTCGCCGAGGTGCTCAGCCGCGAGGATCGGCGCCACCTCAATACGGCCTCCGATTCCGAAGTGCTGCTCAACGTGCTTGCCTCGGAGCTGCAGCGCATCGGCACGCCGCGGGTCGCGCCCGCGGACGTGTTTGCCGCCCTCGAGGCGGTCTATCGGCGCTGCCGCGGCGGCTTCGCGGCGGTCGTCATGATCATCGGCCACGGCGTGGTGGGATTCCGCGACCCGAACGGCATTCGCCCGCTGGTGCTCGGCCAGCGCGACACGCCGCGCGGGCCGGAGTGGATGCTCGCGTCCGAGAGCGTTGCCCTCGACATCCTCTCGTTCCGTCTGGTGCGCGACGTCGCGCCGGGGGAGGCGGTGCTGATCGACGCGGCCGGCCGGCTGCACTCGCACCAATGTGCCGCCGTCACGCGGCACGCGCCGTGTATCTTCGAGTACGTGTATTTCGCCCGGCCGGATTCCAAGATCGACCATATCTCGGTCTATCGGGCCCGCATGCGCATGGGCGACCGGCTGGCCGAGAAGATTCTGCGCGAGCGGCCCAACCACGACATTGATGTCGTCATCCCGATTCCCGAGACCAGCTGCACCAGCGCGCTGCAGTTGGCGCAGCGGCTCGGTCTGAAGTACCGCGAAGGGTTCATCAAGAACCGCTACATCGGCCGTACCTTCATCATGCCGGGCCAGGACCAGCGCCAGCGCTCCGTGCGCAGCAAGCTGAACGCCATCGATCTGGAGTTCCGCGGCAAGAACGTGCTGCTGATCGATGACTCGATCGTGCGCGGCACGACCTCGGCGCAGATCATCGAGCTGGCGCGCGAGGCGGGGGCGCGCAAGGTGTATTTCGCCTCGGCGGCCCCGCCGGTTCGCTTCCCCAACGTCTACGGGATCGACATGCCGGCGGCGCACGAGCTGGTCGCCAACGGCCGCACCATCGATGAGGTGGCGCGCCTGATCGGCGCGGACTGGCTGGTGTATCAGGATCTGGAGGATCTGATCGCCGCCTGCAGGCACGAGGACTCCTCGATCCAGGTGTTCGACACGTCCTGCTTTTCCGGCGAATACATCACGGGGGACGTCACGCCAGAGTATCTGGAGCGTCTGCAGCGCGAGCGCTCCGACGAGGCCAAGCAACGCAGCCGTGATGGCCGCGGCCCGTTGAAACTCGTTCACGGTGGCTGAGCGCGTCGCGACCGTGGGAGCGCGCGGGGCGCTGCTGGTTGAGTTGTTTCGAGCGGGACTCGAGCGGGTCGACGGACGGCGATGCGTGCGCGCGGCGCTGGCCGCAGCGCCGCCCGGACGCTTTGCGGCGGCCGCGATCGGCAAGGCCGCGCTCGCCATGGCGCTTGGCGCTCAAGAGGCGCTCGGCGAGTCGCTCGAGCGGCTGCTGGTCATCTGTCCGGACGAGCAGCCCGGCCAGAGCCCCGGTGACCGGCCGGGCCTCGAGATCCATCGGAGCGCTCATCCCGTGCCTGATGAGCGCTCGTTGCGCGCCGGGGCGCGGCTGCTGTCCTGGCTCGAGGCACTGCCGGCGGCGGTGACGCCGCTCTTTCTCATCTCGGGTGGAGCCTCGGCCCTGGTCGAGGTGCCCATGGGCGGCGTGACGCTCGATGAGTTGGTCCGTGTCGCGCGGCGCGGACTGGCCGAGGGCCAGGATATCGCGGCGCTGAACGCCGCGCGCGCCGCGCTCTCGCAGATCAAGGGCGGGCGGCTGGCCGCGCGTCTCGGTGGCCGGCCGGCGCTCGCCCTGTTCATCTCGGACGTCCCGGGGGACGATCCGGCTCTCATCGGCTCGGGATTGCTGGGACCGGCGCCCGGCGGGGACTCGATCCGGCGCACGGTCATCGCGTCGATCGATATGGCCATGGATGCCGTGGTCGAGGCGGCGCGGGCGCGCGGCCTGAGTGCGCGGCGCGCACGCACGCGCTTTGCGGGAGATGTGGCGCGGTTGGCCGTGCAATTCACGCACGAACTCGCGCTGGGGGAAGCGCAGATCCGCGTGTGGGGGGGCGAGTCGACGCTGCGCCTGCCCGCGACACCCGGTCGGGGCGGCCGTAATCAGCATCTGGCGCTCGCGGCGGCGCGGTTGCTCGCCGGATACCCGGATCTGGCATTGCTCGTGGCCGGCACCGATGGCATCGATGGACCGACCGCGCAGGCCGGGGCGGTGGTCGATGGGGAGACCTGCGGACGGATCGCGCTGCAGGGGTTGGACTGCGACGAGAGCCTGAGGCGCGCCGATTCGGGCACGGCGCTGGCGGCGGCGGGGGCGTTGCTGCGCACCGGTCCGACGGGAACCAACGTCGCTGATCTGGTGATTGGCGCGAAGCTGCCGGCGCGCCCGGCGGGCTCGTAAGCAATTGTAACAGCGGGGCGCGGTTGCCCGCGCTGCGGTATCGTTGCACCAACGAGCATGCCGTGATCGACCATCCCCATCTGCTGATCGTCGATGATGATCGCGAGATCCGCTCGCTGTTGAGTCAGTATCTCGAGAGGCAAGGCTTGCGGGTGAGGACGGTGGCCGATGCGACCGAGATGCGCCGTGTCATGCAGCACAGCTACTTCGACCTGATGGTGCTCGATCTGATGCTACCGGGTGAGGATGGCCTGTCGATCTGCCGCGAGCTGCGCATGCGCTCGCAATTGCCGGTGATCATGCTCACCGCGCGCGGCGAGGATACCGACCGCATCGTCGGGTTCGAGATCGGCGCCGACGACTATCTGCCCAAGCCGTTCAACCCGCGCGAGTTGCTCGCGCGAATCCGCGCCGTGCTGCGCCGCAGCGCCCATGCCTCGCCGGAGCCGGACCCGCGGGCGGTGCGCGCCTTGCGCTTCGGTGATTGGCGGCTCGATACCACCCGGCGCACGCTCGTGGGCGAGGCGGGGGATGTGCCCCTGAGCGGCGCCGAGTACCGATTGCTCGCCGTGCTGCTGTGCGCGGGCAACCGGGTGGTCACGCGCGCGCAGCTCGCCGAGCTGCTGCGCGGCCGGGATCCGGATCCCTTCGATCGCAGCATCGATGTGCGCGTCAGCCGCCTGCGCCAGATCCTTGGCGATGACGCCCGCTCGCCGCGCATCATCAAGACCGTCTACGGTCAGGGCTATGTGATCGGCGTGCCTGTGCAGAGCGAATGAGGGGAGGCGGCCGGCGTGCGTGTGCTCGGTTGCCTTTGGCCACGCTCCCTGTTCGGGCGGCTCATCGCCGCGGCCGTGCTCGGTGTGTTTCTGGCGCAGCTGGCGAGCTTGTATCTGGTGGCACGCAACGAGGAACGCGTCGTGCTGCAGGTGACCACGCGCCGTTGGGCCCATCGCATCGACGAGATCGTCCTGCTGCTGAGGCAGCTGCCGGCGCCCGAGCGCGCGGCATTCATTGACCGCCTGGCGGCCACGGGCGCAACCGGGTCGATCGCCGGTGCGCCTTGGCTGCGCTGGGTGCCGCGCCGGCGCATGTTGCGCGGGGGTATTGCGGTGCTGCGGCCGGGGGGGCATGGCCTTGGGACGCGGCTCGCGCCGCCGGGTCGTCCCGGGCCGCCGTATCCCTGGTGGCTGTGGCGACGGTTGGTGCCGCGGCGGCGGGTGCCCCCGGGACTGGTGATCCGCCTGCCCTTCGCCCGCAATGCCGATGCGCTGGTGGTGCAGCGCGTGCGCGCGCAGCTCGGCCGGGGGTACCGGGTCAGCCTGCCGGCACCGGGCACGCCGGCATCGCGCCTCATCCGCATTCCGCCGCCGTTCATGGGCCGGCTCGCCCGCCCGAGCGGGCACTATGACGTTCGGGTGAGCGGTCCCGGCGCGCCGGCGCTCGTGTTCCGACTGGCCCGGCTGACGCCGCGGATGGTGCTGCCGCCGCGCCTGCTGGTGAATCTGGTGCTGCTGGTGGTGGTGTTGGTCGCGGCGTTGTACGTGGCCACGCGCGGGATCACCCGGCCGCTGTCCGCTCTGGCCCGAGCGGCCGAGGCGATCGGCCGCGGGGAACGCGCGCCGGAGCTGTCCGAGGCGGGGCCGCACGAGCTGCGCAACGCGGCGCACGCGTTCAACACTATGCAGGAGCGGTTGCATCGCTATCTGGACAGCCGCACCGGCGTGCTCGCTGCGATGTCGCATGACTTGAAGACCCCGTTGACTCGTTTGCGCCTGCAGGTCGAGACATTGCTGGAGGAACCGGCGCTGCGCGCGCGCCTCGGCCGCGAGCTCGATGAGATGGAGGGCATGGTGCGCGGAGCGCTCGCGCTGTTTCGCGGTCTCGACGCGGAGGATGTCCCGGAGCCGATCGACGTCAATGCCCTCGTGGAGTCGCTACGCCAGGGCTTCACCGACATGGGCCGCGAGGTGACAGTCGCCGGCCGCGCAAGCGCCGCGTACCGGGGCAGACCGCAGGCCCTGAAGCGCTGTCTGACCAACTTGGTGTCGAACGCGGTGAGCTTCGGTGAGCGCGCGCGGATCGAGCTGTATGATGGCGCGGCGCTGCGGATTCTCGTGCACGATGACGGACCGGGCATCCCGGCCGAGGCGCTGGAGCGGGTTTTCGAGCCGTTCTTCCGTCTGGAGGCCTCGCGCAGCCGTGACACCGGCGGCAGCGGGCTCGGCCTGAGCATTGCACGCGACGTGGCTCAGGCGCACGGCGGTACGGTGCTGCTGCGCAACCGGCCCGAGGGCGGCCTCACCGCCGAGCTGCGCCTGCCGCGGGGCGGTGGCTCACGGTGAGGGTGGACTCGGGCGCGGCCTGAGCCGATACATTTCCTTACGGCGCATGTCGCGGAGGCGGTTAAGATTGGCTACCGTCCAAGTCCTGATGGAGCAAATGCGATGAAACGTAGTCTCATCCTGTTGGTGCTCGCCGGTGCCGCGAGCGTGGCGCTCGCCCGGCCGCCGGCCATGCAGATGTCCCATCCCGGCTGGAGCGCGACCTCGGGCAACGCCCGGGTCATGATGCGGATGCACCGCTTGGAGCGCTGGCGGCTGCACCAACTCACCGTGTTGCTCGACCTGACCAGCGCACAGCGCCAGCAGGTCAAGGCGATTCTGCGGCAGCAGCGCGCCGCCATGCGCCAGAACTTCCGGGCGATGCACCGGAACATGCGGCCGATCCGGCGTGCCATGCGCAAGGCCATGCGGCAGATGCGCGCGGCGCAACGCTCGGCTCACACGGCGATGATGAATAAGCTGGCTCACGTGTTGAGCGCCGAGCAGATGGCCAAGTTCAGGGTACTGATTCCGCCCCCGGGGTTGATGCCGAGGATGATGCGCCGGAGGATGATGATGGGCAGGCAAGGCTGGCAAGGGCCGCCGCCTGCGCACGCGCCGGGTCCGCCGCCGCAGCACTGATCGCCGCGGTCAGCGCGTCAATTCGCACAACGCATACAGCCCATCCTGGTAGCGCAGGACACTGCCCTGCTCGTACCAGGCGCCGAGCACGATGCGCTGGACGGCCTGTCCCCCCGCCAGCGCATCGTGAACGGCGGGCCGGTGGGTGTGGCCGTGGATCATGCGGCGCACCTGCGTTGCGCGGAACGCTGCGTCCACGGCCTGCGGATTCACGTCCATGATGCGGGGCGGTATGCGGGCGATGTGGGACTTGCTGCCGGCGCGCGCCTGGTTTGCCAGCAGCTCGCGTGTGGTCAGAGGAAGAGACAGAAACCGCCGTTGCCAGCGCGGTGCCCTGACGATGGTGCGCAACTCCTGGTAGGCATGGTCGTCCGTGCACAGCGCATCGCCGTGAGTCAGCAGCACCGGTTCGTCCCCGAACCGGGTGATGACCGGATCGGGCAGCAGCCGGCAGCCCGTGCGGGCGCAAAAGTCCTCGCCGAGGAGAAAGTCGCGATTGCCGTGCAGCAGGAAGCAGTTCACCCCGTGTCCGCTCAGCTCGGCCAGCGCCCCGATCACCTCGCCATGGCCGGGGTCGTCATCGCCCACCCACGACTCGAACAGATCGCCGAGGATGTACAAGGTTTGCGCCTGCACCGCCTCGGTGCGCAGGAACTGCAGGAACTGCCGCTCAGCCGCGCCGCCGGAGGCCTCCAGATGAACGTCGGATACGAAGAGGCAGTGCCGAGGTCCGGATGGCTCCTCGATCGGCGCGGGCGCTTGGGTGCTCACGACTTCGGCGGCGGTGTACCGCCGGAGGCCGGTGATTCGGGCTTGGAGGCCGAGGTCTTGGTCGCGGAGGCCTCGCCCCCCGCACGAGCCGCAGGGGTCGCGGCGGCCGGCTTCTTGGCGGCGCTGGCCGGGGGGGCGGTCTTGCCGGGGGCCGGGCCTGCCGCTGAAGCCGCGTGCGGCTTCGCCGGGGTGATGAGCTGGATGCTCTTGATCACGACGGGTTTGAGCGGCGCATAGGATTTGAAGGGACCGAATGCGCCGGTGGGCACCATGCCGATGCGCTCCACGACGTTCATGCCGCGGATGACCTTGCCGAAGACCGTGTAGCCCCAGCGGGTGGGGAGCGGGTCGAGCTCGGGATTGTCGACCAGATTGACGTAGAACTGTGCGGTGCCGCTATCGGGGTTGGGGCCGCGCGCCAGCCCGACCGCGCCGGCCCGGTTTTCCAGCCCGTTGCCGGACTCATTGACCACCGGCGGGCCGGTGGGCTTGAGCGCATAAGGGGGTGTGGCCTCGTGACCGCCGCCCTGGATGATGAAGTTGGCCACTACTCGGTGGAACAGGGTGTTGGTGTAGAACCCCGAGCGCACATAGTGCAGGAAGTCCTGCACGGTGAGCGGCGCGCGGCGGGGCCGCAGCTCGATCACGAACGAGCCCATGCTCGTGTTGACGCGCACCTCGGGATTCGGCTGGGTGCTGCGCGCGGCGGGTGGCGCGGCGAGCAGACCCAGGCCGGCGATCAGCGCGAGTGCGGCCTGCGGCGCCCCGCGGCGCGTGAATCTCCAGTTCCGGTCGTGCATCGGTACTCCCAACGAACTCACCCAGGCCGGTCATCTTAGCAGCGCCGTGCCAAACCCCGTACTATGCGCACCCATGGCACCAATGGACAGCGCAACCGGCCGGACGTTCAGTCGCGGTGCGACCCGCTTCGCCCCGAGTCCCACCGGCGAACTGCACCTGGGCAATGCGCGCACCGCGCTGTTCAACTACCTGCTCGCGCGCCATGGCGGGGAGCGCTTCGTGCTGCGGATCGAGGATACGGACTGCGGCCGCACCCGGCCGGAGTATGTCGAGGGGCTGCTCGCCGACCTGCGCTGGCTGGGTTTCGAATGGGATGCCGGTCCGGGCCGGGAGGATGCGCACGGCCCGTATTTCCAGTCGCAGCGCGCGGCGTACTACGCGGGCTTGTTGGCTCGGCTCGAGGAGCTCGATGCGGTCTATCCCTGTTTCTGCACGGCGCTGGAGCTCGAGGCTTCGCGGCGCGCGCAGCGCGCCTCGGGGCGACCTCCCCGTTATGCCGGCGTCTGCCGGCACCTGACGGCGCGGGAGCGGGAGCGCAAGCAGGCCGAGGGGCTGGCGGCGACGCTGCGCTTCCGCGTGCCCTCGGGCCAGCGGATCGAGTTCACCGATCTGGTGCACGGGCCGCAGAGCTTTCTTTCGGATGACATCGGGGATTTCGTGATCCGGCGGGCCGATGGCTCGGCCGCGTTCTTCTTCTGCAATGCCGTGGACGATGCGAGCATGGGCGTGTCGCAGGTGCTGCGCGGTGAGGATCACCTGAGCAACACCCCGCGCCAGCTGCTGATTCTCGCGGCGCTCGGTTTGCCTGTCCCGCGCTATGGGCACGTCTCGCTCATCATCGGTCCGGACGGCGCGCCGCTCTCGAAGCGACACGGAGCGACGAGCGTGCGCGAGTTCCGCGAGCGCGGCTACCGGCCCGAGGCGCTGGTGAACTATCTGTTCCGCCTGGGCCACTCGAGTCCCGAGCACGCGCTGCTCGGTCTGCCGGAGCTCGCGCGCGCGTTCGAGACCGGCCATCTGGGGCGATCGAGCGCGCATTACGACGAGCAGCAGCTGCGGGTCTGGCAGAAGTCCGCAGTGCACACATTGACGCCGGAGCAGGCGCGCGGGTGGCTCGCGGGAGTACTGCCGAAGGGGCTCGCCGCCGAATCAGCCGACGCGTTCCTCGCCGCAGTGCTGCCGAACGTGGTGCTGCCGCAGGACGCCGCGCCCTGGGTGGGCATCGTATTCGGCGGACCGCCCGCGCTCGAGCCGCCCGATGAGCAGGTGGTCCGCGAGGCGGGTCCGGGATTCTTTGCCGCGGCGGCGCGGGCCGCCGCGGCGAGCGCGAGCGATCCGGCGGCCATTACGGCCGCGGCACGCACCGCGAGCGGTCGCAGCGGGGCGCGCCTGTACATGCCTTTGCGGCTGGCGCTGACCGGATGCCGGCACGGGCCGGAGTTGGGGCCGCTGCTGAAGGCGCTGCCGGCCGGGGAGGCCGAGCGGCGCCTGGCGCGGTTTGCATAGCATGCGGCCCTCGGCCGAGCGGCCCGAGGGCCGCTCGCGGCATGATATCGAGACCATGATGATTCGGATTCACAACTCCCTCACCGGCGACAAGCAGCCGCTCACGCCCATCGTCCCGGGTGAAGTGCGCATGTATGTCTGCGGCATGACGGTATACGATTTCCTGCACATCGGTCATGCACGCATGATGATCGTGTTCGACGTGGTCACCCGGTATCTGCGCCATCGGGGCTATCGCGTGACGTACGTGCGCAACATCACGGACATCGACGACAAGATCATCAAGCGCGCCGCCGAGAACGGCGAGGCGATCGAGGCGCTCACCAGCCGATACATCGATGCCATGCACGCCGATTGCGCCGCGCTCGGTGTCCTGCCGCCGGATTTCGAGCCGCGCGCCACCGCTCACGTGCCCGGGATCGTCGCCATGGTCGCGAAGCTCATCGAGCGCGGCTATGCGTATGTCGCGGCGAATGGCGATGTCATGTACGCGGTGGCGAAATTCGAAGGCTACGGCCGCCTCTCGGGCAAGCGTCTGGCGGACTTGCGCGCCGGAGCGCGTGTGGAGATCGACGCGGGCAAGCGCGATCCGCTCGATTTCGTGCTGTGGAAGCACGCCAAGCCGGGCGAGCCGTCGTGGGACTCGCCATGGGGGGCGGGCCGACCCGGCTGGCACATCGAGTGCTCGGCGATGTCCGTGGCGCTGCTGGGGGCGCATTTCGACATCCACGGTGGCGGCATGGACCTGAAGTTTCCGCATCACGAGAACGAGATCGCCCAGTCGTGCGCCGCGACCGGCGGGCGCTTCGCCGAGATGTGGATGCACAACGGCTTCGTCAATGTCGACAACGAGAAGATGTCGAAGTCGCTCGGCAATTTCTTCACCGTGCGCGAAGTGCTGCCGAAGCTGCGCCATCCCGAGGTGCTGCGCTACTTCGTGCTCGCGAGCCACTATCGCGGCCCCATCAACTACTCGCTGGAGCAGCTCGAGCAGGCCGATGCGGCGCTGCAGCGGCTGTATCTGGCCTTGCGCGGACCCGCAGAGGCTGCACCGGCCGACTCGCCTCATGTGCGGCGCTTCCATGAGGCGATGGACGATGATTTCAACACGCCGGAGGCGCTCGCTGTCCTGCAAACACTGGCACGGGAGATCAATACGGCGCGGGATGCCGGTGATGCGCCGCGCGCCGCGGCGCGGACGGGCGAGTTGCGCATGCTCGGCGGGATACTCGGCCTGCTCGGCGAGGCTGCCGAACAGTGGCTGCGGCGCACCAGGCCCGGCGCGGTTGCGGCCTCGAGGTCCGCCACGGCGCCGGTGAACGAGAATCCGGCCGAAACGCTCAGCGACAGCGCGATCGAGGCGCAAATCGCCGCCCGCGCAGCGGCGCGCAAGGCGAAGAACTGGGCCGAGTCGGACCGGATCCGTGATGTCCTCGAGCGCGCCGGGGTGGTCCTGGAGGACAAGCCCGGCGGGGTGACCGACTGGCGGCGAGCGTAGTCGCGGGGTCCGGGGTCCGGGCCGGAGGGGACTGTAAGACGACTCAGTGCGCCTGCTCGAGGCGGCTGTGGAACGTCTCCAGCGTATTGTGCATCAGCATCGCCACGGTCATGGGACCGACGCCGCCCGGCACCGGGGTGATCCAGCCGGCGCGCTCGCGCGCCGCCTCGAACTGTACATCGCCGACGAGACGACCGTCCTCGAGGCGATTCATGCCGACGTCGATCACGATGCATCCGGGTTTTATCCACTCTCCGGGCACCAGGGCGGGCCTGCCCGCCGCGACCACCAGAATATCGGCCTGGCGGACGAACGTCGCCAGATCGCTCGTGAAGCGATGGCAGACGGTGGTGGTCGCTCCCATGAGCAGCAGCTCGAGCGCCATGGGGCGTCCGACGATGTTCGAGGCGCCGACCATCACGGCATGCTGTCCTTTCAGCGGGGCACCGACGTGCTCCAGGAGCCTGATGATCCCGTAGGGTGTGCAGGGCCGAATCAGCGGTATGCGCTGCGCCAGGCGCCCGACATTGTACGGATGGAAGCCGTCGACATCCTTGGCCGGGTCGATGTGCTCGATCACGGTGGTGGAGCGGATGTGATCTGGCAGCGGCAGCTGCACCAGGATGCCGTCGATCTGCGGATCCCGATTGAGTTCGTCGATGAGTGTGAGCAGCGCGATTTCCGAGCACGAGCGAGGCAGGTCGTGCGCCACCGAACGGATGCCGACCTCTTCGCAGGCCCGGCGCTTGTTGCGCACGTACACGTCGGAGGCCGGATTATCGCCGATCTTGACGACGGCGAGCGCCGGCTGCCGGTGGCCGCGCGCCACCGCGGCCTTGATGGCCGTTCGGACCTGAGCCTTGACTTCGCCGGCAAGCTCTCGGCCGTCGATCACTACTGCCGTCATGCGCTGCTTCTCGACCTGCACTTCCGCGGACCCTGAATTCTCGCATATCATGCCCGGCCACCTGCGGAATGTGCCGCGGGCGGTACCGGTCGGGGCATGGCGCAGTCTGGTAGCGCATCTGCTTTGGGAGCAGAGGGTCGGGGGTTCGAATCCCTCTGCCCCGACCACTACTTACGAGAGGTGCGGCAGAGCATTCCGTATCACGCTGTGTACCGGCTGGCATAAGCGCCCATGAGGGATTCTGAGCGTCTCAATCATTGGTTGGACGCACACGGGGTGAGGAAGACAGTCGCAGTCCGTCCGGGCGGTTAGTGAAATGTGAGACAGGTGCATTGCACACGGGTCTCGCGCTGGTGGGTCCGCTGTACCGCAGGATCCATTACGGACGCAATGACGGCAGAGTTGGCCGGCACGTGCAGCTCGGCGGCCCAGCGCGTCATGCAGTTCCCTGTGCCTTGCGGTTAGCCTGATCGGCGCGGAATTACGTTCATGCTCAAGTTTTTCCCAGCCGCTCGCGCTCGGCCGTAATAAATCAGAATGGGGGTCGCCACGTGAGGCCCTTGAATCTCGCGTAGTCGCGATCCGTGGTAATCCATTCGCAGCCGGATTCGATGGCCAGGGCCGCAAACCAAGCGTCTTGAACAATGTTTCCCGTGGCCTTGGAATCCTGGCACAAGGATTCGAATATCGACCAGTGACGTTCGCCTGGCACGATCACCGTCGCGGAGGGTTGTCCAAAAACAACCCGACAAAACTCGAGGGCATCATCCAGGGCGCTGGGACAAGCAAAAATCCGCCGGTGGGTACAGATGCGCACGACGCTGGCGAGTATCTGAGGTGCGACGCCGTAAGCG
>DAHXNV010000040.1 GCA_027365225.1 Gammaproteobacteria bacterium
CCTGTGCGCGCACGCGTTCGACCATGCCGTCGCCGGACTCGCTGAGCGGGGCTTTCTGGCCTATCGGTTCGCCTCGGCATACTCACGTAGCAGAGTTTTTGCGGTCACTTCCGGTGGAAAGCCTCTGAGTATTGCGCGATCGGAGCTACCGCTGTCCCCTCTGGTCCATCAACCCACACTGATAGAACACCGCTTTTGACTTCATAAGATCCGTTGTAGGTCCTACCACCGTACTCAATCGAGATCCGGTGGCCGCGTCGCGGCAGCAGGGTGCGCCTACTCGGCATTGATGGCTCCCGTGTGCGGCGCGTAAGAATACAGCGCGCCGGC
Source organism: Gammaproteobacteria bacterium (assembly GCA_027365225.1). Classification (GTDB taxonomy): domain Bacteria; phylum Pseudomonadota; class Gammaproteobacteria; order Steroidobacterales; family Steroidobacteraceae; genus 13-2-20CM-66-19. Next base: position 331 of record DAHXNV010000040.1, read on the forward strand.
GGCGGGCGATGATGCAATCGTGGGCATATTACTTGGACGGTCTGCGCACTAGCGCAAACGTGGTGCTGCTACGGGCTGAGCGGCCGTGAGCGCAGTCACGGTCACACTGCGCGGCGAGGCCGGCGAGGGACCGGCCATGATTGCCGGCAGCGTCAACCTGCTCTCCTTCAGCGAAGCGCTTGCCCGGGCCGGTCTGGTAGACCGGCATGACGCCGACCGGGGCGTGCTGGTCATCGAGCCGGCGCAGTCCGTTCGCCGCTCGGACGCCGAGGTCGGCATGGCGTGGTTCAACGGCCTGAGCCGCTCCGAACGTGCCCACTGGCTCGAGGTTGCCGGCAGCGCCCGGCCGGTGGATGCTTGGCGGGCGTTTCAGTCGGGGAGGTCGTGACGATGATTGTACGCATTCTCATTCGTCTCACCGTGCCCTACGAGCTGCTGGCGGGCACGGTGATCCCGGCGGCGCTCCTGACCGGGATCGATTCGGACCTGCCGGGCAACATCATCGCCACAGTCACTCAAAACGTCTATGACACGGTGACGGGGCGGATCCTGCTCGTGCCTCAGGGGTCGCGTCTGCTCGGCGTATACGACAGCCAGGTGGCTTACGGACAGCGCCGGGTGTTGCTGGTCTGGACGCGGCTCATCCTGCCGGATGGCTCATCGATCGTGCTCGGCCGTCTGCCGGGGACCGATCCGGAGGGTTACGAGGGATTGGAAGACCGGGTCGACTGGCACTGGAAGCGCCTGGTCGCAGGAGCAGCGGTGTCGACGCTGCTTGGGGCCGCCGCGGAGCTCGCCGTGCCGGGCGGCCAGTACGGCGACTCGCAGTCGGTGCTCTACGCCTCGCTGCAGGGTCTGCAGGGCACGACGAACCAGGTTGGCCAGGAGATCACCCGGCGCAATCTCGATATCCAGCCCACGATCACGAT
>DAHXNV010000041.1 GCA_027365225.1 Gammaproteobacteria bacterium
CACCCCACTGCGGTGGCGGCCGCCGGCCAGGGGCCGTATATCTGGGTGGCTGACGCCAATGACGATGCGTTGGTCGAGGTGAATGTACGGCAGCTCAAGGCCGTGCGCGTTATTGCTGACCGCCCGTATCCGGGTGCGCCGCCTGGCAGCTATCCAGATGCGCTTGCTGTGGTGGGCGACAACCTGTTCGTGGCGAATGCCGGCAATGACGACGTGGCAGTCTACGCGATGAAAAGCGGCAAGCGCCTCGGCCTCATCCCGACGGGCTGGTATCCCAGTTCGCTGACCATTGCGCATGACTTCCTCTATGTGGTTGCGGCAAAAGGCCTCGGCACGGGGCCGAACCTGCAATGGCAATACATCGGGGATATGATGCACGGGATGCTGCAGAGAGTGTCTTTGCGTGACTTATCACTACACCTCGCCTCGTGGACGCACACTGCCCTCCAGGACAACCAATTCCTGCCCGCGCAGCGTGCCGCTCTCTGGAAGCAGAATTCGCGTGAGAACAAGACCTTCGACGAGGATTTGGGCGACTACCGTCCCGCGGGACAATGGGCGGACCCACATTTCGATCTGTACGGCCCGCGGGAGCTGCCGAATCTGTACCGTTGGGCAATGCACAACACGCTGTTCGCCAATTTTATGGCTGACGGCGAAGTGACCGCGCAGGGGCACCAGTGGACGGACGGAGCATCAGATTCCGATGTCGTTCAGCGGCTGTGGCCTGAGATTTACTCCCACCGCGGTCTGATCTGGAACGCCGGACCGGGCGGAAATGGCCCACTGAACTCCAAGGCGGAAGGACGCCATAATCCGTTCGAATACGCGCGCAAGAGGCTTGGTGCCTTTACTAATCCCTGGATAAGCTACCCAGAGCGCCTCTATCTGTTCAACAATCTACTGGCGCATCATATCTCGTTCGAGGACTTCGGCGAGGACATCACCCGCGCTAGGGATGGCGTCATCCGCACCGCCCTCCGTGCCCACGTCGACAAGACTTATCCCGGCTGGGATCGGATGATCCTCGACAACCATCGCGTTGCCGCAGCCATTTCCTGGCTCGAAGCGCGTCGAGGTACCGCGTTTCCGCATTTCATATTTATTTGGATACCTGACGATCACACCGCGGGGCAAAAGGCATGCTATTACAGCCCCGACTTCTACGTGGCTGCTAATGATCACGCCACAGCCGAATTTCTCCATT
>DAHXNV010000042.1 GCA_027365225.1 Gammaproteobacteria bacterium
GAAGCAGGTTCTGCTACCCAATGCGCCGCAGAAGGTTCGCGAGGTATCTACACTCGCGATGGATGCCCTAATTTCCCACCTCACAGAGCGAGAGATCAGCGTGCTGCGCCTGGTTGCGTCCGGATATTCCAACAAGGAGATCGCCCAGGTGCTCACCATATCGAGCGGTACGGTCAAGAATCACATGACCGACATCATGGAGAAGCTGGACGCCCGCGATAGAACGCACGCGGTGCTCAAGGCGATTGCGAACAGCCTGTTCTGAGGGAGAGCCCATTCACGGGGAGGGCTTCTTGCGAGGCAGAGCAGGGACTGCGCACTGGCCGGACTGGCGGAGTGAATTTTCTCACCTTCGAAGCGGCTGACGCAGGGGGTACTATTGCCCCGTCATAATCTGCGGCGGCGGTCAGGAGAAGGGCTAAGGGCGTGTGAAACAATAACTTGCGCAGCCGGTGTGCATTGGATTGGGCGAAACTGCGTGAATTCGTGGGTATTTCGTCTTCTATTCGTGAACGACCGATCATGTTATTGATTCACAAGCCCTAACTGGGCCCGCACAGCTCACGTGAGCAGCGCTGCCGATGCCCGTCAAGGGCCTTGCATGGGAGGTACTCGAAGTGGTGCTTCAGGTGATCGACGGCACGCCGAAGTGGGTGTTCTTCCTACTTGGGTATCTGCTCTGGCAGGCGAGCAAACGTCTCAGGCCCAACGCCCGCAGCCTTTACCGGATCATGATCACGCCCGGTCTTTTTATTTTCTGGGGCTTGGTGGGTCTGTCGGAGCGTCCGGGCGGCTTGGCCGAATTGCTGGCCTGCTGGACAGCTGGCGCGCTGGTTGGAGGGCTGCTCGGCGTGGCGACGCCGATGGAGATTCGTGTCGATTCGCAGCGCCGTCTGGTGTGGATGCCGGGTAGTATCATCCCTCTGCTGCGCGTGGTCCTGATATTCGGCGCGCATTACGCGCTCAACGTCGCCGCGGCCCTGTGGCCCGCCGGGCGGCAACATCTGCTGAGCATGGATACCGCGGTGTCAGGCGCGAGCGCCGGGTACTTCCTCGCATGGGCGAAGCTGCTCTTTGCGCGCTACCGGTCTGCGCCCAGTGTGGATCTGTCTCCGGGCCTGAGCGTATCCAGCGCCCCCTGAGGGCGAGCGAAGTCGTGGTGGCGAAGATGCA
>DAHXNV010000043.1 GCA_027365225.1 Gammaproteobacteria bacterium
TTTCGCCATACCAGGCATTCAGCCCAGTGATTTCGAGCATCGCCGGCTCAGCCATCCGCGGTGCCCAGATAGGCCGCGATGACATCGGGATTGCGCGAAACCGTTGTGTAATCTCCTTCCGCGACGACGCTGCCGCGGGTCAGCACGGTGATTGTATCACAAAGACCTTCGACAACCGAAAGATTATGCTCGACCATGAGAATAGTGCGCCCCGCGCGAATGCGGCGGATCAGCGCCACGATGCGATCGACATCCTCATGCGCCATCCCCGCGGTCGGCTCGTCGAGCAGCATCATTTTGGGATCGAGCGCGAGGGTGGTTGCGATTTCCAGCGCGCGTTTGCGGCCATAGGGCAGAAGCGCTGCTTGAACATCGACGAAATCAGCGAGCCCGACATCTTCCAGGAGCGCCCGCGCGCGGGCGTCGAACACGCCCAGAACCCGCTCGCTCCGCCAGAAATCGTAAGAATTGCCGCGTGCCCGCTGCAACGCCAGGCGGACATTTTCCAAGGCCGAGAGATGCGGGAACACCGCCGAGATCTGAAAGCTGCGCACGAGGCCGAGTCGCGCCACCGCCGCCGGCGAATAGCCGGTGATGTCGTACCCGGCGAACCGGATGCTGCCGCGTGTCGGGGCAAGGAATTTCGTCAAAAGGTTGAAACACGTGGTCTTGCCGGCACCGTTCGGGCCGATCAGCGCATGAATGGTTCCCTCACGCACCGCGATATCGACGCCGGCGACGGCGACGAAACCACGGAATTCACGCACCAGCCCCTTCGTCTCCAGGATGATATCGGCCACGCGAAGGCGCCCCCCTTTATTTGGCTCTCGCGGTCATTTGCATATTGCGTGGGAGCGCGCAAGATTGCCACTCGTTTTGGCGCCAACTCTGGGAGAAACGTGACCGATGGCGGGGCTTTATTTCGAGGCGTTGCACGAGGGCCGGGTGATCGATGCGGAATGGACCCGCACCATTACCGAATCCGATAATGTCCTGTTCTGTGGCATGACGATGAATGTGCAGAAGCTTCATCTCGATGCGCATTTCGCGGCGACGACGGAATTCGGCCGCCCGCTGGTCAATTCCCTGCTCACCCTCGGCCTGATGATCGGCATGAGCGTGCATAATTCGACGCAAGGCACCACCATCGCCAATCTCGGCATGCGCGAGACG
>DAHXNV010000044.1:0-551 GCA_027365225.1 Gammaproteobacteria bacterium
GAAAGTAGCGTTCGAGCGCAAACGCCTCGCAATATCCCGACACACCGCGGCGGAGGCGGCGCATCAGCGGCAGATACTCGGCGCGATACGGCGCGGTGAGCTGGGGATGGTGCGAGTCCCAGCTCGCGTCCGAGTCACGCCGGATGCCTCTGCGGGATGTGTGCGCGAGACGCTCACTGAACGGTTCATAGAAGCAGGTCGTGCCCGCAGCCGCCCGGAATCGGCTCCAGATATACGTGCTGGCGCAGCGCCAGCCGCCGTGCAGGAAGACGATGTCGCGGTTGTCGCCGTCGGGGGTGTCGGTCTGATACACGGATTTTCCTGTTGCCATCTCACACTCTTGCCGGCAGCGGCGCGTGCCGCGGCAAAAGTCCATCGACCGGGCGCGCACGGATCACGTCGCATTGTAATGCCTCGCCGCATCGCGCCCGCGTGCCATCGCCGCGCAGCGACGCGGGTGCTAGGCTTGCCGAATGCCGCAACCCCGACAGACCGTGCATTACGAAGGACGCATCATCTCGGTCAGCACCGATGAGGTGCTGCTGCCGAAC
>DAHXNV010000044.1:561-1154 GCA_027365225.1 Gammaproteobacteria bacterium
GTCGCGGGCGGCTGGCTGTGGGAACTGCCGGCCGGCAAGCTCGAGCCCGGCGAGCCTCCGCTCACGACGGCGCAGCGCGAGCTGACCGAGGAAGCCGGAGTACGTGCCGGCCGCTGGCAGAGTCTCGGCACCTACCTCAGCTCCCCCGGGGTCTTCAGCGAAGTGCTGCACCTGTTCCTCGCCATGGACATCGCCGCGGTGACCACAGCGCATGAGGCCGCGGAAGTCATCGAGGTGCACTGGCTGCCGTTCGCGCAGGCGTGTCTGTGGGCTGAAAACGGGGAGATTCGCGATGGTAAGACGGCAATTGGGCTGCTGCGCGCCCGCCCTGCGCTCGCCGCGCTCGGGGTGGATGCGCCGCGCTGAGGGCCGCCCGCGAGCAGCTACGCCAGCTGCTCGATGTGCGAGCGCTTGCGCGCGTTGCTATACCGATAGAATCGCCGCAGCTCGGCCAGCACACCCGGCCGCTCGCCGGCGCGGGCGGAGCGCAGCCGTTGCTCGAGACGGCGGCAGAAGCGCTCGGCATAGCGGCTGGCATGGCGATACAGATCCTCGCGTCCGTCGGCGAGCCGGGCATCGATGCGGGTGCGCTC
>DAHXNV010000045.1 GCA_027365225.1 Gammaproteobacteria bacterium
GATCGGCGCATCGAAGATGTATTTCTTGAAACGCCAACTTGCGTCATAGGCACACCGCGCGCCTTTCTCTCGGGCGCGATCTTCTATGTACTCGTCGCAGGCCATCCGGACAGTGAACTTTTCACTATGTACGACCCCGGCATCGAGTGCGGAAAACCACTCCCGAGCTGCGATGCATGCCTGTCCATATCCGAACTTGTCAGACACCGTGCCGAGCGCTTTGTATCGCTGTCCGCGAGTGTTCTCGGTGCGTGCTCGAGCAATCCAAGTTTCGGACCTGACGATCTTCGGGTTCGTCGAGTCCGGCATCTTGCGATAGCCGAGGAACCGCCCTGGTTCGAGCGGTGCACTCCAATACGGTTCACGGCGCGGTGCGAGCTTCGCTCGGACCGTTGATTTGTGGATTGAGTTCGACACGGCTGCGCCTCGCGAGATTTTCCGTACGGAACTGGTACGGAAATTCTAGCAGGGACACGCAGAGACACCAAAACACAAAAATTAAGTATTTCAGTAGGTTAAGTGGTGAGCGTTGGACGCCAGAAGACGCTTTTCCGGCCTTTACACGGCGAATGTCGGGGGTTCGAGTCCCTCAGCACCCACCAATCCAGCCTATCCCCGTCTCTAGCCGCGTCTGACATCGTGTAGCAATCAATGCGTTACACGCATCCAATAGGTGCTTGAGACTCCCAGGGCCTTGCGAGAGCGTACTCGCCGGGGGCGCTATGAGGGGCATCGGGGCATCCCGCCCCGGATGTTGGGGGCGCCAGATCATGCGACAGACGCGGAAGCTCACCGAGCGCGTGCTCAGGACCCTGAAACCGCACGAAAAGCCCTACAAGCGCTTCGACGGCGACGGGCTGTCGAGAGGCGCAAGGCCTGGCGGGGGCAGTTACGCGCTCGGTCCATTGAACCACGCGGGCAGCCGCGCCGTCGGCTTCAAGAGCAGTTGAAGTGCCGACGGGCGCCGCGGACGCTCACTGCCGGGGCGGGAGCGGGCGTTGCGGGGGGCGGACCTCTTGCTTCGCCTCGCGCACGGGAAACTCGAGCCGCAGCGCCGAGCGGATCTGATCGCGGTGTGCGGGCTGCACTCCGGCCTGCTGCGCATACTGCGGCC
>DAHXNV010000046.1 GCA_027365225.1 Gammaproteobacteria bacterium
AAATCCGTTATGGATCCATGTTGAAACGAATGGCTTCCCGGTTGCGGCTTCGCTCTGTGCCCGTTCATTTTCATGATGGGGAAAAAGAAGATCGAGCCCCCCTCCATGAATGTCGAACGATTCCCCAAGCTCATGAAGACTCATCGCCGAACATTCAATATGCCAGCCAGGTCTTCCGGCACCGAATGGAGCCTCGTAGTAGGGTTCCCCTTCCTTCATCCCCTTCCAGAGAGCAAAATCCAGGGGATCCTCCTTTTCTTCATCAGACTCCACCCGCGCGCCTGATCTGAGTTCGGAAATCTGCTGATGGGAAAGTTCCCCATAGGCAGGATAGCTCTTGACCCGAAAATAGACACTCCCGCCCTTGGTATAAGCATGCCCCTTTTCAAGAAGGGTCTGGATCAGGGAGATCATATGATCCAGATAAAGAGTTGCCCGGGGTTCAACCGATGGAGAAAGGACCCCAAGCCTCTTCATGTCCGAATGGAAAGAATCGATATAGGTCGAGGTAATCTCTCCGATCGTCTTGCCAGAATCATTGGCTTTTTTGATGATCTTGTCGTCGATGTCCGTAATGTTGCGAACATAGCGAACCTCGTATCCAAGAGTCAGAAGCATCCGATTGACAGTGTCAAAGACGATCTGGCTTCTTGCATGGCCCAGATGGCAATCATCATAGACGGTGACGCCGCAAACATACATCGAAACCTTGCCCGGCTCTCTCGTTTTCAGGAGTTCTGTCTTTCCGGTCAGGGAATTTAAAAAAGAAGGTGTCAAAAACATCCGTATCTCTCCATCGTCGTTTCATTTCCCAATACATAACAAAACAACATGCCGGAAGGAACCTTCCGGTAAACCTCGTACGATGAGTGTTCCTTTTCAGAAAAATTCACATGGATGATCTTTTTTCCGTCAGAAACAGCCTCAAGCTGTGAAGGATCCCGAATCACCTTGACATGGGGAAGCCCAATCTCGGAGAGAACGATCGAAAGATCTTCCGCGATCACGGGACTTTCTTCAAAGATGGAGATCCTGAGTGTCAGCTCCGACAAAATCACCAGAAAGTATGGGTCGGTCGGAGAAACAAGCAGGACCTTGTCCCCTTT
>DAHXNV010000047.1 GCA_027365225.1 Gammaproteobacteria bacterium
GCTGCTCCTCGATCCGATCGCGCGTGGCGCCCACGTAATCGAGCTCATACGCGACGGAGATCGAAGCGGAAGTCACCTGGGATGGTACTGGGGTAACTTTGTGCCACAGATACCCAGACAGCTAATATTGAGATATACCAGGAAAAACGACTGGGTTCTTGACCCGTTTATGGGAAGCGGAACAACACTGATTGAATGTAAGATGCAGGGCAGAAACGGGATGGGCATTGATCTCAATATGGATATTGTAACCAGGGCAAAGGAAAGAATCGATTCCCAAAAGTCCAGTGAAGATGTGCAAATGATTGTAGAATGCGCAGACAGCACATCTTCTGATTTCTCCCAATTGACTGGAAAAAATGATTTTACAGGGTTTCAACTGGCCATTCTTCATCCGCCCTATCATGATATCATAAAGTTTTCCGGGGACAGCCTGGATCTTTCCAATACCCCTGATACTGTCAGCTTTATAGCTTCCTTAAGGAAAGTAATCATTAACTCAAAGCTTGTTCTCCGTCCTGATGGGATTCTGGCAATTGTCATAGGCGATAAATATTCAGACTCAAAGCTTGAACCGCTTGGATTTCTGGCCATGAATGCAGCAATGGAAGAGGGATTGACCCTGAAAAGTATTGTGGTAAAGAATTATGACTCCACAAGAGGTAAGAGAAATCAGGAGAATTTGTGGAGATATCGTTCATTGGCCGGTGGATTCTACATATTCAAGCATGAATACATATTTATTTTTCAGAACAGCGCAGTAAAAAGAATAAGGAAGAAATAAGCAGCAGCAATTCAAAATCTTTTAAATCCTTTTTCTGATGCCTTCATGTGTTATCTCCAATGCTAAAATGGGCTGGAGGCAAGAGAAAACTGCTTCCTTCCATGATTGAAAGAATTCCGGATAACTTCAATAGATATGTGGAACCATTCGTTGGAGGCGGTGCAATGTTCTTCGAACTGAGGAGCAGGAACCTTATTACCAGTGCAGTTCTTTCCGATGTTAATTCTGAACCGCGGCAAGCACACCGTCTCGGCGGTGGTGTTGAACGGCTTCGGCCAGATCGCGTGCGAGACCTCGACGGTCACGTTCT
>DAHXNV010000048.1 GCA_027365225.1 Gammaproteobacteria bacterium
GGAAGACCTGCGTGCAGAATTCGATGCGGCTCGACACTCGAAGCCGAGGTTAAAAACGCTTTACGACAAATTGTCTGAATTGAATTTTCTCGACGCTGCCTGCGGCTGCGGAAATTTCCTCGTCATAGGCTATCGAGAGCTTCGTCGACTTGAAAATGAGGTAATCGAAGAACTGTTTGATTTCAAGCGGGCAAAAGGACTTCTAGATGTATCTCACCTGTGCAGAGTTCGGGTGAGCCAGTTTCACGGGATCGAGATTGACCAGGCTGCGGCACATATCGCACGAGTTGCGCTTTGGATAACTGACCATCAGATGAACATCGAATCGGCGGAACGCTTCGGCAACACGCGTCCGACAATCCCGCTTGTCGATACGCCGAACATTCATTGTGCAAATGCACTTCAAGTGGAATGGCAAGAATTGCTGCCGCCTGAAAAATGCAACTACGTTTTGGGTAATCCGCCCTTTGTTGGGGCGAAGTACATGAGTGCCTCCCAGCGCAAGGACGCAGAGCAGATATTCAAACCAATCAAGAACGGTGGCCTGCTTGATTACGTCGTGGCTTGGTATGTCAAAGCCTTGCCGTATCTCAAGACAAACCCGACCATCAAGGCGGCGTTTGTTTCAACGAATTCCATCACGCAGGGAGAGCAGGTTGCGGCTTGTGAACGGTGACCAGGAACCGCCTGATTCTGGGGTTGGGCCGCGCTTTTGAGATGACGGCCTGAGCCCTGAGGCGGTCGATACTGCCTCTCTCATCGTCTTCGGATTTCCCCCTCTATACGTCGTTCTTTGGCGCGTCGCCGCGCAGCGGCGGCGCGGTCTGACCGGCCGTCCGGCCGGGCAGAGATCTACCGCTGCGATTGGAGGCTTGGGGGTGTCCGCACCTGCGCCCCGGGTGCGGTTTTGTCTGCTTCGGCTATGCTGAAGGCACGAGACGCACATAGACGAAGGCCCGGGCAGTTTGATTGGCGTCGAACCCCGGGCCCTCGATGCGCAGCGCCGTCGGAGGCAGCTTTGCCGAGCCTTTATGCCTCCTCGCCGCGGCGCTGTCCAGTGCCGTCGGGGAGGGGGTCT
>DAHXNV010000049.1 GCA_027365225.1 Gammaproteobacteria bacterium
GGCTCGGTCGATTACCTTTCGCTGTTGACCGCCGAGGTGCAGTACAGCAATGCGCGCCTTGGTTACATTCAGGCGGAATCACAACGTTATCTCGACACTGTAAGCCTGTTCGTCGCACTCGGCGGTGGTTGGACGGCGCGGCCCCCAGCCGCGCAGCCGCACCCGGTCGCGACACGAGGAAAATCCAGAATGGCTGAGGAGAATTGACCGATGGCGAACTCCGAACGGCACATAGTGCTGCGGACGGTGCTCATCGTGGCGGTGGGGCTTGCGGTGATCTTCGGCATCAAGCTCTGGCAGAAGCACTCCGCGCAGGCGGCCGAGGCTCACCACGGTCCCTTCGAGGTAAGCGTCTCGGTGGCGCCGGTAGTCACGGTGGCGTGGCGCTCGGACATTCACATGGTCGCCAGCCTGGTTGCGACCTCCGGCGTCGATCTCACCCCACAGCTTTCCGGACAGGTAACCGGCATTTACTTCCACTCCGGCGAGCACGTTGACAAGGGCCAGCGGCTCATCCAGCTCGATGATTCGAATCAGCTCGCTCAACTGGCCCAAGATCGCGCCAATGAAGTGCTCGCCGGGATAAATTACCAGCGGGCGCGGCATCTGTATGCCGCTCGCGCCACCAGCTTGGCGGCTCTGGATTCCGCGCGAGCCGCTGAGCAAAGCGCCAAGGCGGCCGTCGCCAACGATCGCGCGACGCTGGCAAAACTTGCGTTCGGCGCACCGTTTTCCGGCTGGCTGGGCGTGCGCAAAGTCAGCCTTGGCGAGTATCTGTCGCCAGGGACCGAAATCGCCGCGCTGAACGTCTGGAACCCGTTGCGGGCCGAGTTCACCGTGCCGCAGAGCCAAAGTGGCTTGGTTCATCCGGGCCAGCCGATCGACCTTTCAGTTGATGCGTTTCCAGGCCGGAAATTTGTCGGGCGAATCACTGCGATTGATTCGCAAATCAATCCCAGTACGCGTAATTTGACCGTGGAGGCCGTCGTTCCCAATCCGCAACTGCAGCTGCGTCCGGGAATGTTCGGCGAAGCACGCATCTTGGTCGGTGCCGTGCAGAAACGCCTCGCGGTTC
>DAHXNV010000004.1:0-45864 GCA_027365225.1 Gammaproteobacteria bacterium
ACGGGGTCTCCTATCAGCTGAACGGCATCAATAGTCTGGCGACGGTGCAATTCCCGGGAGTCGCGACCAACAATCCGGCCGGTTACGGCGTCAGCTGGGCGTGGAACGATATCGTCCACACGATCGACAAGGAGTCCTACGGCAAGCTCGGCGCCAGGCTGAAGATCGACGACGGGGCGATCAAGGACCTCAGGATGGGCGTGCGGTTCGCGCACCACGAGCGCGAGACGATGTTTTCCCAGGACCAGGGCCTGAATTGTTTCAGCGGGGCTCCCAAGTGTGCGCCGGTCTACTCGGGTGGCGAGTATCCGAGCAACTTCCAGGGTACGCTGCCCGGTGGCGGCGCCTGGGCCAACAACATCTTCATGGACTCGGAAAGCGCGATCGAGGCGTTCGATGCCACGAATCTCAGCACCGGGCCGAGCCGCTATTACTGGCTGCAGTCCTATGATGTGCGGGAGAACGACTTCGCGGGCTATCTGATGGCCGATATCGGCGGGCGCCGCTGGAGCGGCAACATCGGTGTGCGCTTCGTGAACACGCTGGAGGAAGTGCTGACGAACCTGCAGGGCGGCGCGCACCCGCTGACCTTCTCGGCGTTCGGGGGGTTCACGCCCACGGAAATCGATCATCAATATTTCAATGCGTTGCCGAGCGCGAACCTGAAGTTCGACCTCACCCGGCGGCTGGTGGCGCGGTTCGATGCGGCCGAGACGATGACACTGCCCGACTACAGTGCGCTCGGCGGCTCGATTCTGCTCACCGACACCAACCTCACCGGCGCTGGCGGCAATCCGAATCTGAAGCCGATCAAGGGCACGGTCTTCAGCACGGACCTCGAGTACTACTATGGACCGGAATCCATGCTGGAGGCCAAGCTGTTCGACATGAATATGACGAACTACGTGGACTTCGGTTCCGCGCAGGGCGTGTACTACGACTCGACGACGAAGCAGGATGCGACGTTCACGATCACCTCGCCGTTCAACATAAACGCCCAGATCAAGGGCGTCGTGCTCGCCTGGGATCAGGCGCTGCCCTACGGGTTCGGTCTGCAGACCAACTTCATGGTGGCCGACGGCACCGCCAGTGACGGTCATCCGGTGCTCGACAACTCGAAGTACACCTACAACCTGGGCGGCTACTACCAGCACGGTCCGATCAGCGCCAATGTGGACTATAGCTATCGCTCGCACTACTACGCGGCGGTGAGCGAGTCCTCGTCGGAGTTCGTGGCCGGCGCAGGGGCGTTGAATCTGCAGGTGACTTACAATCTGATGCGCGATCTGAGCGTGACGTTCGCGGCGCGTAATCTGGCCGATGCGCTCGTCAAGGAGTATGGCAACAACCTCTCGCAGCCGGTCGCGATCTACAACAACGGCCGGCAGTACTACCTGACGGCAGAGTACAAGTTCTAGCTCTGGAAGCGGATGGACGGAGGATGCGGATCCTCACGCGGCGCATCGAGCGCCGGCAGGATGGCTGACCGGACGGGTTCCCGTGCCGGGGTCGCCGCGGGCACTCCCCCCGCTCGCGATGATCCCGGTTTGGCCGGCGCCGGCCCTAGGATGGGTGCCGGTCGCCGGCGGCGGGGCGCAGGCGGGTGTTCCCGCCGCGGGTGCGCGCGCCGGCGGTGGGCGTGCGCAGCACGCTGAGGGCGCGGTGCCGGAGGTTGCGGCCCGCGGATCTGCGCGCCACAGTTGCGAGGCGTTGCACATCGATGGGGTTACGGTGACATTCAATTCAGGGTCTGTGAGGCGCCCGGCGGGCGTGAGCCGGTGGTTCGTGGCGGTCGGCGCGCTGGTCGGGCTCGCGGTCGGCGCGCCAGTCAGGGCGGCGGTTCCGCAGGTGGCCGCGTACTATGACGGCGGTATGCCGGTGGCGGATATCCCCGCGGCCGATTTGAACGATATCATCTACTCACTCGGCGAACCGACGGCCGGGGATGTTTGCGACACCCCAGGCGCTCCCCAGCTGCGGGACATGCGCGCGTTGCGTGGCCTGCGCCGGCGTCATCCCGGGCTGAAGCTGCTGGTTTCGATTGGCGGCTGGGACGCCGCGCCACAGTACTCCGATATCGCGCTCACGGCGGCCTCGCGCGCCAAGTTCGCGCGCAGTTGCATCCGCCTGTTCATCGAGCAGCAGCGCTTCAACGGCATCGATCTCGACTGGGAGTTTCCCGTTCGCGGCGGATTGATTCCATCCCGTCCGCAGGACCGTGCGGATGCCACTGCGCTGGTGCGGGAACTGCGGGCGCAGCTCGATGCGCTGGCACGGCGCACGCACCAGCGCTATCTGCTCACTGTGGCGACGCCGGCCGGCACGTGGCAGGAGGGCGGAGCATACTCGGTGAGCGACAGCTACGATCTGGCCACGCTCGTGCCGTACGTCAGTTGGCTGAACGTCATGACCTACGACATGAACACGATCTTCAGTCCCTACAGCGGCTTCAATACCCCGATGAAGCCAGATCCGCGCGATCCGACACCGCAGCCGCAGCGCTCGTGGGACAATCTCACCGGAGCGGTGCGCTACTACGAGGCCCACGGGGTACCGGCGGACAAGATCATGCTCGGCATGGCGTTTTACGGGCGCGGGTACACCGGGGTGAGCGCGCGGTACCAGGGCCGGTATTCCAAGTTCACCGGCGTCATGGCGGAGATGCCTTGGAAGACCATCGCGTCGCGGATGCTTACGGATCCGCACTGGGTGCGCTATTGGAGCGCAACGGCCGAGGCGCCCTGGCTCTACGACGCCCGCCGGCATGCTTTCTTCACCTACGATGACCCGCAGTCGCTGGCGCTCAAGGGAGCGTTCGTCCGCCGGGCACATCTGCGCGGGGCGATGTTCTGGGTGCTCGGTGAGGATGACGCCCACAATTCCCTGCTGCACGGGCTGCTCTCGGGCCTGAGGCCGCGAGCGTCCCGATGAGCGCGCTGGTGTTGGTGTCGCCGCTGGCGGGCTGGAGCGCGCCGCTCGAGGAGGTACCCGATCCGGTGTTTGCCGGGCGGATGCTCGGGGACGGCGTGGCGATCGATCCTCTGGGCTCGACGCTGTATGCGCCCTGCGAGGGTGAGGTGGTGCTGCTTCCCGAGACGCGCCACGCCATCACGTTGCGTACGGCTGAGGGGCTCGAGGTGCTGATGCACCTCGGCATCGACACCGTCGGCCTGGGCGGGGAGGGATTCGAGGCACTGGTTGCTCTCGGTCAGCCGGTGCGAACCGGTGATGCGTTGATCCGTTTTGATTTGGATCTGCTGGCGCGCCGAGCCCGCAGCTTGCTGACGCCGATACTCGTGATCGGCGCCCAGGGTACCTGGGCCCGCCGCGTCCAGGGCTGTGCTGTGAGTGTGGGCGAGGCACTGATGGAGTGGGTCCCGGCCGGCGCTCTCGCCGATGGTGTCACGGCGCGGGCCAATGCGGGCGAGGCGCGTGGCCGCACTGTGCGCGTTGCGCTCGAGCACGGCATACATGCCCGGCCCGCCGCTCAGGTGGCCGCGGCGATCAAGGGGTTTCAGGCTGAAGTCAGCCTGCACGCCGCGGGACGCCAAGCCAATGCACGCAGCCCCGTCGCCCTGATGACTTTGGGGGTGCGCGGGGGCGGTCAAGTGGAAATTCGCGCTGCGGGCCCGGATGCGGCCGCCGCGATCGAAGCGGTCGAGGCGGTCCTTGCGGCCGCCGAGCCGGCCACGGCGGACTCGGACACGCCGCCGAGAGCGCCGAGGTCCGACCAAACGCTGCCCCCGCGTGTGCAGCCGGAGCCATTGTGTTCTGGTGCCGTGCTGCGCGGCGTAGTGGCAAGCAGAGGTTTTGCGGTTGGCCGGGCTGCCGTACTGCGCCCGCGTGAGATTGCTCTCGAGGAGGCTGGCGCCGGCTGCGAGCACGAAACGCGGGAGCTCGATCGGGCCCAAGCCCTGGTGCGAGCGGCGCTCGAGCAGGCTCGATCCGGTGCAGCGGGGCCGGCTGCCGAGGTGATCGAGGCGCATCTGGCGCTGCTCGCCGATCCGTACCTTCAGACCCAGGCCCTGAGTTGGATCGGGCGGGGCAAGAGCGCGGGCTATGCGTGGCGCGCGGCCATCCGCGAGAGTGTTGCGGCGCTGCGTGCCCTCGGGGATGCGCGCATGGCCGAGCGGGCCGACGACCTGAACGATCTGGAGAGGCAAGTTCTGCTCGCCCTCGCTGGCGAGCCCGTGCCGGCGGCTTCGGCTCTGCCTCCCGGCTCCATCCTCATCGCCCGGGAACTGCTGCCCTCGCAACTGGTGGGACTCGATGCCGAGCGGCTTGCGGGCATCTGCCTCGCGGCCGGCGGGGCCACCTCGCACGTGTCGATCCTGGCGGCCGCCGCGGGCATTCCGGCCCTGGTGGCTCTCGGGCCGGCCGTCAGTGAGATCGTCGAGGACACCGCGCTGATTCTGGATGCCGAAGTCGGCGAGCTGCACGTCGATCCGGGCGAGCCGCGCGTGGAGGCGGCGCGAGCGCGCACGATGCGCAATGCCGAACGGCGTGCCCGCGAGCGTCAGGCTGCCCAGCGCGAGTGTCGCATGGCCGATGGTACGCGCATCGAGGTGCTCGCAAATCTCGGCTCGCTGGCCGACGCCGAGGCGGCGATGCGCAACGGTGCCGAAGGTTGCGGGCTGCTGCGTACGGAATTTCTCTTCCTCGAGCGCCGCGATGCCCCGAGCGAGAGCGAGCAGCGCGACGAATACCAGCGCATTGCCCGGGCGCTTGCCAGCAAACCGCTGACGATTCGCACGCTCGACATCGGCGGTGACAAGCCGATCGACTATCTACCGCTGCCGCGGGAGGAAAATCCGGCGCTCGGGCTGCGCGGCGTGCGCACCAGTCTCTGGCGCGAGGACCTGCTGGATGAGCAGTTGCGCGCCGTGCTCGCGGTGGAGCCTGCGGGCCAGTGCCGCATCCTTCTGCCGATGATCACGGACGTGATGGAACTGCGCGCGGTGCGGGCGCGCCTCCTCGAGGCGAGCCGTCAAGTGGGTCGCACCGCCCCGATCGAGCTTGGGGTCATGATCGAGACCCCGGCCTCGGCCCTGATCGCCGCGGTGCTCGCCCGCGAGGCCGAGTTCTTTTCCATCGGCACCAACGATCTGACCCAGTACACCCTGGCCATGGACCGAGGCCATCCACAGCTTGCCGCGCGGCTCGACGGGCTGCATCCGGCCGTGTTGACCCTGATCGCGCGCACGGCCGAAGCGGCGCACGCCCACGGGAGGGGCGTTGCGGTGTGCGGCGGACTCGCGGCCGATCCGGCTGCTGCGCCGATTCTCATCGGTCTCGGCGTGCGCGAGCTCTCGTGCGCGCCGGCGGCGATCCCGGGCGTGAAGGCGCTGATCGGCGAGCTGACGCTCGAGCACTGTAAACGCTGGGCACGCGAGGCGCTCGAGCAGGAGTCGGCCGAAGCGGTACGCGGGCTGTCAGCGGCGCAGGCTGGCAAGACCGGCGAGTCGGCGCCGTCCGGCGCCTGCGCGTCTGCGCGGGGGTAAATCTGATGAAACGGTTGCTGAACGCTCTACAAAAGCTCGGCGGCGCACTGATGCTGCCCATCGCGGTCCTGCCGGTCGCCGGTCTGCTGCTGCGGCTCGGTCAGCCCGATCTGCTCAACATCCCGGTCATGGCGCATGCCGGTCAGGCCATCTTTTCCAACTTGGGGCTGCTGTTCGCGGTCGGCGTGGCGATCGGTCTCGCCCGCGATAACCATGGGGCCGCCGGGCTGGCGGCCGTGGTGGCGTACCTGGTGACCCTCAAGGGCGCGGCGGTGTTTCTTACGGCGCCGGCCTCCGTGCTCGCGGGAGTCCCCGCGCACGCGCAGGCGCTTCTGGCGGTGGCATCCACGGCCAAGGAGCTGCAACAGCTCACCGTCCCGGTGGGGCTCGTCTCGGGGTTGATGGGCGGGGCGCTGTACAACCGTTTTCACCGCATCAGGCTGCCGAGCTACCTGGCGTTCTTCGGCGGGCGGCGCTTCGTGCCGATCCTGACCGGCTTCGCGGCGCTGCCGCTGGCCATCCTGTTGGGTCTGGAGCTGCCGCATCTGGAAAGCGGCATGGCCACGCTCAGTCGCACGGTGCTGGCCGCAGGGCCGTGGGGGCTGTTCATTTACGGCGTGCTCAACCGCCTGCTCATCGTCACCGGGCTGCACAACATCCTCAACAGCTTCGCCTGGTTCATGGTTGGCAATTACCACGGTGTCACCGGCGATATGAACCGCTTCTTCGCCGGCGATCCGACCGCTGGCAGCTTCATGTCCGGCTTCTTCCCGGTGATGATGTTTGGTCTGCCGGCGGCGTGCCTGGCCATGTATCATACGGCGCTGCCGCACAGGCGCGCCGCAGTGGCGGGTCTGCTGCTCTCGATCGCCCTCACCTCGTTTCTCACCGGAGTGACCGAACCGGTGGAATTCACCTTCATGTTCCTCGCTCCGGGCCTGTATCTGGTGCACGCGCTGCTGACGGGACTGGCGTTCATCATCATGAATGCCCTCGATGTGAAGCTCGGTTTCACCTTCTCGGCGGGCCTGTTCGATTACGTGCTCAACTTCAATCACGACACCCATCCGCTGCTGCTCTTGCCGGTCGGGGCGGTGTATTTCGGTCTGTATTACGGGATTTTCCGCTTCGCCATCCTCAGGTTCGATCTGAAGACCCCCGGTAGGGAGGCGGCCGAGCCCGCGGCGGCCGAGCAACCTGCGGGGATCGGCCAGCTCGAGGGGCTGCCGTCGGGCGCCGGTACGGCTGGCGCGGGCGCCAGAGCCTTCATCGCCGCGCTGGGCGGGTCTGAGAATCTCCAGGGCGTGAATGCCTGCACGACACGCCTGCGCCTGACCGTGAGGTCTCAGGAAACGGTCGATCCGCCAGCCCTGAAGCGCCTGGGAGCGATCGGCATCGTGCGTACTTCGGCCGATACTCTGCAGGTGATCGTGGGTCCCACCGCGGAGCTGCTGGCCGGAGAGATCCGTGAGGCGCTGGCAAGCCTGCCCGGCGGCCAGGGGATACCCGCCTCGAGCGCTAAGGTCGAAGTGCCCGAGTTCGCTGTGGCCCACGCGCCGCGGCCGCGGGACGTCGCATTGAGCCGGACGATCCTCGAGAAGCTGTTGGCAGCGCTCGGCGGCGCGGCGAATGTGCGCACGGTGGAACCGGCCGATTCTCGGCTGCGGATCGCGGTGGCGAATGCCGGCGGTGTTGACCATGAGGCACTGAGGCGGCTCGGGTTGCGCGGCAGCGCCCTCGTAACGCCGAACTGCGTTCACGTGATCGTCGGTCCGGCCGCGCAATCGGCGGCCCATACGCTCGAGGACCTGCTCGGCGCGGTCGGCACCCACTGAGCAGTTCGGAGCGCGCCGGTTCGAAGAACACACCTCCGTCGCGCCGCGGCGGGAGTTCAGACGTCGGTCGCGGACGTGAATGCGAACCGCAGACTAGCGGCATCTCCGCGAACGGCCTTCCGTACGTTTTTCACTCTCTGCTTCTGACATGCCAGAGATCGATCCAGGCGCACGGGTCGCTGGACGTGGTCCGACGCGACTCCGTTGACGTCCATTCGCGCAGCCGGTGCGAACGGTGACGTGAAAACGTCAGCAGACGCAATACACACACGGTATCCCCCGAGCAGCCGACTGCGGCACAACAGCTCGGCTTGAGGGTCCATCCGACGAGGCGGTGCGCGCCACCCGTCGCGGATGCTCTCGGTCGATGGGCCACGTGAAGTGTCGCGAGTTGGCACTCTCCCGCGTGCGCCGGCACTCCGGGCGGCACCGGCGCGACGGTTTGACGTCAAGCACGACGTGACGTATTTCACGTGATTGGTGGCCAAAGCGAATATTACCAGGATGCGCGATCGAGCCTGCACTTTTGAAGAAGGCTCGGGCAGTGGCCGCACGGCGTGGACAAAGCGTGAGCGCGCTGCTGGCCGACCAGCTGCGCGAGCTTGTCGATGAGGACGCGCGGTATACCTCGGTACGCAGGCGGGCGCTGTCGTTGTTTCGCAACCCGCTGTCGCCAGCGGGAGTACCTCTGCGGCGCGAAGAGTTGCATGAGCGTCGCCTTCGTTGACTGCACTATTCTGATCTACGCGCATGACCGGGACGCGGGCATGAAGCGTCAGCGGGCCGTGGCGAAGCTGAGCGAACTGTGGGAGTCGGGGAATGGCCGGCTCTCGATCCAGGTGCTAGAGGAGTTTTACGTTAACGCGACGCAAAAGCTCGCGATCCCTGTTGCACGTTCCACGGCGCGAGACGTCATCAAGACGTATGGCGCGTGGATTCATCACGCGACGCCTGTCGAAACGATCGCGCGTGCGGTGGAAAGTTCCGAGCTGGCCCGGAGTTCCTTCTGGGTGTGCGCTCATGGTGGCCTCGGCCGAGGAAGTCGGTGCCGATGAGCTCCTCAGCGAGGATTTGAACGACGGCCAGGCGATCGCCGGCATCAAGGTCGTGAATCCTTTGACGGGCGGCCACAGGGTCGATGAGGCCCGGGACGGCCGGTAGGCGTTTTTGAGGGCCGATGATCCCGCCGCCGTAGGTGGCGAACGGTGAGCCAAAAACCACGCTTTTGGGCTCAACGGCGCTGGGCGGTGCAGGAGCCCCGATCCAGCGCGTCCTGAATAGCGATTCAGGACGCGCGCCAATACGCTGGTTTGCGCGATTTCCGTAGCGTTTGTCTACGACGGTCCAGGCGGCGTCGCAAATCCTCTGTAAAAACTCACCAACAGATGTTGGAGCCGCCCTCGAGCCGTTGACCGACGTCGAGAGCTGTATATAATACCAGATGCCAAGTGCATGTTCCTCGAGCGCGCCGACTGATCGAGCGGCTTATCGCCGCCTGTCGGGATCAGGCCGACGGGTCTGGAGGATTGCCACCGCCGAGTGCCATCCGTGAGGCGTGAATGACGGTGCGAAGTTCGCCTGGGGCGGGAGTCTAGTGAGTAGCGTATCCAGAAACGATCGCGTGGACTGCGCGCAGGCCGGTCCGTCCGGGTTGCCGGATCGGCTCGAGCGGGCACATCGGGTCGCTGGCGCTGAATCGGGCAAAAGGGGGGAACGTGTTGCCGATCAAGGTGTTTTATCGTGGGGGAACGCTTGCATATCCACGGCCCGCTGGGTGGGGGTTCATGCCGCGTGCGGTGAGCCTGTGAGTACCCGGGCCATTGATGTTTCGAGGAAGCGACCGGGAGCAGCTGGGTTTGGCGCCGATTCCGCCGGTGCGCGCGAGCGCGTACTGCGTGCGCAGGCACTGGCGGACATCGCGCGCAAGCATCATGGCTCGCTGCTTCGCGTTCTGACCCACCGAACCGGTTCGGTCGAGGACGCCAAGGAAATTGCCCAGGAGGCGTACGTCAAGGTACTGGCGGTCGAGCGCAGCGATGGGATTGCATCGCTCGCCGGCTATCTGTGGCGCAGTGCGTTCAACCTGGTGACGGACCGGGCGCGTCGACGCGCGGTGCGGGAGCGCTTCAGCCTCGCGGTCCGCTGCGAAGCCGAGCCGCTCGCGCCGTCGGCCGAGACCGTGGTGGACGCTCGACAGCGTCTCGAGGTGATCGAGCGTGCCGTCGGGCAGCTGCCGCCGCGTTGCCTGGATGCGTTCATGCTGCGCATCATTCAAGGCCGGCCGTTCGATGAGGTGGGGCGCGAGATGGGAATCAGTGCGCGCATGGCGAAGGTGTATGTCGCCCGTGCGTTGAGGTCCGTGCGGGCGCGGCTCGAGGAGAGCGACTCCGCCGGAAAGGGCTAGCGGCACGACGTGACCGTGAGCGCGGCGGTGCTGACAGTACGCACCGGGTCTCGGTCCCGTGGCACCTTCCATCCGGTTCGCGCCTCGCAGCGCTCGCGCGGGTTGCTCGCCGACGGTGTCGACGCCACGGCAGTGCGGCAGGGGTACTGCCTGCACCCGTTGCTGTATCGCGGCCGCGAGGTTCCGAGCGGCAAACTCTGGCGCGCGCACCAGATTCTCGCGCCGTTTGATTTCTACGACGCGCTCGGCGCTGCGGGGGGATCCGGAGCGGCTCGCGCCGCTGTGCTCCCAGCCGTTGATGGAGTTGTGTCTGCCCATACCGGTCGATGTGCTGACCGCGGGTGGCTGGGATCGCGCGCTCGCGCGGCGCACGTTCTACGAGGCGCTGCCGCGGCCGATCGGCAACCAGCGCAACACGGGCGGCATCGAGACACACCTGCGCCTGACGGCCGAACGCAACCGCGAGTTGCTGCTCGATGGGACGCTGGTCGCGAACGGCCTGCTCGATCGGCCGGGACTGGAGCGGGCGCTCGCGGGCCGCGTGGAGATCGAGACTCAGTCCGAAGAGTTGATCGAATACGCCTGCATCGAGTCCTGGCGCGAGCGTTGGCGTCGTCGGAACTCGTCAGGGCGCCGCGGTGTATGGCAGACTGTGACTTGAGTGACAGGGAGCATGGATCACAACAACCAAGAGGCCGGGGCCCGGAAGCCGGAGCGTCGCGGCGTGCGGCGGGCAGTGGGGGTGCTGTGGGTGGCGTTGACGCTGCTGTACGCCGGGCCGTACGCGCAGGCCGAGGACCCGGTGACTCTGTTCAATTTACCGGCGCAACCGCTGCCGCAGGCGGTGCTCGAGTTCTATCGCCAGTCCGGTGTGCGGGCCATCTACGCCGCGACACCCCAGGCGCTGAAGCTGCGTACGCACGCGGTTCACGGAATGCTGAGCGGATCGGTGGCGCTGGCGCGCATGCTGCGCGGCACGGGCCTCACGTTCAGGTTCGAGTCGCGCCACTCCGTCATCATCCGCCCGGCGCCGCCCGGTCCGACGCCGCGGCCAGTCACCCACACGGTGTACAACCTGGCACGCCAAGCCAATCCGGCCGCGGATCAGACGGACGCCCTCCTTCGGCGGGTCGATGTCACCGGCAGCCTGATCCGCGGTGTCCGATCGGCCCTCGCGCCCATCACCACCGTGGGCCGTGCGCAGCTCGAGCAGGCCGATTACCCGAGTGTCGCGGACGCGCTGTACGCGCTGCCATTGATCTCGTTGAACGGGCCGCGCGAGGACCTGAACGTCGACAATAACGTCCAGGACGGCGCAGGCATCAATCTGCGCGGCCTGGGCGTGGGGGCCACGCTGGTGCTGGTGGACGGTCACCGCCAACCCCTCGGTGGACTGACTGGCGGGTTCGTGGATGTATCGACCATTCCATGGATCGCCGTGAAGCGCATCGAGGTGCTGCCCGATGGTGCCTCGGCCCTGTACGGCGCGGACGCGGTGGCGGGAGTCGTCAACATCATGATGCGCAACGGATTCGACGGCGCGGAAACGCAGGTGCGCTACGGGAGCGCGATCGGCGGTCGCGGCGAATGGATGTTCGGGCAGCTGTTCGGCACGCACTGGCGGGGTGGGCACGGCATGATCGCCTACGAGTACACCGATGCCACGCCGCTTGCCGCGAGCGCCCGGGCCTATGCGGCCAACGCCGACAAGACGCCCTTCGGCGGGGCGAATTACGACAGCTATTACGCCGATCCGGGCAACATCCTCTATCCGATGACACTCGAGCCGGCGTACGGCATCCCGGGCGGGCTGAACGGCGCGGCGCTCACCCCGGCCGCGCTCACCACACGCATCAACCTGCAGAACCCGCTCGTCGACTACCAGATCTTTCCCGAGCGGGTCGCCAACGAGCTGTACGGCTCGGCGAGCCAGCGCGTGGGCGCCAGAGTGGAGCTGTTTGTCCAGGCCCGCTACGCCGAGCGGGACATCGACCAGAGCATGATGCCGAACGATGCCGTACTGCAGGTACCCGCGAGCAACGCCTATTTCGTCAATCCCTTCCCGTCCGTGCCCTATACGCTGGTCGCCTACAGCTTCCTGAATGACCTCGGGCCGACACGCTTTGCCGCTCTTTCGCGTGTATACGACGGAACGATCGGGGGCACGGTGCAGCTCGGCCGGGGCTGGCAAATGACCGCGAGCGAGTCGGGCGGCGAGCAGTACCTGCGCGCCGACGAGTACGGTGTCGCCGATCCGGCGCGCCTCGCCGCGGCGCTTGCCGATTCCAACCCGGCCACCGCCTTCAACGCCTTCGGTTACGGATCGGACAACAACCCGGCGACGGTGGCGGCCATCGGCCAGATTTACCGCCGGCGCTCGAGCTCGACTCTGGAATCGAGCGACCTGGTCGCCAACGGCCCGTTGTTGCGCTTGCCCGCCGGGCAGGCCAAGCTTGCCGTCGGCCTGGAATGGCGCACCGAGACTCTGGCGCTCGAGGTGCCGCAGCCCGGCAGTCCACGCGGTGCGATCGTTGCGGAGCGCTACGGCCGGCGGATCTTATCGGTGTATTCACAGCTGCACGTGCCGCTGCTCGGCAGCGGGCGCGACAGTCTGGCCCGGCCGCGCCTCGCGCTCGATCTTGCCGGCCGCTACGATCATTACAGCGACTTCGGCGGCACATTCAATCCGATGGCCCGGCTGGAGTGGATCGCCTCCGATTGGCTGAACCTGCGCGCCAGCTGGGGTCGCTCGTACCGTGCGCCGACGCTCGACGCGCTGTATGACACGTCGCAGAATGTGTCGGGGCTGACGGTGGTGCCGGACCCGCTGTCTGCATCCGGCCGCTCGCTGGTGCTGGCCGAGCAGGGCTCCAATCCCAATCTGACCAATGAGACCGCGCGCACCTGGACCGCGGGTTTCGATTTGACGCCCTGGCGCGGAGCCCAGGTGTCACTCACGTTCTACGACATCGACTACTGGAACCGGATCGAGCAGCCCGCCGCCCGCGATCCGTTCGCGGTTCTGCAGGACGGCACCGAGTGGGCGGCGGTGATCAACCGCGCCCCCACGGCGGCGGAAATCGACGCCATCTGCGCGAGCCGACAGTTCGTCGGTCCCGTCGCGACCTGTCTTGCGAGTCACCCGGCCGCAATTGTGGATCTGCGCCTGGCGAATCTCTCGGCCACCCGGACCCGGGGCCTCGACATCAGGGCGCGCGAGCGGCTCGCGAGCCGATGGGGATATTTTCACTTCGGACTGCGCGGCACCGATGTGTTGCAGTTCGAGCAGGCGCTGACCCCCACCTCTCCCTCAGTGAGCATCCTCGATACCGTCGGTAATCCACTGGCGGTGCGTTTGCGGGGTACCGCGGGCTGGCGAGCGCATGGCCGCAACGCGTCCGGCCCGTCCGTCACGGTGGCGATGAGCTACACGGGCGCGTACCGCGATCCGGCCAGTAGGCTCGTGCCGGTGGTAGGCGCCTGGAGCACTTTCGACCTGTTCGCGAGCGAGAAGCTGCCCGCGAGTCGTTTCGGGCAGACGACCCTCTGGCTCAACGCTGTGAATGTCTTCAACCAGTCTCCGCCGTTCGTGGACAGCGAATTCGGTTATGACATCGGCAACGTTCAGGCGCTCGGCCGCGTGCTGAGCATGCAGGTCACGCAGCGCTGGTGAACCGAGCCGTGTAACCGATCCTCAGTAATGCTGTCGGCTGACTGCCGAGTCGTATTTCGCGCCCAGAAGCCCCCCTGGGTCTGGGATACTTTGCCGAGCTCGATCAGCTCGGGTTGCGGCTCGCTCGAGGCTTGCGCCGGGGCCGGTTCGAGGCCTTCTTCGCACGCCGGACTGTTCAGGAGTGCTTCTGCCGGTCGGGACGCTGTGCGTCAGGGCACCATCGGCTCGCGGGGTTCGCGATCGCGCGGATTATGTCGCATCGCAGCGTGTCCGCAGGACCGAGCCAATATTTTTGTATCGTTCCTGGGGGGGGGCAAAGTGAAGCTCGAGCATCTAAGAGGGAGGGGAGGGGGAGTGGGTAAGCCATTGGGCGAAATCAAACGGTTTCCCAGACCGGGGGGAGCGGAGGCGTTCTTTGACCAGCTGTGCCGTGCGCACGAGGCCCAGCTGCTCGGCTATCTCACCCAAATGCTCGGACGGGTGGATCTGGCTCGGGAGGCGATTCAGGACACCTACGAGCAGCTGCACCGGATGTACCGGCCAGAGCAGGTGCTGTTTCCGCGGGCCATCCTTTTCAAGGTTGCGACTCGATATGCACTGATGCAACTGCGCCGCCGCCGGGTCGAGAGCGCGATGATCGGCGGACCGGCGGGGATGGAGCAGGTACCCGACCTGGGGGGGGAGCCGGAGCGGCAGGTGATGGCCGAGCAGATCGAGCAGCGCGTTGCGCAGGTGATCGGCGAGCTGCCCGCCGCGTTGCGCACGGTATTCGTGCTGGCGCACGTGCAGGGCGAGTCGCGTAAGCAGATCGCTCGGCGGCTGGGAATATCCGAACGGCGTGTGGACAAGCGGATGACGCGCGCCCTGAAGCAGTGTCGTCTGAGGTTGTCTAAGCAAGGCATTGATTTGGCGGAGGTTGATTGACTCTTAGCCCCTTCCTCGAACGGCGGCGGCGCGCGCGTGCCCAGGCGGCGCAGTGGCTGACCCGAATGAGGCGCGGGCTTGCACCCGCGCGGCAGCGTGCCCTCGAGGCTTGGCTGGCCGATACGATGAATGCGGAAGAATTCAGCGAACTGCGCGCAGTATTGGATGTGGCCGCTGAACTCAAGGGTCCCGCGCGGGCCGCGCTGGTCGCAAGCGCGGCGGGGATGCCGCGGCGCGCGAAGCGGCACGGTCGGGCCCTGTGGTTCGTGGGGGTGACCGCCATGGCGGCGCTCGTGGTGGCCGCTGCCGCGGGGTTGTGGATGTGGGGCGAGGGGTATCTGCCGCGCACCTATCGTACCGAGGTCGGCCAGGTCCGCAGCGTCCTGCTGCCGGATGGGAGCGTCGCCTATCTGAACACGAACACGCGTCTGCGCTGGATCGGCAGTCCCGACGACCGCAAGGTACGGCTCGTGCGCGGCGAGGTATTTTTCGAAGTGGTGCACGATCCGGCCCGACCGTTCCGCATCCTGCTGGCGCGCAGCGAGGTGTGGGTGCTCGGGACGCGTTTCGACGTGTATCGCAAGGCCGATGGCGATGTGCGGGTGACGGTGGTCAGCGGCATGGTGTCGGTGGAGGGGCTGTCCCAGGGGGCGCGCGCACCGTCCTGGATCCGCCACCTGACGGCCAACCAGCAGATCGAGTACTCACCGGTCGGACCGATCGGCCGCGTGCATCCGGCGCGGGCGGTAAACGTCATTCGCTGGCGCCAGGGCATCATCGAGACGCGCGGGGAGCCGCTTGCCGCGTTTGTCAGCGATCTGAGCCGCTATACCACGCAGCGCATCGTCATTGCCGATTCGCGTGCCGCCCGCATGCAGATCGGTGGAGCGTTCAGCGTACGCAACGTCGGGGCGACCCTGGAGCGCATTGCCCGGATCGAGCCGCTCACCGTTACTCACCAGGACGGGGCGTTCGTTCTGGGTTACCGGGCCACGGATCGGCAGGGGGGGGGCGTCCCCCATTGAGCCGATTGGATCGGATCGTAGTTTTGGATCATCAACACCTAGAGAGGACCAGCAGATGCTCATTCTTACAAGGCGAGTCGGCGAGACCGTGATGATTGGGGATGACGTCACCATCACGGTGCTCGGCGTCAAGGGCAATCAGGTGCGCGTTGGTATCAATGCGCCCAAGCACGTGGCCGTGCATCGGGAGGAGATTTACGAGCGGATCAAGCGCGAGCAGCGCGAGAGCGCCGCGGTCAATGGCGAGGCGCCGAAGCCCGTGCCGAGCTTTGCGCCGCCGGGCGCCCCCGGGGATGCGCCACCGGCGGCGGTTCATCGCTAAGGCGATCGTTCATCCATCAACGTCGCTGCGGTGCGCGGCGGCGTTGATGGCGCTGGGCGTGCAACGGCGGGCGCGCGCTGCTAACATTGCAAATAAGTAAAATCAGGTCTCGCCCGTTCACCCGCATGGTCTACCAGCAATCGAGGGAAGAAAGCGCGGAGATTCTTCGGCGCGTGCTGCACCTGATGTCGCCGCATCCGGCCGGGTACCATCCGCTGAGCTATACGGTCTGGTACGAGCATGCCGCGCAGATCAACCCCGCGCTCAGCCAGGACCTGGAGAAACTGCTGGCCTCCTCCGCGCCTGTCTCGGACGCCGACGTCCGGCGCCTGCATGCGCTGCACATCGCCGCCCGCGACGTGGCGATGTTCGAGCAGGCGCAGCGGGATCTGCACGAGCTGATCGGACGCACCGAGCAGGACACGGCCGAGGCCGAAGGGACTCTGGGGCGCTTCACCGAGACGCTCGCGGCGGCGGCGCGGCAGCTGGCGCAGCGCGATGGCGATGCGGTGGCGGCGCTGATCGGCCGCCTGCTTGCCCAGGCCGAGCAGGTGTGCTCGAAGTTGAACGCCCTGCACGCGCAGCTCGCCAGACAGCGCGCGGAGGTCATCGGCATCATCGATCGGCTCGAGCGCGCACACACTGAGCCGCAGCGCGATCCACTGACCCAGCTCGCCAATCTCAACGGCCTGCGGCGCGCGATCGAAGGCGAGGACGACCCGCACGGACTGATGGACGTGGTGCTGTTGGCCATCGACATCGACTATTTCAAGCGGATCAACGACACGCACGGCCACGTGGTCGGCGACAAAGTGTTGGTGAAAGTGGCGGGGATTCTGCGCGAGCGACTGAACGGGGCGGACCTCGCGGTGCGCATCGGCGGGGATGAGTTCGCGGTGCTCTTGCGCGGCAAATCGATGGCCGCGGCGGCGGCGCTGGCCGAGACGATCCGCTCGGCGGCGCAGCGCATGCTGATCGTACATACCGACGGGGCCCAGTTCGCGGGCGATGTGACCTTGTCGATCGGCGCGGCGGCCGCCCGCGTGGGCGATTCGCTCGAGACGCTGCGCCAACGGGCCGATTCGGCGCTGTATGACGCCAAGAGCGCCGGACGCAACCGCGTTGCGCTCGCCGCCGAAGGCACGCGGCAATAGTCCCGAGCGCGCGGGTCGGGGCCCGAGCCGCCGGTGTCCCGAGGCGCTGTGCGGCGGCGGCCGGGCGGCCGCGGAGCCGTCCTGAGCGTCCGGTCCCAGGCAACCGGGACGGGCGGCTGTGCCGATGTGCCCTTCAGCACTCGGTGACGTTGACGGCCAGTCCGCCCTGTGAAGTCTCCTTGTAGATCGTGGACATGTCCGCGCCGGTCTGGCGCATGGTCAGGATCACGTGGTCGAGGGACACCTTGTGGCTGCCATCGCCGCGCATGGCGAGCCGTGCCGCATTGATGGCCTTGACCGCCCCCATGGCATTGCGCTCGATGCACGGAATCTGCACCCGCCCACCGACCGGATCGCACGTCAGCCCGAGATTGTGCTCCATGCCGATCTCCGCGGCGTTCTCGATCTGCTCGTTGCTGCCCTGCAGGGCCGCCACCAAGCCCCCCGCGGCCATCGAGCAGGCTACCCCGACCTCGCCTTGGCAGCCCATCTCGGCGCCGGAGATCGAAGCGTTCTGTTTGTAGAGCATGCCGATGGCCCCGGCGGTGAGCAGGAAACGCAGCACACCCTCCTCGCTGGCGCCGGGCTCGAAGCGGCGGTAGAAATGCAATACGGCCGGCACGATGCCGGCCGCGCCGTTGGTTGGCGCGGTCACGACGCGCCCGCCGGCGGCATTCTCCTCGTTCACCGCCAGGGCGAATGCGTCGACCCAGTCGAGCGCCTCCAGGGGGCGAGCCGTTGCGCTTTCGGTCAGCTGGCGGTACAGCTTCGGAGCGCGGCGCCGCACTTTCAACGGTCCGGGCAGCACGCCGTTGTGCCTGAAGCCGCGCTCGACGCATGCCTGCATCACCTCCCAGATGCGCTCAAGGCCGGCCCGCACGCTCGCCTCGCTCGCGCGCGCGCATTCGTTGGCGAGCATCAGCTCGAAGATCTCGAGGCCGTTGTCGCGGCATTGGCCGAGCAACTCACGTGCGTTCGAGAACGGATAGGGGATGCTCGCGGGGGCCCCGGCCTGCTGCGCCATGTCTTGTCCGGCGCGCACGATGAAGCCGCCGCCGATCGAGTAGTACTCCTGCTCGCACAGCGCCGCACCGCCGGCCGCCGCCGCGCTGAAGCGCATGCCATTGGGATGTTGAGGAAGCCGTTCGTTGCGCAGCAACTGCAGCTGCGTACGCTCGTCGAAGGCGATCTCGTGAGCCCCGAGCAGCGCGATGCGCCCGCTGGCGCGGATGCGCTGCAGCGTGGGCTCAATGGCATCCGGATCGACCGATTCGGGCAATGCGCCGCTGAGCCCCATGAGTATCGCCCGATCGGTGCCGTGACCGAGTCCGGTGAGCGCCAGCGATCCGTACAGGCGCACCGTGACCGTCTCAATCGCCGCCAGCCGGCCGGCCTGCTGCAGATCGCGCACGAACTGAAACGCGGCCCGCATCGGGCCCATGGTGTGCGAGCTGGAGGGCCCGATGCCGACCTTGAAAATGTCGAACACACTGAGCGACATGCCTCGGATCTCCCGCGAGCGCGGCAGAGCCCTGCGCCCAATGCGCCATTATCGGCTGCTTTGGGTGAGCTGCGATAGCGGCGCGCGTCGGGCGGCCGCGAGGCGCCGGGGTGACGCCCCGACGCCTCTTTCGGGCTGCGACAGCAGGCTGAATTCGACGGTGTGAGCCGCCGGCGGGGCACGGGGCGGGCGGGACGCGCAGGGGACAGGGGGCTGGGCGCAGGAAAAAAAAAGCCTTCCAGCTCGGAGGTCTTGCGCGTACAATGCGCCTCCTCCGTGGGCCTCGGCTGCGGAGAGCGGAGCGGCTGCGCCCACGGGTGAGCGCCCCGACAGCGTGACAGCCAGAAAGCCCCCCGAGGGGCTTTTTGTTTTTGGGCGGCCGACAGGCGGGCGTTGCCCTCAAGGGGCGGCACCCGCGGCTTTGGCTGGGCGGGCCGGGTGGCCCGTTTTGCGTTTTTGGGGCCAGGTTACGGGAGCGGATCGATGTCGGCGACATTGCGCGAGCGGCTGATCGCCCTCATCGAGCCAGTGATCGAGCGGTTGGGCTACGAGTTGGTTGATTTGGATTACGGGGCCGGGCGTGGCAGCGCGCTCGTGCGGCTGTACATCGACCGGCACGGCGGCGTGGGAATCGAGGACTGCGAGCGCGTCAGCCGAGAGGTTTCGGCGCTGCTCGATGTCGAGGACCCGATTCCCACGGCATACACCCTCGAGGTGTCCTCGCCGGGATTCGACCGGGTGCTGCGCACGCGCGCGCATTTCGCGCGGTTCGCCGGCGAGCGGGTGTTCGTCGAGCTTGCGACGCCGCGCGAGGGTCGGCGCCGCTATACCGGCACGTTGGTGGCGGCCGGGGACGCGGGGATCGAGCTTGACGTTGATGGCGAGCGTGTGGCGGTACGGTATGAAGAGTTGGCCAAGGCCAGACTGGCCGGTTGAGCGGTGTTGCGCGCGGTGGCGACAGGTGCAGAGGTGACAGCAGTGAACAAGGAAATCCTGATGGTTGTCGATGCCGTCTCGAACGAGAAGGGTGTCGACAAAGATGTGATTTTCGAGGCGCTCGAGGCTGCGCTCGCCGCCGCGACGCGTCGCAAGCACGGCGAGGAGTGGGACGTGCGGGTGGCGATCGACCGGCGCAGCGGCGATTACGACACATTCCGCCGCTGGAAGGTGTTCGCCGACGATTCCACGGAGCTGCAGGCGCCGGACCGGGAGCTGCGCCTGGAGGATGCGCGCGATCTGGATCCAAACGCGCAGATCGACGGGTTCGTCGAGCAGCCGATCGAGTCGGTCGGCTTCGGGCGCATCGCCGCCCAGCAGGCCAAGCAGGTCATCGTGCAGAAAGTGCGCGAAGCGGAGCGGCGGCAGGTGGTGGACGCCTATCGCGACCGGGTCGGCACGCTCCTCAGCGGTGTCGTCAAGCGGGTCGACCGCAACGGGCTTTACATCGATCTCGGCTCGAACGCCGAGGGCTTCGTGCCGCGCACCGACATGATTCCGCGCGAGCAGGCCAAGGCCCAGGATCGCATCAAGGCGTTCCTGCGCGAGGTGCGCTCCGAGCTGCGCGGACCGCAGCTGTTTTTCACGCGCACCGCGCCGGAGTTTCTGATCGAGTTGTTCAAGCTCGAGGTACCCGAGGTCGGCCAGGGGCTGATCCACATCCTCGGGGCGGCGCGTGATCCGGGTGTGCGCGCCAAGATCGCCGTGCGCAGCACCGATGCGCGCATCGACCCGGTCGGCGCGTGCGTCGGCATGCGCGGCTCGCGCGTGCAGGCGGTCTCCAACGAGATCGCCGGCGAGCGTGTCGATATCATTCCCTACGATGAGAACCCGGCTCAGTTCGTCATCAACGCCATGTCGCCCGCCGAGGTTCTCTCCATCGTGGTCGACGAAGATGCCCACAGCATGGATATCGCGGTGGCCGAGGACAAGCTGTCTCAGGCGATCGGCCGCGGCGGACAGAACATCCGCCTCGCCAGCCAGCTCACCGGCTGGGAACTGAACGTGATGACCGAGTCCGATGCCGAGGCCAAGAGCGAGACCGAGGCCAAGTCATTGGTGCAACTGTTCATGAAGCAGCTCGACGTGGACGAGGACGTGGCGACCATCCTGGCGCAAGAGGGTTTCTCGACCATCGAGGAAATCGCATACGTTCCGCAGGGCGAGCTCGCCTCGATCGCCGAGTTCGACGCGGGGATCGTCAAAGAGCTGCGCAACCGGGCGCGCGACGTGCTCTTGACTCAGGCGATCGCCAGCGAGGAGTCGTTGGATCAGTCGATGCCGGCCGACGATCTGCTGCTGCTCGAGGGCATGAGTCCGGATCTGGCGCTGGCGCTGGCGCGTCGCGGGGTGCGCACGCGCGAGGATCTCGCCGAGCAGTCGATCGATGAACTGAACGATATCGAGGGATTGGCGCCGGAAGAGGCGGGCAAGCTCATCATGACAGCGCGGGCGCCCTGGTTCGCGCCCAGCCACTGATCTTTAAGGGTGCAAGACGTATGGCGGAAGTGACCGTAGCGCAGTTCGCGGAAGTCCTGAAGGTGCCGGTGGATCGGCTGCTCGTGCAGCTCGATCAGGCCGGCATTCGGGTCAACGGACCGGACGATCACATCAGCGACGACGCAAAGCTCGAGCTGCTCACCCATCTGCGCCGCAGCCACGGAGCGGGCAAGGACGGCGACGCCGCGCCCCGCCGCATCACCCTCAAACGCAAGACTCAAAGCGAGCTGAAGCTCTCGAGCGTTCAAGGCCGCTCGCGCACGGTCAGCGTGGAAGTACGGACCAAGCGCACCTACATCAAGCGCGACGTGCTCGAGGAGCAGGCGCGCAAGCAGACCGACGAGCTCGAGCAGAAGCGCCGCGAGGCCGAGGAGGCCGAGCGGCTCGAGCAGGAGCGAATCGAGCACGAGCGGCTCGAGGCGGAGAATCGGCGCCGCATCGAAGAAGAGACTGCCCGCAAGCGCGCCCAGGAAGAGGCGCGCCGAGAGGCGCAGCAGCGGGCTCAACAGGAGCAGGAGCGCCGCGAGCAGGAGGAGTTCGAGCGCCAGAACCGTACGAATCAACCTGTCGAGACGAGCGAGCCGGCTGCGAAGGTCAAGGAACCGCCCGCCGCGGCGCGACCGGCGGCTCCCGGGGCCCGGGAACGCCCCGCGACCGACGACAAACACACCCGCTATGGACGCGAGGAGCTGCATGTCACCTCCGACGTCAGCTCGCGATTCAAGAAGCGCCGCCCGGTCAAGTCGCGCACGGTGCGCGGCGCGGCGGAGACGCGCCATGGATTCGAGAGGCCGACCGCGCCGCAGGTGCACGAGGTGACCATCGGCGAGGCCATCACCGTGGGCGAGCTCGCCCAGAAGATGGCGGTCAAGGCGCCGGTGGTCATCAAGACGCTCATGAACATGGGCGTGATGGCCACCATCAATCAATCGCTCGATCGCGACACGGCGGTGTTGCTGGTCGAGGAGCTCGGTCACACCTCCAGGCTGATCGAGGAGGACCAGATCGAAGCGGGGTTGCAAGGCGAGCACGCCGAGGTGGAACAGCTCGAGGCGCGTCCGCCGGTCGTGACGGTGATGGGGCATGTCGATCACGGCAAGACCTCGCTGCTCGATTACATCCGGCGCAGCAAGGTGGCCGCGGGCGAGGCCGGCGGCATCACGCAGCACGTCGGCGCTTATCACGTCGAGACGCCCAAGGGCGTGGTGACCTTCATCGACACCCCGGGCCACGCGGCCTTCACCGCGATGCGCGCTCGCGGCGCAAAGGTCACCGACGTGGTGATTCTCGTCGTGGCCGCCGACGACGGCGTGATGCCGCAGACCATCGAGGCGATCCAGCACGCGCGGGCCGCGGGTGTGCCGATCGTGGTCGCGGTCAACAAGATCGACAAAAGCGATGCGGATCCCGACCGGGTGCGCAACGAGCTCGTCAAGCAGGGCGTGATTCCCGAGGAGTGGGGCGGGGAGAACATGTTCGTGAATGTGTCGGCGCACACCGGCGAGGGGATCGACGGGCTGCTCGATGCGGTGCTGCTGCAGGCGGAGGTGCTCGAGCTGCGTGCGCCGAGCACGGGACTCGCCAGCGGCGTGATCATCGAGTCGAGCCTCGAGAAGGGCCGGGGCGCGGTCGCCACGGTATTGGTGAAGAAAGGCACACTCAGGCTCGGTGAGCCGATCATTGCCGGCTCGGAGTTCGGGCGGGTGCGGGCCCTGTTCGATGAGCGTGGCAACGCGCTCGAGGCGGCGCCGCCGTCGATGCCGGTGGTGGTCCTCGGCCTCTCGGGCGCCCCGAACGCCGGGGAGGAGATTCTGGCGGTCGAGAGCGAGCGCAAGGCGCGCGAAGTGGCCATGTACCGGCAGAGCAAGTCGCGCGACGTGAAGCTCGCCCGGCAGGCGACCCGTACGGAGGATGTGTTCTCGCAGATGCAGGAGCACAAGGCCGGAGCGGTCGCGGTCCTGGTCAAGGGTGACACGCAAGGCAGCGTCGAGGCGCTGCGCGAGGCGCTCGAGAAGCTTGCCACCGAGGAAGTGCAGGTGAAGTTGATTGCCAGCGGCCTCGGCGGCATCACCGTGTCGGACGTGCAGCTCGCCGCCGCGTCCAAGGCGTTGATCATCGGGTTCAACGTTCGCGCCGACTCCGGGGCGCGCGAGGCGATGAAGGAAACCGGTGTCGAAGTGCGCTATTACAGCATCATCTACGAGGCCATCGACGACGTCCGCCAGATGATGACCGGAATGCTGCGGCCGGAGATCAAGGAGCAGATCGTGGGCGTGGCGCAGGTTCGCGAGGTGTTTCGCTCGAGCAAGTTCGGGGTGGTCGCCGGCTGCCTGGTCACCGAGGGCTATGTGCGGCGCAACAACCCGATCCGCGTGCTGCGCGACAATGTGGTCATCTTCGAGGGCGCGCTCGAGTCGCTGCGTCGGTTCAAGGATGATGTCAACGAGGTGCGGGCCGGCACCGAGTGCGGCATCGGCGTGAAGAACTACCAGGATGTGCGCGTGGGCGACCAGATCGAATGCTTCGCGCGCGTCGAGGTGGCCCGGACGCTGCAATGAGCGCCGCGGACTCCAGGATTCGCAAGATCGAAGCGCAACTGCAGCGGGTGATCGCGGCGCTGATCGTCCGCGAGGTCAGGGATCCGCGGGTCGGCCACGTCACCATCACCGCCGTGAGGCTCGCGGCCGATCTCGGCCTCGCCCGTGTGTACTTCGTGCCCTTTGCCGCGGAAAACGCCGCGGACGAGGTGCGGCGCGGCCTGACCCGCGCGGGCGGATTCCTGCGCGGGCAGGTGGGGCGCGAGCTCGGCCTGCGGCATGCGCCGCGGCTGGAATTCCTGCTGGATGACACCGTCGAGCGGGCCGCGCGCCTGAGCGGCCTGATCGATCGGGCCCGGACCGAGGATCAGGCCAAAGATCAGGCCAACGATCAGGCCAAGCACTGACGCCGATGCCGATCGGGATTGTCCTGCTCGACAAGCCCCCCGGGCTGTCCTCGAATGCGGCGTTGCAGCGTGTCCGGCGGCTGTACGGGGCCACGAAGGCCGGTCACGCCGGCAGTCTCGATCCGCTGGCCACCGGGATGCTGCCGATCTGCCTCGACGAGGCAACCAAGATCGCCGGCGAGATCCTCTCGAGCCGCAAGCGCTACCGATTCACCATCCTCCTCGGCGTCAGTACCCGCACCGGTGACCGGGAAGGGCAGATCGTCGCGCGCGCGAATGTGCCGGAGCTTGCGCCGCAGCGGATCGAGGCCGTGCTCGAGACGTTCCTCGGGTCCGGGCGCCAGGTGCCGCCGATGTACTCGGCGCTCAAGCGCGCAGGACGCCCCCTCTATGAACTGGCCCGCGCCGGCGTGGTGGTCGAGCGCGAGGCGCGCCCGATCGAGATCTTCGAACTGCGGCTCCTGGGGCAAAACGGCGCAAGCCTCGAGCTCGAGACCCACTGCTCCAAGGGCACGTATGTGCGCGTGCTTGCCGAGGACATCGCCCGCGCGCTGGGCACTTGCGGGCACGTCACGGCGCTGCGGCGCCTCAGCGTCGAGCCTTTCGAGCGTGAGCCGATGCAGACCCTGGAATCGATCGGGCTCGCGTGCGAGAACGGGACACTGCCGGGGGTGTTGCCGGCGGATTGGCCGCTGGCGCATCTGCCGGCGGTGCATCTGGATAGCCTTCAGGCCGCGCGAATCTGTCATGGCCAGGCGGTGCGGCCCATCGGTCTTGGCGGCGGTGCGGGCAAGGTCAGGCTGTACCAGGCGGAACGGTTTCTCGGCATTGGCGAGGCCGACGGCCTCGGGAGCGTGCGTCCCAGGCGATTGTTCAGCCTCTGATGTCCGGTACGCGGTTCGTGGCGGGATGGCCTGTGCACCCGTGCGGCACGGGCGGGCGCTCGACCGGCCAGATCGCGCTGTAAAGCACGCGGAGGGATCGGAGCATAATGAATCGAGGACGGCGAGCGACGCTGCTTGTGGCGAGGGGCATTGCCCAGGTAAAATTGCGGGCTTCCTCTTAAGGGTAACCGGTACAGCTACCTGGGATTGTCGAGCAATGGCTTTAACCAGCGAGAAGAAAAGTGGAATCTTGGCGCAATATCAGCGCGGTCCAGCGGATACGGGATCTGCGGAGGTCCAGGTTGCGCTGCTTTCGGAGCGCATCAACGGCTTGAGCGAGCATTTCAGCGCGCACCAGCGTGACCACGGCTCGCGCCGCGGGCTGGTCAAGCTCGTCAATCAGCGCCGCAAGCTCCTCGATTACCTCAAGGCGACCCAGCCGCAGACCTACCAGGGGCTCGTGGAGCGCCTGGGTCTGCGCCGATAACCGAACACCCGAAGGGCCGGGCGCAAAGCCGGCCCTTCATGTTTTGGGGAGTCGGTTTCATCCTCCGAACGTTAGATTCACATCAAGGAGTTGACCTTGAGCGTCAGCAAATCATTCCAGTACGGTTCCCACACGGTCACGTTGGAGACCGGTGAGCTGGCACGTCAAGCCGACGGAGCCGTGCGCGTTTCCATGGGCGATACGGTGGTGCTGGTGACCGCGTGTGCGCAAAAGAGCGCGCAGCCGGGCCGCGATTTCTTCCCACTGACCGTCAACTATGTCGAGAAGACCTATGCGGCCGGCCGGATTCCGGGCGGCTTCTTCAAGCGCGAGGGCCGGCCGACCGAGAAGGAGACGCTCACCTCCCGCCTGATCGACCGGCCGATCCGCCCGCTGTTTCCCGACGGCTTCTACAATGATGTGCAGGTGGTGGCCACCGTGATGTCGCTCGACCCGCAGGTTGATGCGGACATCCCCGCACTCCTGGGTGCCTCGGCGGCGCTGTCGCTCTCGGGCATTCCGTTCAACGGTCCGATCGGCGCGGCCCGCGTCGGCTGGAAAGACGGCCAGTACCTGCTCAACCCGACGGCCGCCGAGCTCGCCGAGTCCGCGCTTCACCTGGTCGTTGCCGGTACCGAGCACGGCGTCCTCATGGTGGAGTCGGAGGCCAAGTGCCTGTCCGAAGAAGTGATGCTCGGCGCGGTGGTCTTCGGTCACCAGCAGATGCAGAGCGCCATCGCCGCGATTCACGCGCTGGTGCGCGAGGCCGGCAAGCCGCGCTGGAGCTGGCAGGCGCCCGCGCACGATGCCGAACTTGCCGGCGCGGTGGACGGCAAGGCGCGCGAACCGCTCGCTCAGGCCTATTCCATCACCGAGAAGCAGCAGCGCTATACGCGCATCGGGCAGATCAAGACCGAGACCCTCGAGGCGCTGGCCGGCGGCGAGGCGCCCCGGTGGAGCGGCGAGCAGGTCGAGGCGGCGCTGTTCAAGCTGGAAAGCGATATCGTGCGGCAGCGGATCCTCAAGGGTGAGCCGCGCATCGACGGGCGCGACTGCCAGACCGTGCGCCCGATCACCGTCAAGGTCGGTGTGCTGCCGCGCACGCATGGCTCGGCGCTGTTTACGCGCGGGGAGACCCAGGCGATGGTGGTCACGACGCTGGGAACCACCCGCGATGCGCAGATCATCGATGCGCTCGAGGGCGAGCGTCGCGAGCCGTTCATGCTCCATTACAACTTCCCGCCGTTCTCGGTGGGTGAGACCGGCATGATGGG
This sequence comes from Gammaproteobacteria bacterium, assembly GCA_027365225.1. Classification (GTDB taxonomy): domain Bacteria; phylum Pseudomonadota; class Gammaproteobacteria; order Steroidobacterales; family Steroidobacteraceae; genus 13-2-20CM-66-19. The sequence goes on from DAHXNV010000004.1 coordinate 26,425, forward strand.
CTCGCCCAAGCGCCGGGAGATCGGTCACGGCAATCTCGCTCGCCGCGGCGTGAACGCGGTGATGCCGAATATGACGTCGTTCCCGTACGTGATCCGCGTCGTCTCGGAGATCCTGGAGTCGAACGGCTCGAGTTCGATGGCCACCGTGTGCGGCGCTTCGCTGTCGCTGATGGATGCCGGGGTGCCGATCAAATCGCCGGTGGCCGGTGTGGCCATGGGTCTGGTCCTGGAGGGCGCCCGCTACAAGGTTCTCACCGACATCCTGGGCGACGAGGATCATCTGGGCGACATGGATTTCAAGGTTGCGGGCACGCAAGAGGGCGTGACCGCGCTGCAGATGGACATCAAAGTCGAGGGTGTGACCCCCGAGATCATGAAGGTGGCGCTCGAGCAGGCGCGCGCCGGCCGGCTGCACATTCTCGGGGAAATGAGCAAGGCGATCGGCGCGCCGCGGTCCAACATGTCGGAATGGGCGCCGTCGATCATCACGGTGAAGATCGATCCGGAGAAGATCCGCGACGTCATTGGCAAGGGCGGTGCGGTGATTCGCCAGATCACCGAGGAGACCGGTACCACCATCGACATCGAGAGCGATGGCACGGTCAAGATCGCCTCGGTCAACGGCACCGCCGGGCGCGAGGCGCAGCGGCGCATCGAGCTGATCACCGCGGATGTCGAGGTTGGCCGGATTTACGAGGGCAAGGTGGCGCGGCTGATGGATTTCGGCGCATTCGTCACCATCCTGCCGGGCCGCGACGGCTTGGTGCACATCTCCCAGATCTCCAACGAACGGGTGGAACGCGTCAGCGACAAGCTCAAGGAAGGCGATGTGATCCGCGTGAAGGTGCTCGAGGTCGATCGCCAGGGCCGCATTCGCCTGTCGATGCGCGACGTCGACGCGGCCTGATCGCGCGCGACACTCTCGCCGGTCCTCGGGTGGCGCCCGAGGACCTCATGCCGTGCCGCTGAGGGCGATCGTGCGCACGCCGTGGAACGCGGCGGGGTTCCAGTGTGCGACGGCCCAGGCGAGCACTTCGCGCGCCGGTGCGTGGCTGAGCGGCGGTGGCGGCCTTTGCCTCAACAGCCGCAAGATCTCGTGCAGCTGCGCGCCGGGGCGTGCCGGGTCGAGCGCCACGGAGCGGCGCGATTTGGCGAGCTTCCCCCCGGCGGGCTCGGTGATGAGCGGCAGGTGCGCGTAGCGCGGCCGCGGCAGACCGAGCGCCTCCTGCAACAGGATCTGCCAGCCGGTGCTCTCGAGCAGATCCGCCCCGCGCACCACGTCCGTCACTCCCTGTAGCGCATCGTCCACGACCACTGCGAGCTGGTAGGAGAACACCCCGTCGCGGCGGCGCACGATGACGTCCCCGAGGCTGCCTGGAGGGCAGGTGCAGGGGCCCTGAAAGCGGTCTTCGAAGGTGATCGCGCGATGCTCATCGATGCGCACTCGCGTTGCCGTGGGTCCCGGGCGGCGCGGACCTGAGCGGCAGGTGCCCGGATAGCGGTTGCTCGACACTCCGGCATGCGCGAGCTGCGCTCGTGAGCAGCTGCACTCGAAAGTGACGCCCGCGGCATGCAGCCGCTCGAGGCTGCGCTGGTAGTGCGCCGTGCGCCGGCTCTGGTATTCGACCGCGCCGTCCCAGTGCAGGGCGAAGGCTTCGAGGGTTTGCAGCATCTGCGCGGCGCAGCCCGGAACGCTGCGCGGGTCGAGATCTTCGATCCGCACGAGCCAGCGGCCGCCGTGGCTGCGGGCATCGATGAAGCTCGCGCATGCGGCCAGGAGCGAGCCGAAATGCAATGCCCCGGTCGGCGAGGGTGCGAAACGGCCCGTGTACCGGCGGGCGCTCGCCGGGAACCGATTATCGGTAGCGGTCGTCGCGGTCGCCGTACTGCTTCTCGCGTCGCTCGCGCCGCTCCTGCGCCTCGATGCTGAGGGTCGCCACGGGACGGGCCTCCAGGCGCTTGATGCCGATTTCCTCGCCCGTCTCGAGGCAGTAGCCGTACGTGCCGTCCTCGATGCGCTTGAGCGCCTCGTCGATCTTGCGAATCAACTTGCGCTCCCGGTCGCGCGTGCGCAGTTCCAGGCTGAACTCCTCTTCCTGGGTGGCGCGGTCCGAAGGGTCTGGGAAATTGGCGGCTTCATCCTTCATGTGCGAGACCGTCCGATCGACCTCGACCATCAGATCTCGTTTCCAGTCGTTGAGGATGTTGCGGAAGTGCTCGAGCTGCTCCTGGCTCATGTACTGCTCGCCGCGCCTGGGAATGTACGGCTGAACATTGCGCGGGCCTGCGAGCAGGCTTCCGGGCTCGAGCGCTTCGACCTCATCCGTGTCCATCGTGCTCGGCACCCGCGAGTGTTGTGGCGGTACCTGCGGCGGCGCCTTGGCCGTGTCCACCGCCTGACGCACCGCTGATTTGCGCGCTTCTTCGACCGCCCCGGCGCCCGCATGCGCTTTCGCCGCCCGGCCCGGCCCCGGTTTGTGCCCCGGCACACGGGTGGCTTTGCGGGCGGACGGCCGTTTGACTGCTGCGGCCTTCTTCGCAGCGGCCTTCGCGGGCGCGGCCTTCTTACCCTTCGCGGTTTTCGGCGTGGGCTTCTTGGCCGGCATCAGTCGCTCCTACGCATGGGCTTGTGGCAGAACGCGGGATTATACCGGCGCACCTGTGGCTGTACAGGGGCAGCCCCCGAATCCGATCACAGCAGCGCGCCCGCCCAGCCGCTCTGGCGGCGCTCGACGAGGACCCGCGTGGCGATGCCGCCGCGCACCTTGAAGCGCGCCTCGAGGCGCAGGTAACGCGGGCTCAGCGCCTGTGCGAGGTGGTCGGCGATCTCATTGGTGAGGGCCTCGTGGAACACGCCCCGGTCGCGGAACGACCAGATGTAGAGCTTCAGCGACTTCAGCTCCACGCAGCGCCGATCGGGTACGTAGGCGAGCGCGAGTGTGGCAAAGTCCGGCTGCCCGGTGAGCGGGCACAGGCAGGTGAACTCCGGAATCCGCATGCGGATGGTGTAATCCGCTTCGGGCGCAGGATTGGCGAAGGTTTCGACGGCGTGTGCGGGCTGTGAGGGCATGGGCAATTACTCTACACTAGCGCGCCTCGCTGCGGCGGCGATTCAAAAGAGAACGGAAGATTGCGCAGATGCGGCTGACCAAGATTAAGCTCGCCGGTTTCAAGTCCTTCGTCGATCCGACTCAAATCAGCTTTCCGAGCAGCCTCACCGGCGTCGTCGGTCCCAACGGCTGCGGCAAGTCGAACGTCATCGATGCGGTGCGCTGGGTGATGGGGGAGTTGTCCCCGAAGCACCTGCGCGGGGACAACATGGCGGACGTGATTTTCAACGGCTCCTCGGCCCGCAAGCCCGTCGGTACGGCCTCGGTGGAGCTGGTCTTCGACAACTCCGACGGCCAGATCGGCGGCGCGTATGCGAGCTACAACGAGGTCGCGCTCCGGCGCCAGGTCGCGCGCGACGGCTCCTCCGGCTACTACATCAACGGCGCGCGCTGCCGGCGCAAGGATATCACCAACCTGTTCCTCGGCACCGGGCTCGGCTCGCGCAGCTACGCGATCATCGAGCAGGGCACCATCTCGCGCGTCATCGAGGCGAAGTCCGAAGACATGCGCGCGTTCGTCGAGGAGGCCGCCGGCATCTCCCGCTACAAGGAGCGCCGGCGCGAGACCGAAGGCCGCATTGCGCAGACCCGCGAGAACCTCGAGCGCCTGCAGGATGTGCGCGAGGAAGTCGAGAAGCAGATCCGCCACTTGCAGCGCCAAGCGGCCATCGCACGGCGCTATCAGGATCTGCAGCAGCAGGAGCGAGGCGTGTCCGCCGAGCTGCTCGCATTGCGCATGCGCGAGCTCGACAGCGGCGCCGAGGCGCACGACAGCGTGACGCGCGAGCGGGAGGTCGCGATGCAGTCGGCGCTTGCCGATCAGCGTGCCGCGGAGGCGGCCATCGAGCGGGCGCGCGAGCGGCACGGGGAGGCGGGCGAGCAGCAGGCGCGCGTACAGGGACATCACTTCGAGCTTGGCGCCGAGATTTCCCGGCTCGAGCAGTCGATCCGACACACCCGAGCGCTGCGCGAGCGGCAGCGCTCGGATCTGCAGCAGTGCCGTGCGAGCCTCGCCCAGCTCACCGAGCACCTCGCGCGCGAGACCGAGGGGCTCGCCGCCGTGCGCAGCGCGCTCGAGGAGTGCGCCCCGCAGCTCGAGGCGGCCCGGCAGGCCGAGCACTCCGCCGGCGAGGCGCTCGAGGCGGGCGAGCGGGAGCTCGCCGATTGGCAGGAGCGCTGGGAGCGGCTCAACGAGGCGCTCGCAGCGGCGGACCGCACCGCGCAGGTCGAGCGCGCGCGCATCGAGCAGCTGGAGAATCAGCTGCGTCGGTTCACGGGACAGAGCGAGCGGCTCGCCCTCGAGCGCGAGGCCCTCGGTGCGCAGGACTCGAGCGAGGAGTTGGCGCGACTCGATGAGCAGGAAGGTGCCGCGCGCGCCGAGAATCAGACGCTCACCGAGCAGCGGGCCGCGGCGCTCGAGCGGGTGCACGCAGCGCGCAGCGCGCAGCTCGAGGCGGAGCGGGCCCTGGAAGCCGCCCGGGCGCGGCGCGAGCAGGCGCGGGCGGAATGCACCTCGCTCGAGGCGGTGCAGCGCGCCGCCCTGAGCAGCAGCGCAGGACAAGTGAGCGAGTGGCTCGGCGCGGCGGGGCTCACCGGCCGTGCCCGCCTCGCCGAGCGGATCGAGGTCGAGTCCGGTTGGGAGCGGGCCGTCGAGACCGCCCTCGGCGATTATCTCGAGGCCGTGTGCGTCGAGGGGCTCGATGCGCTCGCCGCCTCGCTCGAGTCGCTGAGCCAGGGCCGGCTGATGCTGGTGCACGAGACGGCGCGAGCCGAGTCCGCCGCCGATGCGCGCTCCTTGGCGCACAAGGTCCGTGGCTGCGCCGCGGCCGCCGAGTCGCTGGCCCCAGTGCGTACCGCGGAGTCCCTCGCCGAGGCACTGAGCCTGCGCGGCTCGCTCGGGGCCAACGAGTCGCTCATCACGCGCAGCGGCGAGTGGCTCGGCCGTCATTGGCTGCGTGTCAGCCGCGGCGTGGATCCGCACGCGGGCATCATCGAGCGTGAGCAGCGGCTCAAGAGCCTGCGCGTCGATGCCGAGCGCTGCGAGCGGCTCGTGCGCGAGGCCGAGACACATCTGGAGGAGGTGCGCGGGCGTCTCGCGCGGGCCGAAGTGGAGCGAGAGACCGTGCAGGGGCAGATTCAGGCTGCGCAGCGCCGCCATGGCGAGCTGACCGGGCAGCTGCAGGCGGCGCGGGCGCGCGCCGAGCATGCCCGCGCGCGGCGCGCGCGCATCGATGAGGAAAGTGCGGAACTCGCGCGCGAGATGCACGAGGCTCGCGCGGCGCTCAGGGACGCGCGCGGGGCGCTCGAGGCGAGCGTCGATCGGCTTGCCGAGCTCAATTCGCAGCGTCAGACGCTCGAGCAGGAGCGCGAGGTGAGGCGCGAGGCGCTCTCCGCGGCACGCACGCGTGCGCAAGCGGCTCAGCTCGCGGCACGCGATTTGATCATCCGCATCGAGTCACGGCGCTCGGCCGAGAGTGCCGCGGTGAGCGCGCTGGCGCGCATGGCCGAGCAGCGCACCCAGCTCGAGCAGCGGCGCACGGAACTCGAGGCGGAGCTTGCCGGCGGCGATGGACCGATCCTCGAGTTCGAGGCGCGCTTGAACGATGCGCTCGCGCAGCGCTTGAGCGTCGAGCGTGAGCTGGCGGCCGCGCGCGCGGCCCTCCAGGAGGCCGACGGCGCGCTGCGCACTCTCGAGCAGCAGCGCCTCGAAGCGCAGCGGCGCGTCGGCGAGGCGCGCGAGGCGATGGATGCGGCCCACCTGGCGGCCCAGGAGAATCGCGTGCGTCGCGAGACGCTCTTCGAGCAATTCACCGCCACGGGCTTTGAGCTGAAGACCGTGCAGGGCGAGCTCGCCGCCGAGGCCAGCGTGCCCGCGTGGGAGGAGCGGCTCGGGGCGATCCGCGCCGGCATCGAGAAGCTCGGCCAGGTGAATCTCGCGGCCATCAGCGAGCTGGCCGAGCAGACCGAGCGCAAGGAATACCTCGATCGCCAGTTTGCGGATCTCACCGGCGCGCTCGATACGCTCGAGGAGGCGATGCGTCGCATCGACAAGGAGACGCGCAGCCGTTTCGAGGATACTTTCGAGAAGATCAACGCCGGCATGAAGGAGAAGTTCCCCCGGCTCTTCGGCGGCGGGCACGCGTACCTGGAGCTGGTCGGGGAGGACGTGCTGGATGCCGGCGTCGCCGTGATGGCCCGGCCGCCGGGCAAGAAGAACAGCTCCATCCATCAGCTCTCCGGCGGCGAGAAGGCGCTGACCGCGGTGGCGCTGGTGTTTTCCATCTTCGACCTCAATCCGGCGCCTTTCTGTCTGCTCGATGAGGTGGATGCGCCGCTCGATGAGTACAACATCGAGCGCTTCTGCGACATCGTGCGCGAGATGTCACAGCGGGTGCAGTTCATATTTATCACGCACAACAAGACGACCATGGAGCTGGCTGCGCAGCTGATCGGTGTCACCATGCACGAGCCGGGAGTTTCGCGGCTCGTGGCCGTGGATGTGGCCGAGGCGGTGCGGTTGGCCGCGGTCTGAGCGCGCGGAGGTGTAATCGTGTCGACCTTGCGTTGGACGCTGTTGATCCTCGGGGGAGCGTTCATCGCCGCGCTGGCGCTGTGGGAGCGGCTGCGGCCCCGACATGCCCGGGGGCAGGACGCCCCGGGTGCGTCCGAGCTTTCGCCGCCGACGCTGAGGCCGGCCGATACCGGGGGCGCCGAGGCCGGTGAACCCTACATTGGCGAGTGCTCCACCTCGACCGATTCCCTCGCGCAGCTGCCCACGGTCTTGATCGAGGAGGATGCGCCGATCGAGCTGCGAGTCGCCGATCCCTCCAAGCAGCGCGCGCCGGTTGGGGCGCCCGATCCGGCGCAGGAACTCGAGGCAGTGGCCGAGGGCGTCGGATCGGTCAGGCTGATCGAGCCGGCGGCCCGCTACGATGCGCCTGCGGGGCCGCCGCGCGCAGCGCAGCCGGCTCGCGCGGACGCGGCTCGGCGCGAGGTCGATCCGCAGCCGCAATTCGATGCCATCGTCGCCGTCGAGCCCCCCCCCGTGGTGCTCGAGTGGCCGGCCGAGACCGAGCGGCACATCATCGCGCTGCGCGTGGTGGCGGGTGCCGAGCGTTTCAGCGGACGCACGCTGCGCCTGGCGCTCGCGGCCGAGGGCTTTCGGCTCGGTCCGCTCGATATTTTCCACCGTCCGGATGATTTGGGCCGAGCGGTGTTGAGCGCCGCCTCGCTGACGCGGCCGGGTACGTTCGATCTGGACTCGATGGACGCCCAGCGCTATGCGGGGCTGAACCTGTTCGCGGTGCTGCCCGGACCGCTGCCGGCCGTGGCGGCCTTCGAGATGCTGCTCGCCGCTGCCGAGAATCTCAACGAGCGCCTGCAGGGCCTGGTGCAGGACGAGCGGGGCGAGCCACTGACTCCCGAGGGTATCGAGAGTCTGCGCGCGGATCTGGCGGCGCGCGCGGGCTGGGAGGCTGGGTGAGCACCGATGCGCGCAGGCGTGTCGCAGCGCTGCGCGCCGAAATTGCCCGGCACGACTATCGCTATTATGTTCTCGACGATCCGCAGATTCCCGATGCCGAGTACGACCGGCTGATCGTCGAACTCAGGGCGCTCGAGTCGGCTCATCCGGAACTGATCACGCCGGATTCTCCAACCCAGCGCGTCGCGGGCGCCCCGAGCGCCGCGTTCGGTGAAGTGGTGCATGCCGTCCCCATGCTCTCGCTCGAGAATGGCTTTACCGACGAGGACGTGGCGGCCTTCGATCGCAGGGCGCGCGAGCGGCTCGGCGTCACTGAGCCGCTGTGGTACTGGGCCGAGCCGAAACTCGATGGGCTGGCCCTGACGGCGATATTCCGGGACGGCAGCCTCGTGCAGGCCGCGACGCGCGGCGACGGCGTGCGCGGCGAGGACGTTACGGCCAACCTGCGCGCGATACGCGCATTTCCACTGCGGCTGAGGGGCGATGCGCCGCGGCTGTTGGAGGTGCGCGGCGAGGTTTTCATGCCCATCGAGGGCTTCGAGCGCATGAATCGCGAGGCGCTTGCGCGCGGCGAGAAGACCTTCGTCAATCCGCGCAACGCCGCCGCCGGGAGCCTGCGTCAACTCGATCCGGCCGTGACCGCCTCCCGGCCGCTGCGCGTGTACTGCTACGGCCTCGGCGCGCTCGAGGGTTGGGAGCCCCCGCCGCTGCAAAGTGAGGTGCTCGGGGCGCTGAAGGCATGGGGACTGCCCACCTGTGCGCACGCCGAGCGGGTGCACGGGGTAGAGGGCTGCATCGACTACTATCGCGCCATGGCCGAGCGGCGCGCACGTTTGAGGTATCAGATCGACGGCGTCGTTTTCAAGATCGAGCGGCTGGAGTACCAGGCGCGCCTGGGCTTCATCGCACGCGCGCCACGCTGGGCATTGGCACGCAAGTTTCCGGCCGAAGAGGCCCTGACGCGCGTGGAGGCGATCGAGTGGCAGGTCGGGCGCACCGGCGCGGTGACGCCGGTGGCGCGCCTCACGCCGAAGTTCGTCGGTGGCGTCACGGTGAGCAATGTGACGCTGCACAACTTCGACGAGGTGCGCCGCAAGGACGTGCGCGTCGGGGATACCGTGGTGATTCGCCGCGCCGGCGATGTCATTCCGGAGTTGGTGCGCGTACTGCCCGAGCGCCGGCCGCAGGGAGCCCAGCCGGTACAACGACCCGAGCGTTGCCCGGTGTGTGGCTCCCAGGTGCTCAAGCCCGAGGGCGAAGCGGTGGCCCGCTGCACCGGCGGGTTCAGTTGCGCGGCGCAGCGCCAGGAGGCCATCCGGCATTTCGCGAGCCGTCCGGCGATGGAGATCGAGGGATTGGGCGAGAAGCTCATCGCGCAGCTGGTCGAGGGGGGCGCGGTACGCTCGCCGGCCGACCTCTATACGCTCTCGGTCGAGCAGTTGCAGACGCTCGAGCGGATGGGCAAGAAGTCGGCTGAGAATTTGCGCCGCGCGATCGAGCGCAGCAGGCACACGACACTTCCGCGGTTGTTGTATGCCCTGGGAATCCGCGAGGTCGGCGAGGCCACCGCGCTCGCTCTGGCGCGCCACTTCGGAGAGCTCGAGCCGCTGATCGAAGCGGCCTGCTCCCACCCCGAGCGGGTCGAGGAGGTGACCGATGTCGGACCGGTGGTTGCGGCGCACCTGCACGCGTTCTTCAGCGCCCCGGCGCATCGCGAACTCATCGAGGCGCTGCGCGTCGCGGGGGTGACCTGGGCGCCCTTCGCGCCGAGCACGGCAGAGTTGCCGCTCAAAGGTCAGACCTTCGTGCTGACTGGAACGCTTGCGAGCATGACCCGCGAGCAAGCTCAGGCCGCTCTCAGCGCCCTCGGCGCCAAGGTCGCCGCGAGTGTCTCGCGCAAGACGCGGTACGTCATCGCCGGTGCGGATCCGGGCTCGAAGCTCGAGAAGGCCAAGGCGCTCGGCATTCCCGTACTCGATGAGGCCGCGCTGCGGCAACTGCTCGCCGCGCACCCGCACCGATGAGCGTCCCGCAGGACCGCAACGGGGCGGTCCTGCGGGATTTCATTTCGGCAGGTTCAGCCGCCCGCCGCCGAGGTGGTGTTGCCCGCGGGGGCACTCGGGGCCGGCATGGCCGGCGTGCCCTTGACACCCGAGGTCAGCTTGTTGGTCGTCGGATCCAGATAGGTCACGACCTTTGCCGTCTTGGTCAGCGAGTTGGCGTACGCCAGGAACTGCTTGTTCTCCACGTCCTGCTTGAGCTTCGTCTTCACCTCGGCAAAGCTCGGTGCCTTCATCGGCCGAGTGCCGAGCAGCTGAATGATGTGCCAGCCGTATCGAGTGTGGACCGGGGTCTGGGTGATCTGGCCCACTTTGAGCTTGGCGAGTGCCGCGGAAAAGTGCGGGACCATGCCGCTCAGGGGGAACCAGCCGAGGTTGCCGCCGTTCGCCTTCGATGGGTCGATGGAATAGGCCCGGGCGAGCGCGGCGAAGTTGCGGCCGTGGTCGCGATCCAGATCCTGGATGATCTTTTCGGCCTCGGCCTTGGTTTTCACCAATATGTGCCGCGCGTGGTACTCCAGTTTCGGGAAGTGGGCGAGCTGCTGATTGTAATCGGCCTGCAGCTGCGCTTCCGTCGGGGTGTGCTTGGCCAGGAACTGATTCGAAAGCGCCTGCTCGAGGATGTTCAGCCGCGCCAGCTCCAGCATCGCCTGCGTATGCGGCTCCTTGGTGAGTCCGATCTTTTCGGCGTGCTGTGCCACGGCTTCGGCACGGATCAGGATGTTGAGCACCGCCGCGCGCTGGCTCGGGGTGAGGTCGGCGGCGGTGCGCCCGCCCGACATCATCTTGATGTAGCTGTCATAGAACTGTTGCGTGATGGGCACGCCGTTGACCGAAGCCACCGTCGCGGTGGTGGCGCTGCTCGTCGGAGCCTGGTGGCAGGCAGTCAAGGCGAGTACGGCGAGGCCGAGACAGAGGGTCCTGAGATGCTTCATGAGGTTCTCGTTGCGTGAGGGGTTCCAAGGGGGGGGACCGCCCGGCCGTGCCGGTCGGGTCAGATCGCCGGGCGGTGTGCGGCCTCGGGAGCGCGCGCGCTGATGTTCAGGGCATGAATGCCATTTCCCATCAGTGGCTCGAGGGCTCGGTAGACCATGCGGTGGCGCTCGAGGGCTGATCGTCCGGCGAAGGCGGCGGAGACCAGCGCGACGCGAAAGTGCCCGCCGGCCCGCGCACCCGCATGCCCGGCATGGCGCGCACTGTCATCCAGGATATCGAGCGAGACGGGCGCGAATGAGCGCTCGAGGGTCGCTCGGATCTCGTTCAGAATAACGGCAGAAGTCGCGTCCATCGGCCGGGGCCATCGCCGGTTCACCTGCGGGATGCGTATCATAACCGAGGGAACGCGCGAGCACAGGCTCGAAGGAACCGGGAGCGGGTGATCGAGTACCTGAAGTTGCATCCAGTGACGCCGCAAGCGCGCCTGATCCGCAGGGCCGCCGAGATCGTGCGCGCCGGCGGAGTCATCGCCTATCCGACCGACTCGTGCTATGCCTTGGGGTGGCACATCGGGGATGCCGGGGCGCTCGAGCGGGTGCGGCGGATCCGTCGGGCCGACCGCCACCACCACTTCACCCTGGTGTGCGCCGATCTTGCCCAGGTGGGGCGTTTCGCGCGGCTCGACACCTGGCAATTCCGCATGCTGCGCGGCTGTCTGCCCGGCCCTTACACCTTTCTGCTGAAGGCCACGCGCGAGACACCGAGGCGCCTGCAGCACCCGCGCCGCCGCACGATCGGGGTGCGCGTACCGGATCACTCCGCGCCGCGGTTGCTGATGAAGGAGCTCGGTGAGCCCTTGATGAGCAGTACGCTTTGGCTGCCCGACGATCCGGCGCCGCTCACCTCGGGACGCCAGATCCTCGAGCGGCTGGAACATGAGATCGACGCGGTGCTCGACGGAGGGGATTGCGGCGTCGCTGCGACGACCGTGGTCGATCTGTCCGTTCTTCCCGCCACGATCATCAGGGTGGGGAAGGGGCCGTTGGCTGCGATCGGGGCTGGCGCCCTGGTGAGCCACCCTTCGTCGTGAAACGTCGGAGGCCGGTGTGGACACGCTATACTGACCGTTTAGGAATGCGAGAAGCGGTCCGATGAGCACTCCCAATCCCGGCGGGCGCGTTCTGTCCGGCATGCGGCCCACAGGCCGGCTGCACCTGGGCAACTATCATGGGGCGCTGCGCAACTGGGTGCGTCTCCAGTACGAATACGAGTGCTACTTCTTCATCGCCGACTGGCACATGCTCACCACCGGCTATGCGGACACGGCCGCGCTGCCGCACTACGTGCACGAGGTACTCATCGACTGGCTGGCCGCGGGCCTCAATCCCGGGGTGGCCACGCTGTTCGTCCAGTCGCACGTGCCCGAGCATGCCGAGCTGCACCTTCTGCTCTCGATGATCACCCCGCTCAGCTGGCTCGAGCGGGTGCCGAGCTACAAGGACCAGCAGGAGCAGCTGAAGGATCAGGACCTCACCACCTATGGCTTTCTCGGCTATCCGCTGCTGCAGAGCGCGGACATTCTGGTGTATCGCGCCCAGCACGTGCCGGTCGGCGAGGATCAGGTGGCGCACGTGGAGCTCACGCGCGAGACGGCGCGGCGCTTCAACCACCTCTATGGACGCGAGCCTGACTTCGAAGAGAAGGTCGAGCGGGCGGTCAAGGCGCTCGGCGGGCGAAACACCACGCTGTATCGGCAGCTGCGGCGCAAGTATCAGGAAAGCGGTGATCACGAGGCCCTCGAGCGCGCGCGGGCGCTGGTCCAGGGCGTCAGCCGCCTGACGGTGGCCGATCGGGACCGCTTGCTCGGAAATCTCGAAGGCACGGGCGTCACGATACTACCCGAGCCGCAGGCACTGCTCACCGAGACCCCGAAAGTGCCCGGTCTCGATGGGCGCAAGATGTCGAAATCCTATGGCAATACCATCGAGCTGCGCGAGGACCCGCAGGCGGTGATGCGCAAGCTGCGCGCGATGCAGACCGATCCGGCCCGGGCGCGCCGCACCGATGCGGGGGAGCCGACGCGCTGTCCGGTGTGGGATCTGCACCAGATCTACTCCAGCGAGGAGGTGCGCCGGTGGGCCGCCGAGGGCTGCCGGTCGGCCGGTATCGGCTGTCTGGAGTGCAAACAGCCCGTGATCGACAAGATCGTCGAGGAGGTGACCGCCATGCGCGGCCGGGCCCAGGAGTACACCGAGAATCCCGAGCTGCTGCGCGACATCATCGCGGAAGGCTCGGAGAAAGCCCGCGATACGGCCCGGGAGACCCTCGAGGAGGTGCGCCGGGCGATGCATTTACGCACCGACTGAGGCGCGATGACCGACACGAATTCCCAACTGGCGGGCGTCGCAAGCGAGGTGCCGCCCGAGACTGCGCGTCCCGAAGCGCCGCAGCAGGTGGAGATGCCCTTCGCCGTCGTCAACGGCGAGCCGATGACCGTGCTGCCGCGCGACTTGTATATCCCGCCCCAGGCCCTCGAGGTGTTTCTGGAGGCCTTCGAGGGACCGCTCGATCTGCTGCTGTACCTGATCCGGCGCCAGAACCTCGACATTCTGGACATTCCGCTCGCGGAAATCACTCAGCAGTACATGCGTTATATCGAGCTGATGCAGGATCTGCAGCTCGAGCTCGCCGGGGAATACCTGGTGATGGCCGCGACGCTCGCCGAGATCAAATCGCGCATGCTGCTGCCGCGGCCGAAGCGCCCCGAGGATGGCGCGGAGGAGGATCCGCGCGCGGAGCTGGTGCGCCGCCTGCAGGAGTACGAGCGCTTCAAGCGCGCGGCCGAGAGCATCGATGCGCTGCAGCGGCTCGAGCGCGATCACTTCACCGCAGGCGCGCAGTTGCATGAGCGGCGGGTGGTGCAGGTGTTGCCGCAGGTGTCGCTGAAGGAGATGCTGGTTGCGTTCCAGGAGGTGCTCGCGCGCTCGGAGATGTTCGCCCACCACCGCATCCAGCGCGAGCGGTTGTCGGTGCGCGAGCGCATGACGGACATCCTCGGTGCGCTGCAGAGACGCGGCTTCGTGGAATTCGTGCGCTTGTTGCGGGCCGAGGAAGGCCGGATGGGCGTGACGGTGACCTTCATGGCCATCCTCGAGCTGGTGCGCGAGGGCCTGATCGAGATCGTGCAGTCCGAGCCCTATGCGCCCTTGCACGTGCGCTCGGGGAGCTCGGCGCGTGCGCCGCGGCGGCTCGAGGCTCAGCCCGCGGACGCGGCGCAAGAGCCCGCGCAGAGCGCGGCGAGTGAGCAAGAGTAGCGAGGCGTGATGATCGAATCGTATGTGCGCAATGTGATCGAGGCGGCGCTGCTCGCGGCCGGGCGGCCGCTTGGGCTCGGGGAACTGAAGCAACTGTTCGACGCGCCGTCGTGTCCGGATGATGCGGCGTTGCGCGCGGCGCTCGAACAGCTCGCCGGTGAATATGCCGAGCGCGGCATCGAGCTGAAGGAGATCGCCTCGGGCTGGCGCATTCAGGTGCGCCGCGAGTTCGCCCAGGAGATCTCGCGGCTCTGGCCGGAGCGCCCGCCGCGCTACTCGCGTGCGCTTCTGGAGACCCTGGCGCTCATCGCCTACCGCCAGCCGATCACCCGCGGGGAGATCGAGGACGTGCGCGGCGTGGCGGTCAATCCGAACATCATCAAGACCCTGCTCGAGCGCAATTGGGTGCGCGTGCTCGGTCACCGCGACGTGCCGGGGCGGCCGGAGCTGCTCGGCACGACCCGGGAGTTTCTCGATTATTTCGGCCTGCGCAGGCTCGAGGAGCTGCCGCCGCTTGCGCAGCTGAAGGCCCTCAGCGAGCCGAATCTCGAGCTCGATCTGCCGGCCGAAGGGGCCGGCATGCCGGCGGACCCATCCGCCGCGCCTGAATGCGTGGAAGAGGCGCTCGAGACGGCGCCGGTGTCCGACGCGCAAGCGCAGCCGGAGTCCGAATCGGAGGAACAGACCGCGCCGCGTGCGCCGGCTTGCGCCGAGGAGGACGAAGCGGGACCGCCAAGCTCCGCTGAGGCGCAGGCCGATACGGAGGCGCCGCAGGATGAGCGGCGGCAGCTGTGCGTCGCTGCGCACGACGGGCGCGCCTGAGCCGGCCATGGTGCGTTCCCCCCGAGGGCGGTCCGCGGCTGCGGACAGGGAGCGGGATGCTCTGCGCGAGCGGCTGCAGAAAGTGCTCGCCGGCGCCGGGCTCGCCTCGCGGCGCGAAGCCGAGGCGTGGATCCGTCAGGGGCGGTTGACCGTCAACGGCGAGCCGGCCACCCTCGGCATGCGCGTGGGGCCGGCTGACCAGATCCGCCTCGATGGCCGGCTGGTCCACCGGCGGCCCGGCACGGCGGGGGCGGTCGCTTTTGTCTATCACCGCTCGAGCGGTGAGTCGCTCGACCAACCGCCGCCGAACGCGCCGGAGGCGGCGACGGCACTGGAGCGTCTGCCCCGGCGGGCGGGGCGACGGTTGATCGTGATCAGTCCCATGCCCCGCATCGATGGGGGACTGGAACTGATCTGCGCCGATGGCGCCTGCGCGGCCCGGCTGCAGCGGCGGGTCCGCCAGTGGATCAGCGTTTTCAGCGTCCGGGTCATCGGCGAGCTCGCCGAGACGCAGCAGGCCGGCGTGCTCGGCGGGATGCTCGATGACGGGGGGTGTCTGACGGTGCTCGAGTGCCGCGGCGCCGGCGGTGAGGGCACCAATCGTTGGTACACGGTGCGCGCGCGGGGGGCAAGCGGCAAGGCCATCCGCCAGTTGTTCGAGCGCCAGGGCGCACGGGTCAGCCGGGTGCTGCGCATCCAGCTCGGTGCCCTCGTCCTCGGGCGCGCACTGCCACGCGGGCACTTCCGTGCGCTCGAAGCCGACCAGATCGACGCGTTGCTCGCGACGGACGAGCCTGCGGCGCCGGCCGCCCGCTCAGCTCCTCTCTGAGGGCGTCTCCTCCGCGCGCGCCCCGAGCGTGCGCACGGACTGCTCGAGCGGCTCGAGTCTCGGCAGAGGGGCGTCCGCCGGAACGCCGAGCTCGTGAAAGCGCCGCGCCTGCGGCATCAGCTGGCGCTCGAGTGATCCGACCGCGCCGTTGTAGGCCTCGAGGGCCGCATCGAGGCGCTGTCCCATGCGCTCGATGTGTCCGGTGAAATTCCCGAGCCGCCGGTACAGCTCCTGGCCGAGCTCGCGGATAAGCGCGGCGTTGTCCGCCATCGCACGCTCGCGCCAGCCGTAGGCGACGGTCTTCAACAGCGCGATCAGCGTCGAGGGCGTGGCAATGATGATGTTCTGCTTCAGCGCCGCCTCGATCAGCTCCGGCCGCTCGGCCAGCGCGGCGGACAGGAACTGATCGCCGGGCAGAAACAGCACGGCGAACTGCGGACTGTGCTCGAACTGTGCCCAGTAGGCCTTCGAGGCGAGTTGGCGGACCTGCGCCTCGAGCTGCTGCGCATGACGGCGCAGCGCGCTTTGGCGCGCCTCCTCGGTCGGGGCCTCGAGCGCCTCGAGGTAGGCATCCAGAGGGGTCTTGACGTCGATGACCAGGTCGCGCGATTCGGGCATGTGCACGACCATATCGGGCCGCAGCGCCCCTTCGGGTCCATGCAGATGCGCCTGCTCGGTGAAGTCACAATGCTCACTGAGCCCGGCGAGCTCGACCAGGCGGCGCAGCGTGAGCTCGCCCCAGCGGCCCCGCACCTCGGGGCGGCGCAGGGCGGTGACCAGATTGCGCGTCTCGCGCGAGAGCTGGCTCTGGCCACTCGAGAGCGACTCGATCTGGGTGCGCAGGGCCGCATGCGCCTCGCGCCGCTCCCGCTCGATCGCCTGCATCTGCTGCTCGGTTTTCTCCAGCGCCGAGCGCAGCGGCTGCACCAGCTGCGCGATCGCCGTCTCGCGCTCCTTCAAGCCGCTCTGGGCGAGCGCCTGCTCGCGTCCGAGCGCCTCGCGCGCGACGCTGAGGAACAGCTCGCTGTTGTTCTTCAGGGCCTGAGCCGCCAGCGACTCGAACGTCGCGCGCAGGCGTGATTCGGCCTGCTCGAGCGCCGCGCCGCGCTCGCTTGCGGCGCGGCGCTCGCAATCCAACTGCACGCGGGCCGCTTCGAGCTCCACGCCCAGCGCCGCAGCGCGCCGCTGGGCGCGCAGGCTCGCGCCGAGAAAGCCGATCAGCCCCCCGAGCAGCAGCGCGAGCGCGCCGAGCAGCGCCGCCAAGGCCACCTCGCTATGCCTCGCGCACGAACTGGGTGAGATAGTTCACGGCCGGATCGCGCCGCAGGCGCGTGCCCCCGAAGGGATCGAGTTCGATGCCGGTGAGGGCGTGGGCCACCAGGCCCGCCGCCCGCCCCCAGCGGGCGAGTTCGCTCGGCCGGATGAACCGCTCGTACTCGTGCGTGCCGCGCGGCACCACGCCAAGCAGATATTCGGCCCCGACGATCGCCACCAGGAATGACTTGAGGTTGCGGTTGAGCGTCGAGATGAACACCGAGCCGCCGGGCCGGACCAGGCCGGCGAGCGTGGCGAGCATGGCGCGCGGTTGTGGCACGTGCTCGAGCATCTCCATGCACGTCACGAGGTCGTACGCGCCCGGCGCGCTCGCGAGCAATGCCTCGGCCGAGGCGACTCGATAATCGATGTCGAGGCCGTGGGCTGCGGCGTGAATGCGCGCGACCTCGATCATGCCGCCGGCGAGGTCGATGCCCGTCACCGCGGCGCCCGCCCGCGCGAGCGCCTCGCAGACCAGACCGCCGCCGCAGCCCACATCGAGCACCCGTGCCCCCGCGCACGTGGAGTGCTCGGTGATGAAGCGGACGCGCTGCGGATTCAACTGGTGCAGCGGGCGGAATGGCCCATGCTCGTCCCAGAACCGTCCGGCGATTGCGTCAAACTTGCCGATCTCGCTGTCCGCGACGTTCATCGTCGCGGGGTCGTGCGCTGCGTCGAGGTGTGTTGCGGAAGCCATGATCACCTGCTGCTCCGAGGGTCGCGTGGGCCGCCGGATCTGCGGCTCCGGGCGGCGAGAGCCCCTATTGTCGGTCCTTCCGGATCCTGCGGTCCATTCGGCGCACGCCCGCAGCGACGCGCCTCGGCACCGTGTTAACATGCGGACTTTTGGCACAGCCTTTAAGACCCGATGTCCGAGATCGCGCGCGAAGTTCTGCCCGTCAGCCTCGAGGAGGAGATGCGCCAGTCCTACCTCGATTACGCCATGAGCGTGATCGTCGGACGGGCCCTGCCCGATGTGCGTGATGGCTTGAAGCCGGTCCACCGGCGCGTGCTGTACGCGATGCGCGAGCTCGGCAACGACTGGAACAAGCCCTACAAGAAATCCGCCCGTGTCGTCGGCGATGTGATCGGCAAGTACCACCCGCACGGGGACAGCGCCGTTTACGACACGATCGTGCGCATGGCGCAGACGTTCTCCATGCGCTACGTGCTCGTCGATGGACAGGGCAACTTCGGGTCGGTCGACGGCGACACGCCGGCGGCGATGCGCTACACCGAAGTGCGCATGTCGCGCCTGGCGCACGAATTGCTCGCCGACATCGACAAGGAAACGGTCGATTTCACGCCGAACTACGACGAGTCCGAGCTCGAGCCCTCGGTGCTGCCGACGCGTATCCCGCACCTGCTGGTCAACGGCCAGACCGGCATCGCAGTCGGCATGGCCACCAATATTCCGCCGCACAATCTCACCGAGATCGTCAACGCCTGCCTGGCGCTGCTCGATGACCCGGCGTTGCCGCTTGCGGCGCTGATGCAGCACGTGCCCGGGCCGGACTTCCCGACCGGCGGCATCATCAACGGCGCGCAGGAAATCGCCACCGCCTACCGCACCGGGCGCGGGCGGCTCTCGGTGCGCGCGCGCGTGGCGATCGAGGAGGTCGGCCGCGGCGATCGGCATGCGATCGTCGTCACCGAGTTGCCCTACCAGGTCAACAAGGCGCGGCTGATCGAGCGCATCGCGCAGCTGGTGCGCGAGAAGCACATCGACGGGATCGCCGGCGACGGATTGCGCGATGAGTCCGACAAGGACGGCATGCGCATCGTGATCGAGCTGAAGCGCGGCGAGATCGCCGAGGTGGTGCTGAACAATCTGTACGCGCAGACGCCGATGGAGAGCGTGTTCGGCATCAACATGGTGGCGCTCGAGGACGGGCAGCCGAAGCTGATGTCGCTGAAGGAGATGCTCGAGGCGTTCCTGCGCCACCGGCGCGAGGTCGTCACTCGGCGCACCGTGTTCGAGCTGGCCAAGGCGCGCGAGCGGGCCCACATTCTCGAGGGTCTGACGGTCGCGCTGGCCAACATCGATGAGTTGATCGCGCTGATCAAGGCTTGCGCCTCGGTTGCCGAGGCGCGTGCCGCGCTCACCGCGCGTCCCTGGCGCCCCGGCGCGGTGACCGGACTGCTCGAGCGCGCGGGCGGGATCAGCACCCGTCCCCCCGAGATGGCCGGCGGACTCGACGCGGCGGGCTATCGGCTGACCGACGCGCAGGCGCAGGCCATTCTCGATATGCGCCTGCACCGCCTGACCGGACTCGAGCAGGACAAGATCATCGGCGAGTACGGCGAGCTGCTCGCGCGCATCCGGGATCTCAGCGAGATCCTGGCCGTCCCGCAGCGCCTGACCGAAGTGATCCGAGGCGAGCTGACCGAAATCCGCGCGACCTACGGGGATGCGCGGCGCACCGAGATCAGCCGCGATCATCTGGATCTCACCACCGAGGATCTGATCGAGCCGCAGGATGTGGTCGTGACGCTCTCCCACAACGGCTACGCCAAGTGTCAACCGCTCTCGGAGTATCAGACCCAGCGACGTGGCGGGCGCGGCAAGGCC
>DAHXNV010000004.1:45874-94474 GCA_027365225.1 Gammaproteobacteria bacterium
GAAACCGCCGTGAAGGACGAGGATTTCGTGGAAAAACTGTTCGTGGCCCATACGCATGACACCGTGCTGTGCTTTTCCAATCGGGGCAAGGTTTACTGGCTGAAGGTATATGAGCTGCCGCAGGCCGGGCGCGCTTCGGCCGGCAAGCCGATGGTGAACCTGCTGCCGCTCGAGCCCGCAGAGAAGATCAACGCACTGCTGCCGGTGAAGGATTACGACGAGCAACACCATGTGTTCATGGCGACCAGTCAGGGTACGGTGAAGAAGACTCCGCTGACTTCGTTCTCGCGGCCGCGCGCGAGCGGCATCATCGCCGTCGACCTGCGCGAGAACGACAAGTTGGTGGGGGTCGCGCTCACCGACGGGCAGCGCGAGATCGTGCTGGTCACCAGCGGGGGCAAGGCGATCCGCTTCCCCGAGCACGAGGTGCGCGCGATGGGGCGCGATGCGGCCGGCGTGCGCGGCATCCGGCTCGGAGCCGATCAGGAGGTGATCGCGCTGATCGTGGTGGCCGAGGGCGAGGTGCTCACCGCTTCGGCCGCCGGCTACGGCAAGCGCACGCCGATCGCGGAATTCCCGCTCCAGGGGCGCGGCGGGCAGGGTGTGATCGCGCTGCAGACCAGCGAGCGCAACGGCGCGGCCGTCGCGGCGCTGCAGGTGCTGCCCGGGCAGGAAATCATGCTGATCAGCTCCAACGGCACGCTGGTGCGCACCGCGGTCGATGAGATTTCCGTGCTCGGGCGCAATACTCAGGGGGTGCGGCTGATCCGTCTGGACGACGGGGAGCGTCTGGTCGGCATCGAGCGGATCGAAGCGCTCGATGGCGCCGAGGAGGAGGAGAGCGAGCCGCCCGAGGGTGCCTGAATCGCCGGCGCCGGGCCGCCGCGCCGGGGGGATGTTCGGCCCGGGGCGCCCCCGGGGGCGCGGACGCGAAAGTCCTGAACCCCGTCCGGGTGCTTGCTAGTATCCCGATTCCCCTGATTCCAGAATTCTTGGCCGGAAGGACTCTCGTGCGCGCGTTCAACTTTTCCGCCGGGCCTGCGGCACTGCCGCTGGAGGTTCTCGAGCAGGCCCGCGCGGAAATGACCGATTGGGCCGGCACGGGCATGTCGGTGATGGAGGTCAGCCACCGCGGCGGGGCGTTTACGGCGCTGGCCGAGCGGGCCGAGCAGCGGTTGCGCGCGCTGCTGGCGGTTCCCCCGGACTACCGCGTTCTGTTCCTGCAAGGCGGGGCCACCGGACAGTTCGCGGCCGTGCCGCTGAATCTCGCCGCGCACGGGGCCGGGGCGGACTATCTCAACACGGGCGTGTGGTCCGCCAAGGCCATCCAGGAGGCCGGCAGGCTCGGGGTGCGCGTGAGCGTCGCCGCCGACGAGGCCGCCTCGCATTACACGACCGTGCCGCAGCGCGCGGCGCTGCGGCTCGATCCGCATGCCGCCTACGTGCACTACACGCCCAACGAGACCATAGGCGGGGTGGAGTTTCCCTACGTGCCCGATACCGGCGCG
This sequence comes from Gammaproteobacteria bacterium, assembly GCA_027365225.1. Classification (GTDB taxonomy): domain Bacteria; phylum Pseudomonadota; class Gammaproteobacteria; order Steroidobacterales; family Steroidobacteraceae; genus 13-2-20CM-66-19. Next base: position 47,383 of record DAHXNV010000004.1, read on the forward strand.
GTGCCGCTGGTGGCCGACATGTCCTCGACGCTGCTGTCGCGGCCCATCGAGGTGGGGCGCTTCGGGTTGATCTATGCCGGTGCGCAGAAGAACATCGGTCCGGCGGGGCTGTGTCTGGTGATCGTGCACGAGGCGCTGCTCGGGCGCGCCCGCCCGCAGATACCCTCGATTCTCAGCTACCTGCGCATGGCCGAGAGCGGCTCGATGCTCAATACCCCGCCGACCTTCGCGTGGTATATGGCGGACCTGGTGTTCCAGTGGATCGAGGCGCGCGGGGGGCTCGCCGCCATGGCCGAACACAACCGCGCCAAGGCCGAACGCCTCTACGGCGCGATCGACGCCTCGGGGCTGTATCGCAATCCGGTGGCGCGCGAGTGTCGCTCGTGGATGAACGTACCCTTCACGCTCGCTCGCCCGGAGCTCGAGACGCTCTTCCTCGCCGAGGCCGCCGAGGCCGGTCTGAGGCATCTCGAGGGACACCGCTCGGTCGGCGGGCTGCGCGCCAGTCTCTACAACGCGGTGCCGCTTGCGGCCGTCGAGACGCTGATCGAGTTCATGCGCCAGTTCGAGCGCCGCCACGGCTGAGAGGTCCGCATGCGTTACCGCATCCTGACGCTCAATGACATCAGCCCGCGCGGCCTCGAGCGCCTGCCGCGCGAGCGTTACGAGATCGGCGCGCAGCTCGAGCGGCCGCACGCGGTGCTGGTGCGCGGCGCGGACATGCACGAGTTGACACTCCCGGATTCGGTGCGGGCGGTGGCCTGTGCCGGCGCGGCGGTGGAGAACGTTCCGGTCGCTCAGTACAGCCGCCGCGGCATCGCGGTCTTCAACGCCCCGGGCGCCAACGCCAATGCGGTCAAGGAACTGGTGCTGGCGAGCCTGTTTCTGGCGGCGCGCAACATCTGCCAGGCCTGGCGGTTCGCCGTCTCGCTCGAGGGCGATGACCGGGCCATCGAGGCCGGGGTGTGCGCGGGCCGGGGCGCGTTCGCCGGGTTCGAGCTTGGCGGACGCACCCTCGGGGTGGTCGGGCTCGGAGCGGTGGGGGTCGAGGTGGCCAATGCCGCCGAGGCGCTCGGTATGCGCGTGCTCGGCTATGACCCGCAGATCACCGTGCAGCGGGCCTGGCAGCTCTCCGCGGGCATCGAGCAGGCACTCTCGCTCGATGATCTGTTCGCGCGCTCGGACCTGGTCACCGTGCACGTGCCGCTCAACGAGCAGACCCGCGGGCTCGTCGGGGAGCACCGGGTGCGCCTGGTGCAACGGGGCGGGGTGCTGCTGAATTTCTCGCGCGCCGGCATCGTCGATGACGCCGCGGTGGTGGCCGCGCTCGATGCGGGCCGGCTGCATGCCTACGTGTGTGACTTTCCGAGCAACCTGCTCAAGGCGCATCCCCGCATCATCACTCTGCCGCACCTCGGTGCGCTCACCGGCGAGGCGGCCGACAACTGTGCGATCATGGCCGCCGATCAGCTGCGTGATTTTCTGGAGAACGGTAACATCAGCAACAGCGTCAATTTCCCGCCGGCGCATCTGGCGCGTTTGCCCGGCAGTGCGCGCCTGGCAGTGGCCAACCGCAACGTGCCGAACGTGGTCGGGCAGATCTGCACCCGTCTTGCCGCAGCGGGGCTGAACGTCGCGGGCCTGCTCAATGCCTCGCGCGGCGATTACGCCTATACGCTGCTCGATATGGAAGGAGCCTGCGGGGACGATCTGCTGGGGGCCGTTCGAGCCATTCACGGCGTGCTCAGCGCCTACCGGGTTTGAGAGTTCCGCGCCATGCCCCGCAAGTCCTCCCGCTCCCGCTCCGGTGCGCGTGCCGATGCCGCGCTGTCGGCGGTGCGCGAGCGGATCGATGCCGTCGATGAGCGTATCCAGCGGCTGCTCAACGAGCGGGCGCAACTGGCCCGGCGCGTCGCGGCGGCCAAGAGCGGTGCATCCGGCGCGACCGCCTTCTACCGTCCGGAGCGCGAGGCGCAGGTGCTGCGGGCGGTGCGCGCGCGCAATCGCGGGCCGCTGCGGGACGAGGAGGTGGTGCGGCTGTTCCGCGAGATCATGTCGGCCTGTCTGGCGCAGCAGGAGCCGTTGAAGGTCGCCTATCTTGGCCCCGAGGCGACTTTCAGCCAGACGGCGGTACTGACTCATTTTGGGCACTCGGTGCGCGCATTGCCGCTCGCTTCCATCGACGAGGTGTTCCGCGAGGTCGAATCCGGCGCGGCTGATTTCGGCGTGGTGCCCATCGAGAACTCGACCGAAGGCACGGTCAATCACACGCTCGATCGGTTCCTGGCCTCGTCGCTGAAGATCTGCGGCGAGGTGGAGCTGCGCATTCACCATCATCTGATGGGTAGCATGAACGCCGCCGGGCGCATCTTGCGCGTGTGCGCGCATCCGCAGTCCCTCGCCCAGTGCCGCATCTGGCTGCAGGAGCATCTGCCGCAGATCGAATTGATTCCCGTGGCGAGCAACGCCGAGGGGGCGCGCCGCGCGCGCGATGAGCGCGGCACGGCGGCGATCGCCGGGCAGACCGCCGCCGAAGTATACGGACTGAAGGTGCTCGCCGCGCAGATCGAGGATCGCGCCGACAACACCACGCGTTTTCTCGTGCTCGGACGGACGCTGCTCGCTGCGAGCGGCCAGGACCGCACGACGCTGCTGGTGTCGGTCGGACACACCGACGCGCCCGGGGCCCTGTACCGGTTGCTCGAGCCGCTGGCGCGCCATCGCGTCAGCATGACGCGCATCGAGTCGCGTCCTTCGCACCGGCGAAAGTGGGATTACGTTTTTTTCATCGACGTCGACGGCCACGCCGAGGAGCCGCACGTCGCCCGGGCGCTCGCGTCATTGAAACGGCGCGCCTCGCTGTTCCGCCTGCTCGGTTCCTATCCTCGCGCAGTGCTGTAGCCGTTAAGGATGTCCATGACCTCGACAACGGGTGAAGCGTGCTTTCGAGTCGCTCCGGGCGGACGTATCGCCGGGGAGCTCACCGTGCCCGGCGATAAATCCATCTCCCATCGGGCGCTGATGCTCGGCGCGCTCGCCGAGGGTGACACCGAGATCAGCGGCTTTCTCGCCGGCGAGGATTGTCTGTCCACCCTGCGGGCGCTCGCGGCCCTCGGGGTCGGCATCGAGCGGCCCGAGCGCTCCTCGGTGCGGGTCCACGGGGTCGGCATGGAGGGGTTGCGCGGCGCGAGCGCGCCGCTCGATATGGGCAACGCCGGCACGGCCATGCGGCTGTTCATGGGGCTGCTCGCCCCGCAGCCGTTCGATTCGCAGCTGATCGGGGATGCCTCGCTGATGCGCCGGCCCATGGAGCGGGTCGCCGCTCCCCTGCGGCAGATGGGGGCGCGCATCGAGACGCTCGAGGGGCGCCCGCCGGTGCGTATCCGCGGGGGAGCGTCGCTCGCGGGGATCGAGTTCCCGATGCCGGTGGCGAGCGCGCAGGTCAAATCGGCGGTGCTGCTGGCGGGGCTGCGTGCCAGGGGCCGCACCCGGGTCATCGAGCCGGCGCCCTCGCGGGATCACACCGAGCGGATGCTCGCGAGTTTCGCGGTGCGCCTGACCCGCGAGGGATCGAGCGTGGCCCTCGAGGGAGGACAGCGCCTGCGGGCGACCTCGGTACGGGTGCCGGGGGATTTCTCGTCCGCGGCGTTCTTCATCGTGGCCGGATGTCTGGCGGCCGAGCAGGGGTTGCTGCTGCGCAACGTCGGGGTCAATCCCACGCGCACCGGATTGCTCGAGATGCTGCGCTCGATGGGCGCCGATATCCGCCTGCATCGTCACGCCAGCGATACGCCCGATGCGGAGCCGACAGCGGACATCGAAGTGCACAAGAGCCAGCTGCGCGGCATCCGGGTGCCCGAGTCACTGGTTGCGCTTTCGATCGACGAGTTCCCGATTTTCTTCGTCGCGGCGGCGCTGGCCGAGGGTGAGACGCTGGTGCGCGGGGCGCAGGAGCTGCGGGTCAAAGAAAGCGACCGTCTTGCGGCAATGGCCGAGGGGCTGAGCCGCCTCGGCGTCGAGAACCGGCTGCTCGAGGACGGTTTGTGGATTCGCGGGGGGACGGGCCTCGAGGGTGGCTGCATCGAGAGCCGCGGCGACCATCGTATCGCCATGGCTTTTGCCATCGCCGCGCTCGCCGCGCGCGCGCCGATCGAGATTCGCGATGTCGCCAATGTTGCGACCTCGTTCCCGGGTTTCCTGGAGCTGGCCCGCGCGGCGGGCTTGGGGGTGGAGGCGACGTGAATCCCCCGGTACACGTGGTGACCCTCGACGGCCCGAGTGGATCGGGCAAGGGGACGATCAGTCGAGCGGTCGCGCGGCGACTGGGCTGGCATCTGCTCGATAGCGGAGCCCTGTACCGTCTCGTCGCGCTCGCCGGGATAGAGCGGGGACTCGAGCCTGGCAATGCTCAGGCTCACGCCCGGCTCGCGGGCACGATGACGGTGCGGTTCGAAGCGACGGGGGATGTGGAGCATGTCCTGCTCGAGGGACGTGAGGTCACGGACGCCATTCGAACCGAGGAAGTGGGGCAGAGCGCCTCGCGGGTTGCCGCCTGGCCCGCCGTGCGAGAGGCGCTGCTCGAGCGCCAACGGGCGTTTGCCGTGCCTCCGGGCCTGGTTGCGGATGGACGGGATATGGGCACGGTCGTGTTCCCGCAGGCCCCCCTGAAGATCTTTCTGACGGCGAGTGCCGAGGAGCGGGCCCGCCGCCGCTATAACCAGTTGAAACAAAAGGGTCCCGGTGCTAGCCTCTCGGCCCTTTCGCGTGAGATCGCCGAGCGTGATGCGAGGGACTCGAGCCGGGCCACAGCGCCGCTCGTCCCGGCAGCCGACGCGGTGGTGATCGATTCGACCCGGCTCGACGTCGAGGCGGTGCTCGGGCAAGTGATCGAATTGGGCCGGCAGCGCGCACTATGGGCGTAACGCGGTCCTGCTGAAGGTTTTCATGGTCGGCGTGCGCAGCGGATGCGCAGGTCGTGTTTCGCATCTGCCTGGGCCCGAAGGACGCACGGGGCGCCAGATTCTGAGCACGGGGATCGAAACTTCGTGCGAGTGAAGGTATGACAGAAAGTTTTGCGGAGCTTTTCGAGCAGAGTCTCGCCAATCAACGCATCCGTCCGGGAATGATTTTGACGGGACTCGTCGTGGAGGTGACCCCCGATGTGGTCGTGGTCAACGTCGGCCTGAAGTCCGAAGCGGTCATTCCGATCGAGCAGTTCAAGGACGAGCAGGGTGAAATCGAGGTCAAGGCCGGAGACGAGGTGGAGGTGGCCCTCGATTCGGTCGAGGACGGCACCGGGGAGACTCGCCTCTCGCGCGAGAAGGCCAAGCGGGCCCGCACGTGGACGCGTCTCGAGGAGGCGTTCAACAAGTCCGAGATCGTCAGCGGCGTGATCACCGGCCGGGTCAAGGGCGGTTTCACCGTGGAAATCGACAACGTGCGCGCCTTCCTGCCTGGCTCGCTGGTCGATGTGCGCCCGGTGCGCGACACGGCCTATCTCGAGGGCAAGCCCCTGGAGTTCAAGGTCATCAAGCTCGACCAGAAGCGCAACAACGTGGTGGTCTCGCGCCGCGCGGTGGTCGAGCAGGAATTCTCGGCCGAGCGCAGTGCGCTGCTGGAGAACCTGCAGGAAGGCGCGGTGGTGCGCGGCGCGGTCAAGAACCTCACCGACTACGGCGCCTTCGTCGATCTCGGCGGCATCGATGGGCTGCTGCACATCACCGACATGGCCTGGAAGCGCGTCAAGCATCCCTCCGAAGTGGTCAAGGTCGGCGAGGAGATCGAGGTACGGATATTGAAGTTCGACCGCGAGCGCTCGCGGGTGAGCCTGGGGCTGAAACAGCTCGGGGCCGATCCGTGGGAGAACATCTCCCGGCGCTATCCGGCGCACACCCGGGTATTCGGCAAGGTGACGAACATCGCCGACTACGGCGCATTCGTCGAGATCGAGGACGGCGTCGAGGGCCTGGTGCACGTTTCGGAGATGGACTGGACGAACAAGAACGTCAATCCCGCCAAGGTCGTGCATACCGGCCAGGAAGTCGAGGTGATGGTGCTCGACGTCGACGAGGAGCGCCGGCGCATCTCCCTTGGCCTGAAACAGTGTCAGGCCAACCCGTGGAAGGAATTCGCCGAGAATTACAACCGCGGCGATCACGTCAGCGGCCAGATCAAATCGATCACCGATTTCGGCATCTTCATCGGGTTGACGGGCAACATCGACGGTCTCGTGCACTTGTCGGACATCTCCTGGGACGTGCCCGGCGAGGAAGCGGTACGCAGCTTCCAGAAGGGCCAGCAGGTCGAGGCCATGGTGCTGTCGATCGATCCGGAGCGCGAGCGCATCAGCCTCGGTATCAAGCAACTCGCCAAGGATCCGTTCTCGAGTTACATTGCCGAGAATCCCAAGGGCACGATCGTCAAGGGCGTGGTCAAGGACGTGGATGCCCGCGGCGCGGTCATCGACCTCGGCAACGGGATCGAGGGTCAGCTGCGCGCTTCCGAACTCGGCCGGGATCGAGTCGAGGATGCCCGCACGGTGCTCAAGGTCGGCGAGGAGATCGAGGCGAAGTTCATCGGCGTGGATCGCAAGACCCGCACCATCTCCCTGTCCATCAAGGCCAGGGAGGCGCACGAGGAGGCCGAGGCGGTACAGAACTACCGCTCCTCGGAGGCTGCGACGACAGGCACCAGCCTGGGCGAGCTGCTCAAGGAGCACATTGGAGATCGTGGCTAGCTGTGAAGGCGCCGCTCCCGGGACCGGGGGCGGCGCCGGTTTGCCCGTGTCATGACCAAATCCGAGCTCATCGAAATCATCGCTGCGAAGCAGAAGCATCTGCCGGCCAAGGATGTCGAGCTCGCTCTGAAGCAGATGCTCGAAGTGATGAGCGATGCGCTGGCGCGCGGGGACCGCATCGAGATCCGCGGTTTCGGCAGCTTTTCGCTGCATTTTCGCCCGCCGCGGCAAGGCCGCAATCCAAAGACCGGCGAGGCGGTGGCGCTCTCGGGCAAGCACGTGCCGCACTTCAAGGCGGGCAAGGACCTGCGCGAGCGGGTCAACAGCGGCGCCGGCGGTCCGATCCGGGGGTGAGCCCCGCGCGGGGCGAGGCGCGCGTGCTCCGGCGGCGCGCCGGCCCCGGGCGCGACGCCTTGGGGATCGCCTCGCGCCGGTGAGCGACTGACCCGCCGAGCTGCGGTCCTGGTCGACGCGGCATGCTACATTGCGGACGTGATCGTGCTGCCCGCTTATCTGCTCGCGCTGGCGTTCGCGGCCATCGGCGTTGCGGCCTGGCTGCTCGGGCGGCTTACCGGTGATCGGCGCACCGTGCGGCTGCCGCGCGACTACTACATCGGCCTCGATCATCTCATCAACGACCGATTCGACCACGCCGTGGAAGTATTTGCGCGCATGGCCGAGGCGGGCGATGCCGCGGAGATTCAATTCGCGCTCGGCAGCCTCTTTCGGCGGCGCGGCGAGGTCGATCGGGCGATCGCCGTGCATACGCGGCTGCGCGAGCAGGGCGATGCGGGTCTGCGCGGCAAGGCGACGTTCGCGCTGGCGTTGGATTACTTGAGTGCCGGGCTGATGGATCGGGCCGAGCTGCTGTTCCAGGAGCTGACGGCCTCGGCCGAGTATCGCCACACGGCGCTCGATCAACTGCTGCGCATTTATGAGTCGCAGGGCGACTGGACCAACGCGTTGCAGACTCTGCAAGCCCTGCCCTTGCACGTCCAGGCCGAGCGTGGCCGCATTGCGGCGCATTATCTGTGCGAACTCGCCGAGCAGTCGCTCGCGCAGGGGGACCGCGATCGCGCCCGCGAGCTGCTGCGCCAGGCGCGTGCCAGAGAGCGCGATCTGCCGCGTGCGCACATGCTCGCCGCGCGTATCGCCGAGTCCGATGGCGCGCGCGATGCGGCGCTCGAGGGCTATCTGCGGATCGTGCAGGCGCACCCGGCGCTCGCCCTCGAGATCATCCCGCGCGCGCTGGCGCAGGCGGAGACGGGGCAACAACCACGGGTGCTCGCCGCATTGTGGGAGCGGTTGCAACGCGCCGGTGAGACCAGCCCCCGGCATCTGGCGTGGTTGCTGGCCGGGGCGCTGCCACCGGCCGAGCTGCAGCATCTGGCCGACACGCAGGGACCGCAGGCCGCGCCCGCGGCCGAGGCGTACGCGCTCGCCCTGCTGCTGAAGCGGCTCGGCGATGGCACCGGCCGCTATCAGTGTGAGGAGTGTGGTCTGCTCAGCGCGGGCTGGTTCTGGCGCTGCCCCAAGTGCCGCACCTGGGACAGCATGCGTCCGGCGGCGTTCAAGTGGGACGTCGCTCCGGACACGGCGGGCGCGCACCCCAGTCCGGTGGGGAAACGTGCGCGGGACGAGGCTCGCAATCTCAGTGACGTCGGGCGCTAAACTACTCGAATCAGGTCCCCCACGGGGACCGGGCAGGTTTTGGAGACATTCAGATGCGGACAGCACCGAAGTCGATCATTCGCACGGCCGTGTTCCCGGTTGCCGGCAGGGGCACGCGCTTTCTGCCGGCCACCAAAGCCAGCCCGAAAGAGATGTTGCCGGTGGTCGACAAGCCGCTCATCCAGTACGCGGTCGAAGAGGCACTCGCCGCGGGCGCGACGCGTCTGGTGTTCATCACGGGCGCGGCCAAGCGCGCCATCGAGGATCATTTCGACTCGGATCAGGAACTCGAGCAACTGCTTCAGCGTCAGGGCAAGAGCAGCCTGCTCAACCAGATCCGTAGCGTGCTGCCCTCGTACGCCTCGTGCATCTACATTCGCCAGCCCGCGCCGCTCGGTCTCGGTCATGCGGTGCTGTGCGCGCAGCCGGCCGTCGGCTCCGAGCCGTTCTTCGTGCATCTGGCCGACGACCTGATTCGCAGCGAGGTTGCCTGCCTGAAGCAGATGGCCGATGTGTACGAGGCCAAGCGCGCCAGTGTCCTTGGCGTACAGTCGGTGCCACGCGCGGACACCGACAAATACGGCATCGTTGCGGTGGAGGCCGACAAGTCGGCCACCAGCCGGGTCCGCAGCATCGTCGAGAAGCCCAAGCCGGCCGTGGCGCCCTCCAACCTGGCGGTGGTCGGGCGCTACGTGCTTGCGCCGTCGATCTTCGAGCACCTGGAGAAGCTCGGGCAGGGCGCGGGCGGGGAAATCCAGCTGACCGACGGGATCGCGGCACTGATGCGCGAGGAGGCGGTCTACGCCTACCGCTTCGCGGGCACGCGCTATGATTGCGGCAGCAAGCTCGGGTATCTGCAGGCCACCGTCGAGTACGCCCTCGGACATCCCGAGCTCGGCAAGGAGTTTCGCCGTTACCTGCGGGACCTGCAGCTCAAGACGGCGAGGTCCGAGGGGGGAGCGCGCCACGCCAACGGCGGGGGGGCCACCCGACGGACTGCCCCGCCGGTCCCCTCGGCCTGACCCGCCGAATTATTCAGGCCGGTTGTGCGATGAGCGCCGCGGACGCGGCGCGCGAGACGATGTGGGCGACGGTGTCGATGCTGTCGACCACCCGGTCGCAGCTGCCGATCAGTTCCGCGGTGGCCCCGCCGGCGGACGCGGCCTCGAGCGTGCGCGCCAGATGTCGCTGCAGGGCGCGGATGGGCGGCAGCTCACCGGGCGCGCGCTGTGCGCTCAAGGCATCGGCCACCTCGCGCAGCGCCGCGGCGCAGTCGAGGACCAGGGACTTTGTCGCTGCACCGCCGATCACTCTGCCGTGCTGCGAGCTCAGCGCCTCGAGCGTCATGATCGCCCGCGCCAGGCGGTTGCCGTTGGTCAGTAACGATTGGGCGAGCTCGGCGAGCGCCGGCGGCGTGGCCGGTTCGGCGAGCAGTCGCTTGACCGATGCCTCTGCGTTGATGCGTGCGACACGCGCGCCCTGGCGCGCTTCGTGCCGCTCGGGCGCGTTAGCCGTGAGGATCGCGCCCAGATAGGTTGCATAAGCCAGCAGCGATTGGGCCAGCATGTCCCGCGCGCGTCCTTTCTCCCAGGTCGGCCACAGGCCGTAAGCGGCGAGCGCCACCACGCTGCCGAGCACGGTGTCGATCAGCCGGGCGATGACGGTCGGCTCCGGCCTCTCGCCCACGAATGCCAGCAGCAGCACCACCAAGCCGGTGAGACAGGCGACCGCCGCCGCGTAGTGCACGTTGCCGAGGTAGCGATATCCCGCGCACAGCGCCGCCAGCACGGCCAGGTGGATCCAGGCGTTGGCCGGCAGCACGAGCACCAGCGCCGTGGTGAGGACCAGGCCGAGCACGGTGCCGGCCATGCGCAACAGCCCGTAGCTGAGCGTGCCGGCGTAATCCGCCCGCAGCACGATCGCCACCGTCATCGGCAGCCAGTAACCGTGCTTGAGCGGCAATATCCGCCCGAGCCACAGCGCCAGCGAGAAGCACACCGCGGTGCGGATGGCATGGCGGAACGCGGCGGAGCGGGGCGTGAGACTGGCCGTGAAGATCGCGAGCGCGGACTGCGGGCGCAGTGCGCTCGGCAGTTGCCGATCTTCGACCCCGGCGCCCCTGGTGCCCCGTATCCCGGCCCTGCCGGCATTACGGACCGCGGCGGCGAGCTGCCCGGAGAGCGCCTGCAAGTGCCGCCAGGGCGCGCCCGGTACGGCCGGCTCCTGCGCGGCGGCACGCCGCTCGGCGCTCTGCAAGGCCTGTAACGCCTCGCTCATGGCGTGGGCCGGATCGCCTCCGGCCATGACGGCCGCGGCGATGGCATCGAGCAGCGCGGCTGCCTCGTGTTGCACGAGAGGACCGATCCGCGTGTCGAGGGCTTGCGCGCCGAGCGCAATCAGCTCCAAGCGGATTCGCTCGGCCAGTTCCAACATGACGCCGAAGTACTCCATGACGGGCCCGCGCGCGCGGTGCGGCCCGAGCAGAGTATGTTGCAGGTCGGTCATGGCGCCGGTGAGTTCGAGCGCGCTGCCGGCGTCAGGGGTTGCGCCGCGGGCCATGGCGGCCAATCCCCGATACACGGTCGCGAGCGCGGCGCGCTCCGGGCCATAGCGCTGCAGCGGCCAGGCGGCGATCGAGAGCAACGTCAGCAGCACTCCGCCGGCGGTGACCTCGAGCGTCAATTGCAGCGCCGCCGACAGGGTCGGCGCCGGCAGATCCGTGGCGATGACGAGCAGGATCATCGAGGTCATGCCCACCCGGGCGACGGCATCGCCGAATGCCACCAGCAGCGCGCCGAAAAAGCCGATCGCCAGACTGGCGAGCAGCAGCGCCGCAAGATGATGGTTCAGCGTCAGGCCGAGCAAGCTCGCCAGTCCCCCGGCGGCCGACACGGCCAGCAGCAGTGTCAGCCGCTCGCGGTAGGGTCCGGGCTGGTCGGAGTACATCGTGACCAGCGCCCCGATGCTGACCGCGATGCCGGCGAGCACGTTGCCGCTGCCAATGCCCCACACCAGGGGTAGTACCACCGCGGCGGTGTTGCGCACCAGGACCGTCCAGGGCAGCTGCGCCGGCCCGGTTGCCAGCAGCGTCGCGAGCAGTTTGGCGCGCGTGCTCTCAGGGGGATATCGCATCATGGTCCTCGGCGATTCGGCGGATGTACGGGTTGTGCGGCGGATTGTAATGACCGGGGCGTGGCGCGCCGAGTCATGGTCGGAGCGAGGTCGCGCGCTGCGGCCGCAACCGCGCCCTCAGGGCAGATATATCGAGACTCGCGCGCCGCCGCCGGGGCGGTTGGCGATGTCGAGGCGCCCGGCATGAGCCTCGATGATCTCGCGGCACAGCGTGAGCCCGAGGCCCGTGCCGGAGGGCTTGGTCGAGAAAAACGGCAGCAACGCATCGCGCAGCGCCGCTTCGGTGAACCCTGCGCCGCGGTCGGCGACCTCGATCTGAAACCCCGGTGCGCGTTCGCGCACGCTCACGGTGATCTCCCCGGGGTCCGAGCCGGATTCGGCAGCGTTTTTCACCAGATTGATCATGACCTGCTCGAGCTGCGCGGCGTCGAAATTCCCCGGGCGCTCGGGGAGGGTGCCCTCGATGCGAAATTCCAGGGTCGCGGCCAGTCGCGCGATGAACGCGGACCAGGCGAGCGGTGCCGGCCGGGGACGTGGCAATTTGGCGAAGCGCGCGTACCCGTCGATGAAGACTGCCAGGTGCGCCGTGCGGTCCCCGATGGTGGAGAAGATGCGCTCGAATTGCGGACCGAGAGCGGCCGGATCGCATTGCTGGGCGAGCAACTTGCCCGAGTGCACCAGGGAGCTGATCGGGGCGAGGGAGTTATTGAGCTCATGGGCGATCACGCGGATGACCTTCTTCCACACCGCGATCTCTTGCGCGGTGAGCTCGCGGGTCAGGCGCTCGAGCAGCCAGAGCTGGTGCGGCCGGGTATTGAGCTGAAAGGCGCGCCGGGAGAAGCGGTAGACCTCGTTTTCCGAGCCGGTGCCGAGGGTGAACAGCGTGTCGTCGCTGCCCGCAACCGCCGTACGCAACTCCCGCGGCTGCTCGCGCAGCAACACCTCGAGCTCCAGGCCCTCGAGTTTGCTGCCGCCGTTGAGCAGCGCGCGCGCGGCGATGTTCCCGTACACGATCCGCCCCGCGTCGTTGCTTAGTACCAACGCATGCGGGGTGGTCTGCAGAACGGTGTCGAGCAGCAGCTCGCGCTGATACAGATCGAATCGCTCGCGCCGCAGCACCGCTCCGAGCCCGTTATAGGCCTCGACCAGGGTGCGCAACTCCTCGATGCGTGGTGTGGCGATGGTGACGCTGAAATCCCGCTCGCGCAGGCTGCCGATCGCGCCGCGGAGCGCCGCGAGCGTCGTGCGCCAGGGGCGCGCGGCGCGCTGCGCGAGCCATGCGAGCACCGGCACGCACACGAGCAGCGCCAGCGCGAGCCCGAGCACGGGCGAGGCGAGCCAGTGCAGGGCCGCGGCGGTCAAGCCCGCGGCGATCAGCGCCTGGGCGGCGAGCGCCAGGCTCATGCGAGCGGTGATCGACCCGCGCAGCCTACCGGCCATCGTTGGCCTTCAGACCGAGCTTCTCCATGCGGCGGTACAGCGCCTGTCGGGACAAGCCGAGCTCGCGCGCCGCACGCGATACGTTGCCGCCGTTGCGCTCGAGGGTCGTTTCGAGCCCGAGGCGATCGAGGGACCCTGACTCGGTGTCGCCCGCCGGCTCCACGTGCGGCAGGTTGAGCGCCCCGACGTCGATCAGCGGCGCCTCGGACAACAGGCATGCGCGCCGGATGACGTTGCGCAGCTCGCGCACGTTGCCTGGCCACGGATAACGGGCCAGCGCGTACTCGGCCTCGCGCGAGAGCGCACGGTTCGGCTCGAGAAAGTGGCGCGCCAGCGGCACGATGTCCTCGGGACGGCGCGCCAGCGGCGGCACTTCCAACTCGATCACGTTCAAGCGGTAATACAGATCTTCGCGAAAGGCTCCGGCGCGGATCGCCGCGCGCAGATCTGCATTGGTGGCCGCCACCAGCCGCACCGGCGCGCGCCGCGTAATGCTCGATCCCAAGCGCTCGAATTCTCCGGTCTGCAGCACCCGCAGCAGCTTGGCTTGGCCGAGCGGCTCGAGGGTGGCGAGCTCGTCGAGGAACAACGTTCCGCCGCTCGCGGCCTCGAAGCGTCCGATGCGCGCCCGCGCACCGGTGAACGCACCGGCCTCGGTGCCGAACAGCTCCGCCTCCATCAGGTCATGGGGCAGGGCGCCGAGATTGACCTTCACGTAGGGGCCGGTGCGGACGGAAGAATTCGCCTGAATGATGTCGGCGAGCACTTCCTTGCCGGCGCCGTTCGGTCCGGTGATCAGCACCGGCACGTCCGCGTGCGCGATCTGGGCGGCCACCGAGACCAGCGTGTGCATCGCGTCGCTCTCGTAGATCGCCCCGCGCAGATCGAAGCGGCCCGCGAGCGACTCGCGCGCCCTGCGCCGCCGCGAGCGCAGCGCGGCGGCTTCGAGGCGCGCACGGCGCAGCTCGAGCAGATTGCGCACAGTGGTGAGCAGACGCTCATCGTCCCAAGGCTTGGCGATGTAGTCGGCGGCTCCGGCCTTGACGAGATCGACCGCCGTCTCGAGGTGCGTCCAGGCGGTCAGCAGCACGATGGGTACATCGGGGTGCTGCCGGCGGATCGCGTGAAACAGCGCCACGCCTTCCTCGCCTGCGGTGGCCTCCCGGCGGAAGTTCATGTCTTGGATGACGAGGTCGACCGCTTCGCGCTGCAACAGCGCGAGAGCCTCGGGCGGGGAGGCCGCACCGAGCAGCTGCGCGCCGTGCAGGCAGAACAGCACCTCGAGCGCGGTCCGCACCGCCTCGTTGTCATCGATGACCAGCACGAGGCTGTGTGCGAGGCTCGCGCGCGACTGCCCGGGCAGACTACTCATCCGGGCGATGGTACCGGATCGGACCGAGCGCCGCCGGCTCGGGCGCCGGGCACGACCCGTGCGCAGGCCACTGCCGCCGGGAGGGTTCCTTGCCGGCATTCCCGGGCTCGAAAGCGCGCAAGCCCGAGCGCGCCGAATTCACTTCAGTCGAGCGGCGGGGGTCATGTCCTGGGAAGTCGGCTCGCCGTGGCGGACCGGCACGACTCGGGTGAGCCAGGAATTGATGGCGCGCACCTCGGCCGGGTAGAGCATGCCGGCGGCGTACTGCAGCTGAACGAGGCTGTCGATGTAGGCGTAGCGGCTGGTGGCGTAATTGGTCTGGGCCGACACCAGTGTGCTCAGGGCGTTGAGCACGTCGACTTCCGTTTCCCGGCCGACCTTGTATCCGTCCTCGGTGGCGGTATAAGCGGCCTTGCTCGACACGAGGGCCTGGCTCAGCGCGCGCACGTCGGCGATGCCGGTGATCACCCCGAGGTAGGCCGTGCGCGTCTGTTCAATGATCGAGCGGGAGGTGACCTGCACCGCGTCATTGGCCGCGATCGACTGGTACTCGGCCTGGTGAATGCGCGCCTCGTCGCCGCCGCCGCTGAAGATCGGCAGGGAGAATTCGATGCCGATCTGGCGGTCGTTGTCGGCTCCGCCGAGGCCGTGGAACAGGTGGCCGAATACCGCCTCGTTGGTGGAGTTGTCGGTGTAGGAGCGACTGGCGAACAGCTGAATCGAGGGGAGGTCGCTGCCGTAGGCGGCGCGTACACCGTCTGCGGCAGCCTTGGCCGCGAGGCGGCTCGCGATCAAGCTCAGGTTCTGCCGCAGCGCCGTCTGCACCCAGGCGTGCCGGTCGGCCGGATCGGGCATGGCGAGCGGCAGGTGCGGACCCGGCTCGGCCAGTGAGCGGTAGTGCCGGCCGGTGATCGCCTGCAGCTGATCCTCGGCGGCCGAGAGCGCCTGCTCGTCGACGATGACTTCGGCGGCCGCCGCGTCGCGCGCCGCGCGCGCCTGCTGGACGTCCGTTATGGCGATCATGCCGATGCGGTATTCCTTGCGGGCGCGAGTGGTCTCGAGCGTCAGGGCCTCGAGCGAGGACTGCTGCGCGTGCAGCGTATCGAGCGCCGCAAGGACGTTGAAATAGGCTTGCGCGGTGCTCAGGATCAGACCTTGGGTCGCGGCTTCGTAGTTCGCCTGCGCCTCGGCGACCTGATGATCGGCGGCCTTGAGGTTCATCCAGTCCGTCCACGAGAACAGAGTCTCGCTGAGATTCAGGCTCCAGCTCTTGCCGGTGGTGTTCTCGGCATACGGCAGTTGATAGCTGTAGAGCGAGCCGCTGGAGGTGGAGCTGATCTGGCCGGCTCGGCCGGAGGAGTGGTTCCACGTCTCGCCGGCCGAGGCGCTGAGCTGCGGCAGCAAGAGCGCAAAGGCTTCGGGGCGCGCCTCGCGGGCCGCCCTGTAGTTCGCGTGCGCCTGGCGGTAAATCGGGTCATGCCGCACGGCCTGGTGATAGACCTCAAGGAAGTTCGTCGCCGAGGCGGCGGTGGCGACACCGAGGGCGAGCGCGCCGCCGAGCAGCGCCACGGCACAGTGAGGGGCAATGTTTCGCATGGGGTTTCCTCATCCAGATAAAGGCTTGCTGGGACGCGAGCGGGCCGGGATTGATACGCCGGACGGTCGCAACGGCCGACGCAACCGGGCAAGACACACGCCGCGGCGCACTCCCTCGGGCTTCAGATCGTGCGTGTGGCCACCGCCGGCGGGATGCGCGCGGCGCGGCGCGCAGGCTGCCAGACGGCGAGCTGGCTGGTGAGGGCCAGTACCGCGACGCCGACGAGCAGATACCACGGATCGAGGCGGGCGAGGCCGTCATGAGTCGTCAGCCACTGCCCGATGCCGAGCGCGAGAAAACAGCCGAAAATCGCGCCTGCGGACACGGTGATGGCGTTCTCGGCGAGAAACAGCGTCACGATGTCGCGCCTGCGCGCCCCGAGGGCGCGGCGGATGCCGATCTGCCGGGTGCGGGTGACGACGTTGAAGGTGCCGAGACCGAAGATGCCGAGACAGCACAACACGAGCATCACCAGGGTGAGGAACGACAGGAAGACCGCCAAGTTGCGCAGCCCCGAGTACATCCGGTATTTGGCGTGGCTGAGAGTCCACGTGTAGCCGACCACTGCGTTCTGGTCGGCGGCGTCGATGTGGCGCTTGGCCTCGCGCAGCACGACAGCCCGCTTGCCCGGCTGGGTGCGCACGAGCAGGTCATAGGCCGCGTACTGGGTCACGATTTCGGGTACCAGCACAGTGTCGTACGCATGTTCCCCGCCGCCAAGCTGCGGTCCCATGAAGTTGCGGGTGATTCCAATGATCGTCGACGGTGTGCGGCCACCCAGGTAGATCGATTGCCCGAGGGCGCTCCGGTGCGCAAACAGGGCGTTGGCGAGCGCCTGGGTGACGATCACTATTCCGATCCGCGGATCCGGATGCGCAACCGTCGGCACGCGGATTTCGCTGGCGCGGAAGTCTCGGCCCGCGACCAGCGGGACGTCGAGCGTCCGCAGACCCTGCTGATCCACCGGCAGGTAGGCGCTCGTGATGGTCGGGCCTTGTGATTCCGGCAAGCGTCCTACCGTTGTGGTGCCGCCGTCGTCCGTCAGCGGGATGCCGACGATGACGCTGGCGGCGGCAACGCCCGGCAGATGGCGCAAGTAGGCGAGATCCGCGCTCGAGGCGCTGTAGACGTTGAACTGCCTGGACAGATCCGCGACTTCCATCGCGAAGGTATCGCGGGTATCGAGGCCGGTCGGCCGGTCCATCTTCTGGAGCGCATGGGTGACGATCGCGGCGGCATTGACCAGGATGGCGAGCGTGATGCCGATTTGCAGCGCGATCAGGACAGCCCCGGTCGGATTGCGTCGCAGCGCGGACAGCAGCGGATGGGAAGTGAGTGCCATGAGGATGCCGGTGATGCGATGCGCCTATTGGCTCTTGAGGTACGTCGCCGGCGGCCGGCGGCCGATCCGCCAGGCGGGATACAGTCCGGCGACGATCGTCGCGACGACCGCCAGGGCCAACGCCCACGCGATGCCGATCGGATCGAAGTGCGCGAATTTTCCGTACGCGGCAGCGCTGCCGCGATACAGCAGCCGCACGCCCGCCAGTCCGGCGGCGCTGAGTGCCAGACCGAGCGCGGCCCCCGCCAACGACAGGACGCCGGCCTCCACGAGGTGTTGGGCAAAGACTTGCCGGCGGCTCGCGCCGAGGGCGCGGCGGATGCCGGCGAGCGGCGCGCCCCGCAGGAATTTCGCGAGCAGAATGCCCAGGGTATTGATCAGGCAGACCGTGAGCAGCGCAAAGGCGAGGTTCACCAGCAATCCGCTGCGGCGCGTCACGATGTGGTGGAGGGAGAGCCACTGACTCACGGTCCACAGATGGGTGTTCACGGCGTGGAAGATCCCGGCTTTGCGCTGCGCCGCCGCGTAGGCCTGCAGGAATGCCCGGAAGTGCCGGCGGGCCGCGCGCGTGGGCAGCTCGACCCACATACCAATCCACGTGCAGCCCGAGCCCAGCAGGCCCTGGTAGGTGCTGCTCGCCGAGCCTTGCGAGCTGCAGCTCATGTGCCCGGCAGGCCAATCCCGCAGGGTCGGTCCCCATTGGAAGGGAATGAACGCATCGGCGGACCGGCCGAATGGGCCACCGTCGCCCGCGGAGAGGTCGTAAAATCGGGGCAGCGGATGCCAGGGCGCCAGCACCCCGACGATGCGGAAGCGGTGCCCGCTCCACAGGAGCGTGCGTCCGACACTGTCGGTGCCGCCGAAGAGTTTCGCATTTTCCCGGTGGCTCAGTACCATGACCGGCTCCGGCCCGCGATCGGCGGCCGCATTCCACGGACCGCCGTAGCGGAACGGCACGTCGAACATGCGGAAAAATCCCCCGGTCGTCGCCTGGATCATCACCGGTAGCGGGCGAGTCTGATCCGGCGTGCTGGTGATCGCTCCGAACAGGAACGCCAATACAGTCTCGCGCTTCGGGATGCCGGAACCGGACAGGTAGGTTGCATCGTCGTAGGCGAGTTGGCTCGACCCGTAGGCGGGGTCTCCGGCTTTGCGCGTCTGGCTCGGGCTCAGCGGATTGACCGTCACGGCATAGAGCTCGCCGTTCTTCCACCAGATCGGATTGCTCGACATGCCGTGATAGACCGTCAGCGTCACGATGCAGGCGGCGATTCCGAGGGCGATGGTGCTCACCATCAGCGCGGTCAAGCCCGGCGCGCGCCGAAAGCTCCGCAGGGACAGGCGCAGGTAGTAGCCGAGCACGGCCGCAGCCTGACTCAGTCCGTCGCCGATTCGGCGTGCGCCGGGCCCTGCCGTTCCCGCCTGCGCGCACCGGAGGCGGGAACGGTATCCGCGACCAGCCCGTCGATGATGTGGATGTTGCGCTCGGCGCGCCGGGCGAGCTCGGGATCGTGGGTGACCAGCACCACGGTGGTGCCCATCGAGTTGATCTTCTCCAGCAGATCCATGATCTGGCGGGCCATGAGCGAGTCGAGGTTGCCGGTGGGCTCGTCGGCGAGGATGAGCGCCGGGTCGCCGGCGATGGCGCGGGCGATCGCGGCGCGCTGCTGCTGGCCGCCGGAGAGTTGGGCGGGCAGATGCCTCATGCGCGAGGACAGGCCGACGAGCTCGAGGCTGTTCGCGATGCGCGCCGTGCGCTCGGCGGCTTTCATGCCCCGATAGCGCAGCGGTACGTCGACGTTATCGAAGATGTCCAGGTCGGGAATGAGGTTGAAGCTCTGGAACACGAAACCGATCTTCTCGTTGCGAATGCGCGAGCGCGCATTGTCCGATAGCCCGCGGATGTCCTGGCCGTCGAGCTTGTACGTGCCGCTGTCGAAGGTCTCGAGCAGTCCGGCCACATTGAGGAACGTGGTCTTGCCCGAGCCGGAGGGGCCGCTGACGGCGATGAATTCCCCGGCCGCGACCTGCAGCGAGAACTCGCGCAGCGCATGCGTTTCGATCAGGTCGGTCCGATAGATCTTGCTGATGTTATGCATCTCGAGCATGGCAACCTCGGTCGGCGCTCAGCGCGTGATCCTGACTTGGCGTGCGCCGTGCAGCGCGCGGGGATTGGAGATCACGACGGTATCGCCGGCCGTGAGTCCCCGAAGGATCTCGATTTGCGATGTCGAGGCGGCCCCGAAGGTCACCGGGACGCGAAACGCTTCGGTGCCGTGCACGAGGTAGGCGAAGCGCGTCTGCGGATCGATGTACGCGCCGCGGTCCATTATCAGCACGTCATTCTTCTGGCCGAGGATGATCCGAACCGAGGCTTGCTCGTTCTGGCGCAGGCCCGGCGGCGCCGGGCCTTTGAAGTGTGCCCGTCCGGTGACCCAGCCGTCCACGACGTCCGGCGCGATGTCCGTAACGACACCTCGGACGGTCTGGCCGCCGAGGGTGATGTCGGCGGGAACGCCGGGCACGATGCCGTTGGCCAGCGATTCGGCCACCTGGAACCGGATTGCGAGCGCCTTGAGGTCCACGACTCTTACCAGCGGGGCGTTCTCGGCAACATAGGACTGATCGGGCTGCAGGGTCTGCGCCACCAGGCCGGTGACCGGGGAGCGGACGGTGAGGGCGTCGGCGCGGGCTTTGAGCTCCGCGACGCGCAGCGCCTGGGCGTCGCGTGCCAGGGTGCGCCGGCGCAGACTGAGCAGGATCTGCTGGTGCTCGAGGTGCGCATCATCCCGCGCGTTCTCGAAGTCGAGCCGGGCGACCGAAAAAGCGTCGTAGGCCGCCTCGTAGCGCCTCTCGCTGATGACGTGTACCCGCCAGGCGGCCTGCGCGCGCTGCAGGTCGCGCAGCTGGGCATTCATTCTGACGGCGGCGAGGTTGGCTTGCTGCTGGCTGTTGATCAGCTGCTCGCGCAGCCCGACCTGCTCCTGCTCGAGCGCGGCGTTCATGCTCTTCAGCGTGGCGAGCTGGCGCTGGTATTCATTTTCCAGCTCTGGGCTGTCGACTTCGGCGAGGATCTGGCCGCGCTCGACGCGGTCGCCGGGGTGCACTCGGTAGTGGACCGTTCCAGCCGCCGTGGCCACCAACGTCGGACTGACTGCCGCAATGACCGTACCGCTGGCTGACACGTCCTGGACAAAGGAGCCGCGTTTGACTGTTGCAAGCTCCAGGTTCGAGAGCGAAACGACGTTCCCCGACAGCAGCCAGCCGTGGATCAGCCATGCCGCCGCGAGCATCGCCAGCGCCACGACGCTCAGGAGCGCCTGGATCCGGCCGCGCCGATACCATGGCGGCGGTGCGGATGTGGCACTGTCCTGACCCGCGGTGCTGCGAATCGGCGGCGGCTCGTGCTGCGCAGGAGCCTCGGGACGCGGGGACTTCAGATCGAGAATGCTCATAGATGGCCCAACAGCGCTGGCATGTCCGTGCTGATGCACACCTCGTGCCAGTGCGCGTAGAGTCTGGTAACCCGTTGATTAGCAGAGGACGGGTTGGTGCCCAACCTTGGGCGTGACCGGACACGCTGTCCGATCCGCGGACAGCGGACGGTCAGCGGACAATCCAAGTGTTCGTCGGGCGCGGCAGGCCGGCGATGTGGTGTGCGTGCCCGTTCCGTCCTATACTGCCCTCGACGCCGCAGGGGCGGTCGTTCAGCCCGCTGCAGGGGGAGGCACAGTGAGTGCCCGCGTCATGTCATCAGCGCCATCACGAGGAGGATTTATGGCAGCCCGTCGATCTGATCCCGCTCCGGCCATCGAGGCAAGAGAATCCACACCAGTCCCGTCGCGTCGCCCGACACGGCAGGTCGAGCCCAAAATCAAGGTGCAGGCCCATTCGGGTGGCACGTTCGGGCATGTGACCGAAGAGGCGCGACGCGCAATGATCGCGGAGGCGGCGTACTTTCACGCCGAGCGGCGCGGTTTCGCGCCGGGCAATGAGACGCAGGATTGGCTGCGGGCCGAAGCGGAGATTGACGCGCTGCTGCGAGCCGCTCACCCCGGACCTCCGCAATAACCCGCGCGCGAGTTCTCGTGTCTCGAATCAACCTGACGCGGCGTATTGCCGCGGTGCAGGTCGAGGGCTCCTGAGCGCGCACGGTGTCAGCGCCGTGCCCGAGCCGCGTGGGCGCCTTGTGCTGGGTGGGGGACGGAACGACGTGCTCGGCGGGTCAGCGATTGAGCAGGAGCGAGAGCTTCTTGCGATAGTCCGCGACCAGCGCCGGCTTGTGGGCGGCGAGTTCCAGAACCGACAGGAAGGTGCGCCGAGCGGCGCCCTGATCGAAGTTCCGATCGCGCCGGATGACTTCGAGCAACTGCTCGAGAGCGGGCTCGAACTCGCCTCGGGCGATGTGCTTGGTTGCCAGCGCCGAGCGGGCCGGCAGATCGTCGGGCCGCGCCGACACCGCGGCCTGCAGCGTGTCGAGGTCCGCAAGCGTCGCCGCCTTGCGCAGGGTCTCGAGGCGCGTGATCAGTGTGCCATAGCGTGCGTCCCCCTGAGCGCGAGCACCCACCGAAGAGAGTGCCTGGTCGGCGTCCGCGAGCTGCTGCGGATCGGGAGCGCGCGATAGGCGGTTGAGCAGAACATCCGCGAGGTCGAGTTTGGCCTCGTCGTGATCCGGCTCGATGCGCAGCGCCGCCCGCAGCGCGGCGAGCGCGCCGCTGAAGTCACCTTGCCCGATGAGCTGCAGCGCGCGGCGCCGCTCGGACTCCGCCGGTCCGGGCAGCAGCCGATCGAGAAAGGCTCGCACCTGGATCTCCGGCAGCGCGCCGATGAAGCCATCGGCGGGATTGCCGTCGAGGAAGGCGATCACGTAGGGGATGCTGCGCACCATGTAGCGCTGCGAGAGTTCGGGGTTCTCGTCGGAGTTGATCTTGATGAGCTTGAACCGCCCGGCATAGGCGCCCTCCAGACGCTCGAGCACCGGCCCCAAGGCGCGGCAGGGCCCGCACCACGGTGCCCAGAAATCCACCAGCACGGGCAGTTGCCGCGAGGCATCGAGGACTTCGAGCTCAAAGGTGGTCAGGTTGGCTTCGATCATCATTTCATCTCCGTTGCGCCACGGTCGGTCATTGGGACGGCGGCCGGGGTTTTCAATCGCGACCGCGCGTCGGGGTCGGTGGCGCCTCGCCGGGAAGCCGCACCACGATCCGGCCTTCTCCCGGCACGAAGCGGGCATTGCCGCCGTGGCTGCGAGCCACCTGACGCACGATGGCCAGCCCCAGGCCGGAGCCGGGTGTCTGCGCATCCAGGCGGTGGAAGCGCTCGAAAACCGACTCTTCCTGGCCCGCCGGAACGCCCGGCCCCTCGTCGTGTACCTCCAGCGTCAACATGCTTTCCCCGGGAGGAGGCGGCACGATGCGGGCGCGCACCGAGCCGCGGCCATGCACCAGGGCGTTGTCGAGCAGATTGCGTACCATGTCGCGCAGGTCATCCCCTCGGCCCGGCAGCCGCGCCGTGTCCGGTACATCGACCTCGAGCCGCCGGCCGCTCGCTTCCATCAGCGGTAATACCTGGGCGGCGGCCTCGCGTGTCACGCGCGAGAGGTTGACGAGCGGGAGCGGGTGCGCGTCGTGTTCGTGGGAGAGTGATTCCTTGCGCGCCAGGTCGATGAGTTGATCGACCAGCCGGCCCATCTGACTGAGCTCGCGCTCGACCGCCGGCCAGTCCGTCGTGCCGGTCAGGCGCGCGCGCTGCAGGCGCAGATGCAGCACGGCGAGCGGGGTGCGCAGCTCGTGGGCGGCATCGGCCGTGAGGCGCCGCTCGATGGCATAGGCGCGCGAGAGTCGGTCGAGCGCGCCGTTGACCGCTTCCACCAACGGTTGGATCTCTCGCGGCAGGCCCTGCGCGGAGATGCGCAGGTCCGGCTGTCCCGGGCCGACGCGCGCGGCTTCCCGCGAGGCCCGCTCGATCGGTTGCAGGCTCCAGCCGCTGATCAGCCAGATCAGTCCGAGCGCGGCGAGCGCGAAGGGAATGAGCACGGAAAGGTGCTCGGAGTCCTCGGCAAACAGGCTGTCGACCAACGTGGCGCGGCTCATGTCGCGCCGTGCGACGACCACGGTGTCGCCATCCGCGGCGCGGGCCGCGACGATCGGCTGCTCGCCGGCGCCCACCCCGATGAATTCCACCGGACTGACGGCCCCGCGCGCGGCCACCGGGATGTAGGGTAGCGGGTGCGCGAGGTTCGCCGACCACGCCCGCGGACGGTGATCGGGGCCGAACACGGTGAAGGTGAACTGTCGCGACGGATCGGCATACACGCGCCGCCAGTCGGCGCGCATGTGCAGCGCGAGGGTCCCGCCGGGAGCGATGTGGATCGCGTCGGTGAGCTCGCGCGCCTGGTTCTGCAGCGTGCGAGCGTGCAGACCCTCGATGATGTCGTGCACTTCGAAGCGGTATTCGGCGAAGGAGGCGCCGAATCCGAGCGTGAACAGCGCGAACATCACCCCGAGCAGCCGCAGCTTCAGGCTGTGCGGGCGGCTCATCGCGCGGTGGCCTCGACCAGGCGGTAGCCGATCCCCCATTTGGTCTCGATGGACAGGCGGACCTGTGCGCCGGCGAGCTTGCGCCGCAGGCGCGATACGGCCGCCTCGAGGGCATTGGCGCTGCCGGCGTCCTCCAAGGCATAGAGGCGGTCTTCGAGCAGATCTTTCGTGATCACCTGGCCGGGCATGCGCAGCAGCTCCTCGAGCAGCGCGGCTTCCCGACGGGTCAGATCGAGCGGCCGGCCGAATGCGGTGGCCTCGCGCGTGACCGTATCGAACGTGACTCCGCCGAGCGTGTAGCGGCTCTCGCGCCGGCTGCCGGCGCGGCGTAGTACCGCGCGCAGGCGCGCTTCCAGCTCGAGCAGGTTGAACGGCTTGACGATGTAATCATCGGCGCCGGAATTCAGGCCCAGAAGCCGCTCATCGAGTCCGTCACGGGCCGTCACGACGATGGCCGGCACGTCCGCATGCAAGGAGCGCAACGCCGTGAGCAGCGAAATGCCGTCGGTGTCGGGCAGGCCCAGATCCAGCACCACGGCATCGATCGGCGCAACGCGCGCCGCGGCGAGCGCCTGCTCGCCGCGGCCGACCGCGTCAACGGCAAAGCCACGCTCGCGCAGATGATCGGCGATCATCTCGCGGATGGCCTGGTGATCTTCGACCAGCAATACTCTCATGCATGGCCCGTACGGATGCTGCGCCGGAGGCACACTCTCGATTATTATGCGCAGTCCGGCTCCGTGGCGCTCGTCAGGACTTGGTCAGCAATGCCTGCCAAGGTGCGGTGCCAGCTTTAGGATCGCCGGCGCCCGCGGGGCTATTCACGTGATTTTCAGGAGAGACAGACGACCGATGTCTCGGATTGGCAGGTACAGCCCAAGTTCGGCTCGCCGGTTTTTCAGTGCTCCCCGTGGGACGCGGCCCCGCCGCGCGGGCCACGGGATGCTGGTGCGGATGCTCGTGGGGTCTGCGGCTGCGCTGCTCGGGGGCTGCGCGACGTATCACGCGCTGCCGCTTGCGCGCGGACCGGATCTCGCGCCCCGACTGTCGCTGCTGCGCGCCACGGTGCCGCCGCTGCGTCCGGGCGCTCATCCGCGGCGGATCGACCTCTCCAGGCCCCTTTCGCTGGCTGATATCGGGCTGCTTGCGGTGCTCAACGACCCCGCGCTGCGCTCGCAGCGGGGCGAGCGGGGTCTTGCCGAGGCCGGTGTGCTGCAGGCTTCCCTGCTGCCGAATCCGACCGCCAGCCTGAGCTTCGAGCCTTTGCTGTCCGCGGGTGTCTCACCGTCCTGGACGGCCATCCTGACCGAGAACGTGCGAGCGATCCTGACCTATCACACCCGGGTGGAATCGGCGCACTTCGCGCTCGGTCAAGTGGACGCGGATCTGCTCTGGCGCGAGTGGCAGGTGGCGCAGCAGGCGCGGGTGCTTGCGCTCAATTTGTATTGGGGCGACCGCTCGGTCAGGCTCGCTCGGCGAGAGCTCGGCGTGCTGGGGCGGGAGGTGCGCGCGGTTCGCTCGGCCACCAAGGCCCGTATTCTCGGCCTTGCCGTGCTCGCGCCGCTGCTCGCCGCCCAGGCTGCCGCGCAACAGATTCTGGATACGGCAAATCTCAGTCAACTGCGGGGCTGGCAGGACCTCGATGCATTGCTCGGACTGGCTCCGGGGGTGCGCTTCGCGATCGCCACGCCGGTGTTGCCGCCGCTGCCCGCCTCGCTGAGGACCGTGATCGACCGCTTGCCCGATCGGCGTCCCGACCTCGTGGCGCTCAGGCTCGGGTATCGCTCGGCGGACGAAAATGTGCGCACGGCGATCGTCGGGCAGTTTCCCGCCCTCACGCTCGGCGGCGAATGGGATCAGGACAATACCAACACCCGCAATGCCGGGCCCACCGCCGCCTTCGCGGTGCCGATCTTCGACCGCAATCAGGGACAGATCGCCGTGGCACGCGCGACGCGCCGGCTGCTGCATGAACAGTATCAGGCGCGGCTCGATCAGGCGGTGGGCATGGCCCGAGCCCTGGCGGCGCGGATTCGCCAGCTCACGGGAGATGTCCGGCGGGCACGGCGCGAGGCGCGGGTGGCCGAGTCGATGTCCAGAGCCGCCCGCAAGGCCTATGCCGAGGAGAATCTGGATCAGCGCTCACTCGTCGATTTCGAGACCACAGCGCTGGAGCGCAGGATCGACGCCAATGCGCTCGAGCTGTCGCTGGGGGAGGCGCGCGTGGCCCTCACCGTCGATCTGGGGCTCGGGCTGCCGAGAATCCGCCTGGCCCTGCCCGCACACCCGAGGACTCTGTAACGATGAGCCGTCGATCCTTTGCCTGCTTCGCGCTCGGTCTGCTCGCCGCATTGCCGGTGGCACATGCCGGCGGCACCAAGGTGAAGCCGAGCGTGTTGGTCACGCTGGCGCAACTGAAGGAGGGGGCCCTGCCTCATCAGGTGATCGCTTACGGTACCGTGGGTCCGAGCAGCGCGAGCCGCAAGACGATCATGGCGCCGGTGTCGGCGGTCGTCGACACAGTCTATGTGCGTCTCGGCGAGGCGGTCTCCCGGGGCGCGCCGCTGGTGCGTCTGGCGCCGAGTCCGCAGACCGCCGCCGCGTATGCACAGGCGCGATCGGCCATGGCCGTGGCGCGGCATTTGCTGGCCAGCACCCGCAAGCTCGTCGCCGAGCATCTGGCGACCGCGCAACAGCTGGCCGACGCCAAGAAGTCGCTGGCCGATGCGCGCGCGCAGCTGCGGGCCTTCCAGTCGCTCGGGGCCTCCGGCTCGAACGTCGTGCGCGCGCCGTTCGCGGCGATCGTGACCCTGCTCGCGGCGAGCCCGGGCGCGATCGTCACGCAGGGCTCGCCCCTGCTCGATCTGGCGGCGCGGCGCGGGCTGGTGTTGACCGTCGGGGTGGTGCCTGTGCAGGCGGGCGAAATCAACGCCGGTGACAAGGCGCGCGTCACCCTCATCGGCGCCGGTCGCTCGGTGGGTGGGCGGGTGGTGCTGCGCGGGGACATGGCCGTCTCCGGCTCCGGCCTGGTGCCGGTCGAGATCGCGCTGCCGCCGGGGAAGTTCATGCCCGGGGAGATGGGCGAGGCGGCGATCACGACACGTAAGGTGCGCGGTTACGTCGTGCCCCATGCGGCCATTCTGGTCAACAGCAGCGGCGCGACGTATGTCGTCCAAGCTGTCGGTCAGGTTGCGCACGAGGTACGCGTGCGCATCCTCGATTCCCAAGGGGACCGCAACGTCATCGCCGGGCCGCTCATCGCGCGCGCGCCGCTGGTGTTGACGGGCAACCACCAGTTGAGCAATGGCATGCGCATCCGGCTGGCCGACCCGGGCGCGCATGGAGCGCGGCGGTGACTTTCGTCGATTGGATCGAGCGCTATCGGCGCTCGCTGCTGACAGTCTCGTTCGCGCTGGGCCTGGCAGGCGTTTTCGCGTGGATCGTCATACCGGTCGGGCTGTTCCCGGTGACCAGTTTCCCGCGTATCCGCATCGAGGTGAGCAGCGGGCACGTGCCGCCCCGGCAGATGCTGATCGATGTGACCGAGCCGCTCGAGCGCGTGGCCCGGGCCGTACCGGGTGCCGTGGACGTGAGTTCGGTCACCTCGCGGGGATCGGCGCAGATCTTCGTGGACTTCCCCTGGGGCTCGAACATGAAGCAGGCGGTGCTCAGGGTCGACGCCGCCTTCGCCCAGGAGTTGCCGGCGCTGCCGAAGGGTACCACGTATATCGTGATCAGGATGAGCCCGTTCATCCTGATGCCGTTCGTCGCCTACTCGCTGACTTCGAACACGGTTCCGTATGCGGCGCTCAGACGTCTGGCCAAGTATCAGATCGCGCCCCTGCTCACCGGCATCGCCGGGGTTCGCAAGGTGGGCGTGCTCGGCGGATCGACCCCCGAGGTGGAGGTGCGCGTCAATCCGCGCGAGCTGTCGGCCTACGGATTGACCCTCACACAGGTCTCTCAGGCGCTCGCGCAGACCAACGTCATTCGCGGGGTCGGGAGGCTGCAAGACAATGACTTGCTGTATCTGACGATCAGCGACAACGCCTTCCACTCGCTTGCTTCGGTGCGTAACGTCGCGCTGCGCGCAGGGGCCGCCGGCATCGTGCGGCTCGGGCAGATCGCCACGGTCACCATGGGGTCGGTGCCGCGGTGGCTGATCGTGGATGACAACGGCCAGCCGGGCGTGAACATCAATGTCTATCAGCAAAGCTCGGCCGATTCCCTGCAGCTCGCCCGGAAGGTCAAGCGCAAGCTCGCGGTGTTCATGAAGACCCAGCCGCCGGCGATCCATCTGGACAAGTGGTACGACCAGACGCAGCTGGTGCGCTCCTCGGTCGCGGCGCTCGAGGAGGCGATCCTGATCGGCCTGGTCTTCGCCGGGCTGGTCCTGTTGGCGTTCCTGCGCAACTGGCGCGTGACGATGGTGGCCATGATCGTGGTGCCGCTGTCGGTGCTGATCACGGTGCTGCTGCTGTCGCTGCTCGGCATGACGCTGAACATCATGACCCTCGGGGGCATCGCCGCGGCGATCGGCCTGATGATCGACGATGTGATCGTCATGGTCGAGCACATCGCGCGCCGCACCGGCCTGCCGCACATCGTGAACCCGCAGGCCACGGTCCTGCAGGCGGCCAAGGAATTCTTCGGCCCATTGCTCGGCTCGAGCCTGGCGACCACCATCATCTTCATCCCGCTCGCCTTTCTCTCGGGCGTCACCGGGGCGTTCTTCAAGTTCCTCTCGCTCACGGTCGCCTCGGCGCTGATCATCTCGCTGCTGTTGACGGCGTTCACCGTGCCGCTGCTCGCCCGTAGCTTCATTGACTTCAAGACCTTCAAGGACCCGGCGCACGGTCGGGAGACCTGGTTCGTGCGCGGCCATCGCCGGGTCCTGAACCGGCTGCTCGATCGGCCGCTGTGGTTGATACCGGGGATCGTGGTGCTGCTCGCCATGGGGTTTTTCGCCTACACGCACGTGGCCACCGGCTTCATGCCGAGAATGGACGAGGGCGGTTTCGTGCTCAACTATCACACGAAACCCGGCACCTCGCTGCCCGAGTCCAACCGGGAATTGCTCGAGATCGAGGCGATCCTGGAGAAGGATCCGTACGTTGAGAGCTTCTCGCGGCGCACGGGCGCCGGTCTCGGCGGCGACCTGAATGCGACGTATGAGGGGGATTTCTTCGTTAGGCTCATTCCCGCCGCGAAACGGCCGAACATCTGGGCGGTGATGGACGAGATCTCGCGCAAGATCTCGGTGCAAGTGCCGGGAATTCACTTCGACACCGCGCAGCTGATGAGCGACATGATCGGCGATCTGGTGGGACGCCCGCAGCCGGTGGTGATTGACCTCACTGCCAACAATCCGGCGTTGCTGCCCGCGGTTGCCCGGCGGGTGGCCGCCGCGATCGCCAAGGTTCGCGCCATCCAGCCAGCCTCGGTCGACAGCGGGTTGGTGCCGGCCGGCGATGCGCTCGAGTTCCACATCGACCGCGCGGCGGCCGCGATGGAGGGCGTGACGGCGCAGGAAGTGGCGAGCCAGCTGCATGACTATCTGTACGGCTCGGTCGTGACCCATTACCTCGGCGTCGTTCGCAACGTCGGCGTGCGGCTCTGGCTCGATCCGCCGCAGGGCAAGATCTATCGGAACGAACTCGGGAATCTCCTCATTAGCGCGCCGGACGGACGGATCATGCGGCTTGCCACCGTGGCACGGGTCAAATTCGTCGCCGGACAACCGCGGCTGACCCGCAACAACCTCGCGCAGATCGTGCCCGTGACCGCGCGGATCAGAGATGGCGGCAGCCTCGGTGCGGCGATCACGGCGGTGCAGAAAGTGCTCGCGCGCCCGGGAATGATTCCGCACGGGGTCTATTACACGCTCGGCGGGCAGTACAAGCAGGAGCAGGCGGCGGTGAGCGGTATGATCAAGGTGTTCACCGCGGCGCTCATTGCCGAGTTCATCCTGCTGCTGTTCCTGTACCAGCGCTTCTCGCTGCCCATCGTCGTCATCGCCAGCTCGCTGTTCTCGACCGGAGCGGTGTTCATCGGCCTGTGGCTGACTGGCGTGGAGCTCAATATCACGGCCATGATGGGCATGGTGATGGTCATCGGCATTTCCACGGAGATGGCGATCTTCCTCATCTCCGAGTACCAGGAGCTGGGCAAGACGATGCCGCCGCACCAGGCGATCTACGAGGCGGCCCGCAACCGGCTGCGACCGATCACCATGAGTACGCTCGCCATGATCCTCGCCCTGTTGCCGCTCGGGGCGGCAATCAGCGGCTCGGGCGATCAGATGCTGCAGCCGCTCGCCATTGCGATCATCGCCGGCGCACTCCTGCAGCTGCCTCTGGTGCTGCTCGTCATGCCGGTGGTCATCGGGCTGCTTTCGGGGCGCTCGCGCACCGCGGTGGCATGAGGGGCGCGGCGGCTCAGCCGCTCCAATACCCCTGATGCGAGTGCGCACGGCCCTCGGCCCGCAGCTTCAGCAGATGCGCGAGTAACGAACGTGCCGCGAGGGGATGTAGCGCGGGGGGCACGTCGAGATATACCTGCGCCACGAGCGCCGTCAGGTCGGCGCTCGATCCGGCGCGCAGTGCCGCGAGAACCCGCGCCTCGCGCCGCAAGCGGTGGGCAATGAGGGCGCGCAGCGCCTCGTGGGGGCGCGTGATCAGCGTGCCGTGACCGGGCGCCAGCGCCACAAGGTTCTCGCCCAACAGCCGCTCGAGCGAAGTGAGGTAGTGCGCCATGTCGCCGTCGGGTGGATCGATCACCACGGTCGAGCCCTGAATGATGTGATCGCCGGTGAACAGCACTCCCTCGGGCTCGAGCAAATAACACAGATGATTCGAGGCGTGTCCCGGGGTGTGAATGACGCGCAGCGTCATGTCGGGGCCGAGTTCGATCCGCTCGCCATCGGCGAGCTCGCGGTCTGGAATGAATGTGGTGTCTTGACCGCGCGCTTGCGCGCTCGGTCGTCCGAGCAGCACGGCACCCGTTCGCTGGCGCAACGCGGCGGCCCCCGGCGAGTGGTCGGGGTGGGTATGGGTGACCAGGATCCGGCGGATGGGTGCCGCGGCGAGGGCCCGCAGCCCCCGCAAGTGGTCCGCATCCATCGGGCCCGGATCGATCAGTGTCCACCCATCGGCCGCATCGATCAGGTAGCTGTTGGTACCCGGCCCGGTCATCACGCCGGCGTTGCCACAGGTGAGACGCCAGAGCCGCCCCGAGAGCCGGACCGGCTCGCCTGGCCGGATCGGCAGATCCGCCGCCGGCATGTGTTTGCCGAACTCGTGGCTCATCGCGCCGGGAATGCTAGCATGGCGGTCGATCACGCGGAGATGTCCATGTCGAGCCTCGCGCGCCAGCCGGCGATCTACCTCACCCACGGCGGCGGACCTTGTTTCTGGATGGAGTTTCCGGCGCCGTTCGGGCCGCACGCCTATGATGGCCTGCGCGCCTACCTCGCGGGCCTGATCGTCAGCCTGGCGGCCGTGCCGCGCGCAATCATTATGGTCTCGGCGCATTGGGAGGCCGCCGTCCCGACCGTCAGCACCGCGCCCGCCCCCGGGATGCTGTTCGACTATTACGGATTTCCGCCGCATACCTATCAGCTGCGCTACGGTGCGCCGGGCTCTGCGGAGCTTGCCGAGCGCGTCGTGACGCTGCTGCGCACCGCCG
The DNA here is from genome assembly GCA_027365225.1 of Gammaproteobacteria bacterium. Taxonomy (GTDB): domain Bacteria; phylum Pseudomonadota; class Gammaproteobacteria; order Steroidobacterales; family Steroidobacteraceae; genus 13-2-20CM-66-19. The sequence continues at coordinate 78,898 of DAHXNV010000004.1, forward strand.
GCTGTCCCGCCGCCGCCGACCCGGTGCGGGGTTTCGATCATGGCGTGTTCGTGCCGATGCTGATCATCGATCCGGCGGCGCGCATTCCCGTGGTGATGCTCTCGCTGGCGAATGATCTGGATCCCGCCCGACATCTGGCCGTCGGGGCGGCGCTTGCGCCGCTGCGCGCCGAGAACGTGCTCATCGTCGGCAGCGGCAGCAGCTATCACAACCTGGGCGCGATCTTTGCCCCCGGCGAGGGCGGCTCGGCCGCATTCGACGCGTGGCTCAACGAGACGGCGACGGGCGTTGCGCCACAGGTCCGGCGCGCACGGCTGATCGACTGGCGCTCGGCCCCGAACGCGCGTGTCTGTCATCCGCGCGCCGAGCATCTCATGCCGCTCATGGTGGCCGTCGGTGCCGCCGGTGATGATCCGGGACGTGCCGAGTTTCGCGGCACGATCGGTGCCAAGGCCTATTCCTGCTTCCGCTTCGGTGAGTGAGCGCGGCTACGCGCCGCGGGCCGCGTGCGCCGCGGCCGCGAGCGCCGGGTAGTCGGTGTAGCCCGCCGCGCCGCCCTGGTAGAAGTATTCGGGGCGCGGCTCGTTGAGCGGGGCGCCGCTGCGCAGTCGCGCGGGCAGATCCGGATTGGCAATGAACAGTTTGCCGAAGGCCACCGCGTCGGCCTCGCCGCGCTGCAGCAGTTGCTCGGCGGCCTGGCGATCGAGTCTTTCGTTGGCGATGTAGGCGCCGCTGAAGGTGCGCTGCAGCTGCGGGCCGATCCGCTCGCCTTGCAGGTGCTCGCGCGCGAACAGGAATGCGATGCGACGCCGGGCGAGTTCCCGTGCCACATATCCAAATGTCGCGGCGCGGTCCGAATCCCCCATGGAGTGCGTGTCACCTCGCGGCGCGAGGTGCACGCCGACCCGTCCGGGTCCCCAGACGGCGATCGCCGCGTCTGTCACTTCCAACAGCAGTCGGGCACGGTTCTCCACTGAGCCACCGTAGTCGTCAGTGCGGCGGTTCGCGCCATCCTGCAGAAACTGATCGAGCAGGTAGCCGTTGGCGCCGTGTATTTCCACGCCGTCGAAGCCTGCACGCTGGGCGTTCTCGGCGCCGCGGGTGAACGCCGCAATGACCTCGGGAATCTCTGCGCGCGCGAGCGCGCGCGGCACCACGTAAGGCTGCTTCGGCGTGACGAGGCTGACGTTGCCTTGCGGAGCAATGGCGCTAGGGGCGACCGGCAGCGCACCGGCGAGGAACAGCGGATGCGAGATCCGACCGACGTGCCAGAGCTGAAGAAACATGCGTCCGCCCGCCTGGTGCACCGCGCGGACCACGTGCCGCCAGCCCTCGGTCTGCTCGTCGGACCAGATGCCGGGCGTATCGGCGTATCCGACACCTTGCCGGCTCACCACGGTCGCCTCCGAGATGATCAGTCCGGCCGATGCGCGTTGCCGGTAGTACTCGCGCATCAGCGCATTGGGCACACGCTCGCGGCCGGCCCGGCTGCGGGTCAGGGGCGCCATGACGATGCGATTGGGGAGAGTCAGCTCACCGAGTTGCAGCGGTTCGAACAGCGAAGGCATGGGATCGGCGAAACTCCGAGGTGGCAAGCGCGTATTGAAGCACGAGGGGTCAGGGGCTGCAGAATTCATCATGCAATAGGGCAAGCAGGCGCGTGACGATGCCCGGGGCCAGGGAGTAATGGACCGTTTGCGACTGGCGTTCGGTGCGCACCATGCCGGCTTTGCGCAGCACCGCAAGGTGCTGGGAGAGCGCGGACTGGCTGAGCGGTACGCGCTCGTTGAGCTGACCGACCGACAGAGACTCGGGCACCAGGTGGCACAGGATCATCAAGCGCTGCTCGTTGGCGAGTGCCCGCAGTACAGCGACCGCTTCCTGACAGTGCGGCTGCAGGTCGCGGGCGGCGCGCGTGAGCGCCCCGGCGCGTGCCGGTGGCCGGTGGGTTCTCGGTGCGACGGGCGGCTCGGTTGCCATGATGGAGCGAGTGTAATGCACGGCTCTGTAAATCGCTACTTGCTAAATTAGGGAGACCTAATATACTGGCTGTCATCGCGCCCGCCCGGATGCGCTGCGGGCGCGCGCACAGGAGAAGGTCATGACAGTCGATCGGATCATATTCGCCTTCGCCGGCACCCTCGTGCTGCTCGGTGTGCTGCTCGCCTGGCTGCTCGGTCCATGGTGGCTGCTCCTGCCGGGGCTGATCGGGATGAACATGCTGCAGGCGGCCTTCAGTGGCTTCTGTCCGCTCGCGCGCATCCTGAAGCATTTCGGCGTCAGGCCGGGTGCGGCGTTCTGAGCGGCAGCGAGCCGTGGCGCGCCGAGCCGGATACTGGGCCGTCGTTGGCGCGTGCGCGCTGACCGCCGGGCTGAGCGGGTGTGCCGCGCGGCACGGCCCGCCGATGCGCGCCGCCGGCGCGCCGCTGAGTGCGGTGCGCGTGGAGCCGCGCAGCACCCTTGCCGAACGCGGTTTCGACGGGATCGTGCACGCGGTCGAGCGCGCAACCCTGAGCGCCCAGACCGGCGGACGGGTCGCGGCGATCTACCACGACGTCGATCAGTCCGTGCCGGCCGGGGCGCTGTTGATCCGGCTGCGTGCCACGATCCAGCGCGCGGATCTGGCGCAGGCGCGAGCCGCGCTGCATGCGGCCCGGGCGCGGGCCACGGAAGCCGACACGCGTTACCGGCGCATCCGTGCCCTGTACGAGCAGCGGGTCGTACCCAAAGCGGACTTCGATCAGGTGACTGCCGCGCGCGCCACCGCGGTCGCCTCGCTCCACGCGGCGCGCGCGGCGCTCGCCGCCGCGGCCGAGGGGGTCGATTACACCGAGATCCGCGCGCCCTTCGCCGGCGTGGTGAGCGCGCGCATGGTCGAGGTGGGCGAGGCGGTCGCCCCCGGAACGCCGCTGATGCGGGTGGCGTCGCTGACGCATCTGCGGGTGCTGACGAGCGTGCCGCAGTCGCTGGCCGGCACGATCAGGCGGCTCGGCAGGGCCACGGTCAGCTTCGACGGTCGCTCGATCGAAGCGGCTGACGTGACGGTCTATCCGCAGGCCAGCGCCGGCGCCAATGTTTTTCCGGTGCGCGTGTCGTTGCCGCAGCCGATCCCCGGGCTGTTTCCGGGCATGGTGGTGCGCGTGCGGTTCCCGACGGGCCGGCGCACGGAATTGCTGGTGCCGGCGAGCGTGATCGTGCGCCGCAGTGCGGTGACCGCCGTGTACCTGGTGCAAGCCAACGGTGACACGCTGTTGCAGCAGGTCAGGCTCGGGCGCAGGGTCGGCGGGCAGGTGGCGGTGCTCTCGGGGCTCGCCGCCGGCGAGCGGGTCGCGCTCGATCCACTGGCGGCCATGCGCCGGCTCGAGCCGTTCCCGGTGCTCACCGGGAGCGCGCGGTGAGCACGGAGCTCGGATTCAGCGGGCGGCTCGCCCGGCGCTTCCTGCATCATCAGATCACCCCGCTGATCGCGATCGTGGCCGTGGTCGCGGGGCTGTTCGCGCTGGCCGTGACCCCGCGTCAGGAAGATCCTGACATCAATGTCACCTTCGCCAATGTGTTCGTTCCATTTCCGGGGGCGTCCTCGGCCCAGGTCGAGCGCGAGGTGAGCACGCCCCTGGAGCAGGTGCTCGGCGCGGTCCGGGGCATCAAGCACATCTATGCCGTCTCGCGGCCGGGGCTCGCGGTGATTACCGTGCAATACCGGGTCGGCCAGCCGCGCACCGCCGCCATCGTGCGGCTTTACAATGCGATCTATTCGCATCGGAATCTGTGGCCCGCCAATTCCGGCATCCTCAGGCCGCTCGTGCGGCCGATGGGCATCGCCGATGTGCCCATCATGACGCTGACGCTCTGGAGGAATGATCCGAGCCGCGGCTCCTACCAACTCGGTCAGGTGGCGCACGCCATCGAGACTCAGCTGCAGCGCGTGCCGGGCACGCGCCGGGTCCACACGATCGGGGCGCCGCGCGGCATCATGCGGGTGCGGCTCGATCCGGGAAAGCTTGCCGCCTACGGGCTCGCCGCCGGCGAGATCATGCACTCGCTGCAGGCGGCCAACCTCACGCTGCAAGCCGGCTCGCTGATCGGCGATGACCGGGTGGTGCCGGTCCAGGCCGGACAGTTCCTGGCCGACCGCGCCGCGGTGGCGAATCTCGTGATCGGCGTTCACGCTGGACGGCCGGTGTATCTCGCCGACGTCGCCGACGTCGCCTTCGAGCCCGATGCGCCGCATTCCTACGTGTGGTTCGGCACCGGGCCGGGCGCTGCCCGGCGCGATCTGCCGCAAGTCAGTTACGCCCCGGCGGTGACGATTGCCATCGCCAAGAAGACCGGCACGAACGCCGGCACCGTCGCGGCCGGGGTGCTGCGGCGCCTGCGGCAGCTGCGCGGCACGTACATTCCCGCGGGAGTGCACGTCACTGTGACCCGCAATTACGGGCACGGCGCCGACCAGAAGGCGAGGAAGCTGATCGAGAAGCTGATCGAGGCCACCGTCTCGGTGGTGTTGCTCGTCATGCTCGCCATGGGCCGGCGCGAGGCGGTCGTGGTCGGGGCGGCGGTCGGGGTCACGCTGATGGCGACACTGTTCGCCTCATGGGCGTGGGGATTCACCATCAACCGGGTGTCGCTGTTTGCGTTGATTTTCTCGATCGGCATCCTGGTCGACGATGCGATCGTGGTGGTGGAGAACGTCCACCGGCACATGCGCCTCGGCGGCGGTACGCTGAGCGACATCATTCCGGTGGCGGTCGACGAGGTCGGGGGTCCGACCATTCTCGCCACGCTGACGGTGATTGCGGCGCTGCTGCCCATGGCCTTCGTCGGCGGCATGATGGGTCCCTACATGAGCCCCATCCCGATCAACGCCAGCTCCGGGATGCTGATCTCCCTCGCCGTGGCGCTCATGCTGACCCCGTGGCTGTGCCGCAAGCTGCTCGGCGGCCGTCATATCGAGGCCACCGAGCACCGCCCGCAGTTGCCGCTGCTGCCCCTGTTCCAGCGCGTGGTCGGCCCCTTTCTCGCCGGCTCGCGCGGCCGCCGCCGCCGCCGCTGGCTGTACGCGGCCATCGGCCTGGCGATCCTGGCGGCGTTGAGCCTGGCGCTCACCGAGTCGGTGGTATTCAAGATGCTGCCCTTCGACAACATGTCGGAGTTCGAGGTGGTGGTGGAGATGCCGGTCGGCACCACCGTGGAGAGCACCGCGCACGTGCTCGATGAGCTGGCGCAGGTGATCGCGCGGGTGAAGCAAGTGAGCGACTATCAGGTCTATGCCGGCACTCACGCGCCCGTGAACTTCAATGGCCTGGTGCGCCAATACTATCTGCGGCGGGCACCGCGCTACGGGGAAATCGCGGTGGAGCTGGTCCCGAAGAGCGAGCGTCGTCTCCAGAGTCATCGGATCGCGCTTGCGGTGCGCCCGGCGCTGGCCCGGGTGGCGCGCCGATTCGGGGCGGATATCCAGGTGGTGGAGGTGCCGCCGGGACCGCCGGTGCAGGCGCCCATCGTCGCGGAGATTTTCGGTCCCAGCTACGCCGTGCAGCGCGCGCTCGCGCTGCGGATCCGCAAGGTGTTCGACAGCACGCCGCACATCGTCGATACCTACGACACCGTCGATGCGCGAGCCCGACGCCTGGTCGTCGCTGTCGATCGGCAGAGGGCCGCGTTGCTCGGTGTGTCCCAGGCCCAGATCGCGCGGACGCTCTCCATGGCGCTCTCGGGATATGACGCCACTTACGTGCACATCGGATCGGAACGACACTTGATTCCGGTCCGGCTCGAGCTCTCTCCGGCGCGCCAGGCAAGGATCAGCCAGGTGCTCGCTCTGCGGGTCCGGGCCGTCGATGGGGCGCTCGTGCCGCTCTCGGAGCTGGTGCGGGTCCGCAAGCGCGCGTGGGACGGCGCAATCTATCAGAAGGATCTTATGCCCGTGACCTATGTCATGGGGGATATGGCCGGTCCGCTCGACAGTCCTTTGTATGGCATGTTCGATATCGCCGCGAGGCTGCGCGGTCTGAAGGTCGCCGGGCAGACCCTGGAGCAGCGCTTCATCAGCGCACCGGCCAATCCCAACCGCTTCGCGGTGAAGTGGAGCGGGGAGTGGCAGGTCACCTACGAAACCTTCCGGGACATGGGGATCGCCTATGCGGCGGGGCTGGTGCTGATCTACCTGCTGATCGTGGCGCAGTTCGGCTCGTACGTCGTGCCGTTCATCATCATGGCGCCGATCCCGCTCACCATCATCGGGGTGATGCCCGGGCACGCGCTGCTGCACGATCAGTTCACGGCAACCTCCATGATCGGGATGATTGCGCTGGCCGGCATCATCGTGCGCAACTCGATCCTGCTGGTCGACTTCATCGACGGCGCGGTGCGGGCCGGCTACTCAGTGGAGGAAGCGGTGGTGCGCGCCGGTGCGATCCGCGCCAAGCCGATCGCGCTCACGGCGGTGGCGGCGATGCTGGGCGCGGTCTTCATCCTGTCCGATCCGATCTTCAACGGACTGGCGATCTCGCTCCTGTTCGGCATCTTCGTCTCGACGCTGCTGACACTCGTCGTGATTCCGATTCTGTACTACGTCTACCTGAAGCGTAAAGAAGCGCGCACGGTGCGCGCGAACGCGGCGCACGCCCCATGAGTGATGGGCCGCTGCTCGCGGCAGGACGGTTGGTTTCTCGCCTCGGAGAGTCTCTCCACGGAGGTCTGTCATGGCACACGTAGTCATCATGGGCGCGGGCCTCGGCGCAGTGCCGTGCGCCGACCCGATGCGCAAGGGCCTCGGCGCGGCACACCGCCGTAGACTCCTCGGGTCATCGGCATTCTGCGAGTTCACCCCGTCGAACCGGTGGATCGCGGTGGGCTGGCGCGAGAAATACTTCCCGCGCACGCTGCGCAGCGGATCGACCGCGCCCGTTCATGAGCGCTACGTATGCAAGGCGCTCGGCGCCCACACACTGAAGGACCTGCGCTCATGAAGGCACTGCACGGCGCTCTTGCCGGCGCGCTGCTCGCTGTCGCGCTCGCTCTGTCCGCGCCGGTGCGCGCCCAGACCCTCGAGCAGGCCTGGCGCCTCGCGGCCGAACATGATCGGACGCTCGCGGCAGCCGCCGATGACGTACAGGCGGCGCGCTCCAGTGCGAGGGCCGCACGCGCCGGACGCTGGCCGAGCATCCGGAGCCAGGCGAGTTATACCCGCTTTGGGCAGACACCCGAACTCGACGTGGTGACGCCGGCATCGGCGTTGCGATCCGGACCGATCTTCAAGAATGACCAGTACGTCAGTGCGTCGGTGCAGGTGCGCCTGCCGCTGTACAGCGGCGGGGCGATTCGCAACGGCATCGACGCGGCGCGCGCGGGTCTGAAGGGCGCATCGGCCACCGAGCACGCCGTGAGTGCGGACGTGAAGCTCGAGGTCGCCGACGCGTACGTGGCGGTGTTGCGCGCACAACGTGCGCTCGGCGTGACACGGGAAAGCGTCACCAGTCTCGCCGCGCAGGTGCGCGATGTGCGGGCGAAGTACCAGCGGCAGGCGGTGGCCAAGAGCGATCTGCTGGCCGCGCGCGTGGCGCTGGCGAATGCCCGCGAGCAGCAAGTCGCAGCGGACAATACGCTCGCCATCGCCCGGGCCAGCTACGAGCGCCTGCTCGGGGCGCCGCTCGATCGGGTGCCGCACCTGGATCCGAGGTTGCCGGTGTTCGCCGTCGACAGTCTGCCGCTTGCGGCATTGCTCGCGCGCGCGCTGCACTCGCGCCAGGAGCTGCGGGCACTCGGTGCGCGGGCCGCGGCGCTCGCCGCCCGCGCCCGCGTCGTCGATGCGAGCCGTCTGCCGCACATCGTGGCGCTCGGCGGCTATACGCACTTCGACAACCAGATTCTCAATCACCAGAATTTCTCGATGGTCGGACTGGGGTTCACCTGGAAGCTGTTCGACGGCGGTGCGGCGGGGAACGCGGCGGACGCGCTGCGGGCGCGCAGCCGTGCCGAGCGGCAGCGTCTCGCGGACCTGCGCTCGCGGATCGAGCTCGCCGTGCGAGCCGCCTGGCTGCAGCTCGCCGCCGCGCGCGCACAGATCGAGGCGTCGCGAGCCGCCACGGCGCAGGCGGCCGAGAATCTGCGCATCTCGCGCGAGCTGTACCGGGTGGGGCTCGCCTCGAACACGCAGGTGCTCGAGGCCGTGACCCTGCGCGCCGAGGCCGCGCGCAACTATGACGATGCAAGGCTCGATGCGGCGCTCGATCGGCTGCGCCTGGCGTACGCGGTCGGTGCGCTCTGAGGCGCGGCTATCCGAGCTTCAGCAGCTGAGTGATCAGCGCGTCGGTTTTGATTTCCTCGCCGCTCAAGGCCATCGCGAGCAGCTCGCCGCCGAGCAGCGGCAGCGTCAGGAGCACGTCGGGACGGGTACGCGCGACCCGGCCGGTGTTGCGCGTATCGCTCACGGCCGCGACGGTGCGCAGCTCGGCGTTCATTTCCTTGGCGGCGAGCACCACGAACGCGTTGTACGAATCGTCCTCGCTGAGGGCGAGCACGGCGCGCGCGGTCTCGACGCCGGCGCGGGTCAGCGTCTTCGCATCGCTGCCGTCGCCGACGACCACGTCCTCGCTCGGCTCCTCCTCCTCGGCCGGCTTCTGCGCAACGATGTGTGTGACGCTCAGGCCCCGGGTCATCAGCGCCCGGACGGCATCGTGGGCGAGCGCGCCGTCGCCCACGACGATGATATGCGCGACGCGCTTCATATTGGACTTCCTCCGCGGTTGCACCAGATTCATCAGCCGCTTGTCGATCAGCGGGGCGGCAATGGCCGGCAGGGCCGTGGCAAATACACCCAGTCCGAGTGCGATCAGCGACATCGTGAACAGCCGCGCCTCGCGCGTCACCGGAACGATGTCGCCGTAGCCGACCGTCGACATCGTCTCGACGGCGAAATAGGCCGCGTTGGTGTATGAGGTGATATGCGGCTGGAATCCGTCGCCGAGAAACATCGCGCCGAATGAGCCGTAGCCGAGCGTCAGCATTACCGCGGTGAGTGCGAACACCGTGGCGGTCGCGAGGCTGCTGCGATCGAACGCGCGCCGCGCCGCCAGCAGCAGCAGCAGCTGCACGACGGTGAAGATCTCGAGCGGCCAGGAGGCGCGCGACAGGGGTGAGACCTCCAGCGCCAGCGTCGCCAGGGTGAGCAGGAACGCCATTACCCAGGCGAGGCGCGAACGCCAGAGCATGCCGAACGCCACCAGCACCAGCAGCACGCCGATGCCGATGTGCGAGAAGTCGCCGATCCGCAGGCTGCCGATTCCGCCGGCGAATGTGATCAGGGAGGGGGTCGAGAACAGCTGCATCACCGAGTGCAGCGAGCCGAGCGCAATCAGAATGTGCAACACACCCTGGAAGCCGACCAGGATGGCGAGCGGCACGTGGGGAAACCATGCGCGCGTATGCAGCTTCCGTTCCACATGGCGTTGCTTCTTGCGCAGCCAGGCGCGCTGGGTATCGAGCCACTTGAGAGTCGCGGGCCTCATCGCTCCTGTGCCCCGATCCGCCCCGGTAGCGGCAGCGCCGCCGCGCACGGGTGCGGTGCCTGCGAGCGGGGCTTGGCCCCGCGAGTGCGGGCGGCAGCACGGACAGCGCCGGGGAGCGGCCAGCCGGTCCTGCCGCTCATGCGGGCCCGTGGGGTCTGCGTGGTCTGCGGGTTCTGCATGGCTGCACTGCCGATCCTGGCGTCTCCTTCAACGTCTCAACACTATAGCAGGACCGGCTCGGCGCACAGCCGAGTGCGACGGAACGGCGTGCGCTTGCGCCGGACACGCGGCGCGGCCGCTGGCAGCGGCCGCTGCGCGCCGGTACAGTAGCGTCTTTCGCCGTTGCCGCGCATCGGCGTGCCGGACTCGCCGCGGCGCAGATATAGAAAGGGGGGGTTGCGATGAGAACTTCGATTCCGATCCGTGTCGCGGCCGCTTTTCTCCTGCTCGCGAGCCCCCTGGCGCTCGCATTACAGCCCGGACCCCAGCGGGAGAACAACCAGGGCCGCACGCTGTTGCCCATGCCGGTGAGCAGCGCCATTCACTTTCGCTCGATCGGCCCGGCGATCGCGGGTGGGCGAGTCACCGCCGTGGCCGGTGTTGCGGGCGATCCCCGGATTTATTACGTCGGTGGGGCCGATGGCGGAGTGTTCCGGAGCGAGGACGGCGGCATGACCTGGCGGGCGCTGTTCCAGCACCGCCCGGTCGCCTCGGTCGGGGCGCTCGCGATCGATCCGCGCAATCCGTCCGTGATTTGGCTCGGCACGGGTGAGGCCAATATCCGCAATGACGTCTCCTACGGCGATGGCGTGTACGAGTCGACGGACGGCGGTCTGCATTGGCGGCACCTCGGCCTGAAGGGCACGATGCAGATCTCGAGTATCCTGATCGATTCACACCATCCCGATACGGTGTTGGTGGGGGCGATGGGCAATCCGTGGAAGAACAGCGGCGAGCGAGGCGTGTACCGTACCCGCAACGGGGGCAAGAGCTGGCAGCGCGTGCTCTACGTCGGTCCGGACGTGGGCATCTCGGACATGGCCATGAACCCGCGCAACCCCAACGTGGTGTACGCGGCGACCTACCGCTTCCGGCGCACCCCCTGGCACTACTCGGACGGCGGGCCGCAGGACGCGATCTACAAGTCGATCGACGCAGGCCTCACCTGGACCCGTCTGTCCGGTCACGGGCTGCCCGCCGGACCGCTCGGGCGCATTGGGCTCGCCGTGGCCCCGAGCGCGCCCAATGTGGTGTATGCGGTGATCGGCAGCCACCAGGGCATGCTCTGGCGCTCCGATGACGCGGGCGGGAACTGGACCTTGGTGAGCAAGGACCAGAGCATCGATTCGAGGCCGTTCTATTTCTCGCACATCGCGGTCGATCCGAAGAACCCGAACCACCTGTTCGCCCTGTCGATGAACCTGCTCGCCTCCGACAACGGCGGGCGCACCTGGCGGCACATCGCCAAGTCCATACACGTCGATAACCACGCCATCTGGATCGATCCGACCGGCAGCGGGCGCATCATCGAAGGCAATGACGGCGGCGTGGCGCTCTCTGTGGACAACGGCAAGCACTGGGCGTATGTGGATAACATCGCGCTCGAGCAGTTCTATCATGTGGCCGTCGGCGGCGGACTGCTCTATCAGGTCTGCGGCGGACTGCAGGACAACAATTCCTGGTGCGGGCCGAGCGCGAGCAAGAACCCGAGCGGTATCTCGAGTCGCGCCTGGTACGGCTTCAACGGTGACGACGGAATCTACGGGATGCCGGCGGCCGATGATCCGAATCTGATCTACAACGAAGGGCAGAACGGCGCGTATTTCATCTACAATCGAGCCGAGGAGCAGATCCACGATATCGAGCCGTACCCGCGCGATGACAACGGCCGTGGCGCGGACGGTGCGCGCTACCGCTTCGCGTGGGAAGCGGCCTTCGCGGTCTCGCCCGCGGATCCCAAGGTGCTCTATGCCGGGGCCAACGTCGTATTCGAGAGCACCAATCGCGGCCGCACCTGGAAGGCGATCAGTCCTGATCTGACCCGCGATGACAAGGCGAAGGAGGGGCCCTCGGGCGGACCGGTCATCCAGGATAACTCCGGCGCCGAGTACTACGATGCGATCCTCACCATCACGCCGGCTCCGTCCGATTCCCGGGTCATCTGGGTCGGCACCGACGACGGGCTGGTGCAACTGACCCGCGACGGCGGCAAGCACTGGATCAACGTCACGAGCAACATTCCGGATCTGCCGCCGTGGGGCCGGGTCGAGTCGATCGATGTTTCGGCACACCATCCGGGCAGTGCGCTGATCGCGGTCGACCGGCATTTCAGCGGCGACTTCCGGCCGTACCTGTACCGCACCGACGACTACGGCGCGCAGTGGACTTCGATCAGCGGCAATCTGCCGCGCGATGTCTATGTGCACGTGGTACGCCGCGATCTGCGCAACCCCAACCTGTATTATGCGGGCCTGGAAAATGGCCTGTATGCCTCATGGGACGCGGGCCGCAAATGGTACAAGCTCGGCCTCGGCCTGCCCGATGCCGCCGTCTACGATCTGGCGCTGCAATCGCGCACCGACTCGCTGGTGGTGGCCACCCACGGCCGGGGTGTGTGGATCCTCGATGACCTCAGGCCGTTCCAGGACTGGAATGCGCGCGTGGCGCGCAGCGAACTGAGGCTGTTCAAGCCCCCGGAGGCGGTGCGCTACTGGCCTTTCTCGACGGTCGAGTCGATGGGCGATGGCGTCTTCTACGGCCAGAATCCGCACTACGGTGTGGACATCAGCTACTACCTGGCGCACGCGGCCAGGCGGCCCGGCAAGCTGATCATCACCGACGCGAGCGGCAAAGTGATACGCACGTATCAGGGGCTGCACAAGGGCAAGCCGCCGGTGATGACTCCAGGGGTGGCTGCGGCGCCGGCCCCGGCCGCGGTCAAGGGCGAGGTGCCCTGGGTGCCGGGGGAGGCGGGGCTGCAGCGGATCTTCTGGAACCTGCACGCGCAGGGGCCGGTGCGCTGGCGTTCGGCGCCGAAATACAACCGGGGTCCTAGGAACGGCGCGCTGATGCCCCCGGGCACGTACACCGCGACGCTCGAGATCGGTGGTGCCAGGGCGTCGCGGACCTTCACCGTGGTCAATGATCCGGCCTCCACGGGCACGCTCGCGGGCATGACCGAGCGCTGCCAGGTCACCGAGGCGGTGCTGCACGAGATCTCGCAGATCGATGTGGCGCTGAACCGGCTGCATGCAATCCGGGTGCGGCTCGCGGGCCTGCGGCGGGCGGTGCAGGGCCTGCCGGAGCATAGCGCGGTGGATACGGCGATCGGGAAGCTCGCCGGGGAGCGCCGCGCGATGCTCCTGCAGCTCACCAGCGACGCGGGCTCCTCGGAGTCGACTCTGTGGGTGCCCGATCGCATTCACGAGAAACTGATGGCGCTCGAGCAGCTGCTGCTGGGCTCGGATGAGCCGGTCGATGCCGCGACGCTGCATGAGCAGGCGGTTTACCGGCGCGAGTATCGTGGCGCGATCGCAAAGTACGATCGGTTCCTGCGCACCGCGGTGGCCGACTTCGATCGGACGATCGCCGGTTACGGCCTGGGGGTGGTGGCAAGCGGCTCGACATTGCGGCCGTAGGCGCGCCGCGCGGCTGCCAAGGGCGGCGGCGCCGGCGGCTCAGGAGTCCGTCCAGCCGCCGGCGCGGATCGGCGTGCCCTGTGCCGGGTCCGTGTGCGGCGCGGCGGTTACCTGCGGCGCCCAGCCGCCCGGGCGCCGGTTGAGCACGCAGTGGTACCACAGGAGCGCTGCACCCAGCACCGCGCCGAGGGCGAGCAGACTCGGGCGCCCGATCGAGGCGTCCGCCCAGTCCGCGGCGGCAAACGCGCATGCCAGGGCGAGGCCGAGCAGCGGCGCGAGCGGAAACAGCGGTGAGCGCCAGCGGTCCGCGCCGCCGGTGAGTCCCTTGAGCCGCCCGACGAGCACCGCGGCGCTGACCAGGGCGAGCGCATAGACGACCAAACCCGATAGAAACACCAACAGCACGCGCTGGCTGAGGACGCAACAGGCGCCCGAGAGCACCCCGACCGTCATTGTGGCGATACGGGGCACGCCGCTGCGGCCGTGCACTTTCGCGAGCGCCGCGCTGATCGGCGCCGGGAAGACCCGATCCCTGGCGAAGCTGTACCACAGGCGCGCTCCGAACATGATCTGTGCGATCAGGGCGTTGAATACCGCGAGCGCCACTGCGGCGCTCAGGGCGATGCCAGCCCAGGGTCCGGCCACCGAACTGATGTAGGCGCTGAAGGGCGCGGCGCTCGCGAACACGGCGGGATCGCCGGCCGCTCCAACCACCACCGCGATGACGGGCAGAGCGATCGCCAGCGCTCCGAGGAGGCAGGCTGCGAGCAGCACCCGGCCCATGTTGCGATGGGGGTCGATCAGTTCCTCGCCGAAGGCGATCGCCTGGTTGCCTCCGGCGGTGGCGAAGGCCGCGTTGACCGCCCCGAGGGCGAGCGCCGCGGCGCCGACCGGCGCCCAGCGCCCCGCCACCGGCAGCCGCGGATGGGCGATGGCCATCCATGCGCTCGCGGCCGGATGCAGGAATCCGGCTAGCACCAGCGCCAGCACCGCGACGAATTCGATGCTGAGAAAAATGCCGGTCACGAGCGCACTGGCGCGCACCGCCAGCAGCGCCACGGCGAGGGCGGCGAGCAGCGCGCCGTAGATCCACGCCCACGGGGCGCTGCCCGGCAGGACTTCCGTGGCATAGGTGGCGACGAGCTTGGCAAGGTACGCGTCCATCGGCAGGATGATGACCGCCCACAGAGCGAGACACGCAAAGCCGGCCGCGGGCCCGAGGACCGTTCCGACGCCGACGTAGTCCCCGCCAGCGTATGGATACGCCGAGCCGAGCTCGGCGTAGACCATGCCCCAGACCGCCGCGACGCCGATGCCGAGGGCGAACAGCGCCGCCGCGCCGGTGCCGCTCTGGCGCAGGACCTCCGCGCCCGGACCGTACACCGAGAACACCGGGGAGAGGCACGAGAGTGTCAGCAGCAACGCGTCGAACGGCGTGAGCCTGCGGTGCAGTCGAGTCTCGGGTGTGGTTGAATTCATCGTGTTGCACGCGCTCGAGCGGGATGGTGTGGCAGCTCGGTCGCGGGCATCGCTCGCGTCGTCGCGCCGAGCGCACGGCTCATCGCAACTGCCGCGGGCGGCGCGCGCCGGCCGGTCGTACCGGTCGCATAGTAGCGTTTTTCCACCGCCGGCCGGTGCCGGCGGGCGAACCGCAACGGAGAAGGGGGGGATATCGTGAAGGTCAAGTCCATTTGCTCGCTGCTGGCGATCGCCTCGCTCGGGCTGTGCGCGCTGGCGAGCGCCACGGGCATCATTCCGGAACCCAACGCCAACGCCGTGCCGTATGCCACCAAGGCCGATCCGGAGACCCTGGTGTTGGATGCGCGCATGGCCGGGCGCGGTATCGCGATCTCGACCATGCACATTCCGGTCAAGCCCGGTCCGTTCACCTTCGTGTATCCGCAGTGGATCCCGGGCTACCACTCGCCGGCCGGTCCGCTCGCCGACATCTCGCAACTGACGGTGAGCGCCGCCGGCCGTCCGCTCCCCTGGCATCGCGACAAGGTGGACATGTACGCCTTCCACGTCGTGGTGCCCCGGGGCGTGCACGCGATCAAGGTGCGGTTCACCATGCTGTTGAACGGCGGGACGAGCACGCGCGCGACACCCAATCTTGCGGTGATCACCTGGACACGGGCCTTCTTCTATCAGAACGACATCAACTACCACCATTACTACCTCAAGGCGAGCATCATCCTGCCGAAGGGTTGGGGTTACAGCACCGCGCTCACCACGGTGAGCCGGGTGGGACAGCGCGTCAACTTCGCCGAGGAGCCGCTGACCTATGTCGGGGACTCGCCGCTGTTCACGGGCCGCTTCTACAAGAAGGTGCTGCTGTGGCACGCGGGCGATGCCCATATGTGGCTCGACATGTTCGCCGATGCGCCGCAGGATCTGGACGTGCCGGCCAAGATCCTCGCTGCGTACAAG
>DAHXNV010000050.1 GCA_027365225.1 Gammaproteobacteria bacterium
GCCGGCGGCATGTCGGTGAACAATCTGCTGATCACGCCGCTCGCCAAGGGACTGTTCCAGCGCGCCATCATCGAGTCCGGCGGCGGCCGGCCGATCTTTCCCCGGCGTGAGCTGTCGGGCGGACCGCATTCGGCCGAGGCGATGGGCGTGCGGCTGGCGCGTCACTTCGGCATCGAGGGCGACGGACTGCGCGCGCTGGCGCAACTGCGCGCCTTGCCGGCCTCGAAGCTCGTCGAAGGATTGAACATGGCGACGATGTCCGCCGCGGAAAAGATCGGCTTCGTCGGCGGCCCGATCCGATTCGGTGATCTGTATATGGGGCAGCCGACCGAGGTGTATGCCAAGCACCCGAACATCGGCAACCATGTCCCGGTGATCATCGGCACGAACAGCGCCGATCTCGGGTTCCTCAGAGTGAAGTCGTTCCATGCGTTGTGGGCGATGTTCGGTCCGAAGGCGGCCGAGGCGCGCGCGGCCTTCGATCCGAGCGGGCGGCTGACGCTGCAGCAGGCGGCCTGGCTGGTCGGCGGGGCGCTGATGATGGACGAGCCGGCGCGCGCCATCGCCCGGATTCTCTCCGCGCGCGGTCAGCCGGTGTACGACTACCGCTTCTCGTACGTCGCCACCTCGATCCGCAACACGCCGTTCGGTAGGCTCGGGGCGATGCACGCCTCGGAGATCCCCTTCGTGTTCGATACCGTGCGGGCGCATTACGGCGCCAAGACCAGCGCGCAGGACGAGCGCGTGGCGCGCCAGATGCACGCCTACTGGGTGGCGTTCGCCAAGACCGGCAAGCCCGACCCGAAGGGCCTGCCGCCCTGGCCGCGCTTCCATACCCGCTCCGACCGGCTGTTGAACTTCACCGGTCACGGTCCGGTCCCGGAGGCCGATCCGTGGCGGACCCGGCTCGATCTGGCCGAGTGGTATTCGGAGCATCACCCGGCGCATTGAGGAGGCATCCGGAAGCGTTGTCCTTCCGTGATGGAAGGACAACGCGGCGGGCCTCGAAGCGACGTGGCAGGTCGTTTGATGTCAGTGGGGCAGTTCTGTTCGGCGGCGGTGGGGCC
>DAHXNV010000051.1 GCA_027365225.1 Gammaproteobacteria bacterium
GCGGATCAGCGCCACCGCCACCACGATGCCGGTGGCCGCGGACAGGAAGTTCTGTACGGCGAGACCGGCCATCTGGGTGAAATAGCCCAGGGTGGTCTCGGGCGTGTAACTCTGCCAGTTCGTATTGGTAATGAAGCTGATCGCGGTGTTGAACGCCGAATTCGCCGGTGGCGCGGCGAGATGCTGCGGGTTGAGCGGCAGGTAGTACTGCAGCCGCTGCAGCGCGTAGAGCAGCAGCGCCCCGAGGGCGTTGAACAGCAGCAGCGCGAGGGCGTAGCGCTTCCAGCCGCTCTCGAGGGCCGGATCGACCCCGCACAGCCGGTAGATCAGCCGCTCGAGCGAGCCGCCGACGCGCATCGGCCCGATGGGCGCGCCCTCCACGACCTTGGCTATGTAGAGACCGAACGGTTTCACGCACAGCAGCGTGATGGCGAGAAACAGGGCAAGCAGCCCCCAGGACTGGGCGGTCATCAGAACTTCTCCGGCTTGAACAGGGCGTAGAGGAGGTAGCCGGTTAGGCCGAGCGCCAGCAGACCGCAGATCACATACGCGGCGCTCATCCGCCCTCTCCCAGGCGCGAGATCGCCCAGACGATCGCGTGGGTCACCGCATACAGGGCGGCGATGAGCAGGATGTAGACGATATCCATCCGGATTTCTCCCGTGCACCGCTCCCCCGGGGAGCGAACCAGGCCGCGAAGGCTACCGCGCCGGTTGTGAGCATCAGGTTAAAAAAAGCGCCACGCTGGCCTCGGTGAAGCGCCTGACGGACAATGAAGCGAACTGGGAGGGTGAGCGACTCCGGCGGTTTAAATCACCGCACAGTGGGATGTCCGCCGGCCCAAGACGATCAGACCCAGGACTTGCATCCGTTCGCGCGACTGGATACAATCACAGTCAGGTTAAAAACCTCTACCGCCGGGTAGGCGGGACGTGAAGCGCGTGGAGCGGATCCGAGACGCGGTTCGGTTCAACCGAGCCAGGCAAGTCCGACCGCTGAGAAGCGCGAACT
>DAHXNV010000052.1 GCA_027365225.1 Gammaproteobacteria bacterium
AGCAATCTCCAGAATTTTGGCTTTTTTGTACGGCACTGGTAGCGTAGTCCTAAGTCATTTTGATCGCACCTACCGAGGAGCAGGTTGTGACCCCGGCGGGCACAGCAGCGGGCGAGCGCGCTGCCGACACTAGCGGCACCGATGAGGGCGTTTTTTGATGGCGGCCTCGGGGCAAGTAAGCTCTCGCGGTCTGTTGCGGCGTGCTCGATGTTCGGTAGCGGAGCCGTTCTATTGGCAGATTGCTTGCGCCACTCTGGGAACACCAATTTCTCTGCCAGGGTAACTGTCGGGGTAAGGGTAATGAGGCGCACATCAGATTCCGCGCCAGCTGCTACGGAATCGTGATGCTGCGGGTTTGGTTGGGGGAGGTCCAAAGGTTCACCGTTGCGGGCCTGCATGGCATGCCGGCAAGCGGGACCTTTATGAGTTTGGTATAGCGTCTCTTCGCCGCATCATTCCCCTGCTCATCGAGAATGCCGAGAGCGATGGCCCGAGGCGCCGGCCCGTGGAGCTGCCCGTGAAGCTTGCGGCAGCGACCCCACTGAATGGAGAAGTGATGATTGGGGTTGGTGCCCCTGTAGTGAATGGTCACGAGGAGCTGGTTGTTCTTCGGATCGTAATGCACGGGTCCGAAGGTGTCCGCCTTCGCAACGGTGGTGGTTGCGATCGTGAGGGCCAAAAGTATCGCCAGGAGAGAGATCCGGTTCCGTTGCCACGCGCTTGCATACATGTGCGCACCTATCGTCTGACGGGGCCTGATGTTCTGCGTTCAAATCCTGCTCGGGGACATCGCCGGAAGGATGAGTCCGACGTTCCGTTGCGCTGCTGCGCGTCCTGCATCGCATTATCGGCGCCGACGTGTGATTGGCAAGCTTGTGCATGAACGGGTCAGGGCCGGTGTGGAGCCGGGCTGTTCTGTGGTCGGTG
>DAHXNV010000053.1:0-456 GCA_027365225.1 Gammaproteobacteria bacterium
CCGCAGGCCATCGTAATCGTGAACGTCTGCGGCGGTGCCCAGGATCTTCTGGCACTGATCCCGTACCCTCACAAGATCGAAGATCGAGAATTTCTGGCTAGAGGGCTCGACCAAAAGGTCGACGTCGCTGTCTTCGCGCGCCTCATTGCGAGCGACCGAGCCATAGAGGAACAGCTGAGCGACGCCGAGCGAGCGGAGCTGCTCGTCGTGTTCACGGAGGAGACGTAGGGCACTGTCGCGCTGCACAGAGGCATTCTACCCAAGTTAGCCGATCGCGGTGAGCGCATAACCAATTGATCCGTATGGGTCCGACTCCAAGGTTGGCGCGCTACGATATCCAAGGGGAGACGAATTCGGCGTCGTGGCATCGCCACGGTGGCCGAACTGCGCGCAATTCTTCCGTAGCCGAAAATATTGTGCCAAGAATGTGCCGCATTGAGATTGGGTGTGCCAGGA
>DAHXNV010000053.1:466-921 GCA_027365225.1 Gammaproteobacteria bacterium
ACGTGACCCACCAGCACGCTGTGCCAATCAAGGACATCTGGCTCTATCCGCTGACTCGGCACTTCCGCGCCTTTCTCTGCAAATAGCGCGAGGTAGCCGACGGGTTCACCGAATATTTACGGTTTGGGGCTGGGCAAGCGCTGCAAGTAATTGATTATTAAGACCCTAAACGTGCCGATGTCCGCCTGAAAATCCGCGTGTCGGTGGTTCGATTCCGCCCCTGGCCACCATACAACTCAATGATTTTAAACGAGTTTCAATCGGACTGTGCCGCGGAAATCCGGTGGTTGTGCCGTATTTGTGCCGTAACTTTCTGTAGACGGACTTTCCATCTTCTCGGCGTACACCGCCAAATGCTCCGCAGCGAGGTGCGCATAGCGCCGCAGCTGGGATTTGCGCGACATCGAGCTCGCCTACCGCATGTTCGAAAGGTGGAGACAAGAAAACTACTTCAA
>DAHXNV010000054.1 GCA_027365225.1 Gammaproteobacteria bacterium
GCGACCTCTTCGACTGGAAGACGGTGAGCGAGCACCCGCAGTATCAACACGTTCCGGACGTGCTCGCCACGGTGTTGGCGGCCGATCGACTCGCGTTGCTCGCCACGGCTGTCGAGAAATTGAGCGTTCTGCCACCAGCCGCAACGCAATGGCAGGCGATTCGCGCGGCCGACCTTCCCGCCCTTCCCGAGGCCATCATGTGGGCTAGGGCCGAACTCCAGTCCCTTGCCGAGCGGGAAGCGCGGATTGCGCGCGAGCGGGCCGAACGGAGGATGGAGGCGGACGAGGATCGTAATCTCAGTGAGGACACGGGGCGGTAAGCCCCGTTTCTCGCCCCTCGGACAGCCGCCTACCCTTGTCGGTGCAAACTGCCACGCCGAGTGCGGTATCGCTCAAGTCGCCGCGCGCCTATCGGCCGAGGTCCTGCTCCTCCTCACCAGGCTCAATCTCCACAGCACCGATCAGCCCCTTCTCGTGTTCGGGGTCCTCGCTGAGGTCCTGCTCCAGTACCCCGATATCGAGGTGAGCGGCGAGGCTCACGGCACGTGCACGGAACTTCGCCGGCCCGCTGATCGTCACGATCCCGCCGAACTTCTCGGCCGCGATTTGCAACGCCACGGCGATACTTTCATCCTCGCGGTTGACCACCTCGATGCGAGGGCCATAGTCGCGGAACCAGACCTCATCGGCACCGACCCGGTATTCCGCACACCATTCCTCGTCGTTCCACACCCGTTCCAGGGATACCTCATTCACCTCGATGGATCGAGGTGAATGTAGCGCCCGCTGCTCTTCCTCCGTCGGTTCACGGGTAAAATCTTCGGCCGACTTCGCGAGCAAGCATTTCCTCTCGGCCTCGAGACTCGCGGATGACTGGCTCACGCCGGCCGCGGGCGGATTCGGTTCTGGCTTAG
>DAHXNV010000055.1 GCA_027365225.1 Gammaproteobacteria bacterium
TCTGCGTCATGTCCCAGCCGAGCACCGCCTCGAGCAGACACATCCGGCCGCGATGCGGCATGCTAACCAGTTGGGTCACAGCCCATCTTATCTGGCTGTTCCCGTGGGAAACGGAACAACACTATCTGGAATTTACTCAGGGTTCAGAAAGCTTTACAGGAAGGGTATGATCTCAAATCTTCCAAAGTTAATTGCCTCAAGCACCTCGCTTGGAAATCCAGTGGTCTATTCGTGGAAACGAGGTCTCAGGAGAATTCAGAACCTTGAACCAAGTGTAATAACGGAGACACACGTCAATGAACCACTTGTTTCGTACAGGCCAACAGACGGCCAGAAAGCCCTTAATGCCATAATAGAATCCCATGGGGTTGCTCAGGCTGTCACGGATGAAGAAATGCTGAGATTCTCAAGAATGATTGAGAAACTTGAATACATTCAGGTAATGCCCGCTTCATCATCGGCAATGGCCGCGGCCAGCCATATATTATCAAGAAAATCACAGGAACACGATGTTGTTGTCGTTCTCACCGGAAGAGGGGACCTTTGGACAACGCGGTAGTTCTTTGCGAAGGTTTTCTTGGAACAACATATGGAAAAACTGCAAACGGTTTAATCAGGTATACCACAAGATTCAACATTGTTGCAGCACTTGATTCAACAAAGGCTGATCAGGACATTTCAGCCATAGTTCCCAAGGCAAATAAGTCGGTAAGAATAGTCAGTTCTATTGAAGAAGCTAAAAACCTTGGGTGCAATACAGCCATTGTTGGAGTTGCAACAGATGGGGGTTTTCTACCTGAAAATTTCAGACCATTAATAACGAAGGACATTGAGTACGGTTGGAAAATCGTAAGCGGTGGACATGAATTTATGGAGGAGG
>DAHXNV010000056.1 GCA_027365225.1 Gammaproteobacteria bacterium
CCCGCGGTGAGCTGCCTGAATACCAGCGGGAGTGGATGGTGCTGGTAGATCCGTTTTCCGGCCCAGTCTGGCAGGTGCTAAGGCATGACAGCGAGAGGGGATATGAAGGTGTATTCCTTGCCGTCAGCAATGAGATACACGCGTTGTTAGGCGCAATTCCTCGAATTACCGGCCTACGATGGTACTTCAAGGGTTGGGACTCAAAGAAGCCGGCGGTGCGGACTCCGTCGGAGTTGCCGTGGCGCCTGGATGATGGAGAACTGGGTGGCGCTGAGAGCCCGAAAGTGTCGTGACGTTGCTAACGGGGTCTCGTGGAGAAGCTGAGGTCGCGTGACAGAATACAGTTTTCATCCCTGCGGGGACTGAGTCGATTATGGACAAAGAGACGCGACTGGGGTTGCTTGTTCTAGTTATCGCGATCGCTGCCTGGCGTTTTGCGCGGTATATGCGATTTGGTCTGTCTAGATCCCGGCGGCCGACGAACCTGGGTGTCGCTGGGGGCTTGGTCCCGCAAGACGCTGATCGGACGGCGTCGGTTACCGACCTGGGCTCATCGGCGCCCGCTCAGAGTTCCCTCGATGCCCGTGTCATTGGAGTCATCGTGGCCGTAGGATTATGGCTGGCGATCAATGCGCTCCTCTGGTACTGCCTGCTGGAGCTGCCTCCATTTAAGGATCTGCCGCCTATTCCCGTGGGGGTCGCGGGCATCTTCTCGAATTTTTACGGGTGCGGCTCTTTTGGGCGGCATAAATCACGCTGCAAGTCGCTCGTCCGGGTAGTTAGTGTCTGGACGAAAATGGCCGTTTTCGCGATTTTGGCGCGGCAAACCGCTGATATTCTGTACAGTTGGAGTACGAAGATTCCAGCT
>DAHXNV010000057.1 GCA_027365225.1 Gammaproteobacteria bacterium
GGCTTGCAAGGACCTGTGGGCCGGTTCGCGGTTCTTCGTGGGGCGGCGCTCGGTGACGCTCTCGCGCGATGGTGCGGGGCGCTACTTTGCCGCGATCTGCGCCGATGGGGTGGTTTTGGCCGAGCCGCCTGCGGCGCGCACACATGCCGTGGGGATCGATGTGGGGCTGCGTACCCTGGTGGTGATGCACGATGGCGAACAAGCGCGCGCGATACCGGCGCCGAAGGCGCTCTCGGGGAAGCTTGCGCGGCTGCGCCGCTATCAGCGTCACCAGAGCCGGCAGTTGGCCGCGCAGATGCGCGCCCAGGGACTCGATCCGGCCAAGCCGGCTCCAAAGGGCGTGCGGCTCGGGATGAGCCGGCGCCGGCAGCGCACCCGAGCGCGCATCGCCCGGCTGCACGCGGGAGTTGCCGACCTCAGGGGCGATGCGCTGCAGCGGGCGAGTACCGGTGTCGTGCGCGAGGCCGAGGTGATTGCCCTCGAGAGTCTGCGTGTGAGAGCCATGGCACGCTCGATGGGCCGCAGGGGCTTTCGCCGCGCAGTGGCCGATGCCTCGCTCGGGGCGCTGCGCCGCCAGATCATCTACAAGGGCGCCTGGGCGGGCCGCCAAGTCGTGGCGGTCGATCCCTTCTACCCCAGCAGCAAGACCTGCTCGAACTGCGCCGCGGTGAACACGGCACTGAAGTGGGAAAAGCACTGGGTGTGCCTCACATGTGGGGCACAGCACGACCGCGACGTGAACGCGGCAAAGAATCTCCGGGCCGAGGGACTGCGCATGCTCGCGGATCTCTCGCCCGCTACCGCCGAGAGGGCGGGAAGTTACGCGCGGGGAGTGGCCTGCGCGGCGGAGGCGGCAGAACGGGCA
>DAHXNV010000058.1 GCA_027365225.1 Gammaproteobacteria bacterium
TATCCGCATTTTGCGCGGAGCTCGAGCTTGCCGCCGCGGAGAAATGAATCGCTTCCTGCGATGGTTCGAATCTCCTGGCGGTCTCGATCCGCTGTTCGTTGTGGGGCTCGCACATCTGTGGTTCGTTACCGTCCATCCATTTGAAGACGGCAACGGGCACATCGCGCGCGCGATTGCCGATATGGCGCTCGCCCGTTCCGAACGGAACAGCCAGCGCTTCTACAGCCTGTCAGGACAAATTCACCGCGAGCGGGCCGACTATTACACGATGCTCGAGCATACGCAGAAAGGCACACTCGACGTTACGCCATGGCAGGAATGGTTTCTCTCCTGCCTGAGCCGCGCGATCGAAAGCTCGCAAGACACGCTGCGCGCCGTCTTACAGAAGGCGCATTTCTGGGAACGCTTCGCACAGCAACCACTGAACGCACGACAAGTGCGGGTGCTGAACCAGCTTCTTGAGGGCTTCGAGGGAAAGCTCACGACCTCGAAGTGGGCCAAGCTGAACAAGAGCTCACATGACACTGCTTACCGCGACATCCTGGATCTCGTCGAGCGAGGCGCGCTGCGCACAGATCCCGCCGATGGTCGCAGCGCCAGTTACTCGCTCGCAATCGACAATTAGCGCCGGAACAGACTCCCGCGAATGTTGGTAAGGGAGGGACTCGAACCCTCGACCCCGGCATGATGGGGCCTCGGGACGGTCACTCGCCGAACGCTGCATCCCCGATGCATGTGGAGCATAATCGCTATAGCACTCCACATTGAACACCACAGTCGTGAAAACGATCCAAATGACAATTGACGATCAGCTTCTCAAGCTGGTCGATCGGATGAGTCGCGAGAGGAAGACG
>DAHXNV010000059.1 GCA_027365225.1 Gammaproteobacteria bacterium
TTTCCGCCGAGACGCTGCGGCGGCATAAAATCTGGGGCATCGTCATCACCCGGGAAGCGCGGGCGGTAATGCCCACCGAACAGTTGCTGCTCTGCAAAAGCGCCGGGATCCGCATTTTCAGCGATGTCGAATTCCGCGAGCGGCAATTCCGCCGCGTCGATCTCGACCGGCTCTGCCCCGAATGGCTGGTTTTCGCCGAGGGCGCCTTCGCCAGCCGCCTCGGCCAGGCGACCAAGCGCGGCTTCGATCTCGCGGTCAGCGCCGGCATGCTATTGGTGACCCTGCCGCTGATGCTGCTCACCGCGCTCATCATCAAGCTCGACAGCCCCGGCCCGGTTTTCTATCGCCAGGAGCGCGTCGGCCTGCACGGCAAAACCTTCATGCTGCTGAAATTCCGCAGCATGCGCGTCGACGCCGAGGCCGCCGGCCCGGCCTGGGCCGCGGCCCAGGATCCCCGCGTCACCAGGATCGGCGGGTTTCTGCGGCGCGCCCGGATCGACGAATTGCCACAGCTCATCAATGTGCTGCGCGGCGAGATGAGCTTCGTTGGCCCGCGCCCCGAGCGGCCGCATTTCATCGCCGAGCTGGCCCGCGCCATTCCGCGCTATCACGACCGCGCCTTCGTCAAGCCCGGCATCACCGGCTGGGCGCAGGTCAACTTCCCCTATGGCGCCTCGATCGAGGACGCGCGGATGAAGCTCGCCTACGATCTTTATTATATCTCACACCGCAACCTCTTTCTCGATTTCCTCATCCTGTTTTCCACCGTGCGGGTGATCCTGCTCCAGGAAGGGTCGCGCTGAGCAGCGCGACTGGCAGGGCGGGGTTTCCTGTTGGGCGCAAGAGAGGCAAAC
>DAHXNV010000005.1 GCA_027365225.1 Gammaproteobacteria bacterium
TTACCGGGGCGTGCACGATGATCGCATGGTGCTCTTCATGAGCACCGCAGACCGGGTCGCGAGAGGCCTGCAAGACGGCGCTCGAGTCGCGCTGGAGACGATCAGCGGCGACGGGGTCAGCCGCAGAGTCGACGGGCTGACCGTGGTCGATTATCCGCTGCCGCGCGGCTCGGTGGCGGGCTACTACCCCGAGCTCAATCCGTTGCTGCCGCTCGAGTACTATGACCGGCTGAGCGGCACGCCCGCGGCCAAATCGATCCCGGTGCGTGTCGTGGCCTCGCCGGAGCCGCCGACACCGCCGGCCGGCGGCTGATGCGCGCTAGACCGTCGGCCGCTGCAAGGCACGGTGCGGTCGTGGCGCCGCGCTGTCGTGTCAGCCAGGCGCTTTTGGAGGGCCCTATGAAGAAAATCGATCCGGATCAGGTGCTCCCGACGGTCGGCAGCGGCTATCCGGCGCCCTACACACGCCGTGCCAGGCGCGGCAACGCCGGCGGCTCAGCAAGCGCGCGGGTTTGACGCAATTCGGCGTCAACCGGCTGCGCCTTCCGCCGGGTGCCGGGTCCAGCCAGCGGCATTGGCACAGCGCGGAGGATGAGTTCGTGTACGTGCTGCAAGGCGAGCTCGTGCTCGTGACCGGCGCCGCCGCCGTGCTCCTCGAGGGTCGACCTCAAGTACCTTTGGATTTGGGGCCACTTCGGTCGCTTCACCGGCGAGGCGACCTGGACCCATGAGCTGACCTACCAGCTGCAGTTCGGGGGCACCACCTACGAGCTCGCCGGCACGCACGGTCCGGCCAGTGTTTCGGGCGACACCGGCAACCCGAAGGACCGTTTCAACGTGCGGCTGAGCTGGATGAGGGGGCCGCTGACGATCACGCCCAGCGTCAACTTCGTCGGGCACTTCAGCATCACCGATCCGTCGACGTCGGTTGCGACGACCTGCGCCTTGGCCCTGGGGTATAACGGCAACTTCCCGGTTCCGGGTACGGTGCCCGCGAATCAGAAGCAATTCTGCACGGTGGGGTACTTCCTCGAGACGAATCTCTTCGTCGGCTATCAGCTCACCGCCAATCTGCAGCTGCACCTTTCGGTGCGCAACGTGTTCAACAAGCAGCCGCCGATCGACGTGATGACCTACGGCTCGGGCAGCATGTTCTATCCGTACGATGCCGCCTTCGCTCAGGACGGGGCGGTCGGCCGGTTCATGACGCTCGGCTTCACCTATAACATGGAATAGCGTCGTCTCTTCGCCTCCTCTGACAATGGGCCCCTCCGGGGGCCCATTGTTTTGGGCTATGCCGGCGGGGAGTTCGCCGGTGGCGCCGGTCCGAACGGGCGCGTATCGTGATGGCTCGGCGCGGACGCCGGAAAATCGTACCAACCTTTCGGCACGAGCCGAGTCCGATCACTGGAGGGAGCGTGGAATGGTCCGCGGAGCGTAAGATCGAGACAGGCTTCGCCCTGGCGCTGGCCTGTGTCGTGCTGATTGCGGTCGTGGCATTCCTCAGTCTCGAGCAGCGCCGGCTCCGGCGCCTTGCGCCGCTGATCGGCGCCCGGCTGGCGGGCCTGACCCGGTTGATCGACCTGCGGCAGATCGAAGGGTTCGCCGCCGCGCAGGCGCGGCGCCTCCAAGCGCTGAGCGGTGCGGGCCGCTCAACCGGTCTGGGGCGCGGGCAGAGGAGTCTTGCGGCTGTACAGCGCGGTCAGGATGAATCCGCGCACCAGGTAGGTGCGTTCGCGGGGCTGAACCCGCAGGACGTGGGCGACCAGGTCCATGCCGAGGGCTTCGACCCGGATGTTGCGGCCGGTGGGCACCGGCACGGCAGTGTAGAGGCTGATGCCGGTCGCCGAGAGGTCGTGCAGTACTCCTGACAGGGGGGGCGAGCTGGGCGTGGCATGCACCGTGACGCGGCAATCCTTTTCCATGCGGGGCGCGGAGCGTCGTCCGAAGGTCTCCTGGGTCCCCGCCGGGTCGCAGGCGACCGGAGCGAGCGGGCTGGCGCAGCGCGTGCAACGGGTCTCGGCGGTCAGCTGCCGGGGTGCGGCCAGCCCGCAGAACGGGCAAACATGCGGCGCGTGTGCCGCCGCGAGCCGCTTGCCCGGCTCGGCGCCGGGTACTCGGGCGGAAAGCGGCCGGCGGCGGCTGCTGTCGTAGGCGCGGCGTTTCTCCGCGTCGCGCAGGATCGCGTAAGCCTGCTTGATACGTTCGGCCGTCTCGGAGTCGGCGGAGCCCGGATGGGTTCGCAGCAGGCTCATCAGGCAGCGGTAGGCGGCCGTGATCATCTCCGGTGGCGCCTCAGGCTGTACGAAGAGGATCCGATAGAGATTGCGTCGTTCTTGCGGCATTCGGGGTGCGATCGGCCGATCGAAGGACAACTTTAGCCGGTTTGGCCGATCGGTACCCGGACGGCGCCGCTCCTGGCTGTCCATCGGCTCGCCGGGAGTTCTATAAGCCTTTGAATTATATGAAACATTGATCGATCGTCTCCCGTTTCCACAGCGATCGCATATCCTTGTTCAACTTGTCGAGATGGCCCCGTGAGCGATTGCGGGGCAGCGGTGGGTGGCGGGTCGCGGACGCAATCATTTCGCGGGCGGGGACAGTATGGGCACGAGCGCAACAGAACGCTTCCATGACAAAGTCGTGCTCATCACCGGGGCCTCATCCGGCATCGGTGAGGAACTCGCGCTGCAACTGGCGCGCGCTGGCGCGCGATTGGCGCTCGCGGCACGGCGGATCGAGCGCCTCGAGCAGCTCCGGCACAGGATTCGCGACTCCGGGGGTGTCGAGCCGCTGATCATCGCTTGCGACGTGACGGCCGACGAGGACCCGGCGCGTGCGGTGGCCGAGATCGTCGCGCACTGGGGCCGGCTGGATATCGTTTTCGCCAACGCGGGGTTCGGCGTGGTGGGTTCTTTCGCCCAGCTTTCGCTCGCCGACTACAGCCGTCAGTTCGAGACCAACGTCTTTGGTGTGCTGCGCACGCTGCAGGCGGCATTGCCCGAGGTCATCCGCTCGCACGGACAAATGGTCATCTTGGGCAGCGTCGCCGGCTGGACGGCCTCGCCGGGCGCATCGCCGTACGCCATGAGCAAATTCGCGATCCGCGCGCTCGCCAACTCCATCACCCCGGAGCTGGCGTTGCTCGGCGTGCGGGTCACCCTCATCAGTCCCGGTTTCGTCGAGAGCGACATTCGCCGCGTCGACAATCACGGCAAGCTGCATGCGCATGCGGCCGACCCGATTCCTCACTGGCTCGTGATGTCGCGCCGGCACGCCGTGAGCCACATGCTGCGTGCCGTCGCGCACGGCAAGCGGGAGGTGATCATCACCCGCCACGGCAAGCTGTTCGTCTGGCTCGAGCGCTTCGCGCCCTGGGTGCTGCGCTTTGCGGCCCGCCAGATGGCGGCGAGCCGGGGCGGCTATCGCACCGAGCCCAGGACAGGATGAGCGGCGGGCGCCCGAAACACCGGGCGCATCCGCCCGGCGGCGGGGTTCCCATCGCTGCCGCGACACCCGGCGGGTTACGGGGCGGTGTGTACGGGCACGACGTGCAGCCCGCCGATCTGGTGCGCCTTGTTGAAGGAAACCGCGAGTCCAACGGTCAGTCGCTTGAATGCCATGTGCACGATGACGGTTGGGTGGCCCTGCACCGTGACGGAATCGCTGCCGTCGATTTTCTGGTATGCCCCGAACTTGTGCACCAGTAACTTCCAGAGCTTCTCGAGCTTTGCGGGCGTGGCGACCCGGCGCAGCTGCGGCCTGAAGCGCGCGTCGGCCTGCGCGAAGTGACCGGACGAGAGGTCCTGAACGAAGGCCTGGGCCACGGCGCGGTCGTTGGCGGGAATTGCCGCGTGCGCCGCCGGCAGCGCCAGCACGAGCGCGAGCGCCCCTGCGGCCCAGAATGTGTGCGATCGAGTCATACAGGCCATGCTCTCTCCCGTTGTTGCCGTGAACTCAAATCCGCCGCTGCCGGCGGAAGCGCTGATAGGCCCCGAGCACCGCCCGATCGAGCTGATCGGGCCGGGCGGTGAGCGCGGCTGCCCCGAGCGCGCGCAATGCCCGCACGTTCGCGGCCAGGGTGTCATGGTACTCGGTGGCCGCCAGCGCGCGATACGGGTCCAGCGTATCCTCGGCCGTCGCCGCCGGCAGTGCCGTGATCCGGGGGTTCTCTACGGCGCAGATGAAGGTGAAATGCTTCGGCCGCAGAAGCCCGACGGCCTCGAGCAGCTCATCCGTGGGCGCATCGAGCAGATCCGTCAGCAGTACAACCAATAAGCGCCTCGGGCTCGCGGCGCGAATGCGCGCCGCCGCGAGCGCCGGATTGGATTGGGTCGGCCGCACGCTGCAGGTTTCCAGCGTCCGGCGGATCCCTTGCACCGCCCGCACGCCGCGCGCCGGCGGAACCATCGCCAGCGGTCGCTCGGCGAACACCAGGATCCCAACCGCATCATCCAGCTCGGCGGCCCGCTGCGCCAGCCGCGCCGCAACATTGACATACAGGCCGAGCCGGTCGATCTCGCCGGCCGCGAGCCCGCTGGAGCGCCCGGCGTCCACTGCGATCAGGATTTCCAAGTGGCGCTCGTCGGCGAGTTCGCGGCTGATCAGGCGTCCACGCCGGGCGCTGGCTTTCCAATCGACGATACGCAGCGGATCGAGGTGCCGGTACCGTCGCAACTGCACGATTTCGGCGCCACCGCCGGTCCGCTGCGGCAGTCCCGTGCCGCCCCATGCATCACCGGACGCATGCTTGGGGCGAGTGAGGATGTCCGGGACAATCACCGGTGAATAGTCGATGGAGAGGGGGTAGGACCACCAGCCGAGCCCCAGAGGCCCGGATACACGCATGCGCGGCGCAGGCCAGTGATACGGGCCCAGCCGGCGAGGCCGGGCGAGCAGCACCAGCGTGCTCTCGTGGCCGCGGACCATGCGCACAGCGGCCACGCGAGGCTCGAGCGCGAACGAATCGGGCCCGGTGAGCGCAACCTGGGCCTCCATCGTCCGTGCGGCGTCCTGGGTGAACGCGACCTCGATGGGTTGAGTGCTGCCGAGGCGCCAGCGCTGGGGACCCGCGACTCGCAGCCGCACGGTCCGCCGCCGCCGGACAGCGCTCTCATAGGCCAGCCCGGCGAGCAGCACTGCGGCGGGGATGCACCAGAGGTGGGCCCAGGCGCTGTCCCATTCGCCGAGGATGGCGAGAATCCCGGCCAGCAGGACCAGCAGCAGCGCGTTGCGGCGCAGGTTCACGGGGGACGCGAGCGGCCGCGCTCAGCGCGGCACCGCGACTCGCTCCAGGAGCGTCGCGACCAAGTCCCGTCCGTGGACCGCTTCCAGGAGTGCCTCGGGTGTCAGGGCCAGGCGGTGCGGTACCACCCACGGTGTCACGCGCTTGACGTCATCGGGCGTCACGAACTCCCCGCCGCGCAGCCCGGCCGCAACGCGCGCCGCGCGCAGCAGGGCAATCGCCCCGCGCGTCGACAGACCGAGCGCGATCTGCGCCTGCTCGCGTGATGCGCGGGCGAGCGTGAGGATGTATTCGAGGATCTCGTTCGCGACGTGCACCCGATCCGCGCAGGCGCGCGCCGCTGCGATGGCCTCCGGGCCGAGCGTTGTTCCCACCGCGGCCCCGGCGGCCGGACCCTCGACGGAGGCGATCGTGCCGTAGTGCTCGAGCACGTGCCGCTCGTCCTCGCCGGCCGGGTAGGCGACCTCGATGCGCATCATGAACCGGTCGAGCTGCGACTCCGGCAGGGGGAAGGTCCCTTCGAATTCATGTGGATTCTGGGTGGCGATGACCAGGAACGCTGGCGGCAGGCGATAGGTCTGCCGGTCGAGCGACACCTGGCGTTCCTCCATTGCTTGCAGCAGCGCCGATTGCGTCTTGGGGCTGGCGCGGTTGATCTCGTCGAACAGCAGCACGTCGGTGAATACCGGGCCGGGATGCAGCGTGAACTTGCGGCTCGCCTCGTCGAATACGTGGGTGCCGATGATGTCGGCGGGCATCAGGTCGCTCGTGCCTTGCACGCGCGTGAAGCGTCCGGCGAGCGCCGTCGCGAGGCTCTTGGCGAGCAGTGTCTTGCCGAGGCCGGGCGGGCCTTCCAGCAGCGCGTGCCCGCGCGCGACCACGGCGATGATCAAGGCGTGGATCAGCTCGCGCAGCCCGAATACCGTCTCGCCGAGGTGTTGCTGGATGCCGTGGTCCAGCTCTTGGAGTGGGTTCATGTCAGTTGCTTTCTCAGCCGTGCCAGAAGGGTCTGTAATTGCATCAAATCCAGGCGTGCTCCGCTGTGCGCGAGCGCCCGGAAGCGCTCGAGGGCGCGGCAGTCGCGCGCCGCGACGCCGCTCTCGGCGGCGAGCCACCGCCACGGATCGGTCTGGGGCATGCGCTCGCGCAGTTGCGCGATGAACTGCTCGATCAATCGCCGCGCGACATCGGCCGGTGGGACGACGGCCGCGAGGTAGCGGGCGCTGCCTTCGATGTAGGCGGATTCATCGAGTGGCTGCCAGCGCGAGGGAGCGGCGCGCAGCGGCTGCGATCCGAGGACGAACACCAGCCACAGCAGCACCAGGCAGCCGAGCGTGGCATGCAGGCGCGGGTCGGCGAAGAACGCCGCGGCGTCGTAGACGGCAGCAAGCCCCGCGTGCGCATCGTCGAATATCACCGCGCCCCCCGGTCCGCGCGACCAAGCGAGCACGTTGGCGAGGAAGCGCGCGTTGCCGCCCAGGGCCAGGCCTGCGTTGGAAAATGGACTGGCGACGGCCGTCAGGATGATTTGTCCGCTCCCGAGCGGCACCAGCCACAGCGCGGGCACTTTGCGCCGAGCGAACGCGGCGAGCACGAGCGGGGTTGTCGTGCCGCTCTGCCGTGCCCGCCACAGCCGCGAGGGTAACGCGCTGATCGGCTGCAGCGCACCGACTCCGCGCAGCAGAGGACTCGGGCCCCGCGGCGCGATCCTTGGATGACGCACGGTGAGCGCGCGCAGCGCGCTCGTGATGGCCCGCGGTGTGAATCTCAATCCCGTCAGCCGCTCGAGGTCGTCGAGTTCCGCGCCGTCGGGCAGGTCCGCGGCCCACAGCGGCGTGTCGTCCAGGGCGGCGGCGATCAACACCGTGTTGCCTTGCGCCACCCAGTGCTTCAGATAGGCCAGTCCCGCGGGGCGCATGGGTATGCGTTGCGGCAGTGTCACGAGCAGCACATTGCCGCGCGGACGCGACAGCAGCCCGGGCAGCCGCGCGTAGCGCCGGCGCAGACTCACTCGCGGGATGCGCTCGGTGCCGAGCCAACGCCAAATCGCCAGGTACCCGTAGGGCCGCGCATCGGTGGACAAGGGCTGACCGTCGGAGATTCGCGGGCCCTGGGGTTTCGGGAAAATCAGCGCGTAGAACAGCAACAGCGCCCCTGCCGCCAGCGCCAGAGTCGTCAACCGCTCCCTCATCGCGGTTCCTCGCCGGCATCGCCCGGTGGCGAGCCGAGCTGCGCGTGCAATGTCCGCGCCTCGAGCAGCATCGATTCCGGGACCGTCAGCGCGGCGTCGGGGCCGAAGCGCTCCCGTTCCGCCAGCAGCGCGATTTGCGCGAAACCGCGCCGCTGCGCCTCGCTGTCGAATCGGGCGAGCGTGATGAGTTCGCGGCAGGTCAGGTCCCGCGCCCGATCCAGGCGATGCGCCCCGAGCAGCGCATCGATCAGCACGCACAGCAGGGCGGAGGGCCGGGCGCGCAACGCGGCCCAGTCCGGTGTGGCGGGCGGCGCCGCGGCGGACGTGTGCGCGGGGCTCGCCCGGCGCGGCCGGCGCGCGCCGCGGGCGTACTTCGAGCCGAGCAGACCCGCCGCGCGCAGCTGCAGGATGATCGCCAGCACCGCGGTCGCGATCAACGCCGCACCGACGAACCAGATCGCCTCGATCAACAGCTGACGATCACGGGGTCCGCGCGCCAGGGAGCGCAGCCATCGTTCGAAGAGCGTCGCGATCGGGGTGATCAACCCGTAGACCCAGTTGAAAAGACGCGCCCAAAGCGACGGCGGTGGCGCCGGCGGGCGCCGCGGTGCGAGCCCGAGGGCGATGCTGCGCAGCGTTGCCGCATCGAGCAGCGCCGAGCGCGGGCTGCCCCGCAAGCGGGGCGCCAGTGTGCTCAGCTCGCCCAGACCGGTGGAGGTCAGCGTCCGCCGCCAATGGTGTGGCAGCAGCGCGCGAACGGGAAGCCGGGCGAGCGCCCGCTCGATGCCGGGGCATGCCGCGCGCAGGGCCGTCCACCCGTGAATCGCGGGCTTGTGCGCCGCGCAGCGCGCGATGGCGGTCCGGGCGGCAAGGGACTCAGCCCGCAGCGGCGCGGCGGCCGCGAGCGCTGCGAGGGTGATTCCCGTGATCCATCGGGCCGACATCGCTCAGCCGCCGCGCAAAGCCTCCGCGCGCGCGGCGAGGTCGCTGCCCTCGTGGCGTAGCGTCAGGTCGCGGTAGATCGCGATCCAGACCGCGGTCAGAAGCGGCAGGGTGATCAATCGGGACAGCGAGCTGATCATCACCACCAGGCGCAGGTGATGCAGAAGCGTTGCCGCGCCACCGGTGGCCGCGAACACCCCGCCGACCAGTCCGGCCACGAGGCCGAACACGATGCTGAGAACCCAGATCACGACTCCGGCGACGAACAGGATGCCCGTGATGCGCCACCAATGGCCCCGGGTCAGGCGCCAGCTGCGGCCAATGGCCTGCGGACCGCTGAGGTCCTGATCGATCAGCGCGGTCAGCCAGAACTGCACGCGCACGGAGCCGTAGATCACGGCGGCGAGGATCGCCAGCGTCACCATGCCGATCAACAGCGACACGATTACGATGTGGTACAGCCGGAGCAACACCACTGCGCCGATTCCGATGATCATTCCCAGCACGCCGCCGCACGCCAGCAGCAGCACGACCCCGAGCAGCATCTGCGGGAAGCGGCTGAGGCTCGCGCTGAGCGCCGCGCCGGCCGAGCGCGGCGCGCTGCGGCGCACCAGCGAGAGCTGCTGCAGGAGCAGTCCGCCGTAGACGACGAGCAGGATGAGCCAGAAGACGAGGTCGGTGAGCAAGACCTGCGGTCCGCGATACGCCGCGGCGAGTCGGGTGAAGTACTGCAGCGGTGGCAGGCCCGCGGGCGGCATGTGGGGAATGAGCACGGACTGCTGGTAGGCGTTCGCCGCGGCCGCGACCAGCGCGAGGATCCAGCAGCGGCTGAAGGATTCGCGGAACAGGCGCAACCAATCATCGAGAACACCGCCGATCGATTGAGGCGCGGAAGGTGCCACGTATGTCATGATCACTCCTGAGCGATTACGGGTCATGGCTGGCTCCGGGGCCGGCCTCGTGCCGGCCCGGGACAGAATAGCCAAGCTGAACCTTGACAGGCAACTATTTTCATCGTATCGGAACGCGATGGCCGAGGAAACACTCAGCGTCAGAAGTCTGACGGGCGTCGAGATGACATTGCCCATCGCGGGACCCGGCACGCGCTGCTACGGGTTCCTGACGGACTGGCTGATTCGTCTGCTCGGGGCGCTGATCTGGCTGCTCATCGCGTCTTTGCTGCGTCTGGTGCCCGGCATTCAAGGCCGGTTCGCCGCGCACACGATCTGGGTCGGCGGAATCGCGCTGGCGCTGGTCACATATTTCCTTTACCAGCCCGTCGCCGAGATTCTGACCAAGGGCCGCACGCCCGGACTGCGCACGGCGGAAGCGCGCATCGTGACGCTCGAGGGCACGACGCCCGGCATCGGCGCGTTGGTCATTCGCAATGTGTTTCGTCTGATCGACTGCTTGCCCGTCTTCTATGTCGTGGGGCTCGTCACCTGCCTGTTGACTCCCAGGCGCGTGCGCCTCGGTGACATCGTGGCCGGTACCGTGATGGTTCGGACCGACGCGGCGGCGGGCCCCGCCTTGGATCGTCTCGGGGTCCAGGCCCGCCGCACACGGCTGCCGGTCGAAGCCCTTGCCCTGGTGCACGATTTGCTCGAGAGATGGAGCACGCTCGAGGAGACGCGGCGGATGCAGCTCGCGCGCTCACTGTTGACGGAACTCGATGGCGATTTCGCCGCGCGCGGCACCGGGCTCGATGCTGCGGCGCTGCGTGCTCGTCTGGAGGAGCTGCTTGGCGGCGAACAGCGAGTCTGACGCGGCGATCTGGGTGCGTGAGCACGCCTGCGAATGGCAGGCGCTGGCGGCGGACTCGGCCGCCGCCGCGCAGCGCTCCGAGGCCACGGTGGAGGAGGCGCTGCGCACCCTGCGCGCCTACCGGATTCTCGCGCGTCATCTGGCCACGGTGCGCGAGCTGATGCCGGGCGGCGTTCTGACGGAAATCCTCGAGCGCACGTGCGCGCAGTTGCATACCGCGGTGAACCGCCCGCCGCGCCTCACGCGCGCCCGGTGGGCGCGCCTGTTCCGCGACGATATCCCGGCCGCGGCCGCCTCGGTGCGCGTCCTGACACTGTGGCTCGCGGCGCTGCTCGTCGCGAGCGCCATGGCGGGCTGGTGGCTGATCAACACTTATCCGCAGCTGATCAGCCTCATCGCCAGTGCGAAGATGATCGAGGGGGTCGAGCGCGGGCGCCTTTGGACCTATCAGATCCTCAGTATTGCGCCGCCCGCGATGCTGTCCGCGCGCATCATCGAGAACAACGTGATGGTGGTGCTGGCGGCGTTCTGCTTCGGTATCCTCTTCGGGCTGGGCGCGTTCTACATCGTCGCGTTCAACGGCCTGAGCATCGGCGGATTGCTCGCCTTCACGCATCGACATGGGCTTGGCCTCGAGCTGCTGAAGTTCACCCTGGCGCACGGCTTCGTGGAGCTGTCGGTCATCTGCCTGGCCGCCGCGGCGGGCACGGCGCTCGGGGAGTCGGTGATCCGTCCGCAGTGCGCGACCCGCGCCGAGTCGCTGCGCGGGCGTGCCGCCGAACTCGCGCCATTGTTGCTCGCCTGCGCGCTGCTGCTGCTCGGCTCCGGGCTGATCGAGGGATTCATCTCCCCGCACCCGGCCATCACGCTTGCGCAGCGGCTCGCCATCGGGCTCGGCTACTGGGCGCTCATGCTGTTGTGGCTCTCGGGCCGGCTGCGCATCCGGGGGCGCGCGCTCAAGTGAAGCCGACGGAGCCCCGGCATTGAGCGCGATACCTGGCGACGCCGCGTTGTGTACGGACCTGCCCCAGCCGCCATATTACGCGGTGATCTTCACCTCGTTGCGCAGCGGCGACGGCCGCGGCTATGACCAGATGGCTGCGCGGATGGTGCAGCTGGCAAGGGCGCAGCCGGGATTTCTGGGCATCGAAACGGTGCGCGACGACCGGGTCGGCATCACCGTCAGCTATTGGCGTGATCTTGCCTCGATCGCCGCATGGAAGGCGAACGCGCAGCACCGGATCGCCCAGGAACTCGGCGGTGCTCGCTGGTATGAGCGCTACGAGGTACGTGTGGCGCGCGTGGAGCGCGCCTACTCGATGGGCAAATAGACCGATCGCTCAGACCAGCACCCGCTCGATGCCGCCATTGTTCGCGCGCGCCACGTAGTCCGCCATCCAGTTCTCGCCGAGCACGTGCCGGGCGATCTCCACGACGATGTAATCGGCGTCGAGATTCGCGTCCTCGTTGTAGCGATTCAGTCCTTGCAGGCAGGACGGGCAGGAGGTGAGGATCTTGACGCGCTCGGCCCCCGCGGCGCGCAGCTTGTCCGCCCCGAGACGGACCTCCTCCTCCTTGCGGAAGCGCACCTGCGTCGAGATATCCGGCCGCGTGAGCGCCAGCGTGCCCGATTCGCCACAGCAGCGCTCGTTCTTCTCGATCCGGCCGTTGCGCCCCTCGTTCATCAGCGTGTTGACCACCTGCAGCGGGTCGTGACGCTTCATCGGCGAGTGGCATGGGTCGTGATACATGTAGCGCACGCCGGTCACCCCTTCCAGCCGCACGTCCTTCTCCATCAGGTACTCGTGGATGTCGACCATGCGCGAGCCGGGGAAGATCTCCTCGAATTTGTAGCTCTGCAGCTGATCGTAGCAGGTGCCGCAGCTCACCACGACGGTGCGGATGTCGAGGTAGTTGAGCGTATTCGCAACGCGGTGGAACAGCACGCGATTGTCGGTGGTGATCTTCTCGGCGCGGTCGAACTGGCCGGTGCCGCGCTGCGGATAGCCGCAGCACAGATATCCCGGCGGCAGCACCGTCTGAACACCGACATGCCAGAGCATCGCCTGCGTGGCGAGCCCGACCTGCGAAAACAATCGTTCCGAGCCGCACCCGGGAAAGTAGAAGACCGCCTCGGTCTCGGCGGTCGTGCCCACCGGGTTGCGGATGACCGGCACGTAGGCGGCGTTCTCGATGTCCAGCAGCGCCCGCGCGGTCTTTTTCGGCAGGCCCCCCGGCATCTTCTTGTTGAGGAAATGCACCACCTGCTCGCGGATCACGGGCTTGCCGGTCGTGGCGGGAGGATGCTGCGTCTGGGCGCGCGCCAGCCCCTTCAGCAGCCGATTTCCGGTCCGCTGCGCCTTGTAACCCCATTCGATCATCAGCTTGCGGGTCAGGCGGATCGTTTCCGGCGAGGTCGCGTTGAGGAAGAACATCGCGGCCGTCGTCCCGGGGTTGAAGCGCCGCTTGCCCATGCGGCGCAGCAGGTCGCGCATGGCCATCGATACGTCGCCGAAATCGATATCGACCGGGCAGGGCGCGAGACACTTGTGGCAGACGGTGCAGTGCTCCCCGACATCCGCGAACTCGTCCCAATGGCGCACGCTGACACCCCGGCGGGTCTGTTCCTCGTACAGGAACGCCTCGATGAGCAGCGAGGTGGCGAGGATCTTGTTGCGCGGGCTGTACAGCAGGTTCGCGCGCGGTACGTGCGTGGCGCACACCGGCTTGCACTTGCCGCAGCGCAGGCAGTCCTTGATCGAGTCCGCGATGGTGCCGATCGCCGACTGCTGCATGATCAGCGACTCGTGTCCGAGCAGGTTGAAGCTCGGCGTGTACGCGTTCGACAGGTCGCTCCCGGGCATGAGCTTGCCGCGATTGAAGTGGCCCTGGGGATCGATACGCTGCTTGTAGGCGCGAAACTCGTGCGTCTCGGCCTCCTCGAGGAACTCCAGCTTGGTGATGCCGATGCCGTGCTCGCCGGAGATGACGCCGTCGAGGCGGCGCGCGATCCGCATGATGCGCGCCACCGCGGCCGTCGCCGCGCGCAGCATGTCGTAGTCGTCCGAGTTGACCGGGATATTGGTATGCACATTGCCGTCGCCGGCATGCATGTGCAGCGCCACGAACAGGCGGCCGCGCAGAACGCGCTTGTGCACCTGATCGGCGGCCGCAAGAATCGGCGCGAACACCCGGCCGCTGAAGATCTCCTGCAACGGCGCGCGCAGCTCCCGCTTCCACGACACGCGGATGGTGCGGTCCTGCAGCACATCGAACACGCGCGCCGCCGGGGCGCGCTCCAGGCGCGCCTGCAGCTGCGCGCGCAGCGCCTCGTAACCGAGCCGCTCGAGCTGTGCCAGTGCCGGCGCGAGCGGTGCATCGAGGTGCTCGGCCAGCCAACCCCAGCGCGCGCGGACCTGCGCGAGCAGGGCGTGCGCGCGCGCGGCGCGCTCGCCGATCACCGCCTCGTACGGCAGGTTGCCGACGTCCGGGTCGTCGGCGCGCGCCAGGGGCAGAGTTCCGGCGAGCAGCGCTGCCAGCCCATCGAGGAGCCGCAGCTTGTTGGCGATCGAAAACTCGATGTTGATGCGCTCGATCTCGTCGGTGTACGCGCCGAGGTTCGCCAGCGGCAATACCACGTCCTCGTTGATCTTGAAGGCGCTGGTGTGCCGGGCGATCGCCGCGGTGCGCGAACGGTCGAGCCAGAAGGTGCGCCGGGCCTCCGGGCTCGCGGCGATGAATCCCTCGCCACTGCGCGCATTGGCGATGCGCACGACGGCCGAGGCGGCGGCGGCGACCTCCGGCTCGTGATCGCCGGTGAGATCGCCGAACAACGCCATCTTGGGCAGCGCGCCGCGCTTGGATTTGGTGGTGTAGCCGACCGCCTGCAGGTAGCGCTCGTCGAGATGCTCCAGTCCTGCCAACAGCACGCGCGGGGCAAGGCTTTCCAGGTACTGTTTGATCTCGACGATCGCGGGAACCGCCTCGCGCGCCTGGCCGAAGAATTCCAGGCAGACGGTGCGGGTGTGCGCGGGGCTGCGATGCAGCACCCAGCGCGCGCTGGTGATCAGGCCGTCGCAGCCTTCCTTCTGCACCCCGGGTAGGCCGCCGAGGAACTTGTCGGTCACGTCCTTGCCCAGCCCGACCTTGCGGAACTTGCGTCCCGGGATCGAGAGCCGCTCGCGACGCAGCTCCGTGGCCTGCTCCGGTGGCTGACGGCCATCCTTCCAGAGCAGCTCGAACTCGGCGCTCTCGACGTCGTGAATCTTCCCCATGTTGTGCGCGATGCGGCTGACCTCCAGCCAATTGCCCTCGCAGTCGACCATGCGCCACCAGGCGAGATTGTCGACGGCCGTGCCCCACAGGACGGCCTTCTTGCCGCCGGCGTTCATCGCGATATTGCCGCCGATGCAGCAGGCGTCGGCCGAGGTCGGATCGACCGCGAACACCAGGCCGCCTTGGGCGGCGGCGTTCGCGACGCGGCGCGTCACCACGCCGGCCTCGGTGAAGATGGTTGCAACCGGATCGGACAGACCCGGTAGTCGCGTGCGCTCTATGCCGCTCAAGCGCTCGAGCTTCTCGGTGTTGATGACGGCGGACAGCGGCGTCAGCGGCAGCGCGCCGCCGGTGTAGCCGGTTCCGCCGCCGCGCGGAACGATGGTCAGCCCGAGCTCGATGCATGCGCGGACCAGCGCCGGTACTTCGGCTTCGCTGTCCGGGATCAGGACGACGAACGGGTACTCGACGCGCCAGTCGGTGGCATCCGTGACGTGCGAGACGCGGGCATAGGCGTCGAAGCGGATGTTGTCCGTGCGCGTGTATCGCCGCAGCACCCGCACCGCTCGGCGCCGGAGGGCCTCCCATTCCTTGAAGTCGCTCTCGAAGGACTGGACCGCGGCGCGCGCGGCCTGCAACAGCTCCCCGACCCGCTCGAACAGCGGCCCGTCGCCGGTATCGCGGCGGCGGTCGATGGCGTTCAGCCGATGGTTCAAGGCCTGGATGAGCTGGGCGCGGCGGCCGCGATTCTCGAGCAGGTCGTCCTGCAGATAGGGATTGCGCCGCACGACCCAGATGTCGCCGAGCACCTCATAGAGCATGCGCGCCGAGCGGCCAGTGCGCCGCTCGGTGCGCAGTTCCTCGATGAGGGCCCAGAAGTGCGTCCCGAGCAGCCGGATCACGATCTCACGGTCGGAGAAGGACGTGTAGTTGTATGGGATCTCGCGCAGTCGCGTCGGCTCGGCGGACGGCAGCGCGCTGGTCGTTGGGGCGTTCGTGGGCATACGCGCTCCTGCGGGTCGATGGTCTCTCAGGGCAGATCCGAGCTGCCCATGAGATAACGGTCGCATTCACGCGCGGCGCCGCGACCTTCCTCGATCGCCCAGACGATCAGGCTCTGTCCGCGGCGGCAGTCGCCGGCGGCGAAGACGCCTGGGACGTTGGTCGCAAACGCGCCATGCGCCGCCTCGATGTTCGAGCGGGTGTCCGTGGCGATGCCGAGCTCCGCGAGCAGCGGCTGCTCGGGGCCGGTGAAGCCGAGCGCGAGCAGCACCAGATCGGCGGGGATTTCCGCCTCGCTGCCGGGGATTTCGACCGCGGCGAAGCGGCCGTCGCGATCGCGCTCCCAGGCGATGCGCACGGTGGTCACCGAGCGCACGCCTGTTTCGGCGGCGCCGTTCAGCCGCTTGACCGTGGTCACGTAGGCGCGCGGATCGGCGCCGAAGCGGGCGGCGGCCTCCTCCTGGCCGTAATCGAGCCGATAGACCTTGGGCCACTCCGGCCAGGGGTTGTCGGGGGCGCGATCGAGCGGCGGCTGCGGCATGATCTCGAGCTGCCTGAGGCTCTTGCAGCCCTGGCGCATCGCGGTCGCGACACAGTCGGTGCCGGTGTCGCCGCCGCCGATCACCACGACGTGCCGGCCCCCGGCATGAATCGGACTGCGCTCCGGTCCGCCGTCGAGCAATGCCTTGGTGCTGGCGGTGAGGTATTCCATCGCGAAATGCACGCCCTGGAGCCTGCGGTTCGGGGCGCTGAAGTCGCGAGGTTGGGTCGCGCCCGTGCACAGGACGATGGCGTCGAAGTCCTTGCGCAGCAGATGCGCCTCGACGTTCTCCCCGACGTGGGCGTTGCACACGAACTTGATCCCTTCCTGTTCCATCAGCTCGATGCGGCGCAGCACGACTTCCTTCTTGTCGAGCTTCATGTTGGGAATGCCGTACATCAGCAAGCCGCCGGGGCGATCCTCGCGCTCGAGCACCGTGACACTGTGGCCGGCGCGGTTCAGCTGCGCAGCGGCCGCCAGGCCGGCCGGGCCCGAGCCGATCACCACGACGCGCTTGCCGGTGCGCGTCTGCGGGGGCGCGGCCGAGATCCAACCCTGCTCCCAGCCCTGGTCGGCCAGTGCCGCCTCGATGGTCTTGATGCTCACCGGCGGGCCGTTGATGCCGAGCACGCACGAGCCTTCGCAAGGTGCGGGGCACACCCGGCCGGTGAACTCGGGGAAGTTGTTGGTCATCAGCAATCGCTCGAGCGCCTCGCGCCACAGGCCCCGGTAGACCAGATCGTTCCACTCCGGAATCAGATTGTGGATCGGGCAGCCGGAGGCCATGCCCGAGACCAGCGTGCCGGTGTGGCAGAAGGGGACGCCGCAATCCATGCAGCGCGCCGCCTGGTTGCGCAGCTTCTTGTCGTCCATGTGGTGATGAAATTCGCGCCAGTCGTCCACGCGCTCGAGCGGCGCGCGGTCGACGGGGAGTTCGCGTAGATATTCGATGAATCCGGTCGGCTTGCCCATCGGGTACTCGGTATGTGTCAGTTTC
This sequence comes from Gammaproteobacteria bacterium, assembly GCA_027365225.1. Lineage (GTDB taxonomy): Bacteria > Pseudomonadota > Gammaproteobacteria > Steroidobacterales > Steroidobacteraceae > 13-2-20CM-66-19. The sequence continues at coordinate 16,958 of DAHXNV010000005.1, forward strand.
CGCCGACGCGCGCCAGGTCGCGCGCGTTGTCCTCGAAGGCCACCATGACGGCTTCCTCGCCGGTCAGGCCCTGGCTGTGCGCGCGCTCGAGGGAGGCGATGGCACGCTTGTAGTCCTTGGGCATCACGGTGACGAAGCGCTCGATGAGCCTGGACCAGTTCTCCAGCACGTAGCGCGCGCGCGCGCTGCCGGTGTACTCCCGATGCCGCTCGATCATGGCGCGCACGTGCTCGATGCGCCGGGGATCCTGCAGCGGCTCGAGCGCCACCATCTGCGGGTTGACGCATCCCGGGAACTCGCCGGTCTCATCGAGCACATAGGCGATACCCCCGGACATGCCCGCACCGAAGTTGCGGCCGGTGGGGCCGAGCACGATGACGTTGCCGCCGGTCATGTATTCGCAGCCGTGGTCTCCGACGGCCTCGACCACCGCATCGGCGCCGCTGTTGCGCACCGCGAAGCGCTCGCCGGCCATGCCGCAGACGTAGACTTCGCCCGCGGTGGCTCCGTAGAGGCCCACGTTGCCGATGATGATGTTGGACTCCGGCAGAAACGTCGAGCCCGCCGGGGGAAATACGATGATCCGCGCCCCGGAGAGACCCTTGCCGACGTGATCGTTGGCGTCCCCTTCGAGCACGAAGGTCATGCCCGGGGGCATGAATGCCCCGAAGCTCTGCCCGGCCGTGCCCTTGAAATGAATCCGGATGGTGTCGGGAGGCAGCCCGGCGGGTCCGTGCCGGCGCGTCAGCTCGCTGCCGGTGAGCGTGCCCACCACGCGGTTGACGTTGCGGATGGGCAGCTCGGCACGCACCGGCTCGCCGCGCTCGAGCGCCGGCAGGCACAGCGGCAGCAGCGTCGTCACGTCCAGTGACTTCTCGATGCCGTGATCCTGCTCGATCTGGCGAAACCGGCCGATGTCCTCGCCGACGTCCGGTTGGTAGAGGATATGGCTGAAATCGAAGCCCTTGGCCTTCCAGTGCCCGACGGTCTGCTTCGGCCGCAGCCGGTCCACGCGACCGATCATCTCCTCGACCGTGCGGAACCCGAGCTCGGCCATGATGTGGCGCACGTCCTCGGCGATGAAGCGCATGAAGTTGACCACGTGCTCGGGCTTGCCCGCGAAGTGCTGGCGCAGCCGGGGGTCCTGGGTGGCGACTCCGGCCGGGCACGTGTTCAGGTGGCACACCCGCATCATGATGCAGCCCATCGCGACCAGCGGCGCCGTGGCGAAGCCGAATTCCTCGGCGCCGAGCAGGGCGGCGATGACCACGTCGCGACCGGTCTTGAGCTGGCCGTCGACCTCGATGGTGATCCGGCTGCGCAGGTTATTCAGAACCAGCGTCTGGTGAGCTTCGGCGAGGCCGAGTTCCCACGGCAGGCCCGCGTGCGTGATCGAGGTCTGGGGCGAGGCCCCGGTGCCGCCGTCATGCCCGCTGATCAACACCACGTCCGCATGGGCCTTGGCGACGCCCGCGGCGATCGTGCCGACACCGACCTCGGAAACGAGCTTCACGCTGATGCGTGCGTGATGATTCGCGTTCTTCAGGTCGTGGATCAGCTCCGCGAGATCCTCGATGGAATAAATGTCGTGGTGCGGCGGCGGAGAGATCAGGCCGACGCCGGCGGTGGTGTGGCGGGTCTTGGCGATCCACGGATACACCTTGCTGCCGGGCAGTTGACCGCCTTCCCCGGGTTTGGCGCCCTGTGCCATCTTGATCTGCAGCTCCCGGGCGTTGACCAGATACTCGCTGGTCACGCCGAAGCGACCCGAGGCCACCTGCTTGATGGCGCTCGCCTTCGAGTCGCCGTTCGCCTCCGGGCGGTAGCGCGCCGGATCCTCGCCGCCCTCGCCGGTGTTGCTCTTGCCGCCGATGCGGTTCATGGCCACCGCCAGCGTCTCGTGCGCCTCCTGGCCGATCGCGCCATAGGAGATCGCCCCGGTCTTGAACCGCCGCAGGATGCTCTCGATGGGCTCGACTTCCTCGAGCGGCACCGATTCGAACGGGACGAACTCGAGCAGCCCGCGCAGCGTGCCGATACTCGTCGTCTGCTCGTCGATCAGCCGGGCATACGAGCGGTAGGTCGCGTAGCTGCCGGTGCGCACCGCCTTCTGGAGCCGGTGGATGGTTTCGGGGTTGAACAGATGGTGCTCGCCGCCGGCGCGCCACTGGTACTGGCCGCCGGCGTCGAGCGTGTGCACCGCACCGCGCGCGGGGAATGCCGCGCGGTGGCGGGCGAGCACTTCCTGGGCGATGGTCTCCATGCCAATGCCGCCGATGCGCGAGGCGGTCCAAGTGAAGTACTGGTCGATCACGTCCTGGCGCAGGCCGACGACCTCGAATACCTGCGCGCCGTGGTAGCTCTGGATCGCCGAGATGCCCATCTTGGACATCACCTTGATCACGCCCTTGGTCGCGGCCTTGACGAAGTTGCGGCAGGCGAGCGTGGTGTCGACGTTCGTGACCAGCCCCTCGCGGATCATGTGATCGAGCGTCTCGAACGCCAGGTACGGGTTCACCGCCGAGCAACCGTAGCCGATCAGCAGCGCGAAGTGATGCACTTCGCGCGCCTCGCCGGTCTCGAGCACGATGCTGACGCGGGTGCGCAGACCCTCGCGGATCAGGAAATGGTGCAGGCCGCTCACGGCGAGCAGCGCCGGTACCGCGGCGAACTCCCGCGACACGCCGCGGTCGCTCAGCACCAGGATATTGACTTCTTCGTCCTCGATCATGCGCCGCGCGGCCAGGCACAACTCTTCCATCGACTTGATCAGGCCCTTCTCCCCGCGCGTGGCGCGGAACAGGATCGAAAGGCTCCCGACCTTCAGACCGGGCAGCGCCAGGCGCCGGACCCGAGCGAATTCCTCGTTGGTGAGGATCGGGCCCTTGAGCTCGAGGCGCCGGCAGTCGGCCGGTTGCGGCCGCAACAGATTGCCCTCCGAGCCGAGCCACACCTCCGAGGCGGTGATCAGCTCCTCGCGGATGCAGTCGATCGGCGGATTGGTCACCTGCGCGAACAGCTGTTTGAAATAGTCGTAAAGCAGGCGTGGCCGCTCCGACATCACCGCGAGCGGGGTGTCGTTGCCCATCGAGCCGACCGCCTCGACGCCGTTTCTGGCCATCGGCTCGAGCAGTATCCGCTGGTCCTCGAACGTGTAGCCGAAGGCCGTCTGGCGCTCGAGCAGCGCGCGCGCCTCGAGCGGCCTGTCCGCCGGCTCGCCGGCGGGCAGGTCCTCCAGGCGCACCAGGTGCTGCTCGAGCCACTGCCGGTACGGATGGCGGGTCACGATCCCGCGCTTGATTTCCGCATCGTCGATGATTCGGCCTTGCTCGGTGTCGACCAGGAACATCCGGCCCGGCTGCAGCCGGCCCTTCTGCACGACATTCTCGGGCGCCACCTCGAGGACACCGGCCTCGGAGGCCATGATGACCAGATCATCGCGCGTCACGTAGTAGCGCGACGGGCGCAGGCCGTTGCGGTCGAGTACCGCGCCGATCTGCTTGCCGTCGGTGAAGGCGATCGAGGCCGGTCCGTCCCAGGGTTCCATCAGGCTCGAGTGATACTGATAGAAGGCGCGGCGATCCTCGTCCATGCTCTGGTGATTCGACCACGGCTCGGGAATCAGCATCATCATGGCGTGCGCCAGCGGGCGGCCGGAGAGCACCAGCAGCTCGAGCGTGTTGTCGAGCATGGCCGAATCGCTGCCGTTGGGATTGACCACCGGCAGGATCTTCGGCGTGTCCGCGCCGAACAGGTCGGAGTCGAACAGCGCCTCGCGCGCCTTCATCCAGTTGAAGTTGCCGCGCAGTGTGTTGATCTCGCCGTTGTGCGCCAGATAACGGTACGGATGGGCGCGGTCCCAGCTGGGAAACGTGTTGGTGCTGAAGCGCGAGTGCACCAGCGCGAGCGCGGTCTCGATCGCCGGGTCGTTCAGGTCCGGGTAATACTGCGGGAGCTGCTCGGTGAGCAGCATGCCCTTGTAGACGATGGTCTTGTGCGAGAGGCTGCAGATGTACCAGTGTTCGGCGCCGTCGATGGTGGAGGCGCGGATCTCGCTGTAGGCGCGCTTGCGGATGATGAAGAGCTTGCGCTCGAACTCCAGCTCCTCGCGCACCTGCGCGCCGCGCCCGATGAACACCTGGCGGATGAACGGCTCGCCGGACTTGGCGGTCTCTCCGAGCGTGGAGTTGTTCGTCGGCACGGTGCGCCAGCCGAGCAGGACCTGTCCCTCGGACTGCACGATGTGCTCGAACGTCTCGACGATGCGCCGGCGCAGGGTGGGGTTGCGCGGCAGGAAGATCAGGCCGCTGCCGTACTCGCCCGGGCCGGGCAGGGCGAGGTGGTTGCGCCGGGCGATCTCGCGCAGGAACGCGTGCGGCATCTGGATGAGCACCCCGGCGCCGTCGCCGGTGTTCGTCTCGCAGCCGCAGGCGCCGCGGTGCTCGAGATTGCGCAGCACCTCGATCCCCTGCTCGAGGATGCGGTGGGACTTGCGTCCCTTGATGTCGACCACAAAGCCGACGCCGCATGCCTCGTGCTCGTACCACGGGTCGTAGAGCCCCTGTTTCGCGGGGGCATTCCGGGGGCGTCGCGCCGGCCCGGGGGCGACCCGGGGCGAGCGCGCCGCAGCGCGGCGGCGCTGATGTCGCATGATCGGCCTCATCGGTTGGTGAATCCGGCCCGGGCCACCCGAGGTAGCCCTTCGCCGGGTCGTCCCAGCGCTCTCCTGCCGGATTCGGGCGGGTGGGCCGGCCGCAGCCGCCTCCCGTCCGCTCGCCGGCATGGCGAACCGCTGGGTTCTGCTCGCGGGCGCGTGATCCATTGCGCCGGCCCACAGCCCCGGGGGTCCGGGGATGCGCGAGGCCGGCGGCTCCCGCATGTCTCGAGATGATGGGGGCGGTTGGCGCGCGCCCTACCCCCGCCGCGGGGGGCCCAGGGCAGCCACTGCGCTCAATGCCGCCGATATGTACCCGATCATATCCGTCTGCACCCGCCGGTCAATGCCGGCGAGGCGGTTTTCGAGCGATAGAGGAAAATTCCGGGCGCGTTTTGCTTCAGCTCGAGGCCTGGACAGGCCCGCAGCCCTGATCGAATCCTCGGCCGCCGGACTTCGGGTGCGGCGAAGTGCGGCACGGGATCCGCCCCTCGCGGATCGGCGCAGGCCGGCGCGCAGCGCCGGGCTCGCCCCGGCATGCGTGCGTGAATCCGGTGAGGCAGTCTCGAGGCGCTCCGGCGCCGGCGCGACCGCCGCGCCGTTGTACCGGGCCCATCGGCAAGCTACGCTTGCGCGCTTCACGCCCCGGAGGCGCGCCGTCACACATTGGGTCATGCGTCAATCATCCCGCTCCGGCAAGCCCGCGGCATCGCCGGCACCGGCCATGACGCCCGCGCGCCGAGCGGCGCTCGAGCTGCACACGCTGCAGGATCTGCGTACCGTGGTTGGCTCGGCCCGCCGGCACGACAGCCGCATTCGTCGCGCCACCGGCATCGCCGGCTCGCAGCTGTGGGCGCTGGCCGAGGTCGCGCTCGCCACCGGCATCACCGTCAATGCGCTCGCCCGCCGGCTCGCTTTGCATCAGACCACGGCGAGCAATTTGGTCAATGCGCTGGTCGAGCGCGGTTTGATCCGCCGCAGGCGTGATCGGCGCGATCAGCGCCTCGTGCATCTGCACGTTACGGCGAGCGGCGCGCGGATGCTGTCGCGCGCGCCACGGCCGCACAGCGGGCCGCTGGTCGATGCGCTGCGGCGGATCGCCGCCCGCGATCTGGATGCCCTGGCCCACAGTCTCGCCACGCTCCTTGGCGCGATGCGCCAAGCCGCCCCCACGGTCACCGGGGACTGCCTGCTCGTCGATTGACCGGGGCCGCGCTGCCGCGACGCTGAGGATTGCGCCGGCGCCGCCGGGCTCATCGCCTCATATATTTGGCCAAATATATTACCATGCTGGTTTCTGGCGGCCAACTCGAGCGGTTGCCCGGGTAGCCAAACGACCGGTGCCGGGGTCGGCCGCGTGTTCGTCAAGGAGAAAATCAATGCAGCAATTCGCCACGCTCAACGCGTCGAAGGCGAATTTCGACAACATCTATGACCAACCCGATCCGCGCGCCTACTTCTCGGTGCTGGGGGCGCTCGATTACATGATTCCGGACGTCGCCGAGCCGATCATCCGGCAGATCCTGGCCGCGCGGTACAAGCGCACCGGAACGAACGCCACCGTTCTCGATCTGGGCTGCTCGTACGGCATCAACGCTGCCGTGCACCGCTTCCCGCTCAGCGTCCGCGTGCTGCGCCGCCGCTACGCCAACCCCGAGATGGCGGCGCTCAGCGCGGACGACCTGGCGCGCCTCGATCGCAACTATTACGCGAGTTGGCCGCAGATCGGCGCGGCGCGCTTCATCGGCCTCGACGTGTCGGCGCCGGCGGTGCGTTACGCGGTGGCGGTCGGCCTGCTCGAGGCAGGCGTGGTGGCCAACTTCGAGCGCGGCGAGCCGCGCCCGCAGGACCGCCTGTCGCTGCGCCAGGTCGACGTGGTGCTCTCGACCGGCTGTGTCGGTTACGTGACCGAGCGCACCTTCAAGTCGATTCTCGACTGCGCCGATGATCCGCCGTGGGTGGTGTCGTTCGTGCTGCGCATGTTTCCCTACGAACCGATCGCCGCCGAGCTCGGCAAGCGCGGTCTGGTGACCGAGAAGCTGGCCGGCGCCACTTTCGTGCAGCGGCGCTTTCGGGACGTCAAGGAATTCACCGATTGTCTGACGGCGCTCGAGAAGCTCAACATCGACACTCGGGGACTCGAGGCCGAAGGGCGCTTCCAGGCGGAGCTGTTTCTGTCGCGCCCGCGCGCGGACGTCGAAGCGGCGCCGCTTGCGAAGATCGTCACGGTGGTGAGCGGGCGCAATCGCACCATCGGGACGCGGTACGTGCGCGTTGGACGGGGCGCGGATGCTCAGGTGATGCGCGTTCCCTCGTGATCGCGCTGCGGGGGGTCTGCAAGACTTTCGACGGCGGCGCCAGTTATGCCGTCCGGGACGTCAGCCTCGAGGTTCCGGCGCGCACGTTCGTGGCCGTCGTGGGCGATTCGGGCTCGGGCAAGACGACGCTGCTGAAGACCATCAACCGGCTGATCGAGCCGGAGGCGGGCGAGGTGCGCATCGACGGCGAGCCGGTGCGGTCCGTTCCACCGCACGAGCTGCGCCGTCGCATCGGTTACGTGTTCCAGGGGGTCGGACTGTTTCCGCACCTGAGCATCGCGGAGAACATCGGCATTACGCCTCAGCTCGCGGGCTGGCCCGGCGATGCGATCCGCGCCCGGGTCGAGGAGCTGATCGATCTGGTCTGCCTGCCGCGTACCTATCTGGCGCGGATGCCCGCCGAGCTCTCCGGCGGCCAGCGCCAGCGGGTCGGCATCGCCCGGGCTCTGGCGGCGCGGCCGGCTATCGTGCTGATGGACGAGCCGTTCGGGGCGCTCGATCCGGTCACGCGCGATGCACTCGGCGGCGAGTGCCGGCGATTGCACGAAAGCATGCAGTTGACCACGGTCATGGTGACTCACGACATCCTGGAGGCGGTGTTGCTGGCCGACCGGATCGTCGTGATGCGCCGCGGGCGTGTCGTCGCCGACGGAGAGCCACACGAGTTGCTCGCCGGACATCCGGACCCGGCCGTGAGCACGCTGATGGACATGCCGCGGCGGCAGGCGGCGCGGGTGCGGTCGCTGCTCGAGGAGCGTGCCGCGCGTGAGTGATCCGCTGCACTCCGCGCTGGCCGTTCTGCCGGACTATCTCAGTCAGCACGTTCTTCTCAGTGCGGCGGCGCTCGCGCTCGGCATTGCATTGAGCGTGCCGTTGCTCATCGCGGCGCGCCACAGCGCGCGGTTGCGCTGGCCCGTGCTCGCCGCCGCCAGCCTCATCCAGACGGTGCCGAGCATCGCATTGCTGGCGCTGTTCTATCCGCTGCTGCTGGGGCTGTCTCGGCTGACCGACCGCCTGTTCGGCGTGCGGTTCCAGGCGCTTGGCTTTCTGCCGTCGCTGCTGGCGCTGACGCTCTATTCGATCCTGCCGATCCTGCGCAACGGCGTGACCGCCGTCCTGAACCTCGATCCGGCCATCCTGCAGGCCGCGCACGGGGTGGGCATGACGAGCCGGCAGCGTCTGCTGCGCGTCGAGCTGCCGCTGGCCGCGCCGATGCTCATGGCGGGGGTGCGGACCTCGGCCGTTTGGGTGATCGGCACGGCGACACTGGCGACGCCGGTCGGACAGACCAGCCTCGGCAATTACATCTTCACCGGGCTGCAGCTTGCCAACTGGGTCTGGGTGTTGTTCGGATGCGCGGCGGCGGTCGTGCTGGCTCTGGTGACCGACCAACTGCTGGCGCTGATCGAGTTCGGCCTGGCGCGCCGCCGCCCGCGGCTCGCCTGGCTGGGGCTGTGCCTGTTGGTTGCGGGCGTGGCGGCCGCGGCCGCCGTGCCGCTCACGGCGAGCCGCCGCGCGGGCTTCGTGGTCGGGGCGAAGAACTTCACGGAGCAATATATTCTCGCGGCGCTGATCGCAAGCCGACTGCGGGCCACGGGGCATCCGGTGACGGAGCGCACGGGCCTGGGCTCGACGCTGGCTTTCCAGGCGCTCGCGGCCAACGAGCTCAGCGTGTACGTGGATTACACCGGCACCCTGTGGCACGATGATTTGCATCACGGCAGCGACCCGCCGCGCGCGAAGATGCTGAGCGCGCTGCGCACCCAGCTGCGCCGTCGGTACGGCATCGTGTTGCTGGGGCCGCTCGGCTACGAGAATGCCTACGTGCTCGCGATGCGCCGGCGTCAGGCCGCCGCGCTCGGCATTCGCACCATCGGAGATCTGGCGCGGTTCGCGCCGCAGTTCGCGCTGGGCGGCGATCTGGAGTTCTTCGCCCGCCCGGTCTGGCACGATCTCAAACGGCGGTATGGGCTGCATTTCCGGGCCTTGCGCCAATACGAGCCCGCGTTCATGTATCACGCGCTCATGAGCGGCGCGGTCAACGTCATCGCGGCCTTCTCCAGCGACGGGCGCATCGCCGAGGATCATCTAGTGGTCTTGAAGGATCCCCTGCACGTGATCCCGCCGTACGATGCGGTGATCCTGCTGTCCCCGCGCGCCGCTCACGATCCGGCGCTGCGGCGCGCGCTCGAGCCGTTGATCGACCATATTCCGATCGGGCTGATGCGCCACGCCAATTTCATGGCGGACCGCCGGCACGACAAACGTACGCCGCGCCAAGCTGAGAGGTGGCTGGCGCACGCCGCGCACCTGCGCTGATCGAGGATTCGCCGGTCATTCCTCGGTAGCCGCGCCCACCGCGATCCAGGCCAAGTCGCGGTGTGACACCGAATCGAGCTTGAATGTTCGGGCGGCCGCGGCCATGCGGGTCAGCGCCTGGGGCATGGGCATCAGCGGGGCCGCCCCGGCTTGGCGCGGCTTGAGGAGCCGCACCGGGTTGATGCGCGCCACCACGTAATTGCGCAGATACGGGGAGCGGAACCCCCGGGCCTGCAGGCCCGCGACGATGCGCTTGACCTCGGTGTCGATCGCCAGCAGCCGCGCCGCGAAGTTCTGGCGCTCGCGCAGACTGGCCGAGAGCGGCCGGTCGCTGAAGCGGTCCACTTTGCGCAAGAAGGCGCTGTAGGCGCCGCCGGCGAAGCGTCCGGAGGCTTCGTACAGCAGGCCGAGCGTCAGCAGCTCCGGCGCCTCGAACTGCTCGGCCCAGGTCTGCTCGCTCGCACGGCTTGGCTGCTGCGCGAGGCCGCGCGCCATGCGGATCACTTCCAGACTTCGATCGCGCAGGTTGTGCGCCTTCTCGGTATTGAGCGCCAGGATCCGGTAGGCGAGCGCCGGGTCCGGGCTGATCAGAACCGTGACCTGGCGCAATCCGAGTACCTTGGCCGCCGCCAGCCGATGCCGTCCGTTCGGGCTCCAGAGTCGGCCGTCGGGCGCGCGGACCACGATCAGCGGATCGAGGAATGCGCCGGTCTGCCCGATGCGCTGCGCGAGGCGCTGCGCATGGGTCGGTGACAAATCGCGCTGAAAGGGCGTGGGTTGCAGCGCGGCGAGCGGCAAGGCGGCCAGCAGCATCTCCCGGCCGTTCAGCGGCTCGCGATACGCGCCGATCGGCGCGCCGCCGGCGCCACGCACCGCTTCGACGAGGGGCGCCACCTCCGCACTGTCCAGAGCGAGAGCCATCTCGGTTGCGGCAAGGCCTCTGGGCTGTTTCCCGGGCGCAAGCTTGCCCCGGCGGCGCGGGGTGTGCGCGCGCCGGGTTTCCCGGGCGGGGCGGGTGCGGGCGGGTGCGGCCTTCTTGGATGCTGCCATGGCCCGATACGGTGCCTCGGACGCGCCGTCGCGTAAAGAGCGCTGTGCGAGAATGACGTCTCATCCCGCCGAGCCCCCCCATGGACATCGTTCCCGCCGCCCCGGCCGCCGCTCGCCTGCCGGCCCAGCGCTTCGACCGAGAAGGCCGCGCGCACATCGATCTGCGTGCCGTCTGGGCGCTGGCACTGCCGCTGATGGCCAACAGCGCCGTGCAGGTGGTGCTGAACCTCACGGACATGTGGTTCATCGGGCACATCTCCACCGCGGCGCTCGCGGCCGTCGGTGCGGTGCAGTGGCTCATTCTCGGGGTCATGTTCGTGCTTGGGGGCAGCAGCATGGCCGTGCAGACGCTGGCATCGCACGCGCACGGCGCGCGGCGATTTCGACGAGCCGCGCAGGCGGCCTGGACGGCGCTCTGGGTGACGTTGTGCATTGTCCCGGTCTGCATTCTGCTCGGCATGGCCGGTCGATTGATCCTGACACCCTGCGGGTTTGCGCCACGGATCGCGCAACTGGCCGAGCAGTTCTGGCTGCCGCGCATCGGCGGCGCATCGATCGCGGTGGCGGCCTGGGCAATGATGGGGTTCTTCAACGGGATCGGCCGCACCCGCGTCAGCTTCATGGTGGCCGCCGCGGCGGCGATTGCCAATGCGATATTCAACGATCTGTTCATCTTTCATTTTGGCTGGGGGGTGGCCGGCTCGGCCTGGGCGAGCAACGCGGCGCAAGCGGTGGGCTTCGGGCTCGGCTTCGTGCTGTTTCTGCGCTCGCCGATTCGCGCGGCGTTCAACTCGCACCTCACGTGGCGTCCGCGCTGGCACAGCGTGCGCCGGCAGCTTCGGCTGGGTGTGCCGTTGGGGTTGATGCCGGCGGCCGACGTGCTCGGGTTCTCGGTATTCCAGATGATGCAGGTGCGCTATGGGATGATCAGCGGCGCGGCGACCCAGATGGTCACGGTGCTCACCTCCATCGCGTATATGCCGGGCATCGGAATTGCCACGGCCGCGGCCACCCTGGTCGGCCAATCGATCGGGGCGGGGGACCGGTCCTGGGCGTTGCGGCTCGGGACCCGGATCATCCTGCTCGCCGCGCTGGTGATGGGCGGGATCGGACTCGCGCTCGCGTTGGCCGGTCCCTGGCTGATGCCCCTGTTCGCCGGCGCCCACGATCACGCCTCGGATCAGGCGGTGCGCCTCGGCACGCAGCTGCTGTGGCTCGCGGCGGCCTATCAATTCTTCGACGGTCTGAACCTCGGCAGCAGTATGTGCCTGCGAGGCGCGGGCGACGTGCGGGTTCCGGCGGCGCTGATATTCCCGGTGTGCTGGCTGGTCTTTCTGCCGCTCGCGCATGCATTTACATTCGCGCCCGGGCACGGCGGGTTCCGCTTCCTGCCGCAATTCGGCTGGGGTGCCCGCGGGGGCTGGAGCGCCGTCATCATTTACGTCGTGCTGCTCGGCTCGGCGCTGTTCCTGCGCTGGCGCTCGTGCGCCTGGCAGCGCATTCGGTTTTAAAATGGCTGCGGCGTATCGCGCCATCTTCTGCCGGGCCGATCGGACCGGCGACTGACGAGGAGTGCCTGTCATGCAATATTCCCTGCTCGGCCACACCGGCCTTGCGGTCTCGCGTCTCGCCTTCGGCGCGATGAGGTTTGTCGCCGGCAACCGGGACATGGCGGCCGGCCGCACAGTCGGCCCCGGGGTGGTGGCCCCTGCCGAGTCATGAGTCTCTCGGCCGCGGGTCGTCACGGAAGCGTATGAGCGGCGAAGAGCGCGCGGCCGCGCGCAACTCCCATGATGCACTGCATCGCTGGCTTCTCGAGCAGGCCTATCCTCTGTGGGCGCAGCGCGGCTGGGACAGCGTGCGGGGCGGCTTTCACGAGCGCCTCGGACCCGATGGCCCTGTGCCGACGGACGCGCGTCGTACTCGAGTGCAGCTACGCCAGATCCATTGCTTTGCGTCGGCGGAGGCGCTGGGTTGGCACGGCGAGTGGCGGGCATTGGTGAGCGGCGGGCTCGATCACGTGTTGGCCTATCGCCAACGGCCTGACGGGCTGTTTCGCGCAGTGCTCGCGCCGGACGGCGCGGTGTTGGAGGATCGCGCTTTGCTGTACGATCAAGCGTTCGCGCTGCTTGCGCTCGCGTCCGTGCACCGCGCGCTCGGGGCGGACACCGGCTGCGCCGAGCGGGCCGGGGCGCTGTGGGAACAGATCGCCCGCCGGTTGGACGCTCCCCTGGGGTTTCGCGCCGACACGACCGCGACCGGACCGCTGCTCGCCAATCCACACATGCATCTGCTCGAGGCACTGCTGGCCTGGGCGCAGATCGACGCGGCCTCGCCCTGGCGGCAGCGGGCCGACGGCATCGCGACTCTCGCGCTCGAGCGCCTGATCGATCCGGCGAGCGGTGCGCTGCGCGAGCAATATGACCCGAACGCGGCCGGTCCCGAAGCGCGCAGCGGGCCGGTTGAGCCCGGCCATCTGTTCGAGTGGGCAGGGCTGTTGCTGCAGCTCGATCCTGCACGCCCACGCCTGCGTGAAGCCGCGCTGCGGCTGGTGGAAATCGCCGAGACGCGCGGCGTGCGGGCCGGCGCCGTCGTAAACGCGCTGCGCGCCGACTTGACGGTTCTCGATCCCGAAGCGCGGCTGTGGCCGCAGACGGAGCGGGTGAAGACGTGTACGCGACTGGCCCGCCTGACCGGCGAAGCGCTGTACTGGAGGCGCGCGGCCGCGGCGGCCGAGACGTTGCGGGCCTACCTTGCGACGCCGGACCGGGGGCTTTGGTACGACCGCCGGCTCGCGAACGGCGCCTTCGTGCCGGAGCCCTCACCGGCGAGCAGCTTCTATCACATCATCGGTGCCATCAGCGCGCTTGCCGCGGCGCTCGAGGGGCCTTGACTCGCACGGTCAGCGAGGGCCCGTTCCAGAGGCGCAGCGCCCCCGGGGCGCAGCAGCCGATTCCGCCGGCACCGGCGTGCCGGGGTTGGCGCTGTCGTACCGGCAGCACGCGGTGCTCGTGTCAGGCCGATGTCAGCGGCGAGCGTGGTGACATTGTACGGCCCCAGGTTGTGCAGCGAGGCCGCGCGCCGGCCGCAAGCGCGACGGTTGCGAGCGGACCGACGGCGAGTGCTGCGGCGCGTCGCATGTCAGCAGTCCCGTGGCGCCGGGGCGATCGAGCCGCGCAGGACCAGCTCCAGGGGCAGATGTCGCCGCGGCACCGGGCGGGGCCAGCCCTGGCGGTGCGGCTGGTACTGGCTGATCAGCTCGGCGGCGACGCGGCCGATCTCACGCACCGGTTGGCGCACCGTGGTGAGCTGCGGCCACACCATGGTGGCCACCGGCGCATCGTCGAAGCCGACGACCGACAGTTGCCGGGGCAGCGCCAGGCCCATTTGCCGCGCCGCCGACACCGCGGCGGCGGCCATGTCGTCGTTGCTGGCGAAGATCGCCGTGGGACGCGGATGGCAGCCGAGCATGCGGCGCGCGCACTCGAGACCTTCGGCGAACTCGAAGTTGCCGGCCTGCACCAGCTGCGGGTCGATGTCCAGACCGCTCGCATGCATCGCATCGGCGAAGCCGAGGTAGCGCTGCTCGGTGGCCCGATGGCCCGCCCGCCCGAGCATGAATCCGATCCGGCGGTGGCCGCGTTGCAGCAGCTCGGTGGTGAGCTGGCGGACCGCGGCGCGGTCATCGGTGTCGACCGAGGGGGCGTCGTCTTGCGCGTGCATCGGCGCGATATGCACCGCCGGGATGTCCGCGGCGGCCAGAATGGCCTGCACCGCCGGCAGGTCGCTCAGCGGCGGCAGCAGGATCACCCCTTCCAGACGCAGTTGGCGGATGAGCGTGCTCAGATCGCGGCCCACGTCGGGGCTGGCCGCCTCGAGCGGCTCGACCATCAGATGCAGGTTCGCTTCGCGGCAGCGCTGCACGGCGCCGGTTTGAAATTCGCTGAGGTAATCGCCCGGCTGGTCGTAAAACAGACCGATCAGGAACGAGCGGTCGCCGGCGAGACCGCGCGCGGCCAGATTCGGCTGGTAATCGAGCTGCTGAATCGCCGTGAGCACACGCTCGCGCGTCTCGGCCCGCACGCCACGCTCGTTGTTGATGACACGGGAGACGGTCTTCGGCGAGACGCCGGCCTGACCCGCCACCACTTCGATGGTCGCGGAGCCGCGACCTGGAGCCGCCGCTCTTCGCATGCTGCTAGAATAGTGAAAATGTCAGCGCTGTCAATCAGCCTCTCGTCGCGCCGGGCGCGGCCAAGGCGCCTCGACTGATGCGCGCGCCGGGGACATTGGCGCTGCTCATCACGTTGGGATGCACCGCCGGGATGGTCGGCTTCGGCCTGCTCGTCTCACGGCGCCAGCGCAATCTGGATGATTACTTTCTCGCCTCGCGCGCCTCGCGCTGGCCGGCGATCGGCCTGGCGCTGTATGCCTCCAACATCTCCTCGACGGCCATCATCGCCCTGGCGGGCGCCGCCTATGCGTTCGGCATCTCGGTCTACGACTACGAATGGTCGGCGACGGTGCTGTTGGTGTTCTTCTGCGTGTTCCTGCTGCCGGCGCTGCTCGGCAGCCGCATCTACACCATGCCGGAGTTCCTCGAGCGCCGCTACGACCGCGGCGCGCGGCTGTACTTCGCGGTGCTGACGCTGTTCCTGCTCGTGTTCGTCGACGCCGCGGCCGCGCTCTATTGCGGCTCGCTCGTGTGTCATCTGCTTGCGCCGGATGTGCCGTTGTGGGCGCTCGGGGCGCTGCTTGCCGGCGCGGCGTGTCTGTACACGCTCACCGGCGGGTTGCGCGCGGTGATGTGGACCGGCTCGGTGCAGGCGGTGATGCTGCTCGGCAGCGCGCTCATCATCGCGGTGGCGGCCTTCCTGCGCGTCGGCGGCTGGCACGCTCTGACCAGCCGCGTCGCTCCGGGCATGCTCGCGCTGATCCGGCCCGCGAGCGATCCGGGCGTGCCCTGGCCGGGCCTGGTGTTCGGGATACCGGTGCTCGGGTTCTATTACTGGTGCACCAATCACTACATCGTGCAGCGGGTGCTCTCGGCGCGCTCGCTCGATGACGGCCGCCGCGGCGCGCTGCTCACCGGGCTGCTGAAGCTTGCGGGCCTGTTTCTCATGGTGTTGCCGGGGATCTGCGCCATCGTGTTGTACCCGCATCTGTCCAATCCCGACCAAGTCTACCCGCGGCTCATGTTCGGCTTGCTGCCGGCCGGGCTGCTCGGGCTGGTGGCCGCCGGGTTCGTCGCCGCCACGCTCGCCTCGCTCGCCGCGGCGCTCAATTGCGCTTCCGCCCTGATCACGGTGGACCTGATCCAGCACATCGCGCCGCGCGCGACCGCGAGGCAACTGGTGCGCATCGGGCGGTGGAGCACGCTCGGGGTGCTCGCGGTGGCCGTGCTGTGGGCGCCGCAGATCGAGCGCTTCGGCGACCTCTGGCAGTACCTGCAGGCGGTGCTCGCCTACGCCGTGCCGCCGATCGTGGCATTGTTCGCGGCGGGATTGTTCTGGCGAGGCGCCAACGCGGCCGGCGCGCGCGCCACCCTGGTGGTCGGCACGCTGTGCGGCCTGGCATTGTTCCTGCTGACCACCGTGTTGCAGGTGGTGCATCTGCAGTTCCTGTACGCCGCGCCCATTCTGCTCGCGATCGATCTGGCGGTGCTGGTCGCGGCGAGCCTGAGATGGCCGGCCGCCCGCAGCGCCGCGGTCGATGCGCTGCTCTGGAGCGGCGCGGATTACCGCGCCGAGACCCGCAGGCTGCGCGAGCTGGGCCTGCTCGCCAACTATCGGGCCCAGGCGCTGGCGCTGTTGATCCTGACCGCGCTCATCGTCGTCGCCTTTCGCTGAGCGGTGGCCGGCCCGATCAGACGACCCGCGAGTAGCGCGGGGCCGAGGCTGCCGCGGGCGGCGCGGCGAGGTAGCGGTCGAAGCACATGGCGATCAGCCGCAGCAGCAGCTGGCCGCGGGCGGTGGCGCGGATCACGGCCGGATCGAGCGCGACCAGTCCGTCGGCCTCGAGCGTGCGCAGGGCGCTCGCGGCGGATGCGAAATACGTCCGGAACTCGATTGCATGCCGGGCTTCGGTCGCCCGCACGTCGATTTCTCCCTGACACATCACCTGCTGGATGACATCCGCGCGCAGCAGGTCGTCGGCATCGAGGACCAGGCCGCGCCACAGCGGCATTCGGCCCGCCTCGAGGGCGGCGTGCCAGCCGGCGAGGTCGCGCTGGTTCTGACTGAAGCTCGCGCCGATGTGACTGATGGCGCTGACGCCGAAGCCGACCAGGTCGCAGTCCGCGTGGGTCGTGTAGCCCATGAAGTTGCGCTGCAGGCCGCCGGCCTCGCGCGCGCGGGCGAGATCGTCCTGCGGCAGCGCGAAGTGGTCCATGCCGATGTAGCGATAGCCGGCCGCCGAGAGCCGCTCGATCGCCAGGGCGAGCAGCCTGATGCGCAGCTGCGGATGGGGCAGGAACGTGGTATCGAGCTGTCGCTGGGGCTTGAACAGCTCCGGCAGGTGGGCATAGCCGTACACGGCGAGCCGGTCGGGCCGCGCGTCGATGATCGTTGCGAGGGTGCGCTCGAAACCCGCGAGCGTTTGCATCGGCAAGCCGTAGATGAGATCGACGTTGATCGAGCGGAAGCCGCTTGTGCGGCATGCCTCGATGACCCCGAGGGTTTCCTCGACGCTCTGCATGCGGTTGACCGCGAGCTGCACCTGCGGATCGAAGTCCTGCACGCCGAGGCTCGCGCGGTTGAAGCCGAGCGCGGCGAGCTCGGCGATTTCCCGCGGCGACACCGCGCGCGGATCGAGCTCGATGGAAAAGTCGCGCTCGGGGCGCTCGCTCAAGCGCAACCGCCGCCCGAGCGCCTCGAGCAGCCGGCCGAGCTGTGCCGGGCGGAAGAAGTTCGGCGTGCCGCCGCCGAGGTGCAGCTGCAGGACCTCACGCCGTCCGTCGATGAGCGCCGCGGTCTCGGCCGCTTCGCGCAGCAGACACTCCAGGTAGCGCTCGGCGCGCGCCGCATCGCGGGTGATCACGCGATTGCAGGCACAATAGAAGCAGGGGTTGGCACAGAACGGCATGTGCGCATAGATCGACAGCGCCCGGCCGTGCGCATTGCTGCGGCCGATGTGCTCGCGCAAGTCCGCCTCGCTGAACGCCGGGGTGAACTGTGGCGCCGTGGGGTAGGAGGTGTAGCGTGGGCCGGGCCGATCGTAGCGGCGCAGCAGCTCAGGATCGAAGCTAAGCGTGCTCGTCATGCTCGCAGACCGCGCGATGGCCATCCATATCGCTCTTATAATGCTGGGGAATGATCCCTGCCGCCATACGTACAAGTGCGCGACCGCGACGCTGACGGTGCGGCCCTGCCGTCACCGCCCGAGCCGCGCGGGCTGTGCCCCGCCGAGCCGGTGAGCCGGACGGAGGTCGAGGTGTTTCGCTCTCGGGGCCGCCGCCCGTGCCAGGAGCGTGCGCTCGTGCTCACGGCGGTCGGCATTGCCAGCGAGATCATCAGCGCCCGGGGCCGCTTCGTGCTGCAGGTCGCCTCGGCGGATCTCGAGCCGGCGGCCGCGCACCTGCGCCAGTACGATCTGGAGAATCCGCCGCGCGCCGGGTCGCCGGCCGCGCCGCCGCGACTGTTCGCGCATGCCTGGGTGGGCTGCGTCGGCTACGCCCTCTGGCTGTTGGGTGTTGCCTATGCCATCTCCAATGGACTGGTGAGTCTCGATGCGTTCGACCGCGGTGAGCTGTACGGCGCGCGGGTGCAGCACGGGCAATGGTGGCGGGCCTGGACCGCTCTGACGCTGCATCTGAGCGGTCCACACCTGGCCGGCAATCTGCTCGCCGGCATCTGGTTCGGCTATTTCGCCGGCCGGCAGCTCGGGGCCGGCACCGCATGGTTGCTGATCGTCGTGGGTGCCGGCATTGCCAACCTCCTGCAGGGACTGCTGGGACCGCCCTGGTATCGTTCCGCCGGTGCCTCGACCGCCGTCTTCACGGCGTTGGGCATGATGGCCGCGCAGACCTGGTGGCGAGGACGCCGCGAGCCGCAAAGCCGGCTGCGTCGCTGGCTGCCGCTCGGCGCGGGCGTGGTGCTGCTGGGGTGGCTCGGTACGGCCGGCCGGCACACCGACGTCATGGCGCACGCGTTGGGTTTCGGGGTCGGGGTGCTCATCGGCTGGGCCGGCGCCTCCACGCTCATCGAGCCGCGGCTCGCGCGCGTTCCGCAGTGGCTCGCGGGACTCGCGGCAACGGCGATCATGGCGCTCGCTTGGGGCTTCGCCCTGTGCGGGTGGCGCTAATCGGCGGTCGGCAGCGGCGAGGGCGGGGGACGCGATGTCCGTCGATAGCGCCTGACGAGGCGAGCGTCGAGCCCGCCGCCGGCCAGGTGCAGGGTGAAGATCAGCTCGCCATTGGACGCCAGGGCATAGCGCTCGGTCAGGGTCGGGCCGTATTCGGGCTTGATCCGCACGACGAAGGCCCGACCGTTCCAGCCGCAGTTCTCATCGGCACCGACGTGTCCGAGGGTGACCGCAATGAGCACCCCGGGCGTGCAGTGCTCGGCGCCCGCGCCGGTCTGCTGGGTGAAGGCTCCGGGCGCGACCCGCAAGGCCAGATCGTTTCCCTCCGGCACGTGGGCGAGGAATTCCTCGACCAGATTCGCCCCGACTCTCGGGGCACTCACCACCACCGCGGGCGCCTGCTGCTGCGGTGAGTTGCCACCGGATGTCGGGCTCGCGCGCGGGGTGCCTCCCGTGCCGCCACCGGGGGCTGCGCTGGGCGTGTGACCGTGCCCCAGCAATTTCAGCAGCTGCGATTGCAGATCCGCCACCGCCGCGTCGACCCGGCCGCTGGCGGCTTGGTTGAGCCGCCAGTCGCCGGTCAAGCGAGGCGCATGAGCAGGTGGGGTAACCTTGAGTTCGACAGCACAGCCCGCCAGCACCCAGGGCAGCAGCACCGCACACAACCACAGCGATCGATGAGGGCGGAGGGGCATCGGGTGGGTGCCAGGGGTCAGTCTGCGCATCAGGCCGGGCGGCTTACCCTCGAACTCTGGCCGCGGCTGCCGCCAGTGCCTCGATGCGCGTCCAGTCGCGCGCCGCCAGCGTCTGGGCGGGCGAGAGCCACGAGCCCCCCGCACAGAGCACGTTGGGCAGATCGAGGTAGGTCCGGACCGTATCCTGGGTGATGCCACCCGTCGGGCAGAAGCGGGCCTGCGGGAACGGGCCGGCGAACGCCTTGAGCATCGGGACGCCGCCGGCAAGCGCGGCGGGAAAGAACTTGAAGCAGTGATACCCGTGAGCCAGTCCCAGCATGAGGTCCGAGGCGCTGGCCACGGCCGGCAGGTAGGGGATGGGACTGTGCAGACCTGCCTCCAGCAGCGCCGATGTCGCCCCGGGGGAGATCGCAAACGTCGCGCCCGCGTTGGCGGCCGTGTGCAGATCATCGACCGAAAGTACTGTCCCGGCACCGACGGCTATGTCGGGAACGTCCCGCGCGATTGCCTCGATGGCGTGCAGTGCCGCACTCGTGCGCAGCGTGACCTCGATGACGCGCAATCCGCCGCGCAGCAGCGCTCGAGCCAGGTCCGGCGCGAGACCGGCGTCCTCGATCACCACGACCGGCATGACCGGTGACAGCTTGAGTATCCGCTCGATATCCGCTCTGGCGTGCATGGGCTCTCGATCAGCGTTTCCGGTCTCTTATCCTGCAGCAATCCGCGCGGCAGCGGTAGAGCGTCTGGTCGGTCAGCATGCCGCGCTCCCCAGAAACCTCAGGCTGCGCTCGGATGCGTCGAGCCGCACGCGCACGCCCAGGGGGACCGGCTCGTTGAGCTCGCCGTGCCCGATCGGGAAGCCCGCCGCGCACGGCAGCCCTGTGGCGCTCGCCAGGTCCCGCAGGACATCGGTACTCGTGAAATCCGCGTCGCGCTCCTCGCAGCGGGTGAACGAGCCGAGCACGATGCCGCGTATCCGGCGGAATACCCCCGCCAGCGCGAGGTGCGTCCACATGCGATCGAGCCGGTAAGGGCGCTCCCCGATCTCTTCCAGCAGCAGTACCGCGCCGTCGAAACACGGCGCGTACGGTGTGCCGAGCAATGCCGTCAGCGTCACGAGATTTCCACCGATGAGCGGGCCCTCGGCGATGCCGCCGACGAACGTCATGCCGCCGTGCAGGGGCTCGGCCGGCCGGGGCGACTCGAGCAGCGCGAACAGCCGCTCGTGGGTCGCTGCGGGCAGAGCGCCGAGCTGCGTGAGTACCGGGCCGTGAACGGTGACGTGACCTGCGCGCCCCAGCGCGGCATGCAACGCGACGATGTCCGAGAAGCCGACCACGGCTTTGGGGGTGATGGGAGCGCCCTCGAGTTCGCGCAGCAGGCGCATCGCGCCGTAGCCGCCGCGCGCACAGAAGACCGCCTTGATCTGCGGGTCGGCGAGCGCTGCGGCGAGCTCGGTCAACCGGCGCGTATCATCGCCGGCCAGGTAGCGCCGCCGAGCCAGGATTCCCGGGTCGAACTCGACGTGATAACGACTCGAGACCGACGCGAGGCCCGCATCGAAAGCCGCCCGCTCGAACGGGCCCGAGGGTGCGACGACGGCGACGCGGTCCCCGGGGCGCACGGCCGGATAAGGGCGGCAGGGGGCTTCTGGCATGGGCTGAGTCGTGGCGTGGAACCCCAGGCGATCAAGAATGTATTCTCCGTCAGGTGCTTCACCGAGACCAGCGTGGTGCTTTTTTAACCCAATGCTCACAGCCCGCGCGGTAGCGTTCGCGACCTTGTTCGCTCCCACGGGGAGCAGTGCACGGGAGAGACCCGGATGGATATCGTCTACATCCTGCTCATCGCCGCCCTGTATGCGGTGACCCACGCGATCATCTGGGCGATCTCGCGCCTGGGAGACCGCGGATGAGTGTCGCTTATGTGATCTGCGGTCTGCTGGCGCTCGGCCTGACCGGCTACCTCCTCTATGCCCTGTTCAAGCCGGAGAAGTTCTGATGACCGCACAGTCCTGGGGGCTGCTCGCCCTGTTCCTCGCCATTGCGCTGCTGTGCGTGAGGCCGTTCGGCCTCTACATGGCCCAGGTCATGGAGGGCGCGCCCATCTGGCCGGTGCGCGTCGGCGGCGCGCTCGAGCGGCTGATTTACCGGCTGTGCGGGGTCGATCCGGCCGCCGAGACCGGCTGGAAGCGCTACGCGGTCGCACTGCTCGTGTTCAACGCCCTCGGGGCGCTGCTGCTGTACGCGCTGCAGCGGCTGCAATTCTACCTCCCGCTCAACCCGCAACATCTGCCCGGACCGCCGCCGAACTCCGCGTTCAACACGGCGCTCAGCTTCGTCACCAATACGAACTGGCAGAGCTACACGCCCGAGACCACCATGGGCTATCTCACCCAGATGGCCGGCCTCACCGTACAGAACTTCCTGTCCGCGGCCACGGGCATCGTGGTGGCGGTGGCGCTGATCCGCGGGCTCGCCCGCCACAGCGCCAGGACCATCGGCAATTTCTGGGTGGACCTCACGCGCGTGACGCTTTACGTGCTGCTGCCGATCGCCGCGGTGATCGCGATCGCGCTGGTCAGCCAGGGAGTGATCCAGAACTTCAGCGCCT
The DNA here is from genome assembly GCA_027365225.1 of Gammaproteobacteria bacterium. GTDB lineage: Bacteria > Pseudomonadota > Gammaproteobacteria > Steroidobacterales > Steroidobacteraceae > 13-2-20CM-66-19. Next base: position 38,908 of record DAHXNV010000005.1, read on the forward strand.
ACAAGACCGTGTCGCTGCTGCAGCCGGTTACCTACCGGCAGCAGCAGGTGAATGCCGCCGGCCAGCCGGTCATGCAGACCGTCACCACCGACGAGCAGACGCTGCCCATGGGGCCGGTCGCCTCGCAGGAGGCAATCAAGGAACTCGGCACCAACGGCGGGGGCTTCTTCAACGCCAACTCCGCCCACCCCTACGAGAATCCGGACGCATTGACCAACCTGATCGAGATGCTGGCGATCGTCCTGATACCCGCCGCGCTCACCTACACCTTCGGGCACATGGTGGGCGACACCCGGCAGGGCTGGGCGGTGCTGGCCGCGATGATCATCCTGTTCGTGCCGCTGTACGCGCTGTGCAATCATGCCGAGCAACTCGGCAATCCCCGCCTCAGCGCGCTCGGGGTGAATCAGACCGCCAGCCGCCTGCAAAGCGGCGGCAACATGGAAGGCAAGGAGGTGCGCTTCGGCATTTCCGGCTCGACGCTGTTCGCCACGCTCGCCACCGCCACTTCGACCGGTGCGGCGAACTCGACGTACGACTCGTACATGCCGCTCGGCGGCATGGTGCCGCTGTTCGACATGATGCTCGGCGAGGTGGTGTTCGGCGGTGTCGGGTCGGGCCTGTACTCGATGCTGATTTTCGCGATCGTCGGCATCTTCATCGCCGGTCTCATGATCGGCCGCACACCGGAGTATCTGGGCAAGAAGATCGAGGCGTTCGAGATCAAGATGAGCTCGATCGCCATCCTGGTCATGCCCGCTCTGGTGCTGGTGGGCACCGCCGTGGCCGTGAGCGTCCCGGCTGGACGGGCCGGACCGCTCAATCCCGGCGCCCACGGGTTCTCCGAGATCCTCTATGCCTTCACCTCGGCAGCCAACAACAACGGCAGCGCGTTCGCCGGCATCAGCGCCGATACGCGCTTCTACAACATCGCGCTCGGCCTGGCGATGTGGATCGGCCGCTTTTGGCCGATCGCGGCCGTGCTCGCCGTCGCCGGCTCGCTCGCCGCCAAGAAGCGCATTCCCGTCAGCGCCGGCACCATGCCCACGCATGGTCCGACGTTCATCGCTTTGTTGATCGGCACGGTGCTGTTGGTCGGCGCGCTCACCTTCGTGCCAGCCCTCGCGCTCGGGCCCATCGTCGAGCACCTGCTGCTCTGGAGTCATTGACATGCGTCGCAAGCTCTCCATGCTCGACCGCTCGCTGTTTGGACCGGCGCTCGCCGATTCGGTGCGCAAGCTCGACCCTAGGGTGCAGTGGCGCAATCCGGTGATGTTCGTGGTGTATCTGGGCAGCATCCTCACCACGGGCCTGTGGATCGAGGCGCTGTTCGGGCCAGGGGAGGCACCGGCGTGGTTCATCTTCAGTGTCGCGATCTGGCTGTGGTTCACGGTGCTGTTCGCAAATTTTGCCGAGGCGCTGGCCGAAGGGCGCAGCAAGGCCCAGGCGGCGAGCCTCAAAGGCCTGAAGCAGACCGTGGAAGCCAAGCGGCTTGCCGACCCCGCCGACCGTACACGGGTGACGCGGGTGCGGGCCGACGGGTTGCGCAAGGGCGATGTCGTCCTGGTGGAGGCGGGCGATTTCATTCCCGGCGACGGCGAAGTCGTCGAGGGAGCCGCCTCGGTCGATGAGAGCGCGATCACCGGCGAGTCCGCCCCCGTCATCCGCGAGTCCGGCGGAGATTTCTCCTCCGTCACCGGCGGCACGCGCGTGCTGTCGGACTGGATCGTGGTGCGCATCTCGGTCAATCCGGGCGAGACCTTCATCGACCGCATGATCGCCATGGTCGAGTCTGCCAAGCGGCAGAAGACCCCGAATGAGATCGCGCTCACCATCCTGCTCGTGGCGCTCACCCTGGTATTCGTGTTCGCCACCGCGACGTTGCTGCCGTATTCACTCTACAGCGTCGCGGTCACCAAGCTCGGCACCCCCGTCACGATCACCGCACTCATCGCGCTGCTGGTGTGTCTGATTCCGACCACCATCGGCGGCCTGCTCTCGGCGATCGGGGTGGCCGGCATGAGCCGCATGATGCAGGCCAACGTGATCGCGACCTCGGGCCGCGCGGTCGAAGCGGCCGGCGATGTCGACGTGTTGCTACTCGACAAGACCGGCACGATCACGCTGGGCAACCGGCAGGCCGCGGCGTTCATTCCGGCCGACGGCGTGACCGATGAGGAGCTGGCCAGTGCCGCCCAGCTGGCCTCGCTCGCCGATGAGACGCCGGAAGGGCGCAGCATCGTCGTGCTGGCCAAGCAGCGTTTCAAGCTGCGCGAGCGGGATCTCACCGCGTTGCGCGGGACGTTCGTGCCCTTCTCCGCGCACACACGCATGAGCGGCGTCGACATCCACGGGCGCCAGATCCGCAAGGGTGCGGCGGACGCCATCCGCAAGCAGGTCGAATCACTCGGACAGGACTTTCCGCAGGCGGTGCTCGAGGCGGTGAAAACGATCGCGCGCCGGGGTAGTACGCCGCTGCTGGTGAGCGACGGCCCGCGGGTGCTCGGGATCATCGAGTTGAAGGATATCGTCAAGGGCGGCATCAAGGAGCGGTTCGGCGAGCTGCGCCGCATGGGCATCAAGACGGTGATGATCACCGGCGACAATCCGCTGACCGCCGCGGCAATCGCCGCCGAGGCCGGTGTCGATGACTTTCTCGCGGAGGCGACTCCGGAGGCGAAGCTGAAGCTCATTCGCGCCCACCAGGCCGAAGGCCGGCTGGTGGCGATGACCGGCGACGGTACCAACGACGCGCCGGCGCTCGCGCAGGCCGACGTCGCCGTCGCGATGAACACCGGGACTCAGGCGGCCAAAGAGGCCGGCAACATGGTCGACCTCGACTCCAACCCCACCAAGTTGATCGAGGTGGTGGAGACGGGCAAACAGATGCTGATGACGCGCGGCTCGCTCACCACCTTCAGCATCGCCAACGACGTCGCCAAGTATTTCGCGATCATCCCGGCGGTGTTCGCCACCACCTATCCGCAGCTCAATGCGCTCAACGTCATGCATCTGACCAGCCCGATCTCGGCGATCCTCTCGGCGGTGATCTTCAATGCGCTCATCATCGTTGTCTTGATTCCGCTCGCGCTGAAGGGGGTGCGCTACCGGCCGCTCGGCGCCGGTACGCTGTTGCGCCGCAATATGCTGATCTACGGCCTGGGCGGGATCATCGTGCCGTTCCTCGGCATCAAGTTGATCGACATGGGCCTGACTTTCCTTCATCTGACCTGAGCGGTGATGCCATGACAGAATTGCCCGGAGCAATTTTCGATGCGACGGCGCCGCGCTCCCACAGGGGCGAGGTCCGGGAAGGACCGGCTAAATCCATGCTGCGCCCCGCGGTCGTGCTGCTGCTCATCATGACGGCGCTGACCGGCGTCGTTTATCCGCTCGTCATTACCGCCATTGCGCAAGTGGTGTTCCCGGTCCAGGCCGGCGGCAGTCTGATCCTGCGTGACGGCAAGGTCATCGGGTCGCGCCTGATCGGCCAGCCGTTCAGTGCCGCGGGGTACTTCTGGAGCCGACCCTCGGCGAGTACCCCGCAGCCGTACAACGGGCTGGATTCCGGCGGTTCCAATCTCGGACCGTTGAATCCGGCCCTCATCCAGGCCGTCAAGGCCCGTATCGCCGCCTTGCGGGCCGCCGATCCCGGTAATACCGCGCCGATCCCCGTGGACCTGGTGACCGCCTCCGCCAGCGGGCTCGATCCGGACATCAGTCTGGCGGCCGCCTACTACCAGGCCGGCCGGGTCGCGCGCGCCCGCCATTTGAGCCTCGCCACGGTGCGTGGTCTGATCGGCGCACACGCCCGGTACCCCTGGCTCGGGGTGCTTGGCCAGCCCCGCGTGAATGTGCTGGAGCTCAATCTGGCCCTGGACGCCGTGACACAGCCGGCGGGCGACAAATAGCCGGCGTAATGAGCGAAGGGCGCGCGCGCCACGGGCCTCCCGGCGGATAATGCCGGGGTGAATGCTCCGACCGCCGATCTCAGACCTGATCCGGATCAACTGCTCGCCCAAGTCAAGGCCCAGGAAGAGCGGGCCACCCGGGGGCGGTTGCGTATCTTTTTCGGCTCCTCCGCAGGGGTCGGCAAGACCTATTCCATGCTGCGGGCGGCCCGCTCGGAGCGGGCCGCGGGCACCGACGTGGCCATCGGCTATCTCGAGCCCCACGGCCGCCTCGAGACCGAGCAGCTGGCCGAAGGGCTGGAGCGCCTGCCGACGCTGTCGGTCGCCTATCGCGGCATCGTGCGCCAGGAGTTCGACCTCGATGCGGCGCTCGCGCGCCGGCCGGCCATCGTGTTGGTCGATGAGCTGGCGCACTCCAATCTGATCGGTGGCGTACCGCAGCCGCGCCACCCGAAGCGCTGGCAGGACATCGAGGAACTCCTCGTGGCCGGCATCAACGTCTGGACCACGGTCAATGTCCAGCACCTCGAGAGTCTGAACGACCTGGTCTTTCAAACCACCGGCGTGCGTCAGACCGAGACGCTCCCCGACCGGGTTTTCGATGAAGCCGACGACATCGAGCTGATCGATCTACCGGCCGACGATCTGATCGCGCGGTTGCATGCCGGCAAGGTGTATGTGTCCGACGCCGTGGCGGCCGCTTCCGAGCGCTTCTTCCGCAAGTCGAACCTGATGGCGCTGCGCGAGATCGCGCTGCGCCGGGTCGCCGAGCGGGTGGAGGCCGCGTCCCGCGCCCTGCACACCGGTCATGCCCGCGGCCGTATTGTCGGGGACCGTATTCTTGTGGCGGTCGGCCCGGACGATCAGGCCGAGCAGCTGGTGCGCACGGGTAAACGCATGGCCGACGCTCTCGCGGCGAGCTGGCTGGTGGTGTATGTCGAGACGCCGGCCCTTTTGCGTCTGTCCGAAACATTGCGCAATCGTAGGATCAACGTGCTGCGATTGGCCGAATCCCTCGGCGCGGAGACGGTGACCCTGGACGGACCGTCCGCGGCGGCGGCTCTGCTGGAGTACGCGCAGACGCGCCGTGTCACACGCGTTCTGGTCGGTGCGCCGAAGCGGCGCGGCTGGCGCGCATGGACGCGCGCATCCACCTCGACCGTGCTGGTGAAGCAGGCACGGGGATTCGACGTGATCGTGGTGGCGCCGGCGGGAAGGACGAAGCGGGTGGCGCCGGCCCACCTGCCCGCCGGGGGCTTCCAGGCGGACATTCCGTGGGAGCGGTACGGCTGGGCGGCGGGCGTAAGCGGGCTGTGCACGCTGCTCGCATTCGCGATGTACCCGCATTTCGATCTGTCGAATCTCGCCATGGTCTATCTGCTCGGCGTCACGGTGGCGGGCCTGCGCCTCGGGCGCGGCCCCTCGGCGCTCACGGCCGTGCTCAACGTGCTGTTGTTCTGTTTTTCCTTCGTGCCCCCGAGGTTCACGTTCGCCGTCGCCGACTTCCAGTACTTCATAACCTTTGCGGCCATGCTCATCATCGGCCTGGTGATTGCGACCCTCACCGCCAACGTGCGCCAGCAGACCCGGGTCGCCGGTGCACGCGAGCGGCGTACCGCCGCGCTGTATGCCATGAGCCGTGAGCTGGCGGTGACGCGTGGGATCGAGAACATGGCGGGTGTGGCCGTGCGGCACGTGGCCGAGGTATTCGACTGCCGGGCCGTGGTGCTGCTGCCGGATGTGGCGGGCAAGCTGCACTGCCCGCGCGGGCAGCCGTCGGAGCATTCGCTGCGTGGCGCCGATCTTGCCGTGGCGCAGTGGGTCAACGATCATGGCCAGCGCGCCGGCCTGGGCTCCGATACTCTGCCGGCGGCACCGGCGCTGTACGTGCCGCTCGGAGACGAGCAGCGCGCGACCGGAGTGTTGGCGGTGTTGCCGGCCAATCCGCGGCGGGTGTTGCTGCCGGAGCAGAGCCAGCTGCTGCATACCTTCGCCGGGCAGATTGGGCTCGCGCTCGAGCGCGCCCGCTTCGCCGATGCGGCGCAGGCCTCGAGCCTGGCCGTGGAGCGCGAGAGCCTGCGCAACACGCTGCTGGCGTCGATCTCGCACGACTTGCGCACGCCGCTCGCGGTCATGGTCGGCGCCGCCAGTACGCTGACCGAGCGCGGCGAGGCACTCCAGCCGAGCAAGCGCCGGGAGTTGGCCGCCTCCATCGAGGTGAAGGCGCGCGAGATGTCGGAGCTCGTGTCCAACGTGCTCGACCTGATGCGGTTCCAGTCCGGCGAAGTGCCGCTGATGCGCGATTGGCAGAGCGTCGAGGATCTGGCCGGCGCCGGACTGCAGCGCATCCAGGAGCGACTGCAGGATCACACCGTGGATCTGAAGATCCCGCCCGACCTGCCGCCGGTGTACGTCGACGCGGGCTTCGTGGCGCAGTTGTTCGCCAATCTGTTCGACAACCTCGCGAAATACACTCCCCCAGGCACGCATGCCTGGGTGTCGGCGATCAACGAGGGCGCCAGCGTGCGCGTGGTCGTCGAGGACGACGGTCCGGGGCTGCCGGCGGGCGATCCCGAGCAGCTGTTCGAGAAGTTTCAGCGCGGCAGCGGCGAGGGCGCGGTCGCCGGGGCGGGCCTGGGACTGACCATCTGCCGCGCGATCGTGCGGGCCCATGGCGGGGAGATCTCGGCGCGGCGTCGGGACGGCGGCGGTGCCCGGTTCGAGTTCACGCTGCCGGCGCGGGAGCCGCGCGCTTGACCGAAGCGATGCACCAGGTGCTGGTGGTCGAAGACGAGCCGGCCATCCGCAACGTGTTGACGGTTCTGCTCGAGGCCGAGGGCTACCGGATCATCGAGGCCGATACGGCGCTGCGCGCCGAGATCGAGAGCCGCAGCCACAAGCCGGACCTGCTGCTGATCGATCTGGGACTGCCCGACGGCGATGGCATCGCCATCATCCGCCGGGTGCGCGCCTGGTCGCCGATGCCGATCGTCGTCTTGTCGGCGCGCACGCAGGAGGACCAGAAAGTCGCCGCGCTGGATGCGGGCGCAGACGACTACGTCACCAAGCCGTTCAGCGCCCGCGAGCTGCTGGCGCGAGTCCGCGCGGCGCTCAGGCGCAACGTCCGCGGCGCGGAGCCGGCGGGCGTGCTCAACCTCGGGCCGGTGCAGATCGATCTGGAGAAGCGCGAGGCCCGCGGCGCGGCCGACGAGATCCACCTCACGCCGCTCGAGTACCGCTTGATCGAGTGCCTGGCGCGCCACCTTGGCGCCATCATCACGCAGCAGCAGCTGATTCGCGAGGTGTGGGGACCGGAGCGCCTCGGCGACAGTCGCGGTCTGCGGGTGTGCATCATGAATCTACGCGGCAAGATCGAGCCGGACCCGCGTAAGCCGCGCTACCTGATGACCGAGGCGGGTCTCGGCTACCGGCTGCGCAGCGACGACAAGCCCGGGTAGGTGGGCGCGCGGCGCGGCGTCCGGGAGGGCTGATGGCCGGGCCGCTCAGGTGAGCGACACGACCAGCTTGGCGCTGTGGCTGCGCCAGTGGATTGGAATCACGAAGGCGCGCGCGCCCGGCGGCTGCGAAATCTGCGGCTTCTCGCCGGCAAACACACTCGGCACCGAGATGACGAAATCATGTCCGAAATCGCGCCGCGCGTTGCCCGAGATGGTGTTGGCGACCTCGCCGACCAGGTCGCGCATGCTCTCGTGGCTGAAGTCGCTCTCCTGCATCTTCATCAGCAGCACCGTCAGCATGGCGCGCGGCGCGGTGAAGTACACCACGCCCTCGCGCTTGCCGCTGACGTTGATCATGCCGGTGTAATCGTGCATGGCGGTCTCGCCCTCGAGCAGATACGGCGAGCCGATCGTGGCCGGCTGCTGCGCGGCCACTTCGAAGTACCGGGTCGTACCGTCGACGAAGGTCTTCAGTTCCTCTTCCCGCAGCATGACTAGCTTCTCGGTGCTCGTGTGCCCGTGATCAATACATCAGCTCGGTGATCGCTTCGTTCAGCTGCCGATCGCTGAACGGTTTGTTGAGGAAGCCGTTGGCGCCGCGCTCCATGGCTTCCACCGCCGTAGCCTTGTCCGCGAGCGCCGAAATCACCAGTATGCGCACCGCGGGCTTCAGTTTCACCAGCTGCGTGATGCACTCGATGCCGTCCATCTGCGGCATGGTGAGATCCATGGTGACCAGGTCCGGGTCGGTGCGGCGGGCGAGCTCCAGCGCCTCGAGGCCGTTGGCCGCGGTTCCCACCACCTGCAGATCGTCGAACTGCTGCGAGCGCTCGATGCGCCGCCGCACGATGTTCGAGTCGTCGACGATCAGCAGCTTCACGGGCCGCCTTTCGAGGGGATTGCCGCTGCTCATGGCTGCCGTTTCCGCCGCTAGGCCACCGCGGTCTGGCTGGGCGCGGGCAGCGCGATCTTGAAGCGCGTGAAGCGGCCCGGATGAGTGCTCACCCCGATCCGTCCGCCGAGCGCGTAGACCGACTTGGCCACCACGTCCATGCCGGCGCCGCGGCCGGCATCCATCGTCACTTCGGCGCGGGTCGAGAAGCCGGGCTTGAAGATCAGCGCCAGGGCCGAGCGATTGTCGAGCTCGGCCGCCTGCTCCTCGGTGAGCAATTGCTTGCGCACGGCCGCTTCCTTCAGCGCCTCGGGCGAGAGGCCGGCGCCGTCGTCCTCGAATACCAGCTCGCAGCCGCTCTCCACGCGGCGGAACTGCGCGCGCACCTGGCCCGTGGCGGATTTCGAGGCGGCGCGGCGCACCGCATCCGGCTCGATACCGTGCACGGCCGCGTTGCGCAGCATCTGAATGAGACAGTCCTTGACGGTGGGCAGGTAGTTGACCGGTACCTCCTCGAGGCCCTCGAGGCTCAGCTTGAACGGCTTGCCGTGGTCCTCGGCGAGCTTGCGGGCCAGCCCCTGCAGGGTCGTGGCGAGCTCGACTGTGCCGTTCGGGCGCTCGGTGCCCGGCAGACGCAGGACCGGCGTGCTCAGGGTGCCGTCGGAGGTGGACGCTCCGTCCTTCAGGGTGCTCAGGCGCAGGATCATCTCGCGCACCGAGCGCAGATGAGCCAACAACTCATCGAGCTTCAGCACCAGCGGCAGGAAGTCGTTGCCGGTGAGCTCGCTCTTGCCTTTGAGCTCCTCGACCATGTCCTCCAGATGGTGCACGCGCTGGGCGATGCTCATCAGGTTCAGCGCCGATGCCTCGCCCTTGATCGAGTGCAGCTCACGCGACAGACCGGCGAGCTTGCTGCTGAACTCGGCATGGCTGCGCGCCGGCTCTTTGAGGATGGCGTTGACGTGCTTCAGGCCCGCGGAGGCGGTGTCGAGGAATCCGCCCACCTGCAGCGGATCGGAGTGCAGCATGCTCACCATCATGTCGATCTGAGCGTTGGCGTTCTCCTGGGCCGCGTGCAGTTCGCGCGCGAGCATGACGTTCGGAGTGATATCGGCGACGGTGCACAACACGTGCTTGACGCCCTTCGGGCCCAGCACGCGGTGGAAGTTGAATTGCAGGAAGTGAGCTTCCTTGCCGCCCCGGCCGTTGTCCAGCATGACTTCGAGCTGACCCAGCGGGTTGATGCTCTTCATCAGGTTTTCGTGGGCGCGCTCGCCCCACAGCAGCTTGATGTACTTGGTGGCGGTGGCGAGCGTCGCCGGCGATACTTTGCCGTGTAGCAGTTCCTCGAACGTCAGGCCGGCAAAATCCTCGCGGCCGAACAAGTGGTTCAGCGCCTGGGACCAGACCGCGCCGATGCGGTAATCGGCATCGAGCAGGAACAGGCCCTCGCGTACCGTGTGCAGGATGTCGCGGGTCTGCTCCTCGGCGGCGCGCGCCGCACGCTCGCCGCGACTGCGCGCGAGCTGCAGATAAGCGGCCGCCGCGCCGAGCAGCAGCACCGCCAGCACGCCGGCCGAGAGCAGCAGTCGCAGCCGCGAGGCGGCGCTCGAGGTGCGCTTCTGCAGCGCGGCGCTGAGGGTGGCGAGCCGCCGGTGCAGCGCCGGCGCGCGGCCTTGTGCGAACAGCTCCGCGCGGCGCACTTGCGTGTAATAGATCTTGCCGCTCACCGACAGCGAGCTGCCGAAGTCGGTGTCCGAGTACGGCTCGCCGGAATAGGCGAGCACCGGCGCGAGGACCGGGGTATAGGCCTTCCACAGATGCCCCACCGCGCGCAGCACGGACGGATCCACGTCCGGTCGGCGCTCGAGCGCGGCCAGACTGCGATCGAATCCGGCCACCGAGTCGGCGAGTTCCTGATGAACCCCGCCGGTGTACTCGAGTGTGCCGAGCCGCTCGCGCAGCGCCGTCAGCTGCTGTGAGACTTCCGCCGGATAGGCCTCCAGGAGACTTGCGTGCTGCAGCAACGCGACGTTGGCGCGGATTCGTGTGGCCAGCCGGAAGCCGACGATCAGCACCAACGCCATCAGCGCGGCCAGCAGCGCGCCCGCTCCGGCAGTGAGCAGCCGGCGGATTCGATCAGCGCCCGAGGATTGCATAGGATCCACCTGACTAGTTCGGCAGCACGAAGCGGATTTCGGTGCGGACCGGCACATTGACCGGCTGGCCCCGGAATTTCGGTCGGGTATAGCGCCACTGGCGGATCGCCTGGAGCGCTGCGCGATTGAAGATGGCGCCGGGTCTGGAGTTGATCACCTGCAGCTGCCGGGTACGGCCCTGGGCGTCGACGATGTATTGCACCGTCACTTCGCCCGATAGGCCGCCGGCAAGCGCGCGCGACGGATAGGCGGGCGCGACGTAGTGCGTGCGGCGCAGTTGCCCGGCAACTTCAGCCAGCTGCGCCGCCGTGGGCGCCGCGGCCGGCCTCACGGTCTGCGCGGCCGCGGCCAGAGCCGCTGGACTGGCGCCCCAGCGGCGTGCCGCGGCCAGATCCTCCCGCGCGAGCGCGCGCTGGCCGGTGCGGGTGGCCGACTCCGCCTGTGTCAAGAGCGCGGTCACGAGCTGGTCGCGCAGCACATCCGCGCCGGCGCGCTGCGCCGGATCGGGGTGCGACGCGTCGATCACGCTCAGGTAGTACGCGGCACTGTCATGCGCGGGGGCGACGAGGGCGCCGCTGGCGAGCCGGGCGCGGGCCCGCGCGAGTAGCTGGCGCAGCTGCGCCTCGGCGGTATGCGTTTGCACGCGGGCCACCTGGTGCCGAACCGAATCGATCTGCTGCGCGGTCGCGCCGGCCAAGCGGGCCGCGTTCAGCCATTGGTTCTGCTCGCCGGCGTGTCCGGCCAAGCCGGCCTGCTGGGCCTGGCCGATCAACGCGCCGATGAGCGCCTGGGCAGCGGCGCCGGTGGCCGCCGCTTGGGGCGCGAAGACGCGCAGCTTTGCGAGCGCGGACTCGGCGCTGTGCGCGCCGGTGAGCCGGCCGGCGGCAATCCGCGTGTTGACACTCTGCGCCAGGACTTTTACCCGCGCACCGTGCCGCAGCGTCGTCAGCTGTTGCTGCCAGGATTCGATCTGCGCCGTCGGCACCCCCCAGCGGGCCGCCCGGGCGATGAGCGCGGGCGCCGCGCCGAGCTTGCCCTTGCTCGAGAACGCATGTTCGACCAGCGCGGTCGCGAGCTGGATCCGGAACGGTCCGACGTGAGTATTGCTGGGCTCGGCCAGCTGCAACGTGGCGAGCGCCAGCGATGCGCCGGCGTATTGGTCGCGGGACAGATCCACGCCGAAGCGCGAAATCAGCACGTTGGCGACCCGCTGCAGGCCGTTGCGGGCCTCGGCGTTGTTGGGATCGACGGCCAGCACCGAGCGGTAGTAGACCAATGCGTTGGCGCCTTTCGGCGCCGTGAAGTGCCGCTCGAACATCGCCTGGCTGGCCTTGATGAGCAGGTCGGAGACGCGCCCGCGCACGATCGAGGTGTCGACCTTCGGTCGACTCAGCGCGGCGTACTTGTTCGCGGCGACCGTCTCGGGCCGAGCGGGCGCCAAGTGGGCCGGACGCGTGTGCGTCAACCACCAGAGTGCGCCGGCACCCAGAGCCAGCACCAGCACACCGAGCGTCACGGCGATCAGTTTGCCGTGGCCGCCGGAGGACGCCTCGGAACGGGCGCCGTCCGTTGTGGGAGTTTGTGGGCTGGCGCGCTCGGGCAGCGCTCGACGCGGTGCGGGCCGAAGCGACTGCCGGGGCGAACTCTGTTCGCCGTCGTCCGATAACGCCGCCTCGATGACTGCGCTTGTTTTCCCGGGCTCCATCGGTAGCGGCAGAACCGCAAAAACCCGGGTGCCCTTGACCGCGGCCGCCACGGTCTTCTCCGTGTCGGTCTCGGTGAAAACCAGGATCTTGGCGGTGCCCACACGCTCGGCGGCGCGTTCGACATTGGCGCGAACATCACCGGTCTCACGCGCATCGATCGCCAGGATCTGACGGCCCCGGGCACCTTCCAGATGTCCGATCGCCACATCGAGCGAGTCCGCCGGGTGGACGCTGGCGCGCCCGCCGAGGACTTCCCCGAGCTCGAGCAGGAAATCATCGCGCGTCGTCAGCGCGGCGAGGTCGGCCGCATGCTGCGCGCCCCTCGGCGTCACCTCTGCCACGGCGCTTTCGCGGGCGGAATCACGAGACTCATTCGGTGCCGGATGTGCCACAACCCGTCTCCAGATTCTTATGGATGCAACCGTCGTCGCAGGGCCCCGGGGCCGGGTGGAGTCCGGCCCTTGACCGCAGGACAGCGCGGCGCGCCAGGATGCGAGGCGTGCTGAATACATGAAACCCGCAGCGCGTCGGGTCTGCAGTGTCGCCGTTCACAGAATTCGAGCGGGTGAGCCGCGTCGGGGCCAATGGCCGGCCCCGTGGGGTGCCCGCAACGGGCTGGCCGGTGCGCAACCGCTCAGCGACCGGCGCAGGACTGAAGGACGGCGGCGCGGCCGCGCGCCCGCGCGGTTCCGCTGCGAAGGGCCGCCGCCGCTTCGCTCCACTTTCGCCCGATCGGGTGCGCTCGGGGAATCTCGACAGCGCGGCGCTAGCGCTCGACGATGGAACGTTGACGGGCGAGCGCCCGCGGTCTCGAAGCGCCGCCGCACGGCGTGCCATGACTCCGGAACGAATCGATCTAGCGGCCGTCTTACCGAAGACAGGGGCGGCGGAATCGCGAGTCCGATCGCGGTCGCGCCCTGCGAGGCGTTCATTCCGTTCCGCTACGGGCGAAGGCGCAGCATTCACGGCCGCCACTGCCGTTATAAAACGGGAGGTAAGGGCGATGCGATCACGTGCCAGTCATCCCGACCAGACGCCGCTCGGCGCCTGCATCGAACACAGCGCTTTCATCGAGTCCCTGAGTTCTTTCAGCCGCCTGCATCGCGCGCAGCACTGGGAAGGTACTTTCGGACAGTTTCTCGCGGACATTCTTCCGGCGGCTCCGGCGGCCCTGGCGCGTACCAGCCACGAGTACATCTGGGACATGCTGCGCTGGTATGGGCGAGGCGCCGAGAGCTCCCGCCCCGCCGGGGGCGAGCGGCGCGAAGGCGCGGCTGTGAATCCCGGCGCGCATGCGGGCCGGCAAGAGCAGCCGCGCGAGGAGCGCGCCAGCGAGCTGTTCAAGCGCGAGCTGTTCGGTATCGACACGCCGCTTGCCCGGGTGATCGAGTATTTCAAGGCCGCCGCCGGGGGCTCGGACGTCGGACGCCGGCTGCTGCTGCTGCTCGGACCGCCCTCGGGTGGGAAGTCGACCATCGCGATCCTGCTGAAGCGCGGCCTGGAGGAATACAGTCGCACCGAAGCGGGCGCGCTGTACGCGCTCAAAGGCTCGCCGCTGCACGAGAGTCCGCTCAACCTCATCCCGGCGAGCCTGCGGGCCGAGTTCCGCGAGCGCTACGGCGTCACCGTGCAGGGCGAGCCCTCTCCCTGGGCGCGCGATTACCTCGAGCGCGAATTCGCAGGTGACTTCCTCAACGTTCCGGTCGAGCGGGTCTTTCTGTCCGAGGCTGCGCGTTTCGGCATCGGCACGTATGCGCCGCACGATCCGAGCACCGCCGACATCGCCGACCTAGTGGGCTCGGTGGATCTCGCCAAGGTGGCGCAGATCGGCGACGAGGGGGATCCGCGCGCCTGGTCCTGGTCCGGGGCGGTGTACGCCGCCAGCCGCGGTCTGCTCGAGATGATCGAGATCCTGAAGGTCAAGCGCGAGTTCCTCTATCTGCTGCTGACGCTGACTCAGGAGAAGAACGTCAAGGTCGCGCGGTTTCCGCTCATTCACCTCGACGAGACGGTGTTGGCGCACACGAACCTCGCCGAGTTCCACCGCTTCGTGCAGGAAAAAGAGAACGAGGCGCTGCTCGATCGCATGGTGATCATCAAGGTGCCGTACGCGCTGTCGTACCGGGACGAATCGCGCATCTATCAGAAGCTCGTCTCGGGCGCGCCGGCGTTCCGCGACGTCCACCTCGATCCGCACGTGCTGAACCTCGCCGCGGTGTTCGCCATCCTGACCCGTCTGACGCGGCCCGAGCGCGAAGGCCTCGACATCGCCGGCAAGTTGCGGCTGTACGCCGGCGAGACCATCGAGGGCGCGACCGAGACCGAGGCGATCCGGCTGCGCGCGGAATCGCCCGACGAAGGGCTGACCGGGGTCAGCCCGCGGTTCGTGATCAACGCCATCTCCACGGCCATCACCCGCGGCACGACCCGCAGCCTCACCAGCATGGACCTGCTGCTGGCGTTGAAGGACGGTATCGAGAGCGATGCCCGCATGGAGGCGAAGCAGAAGAAGGCGTGGATCGACCATCTGGTCACGGCGCGCAAGGAGTTCTACAACCGCTGGGTCAAGGAAGACGTGCATCGGGCGATGTTCGCCTCGTTCGAGGAGGAGGCGCAGCAGTTGCTGGAGAAATACCTCGACGAAGTGGAGGCATCGCTCGATCACCGCCAGGTCACCGATCCGATCACGGGCGAAAGCCGGGCGGCGGACGAGCGCTTGCTGCGCTCCGTGGAGGAAAAGATCAAGGTGTCCGACTCCGGCAAGCTGTCGTTTCGTCAGGAAGTCGTGCGCAAGGCCATGGTGGCGTTCAAAACCGGTGAGAAATTCAATCTGGCCAGTCACGCGCGCATGCGCGAGGCGATCGAGCAGTACCTGTTCGAGGAACGGCGCGACGTGCTGCGGCTGGTGACCTCGGCCGCACGCCCGGACGAGGAGGCAAAACAGAAGATTTCCGTGGTGCAGCAGCGCCTGATCAGTGAGTACGGCTACGACGAGCACAGCGCGAAGGAGGCGCTGAGTTACGTCACCACCCTGCTCGCGCAGGAGTAGCGGCGGGTATGACCGGGACCAACGACACGCAGATTTCCGCCGATGGCGCCAAATGGTACGAGCTGTTCTCGCGCGGCGCGCGCGATTGGCTGCGCCATGACGAGAAGGTCCGCGAGGCCGTACGGCGGCACTTGCCGCAGGCCGTGGCGGGCGGCGAACTGATCAGCGGCGGGGCCCGCACGGTGCGCATTCCCGTGCGCATGCTCGAGCACTATCGATTCCGCTTGCGTCCCGCGGCGCAGCGCCAGGGCGCCGGTCAGGGCCAGGCCAAGCCCGGGGACGTGTTCGACGACCCCGCCCGGCCGCGTACCGCCGGCGGCAAGGGTCCGGGCGGCGAAGACGAGGGCGAGGTGCAACTGTTGCTGGAGTTCAAGATCGACGACATCGTGGAGTGGCTGTGGGAGGAGATGCGTCTGCCGAATCTCACCCCCCGCAGTGGACCGTCCGAAGAGCAGGAGTGGACGCGCCAGGGCTGGGATCGCCGCGGCGCGCGCTCGCGGCTCGATCGGCGCCGCTCGTTCAAGGAGCTGGTCAAGCGCCGCGCAGCGCCGGGAGCGGTGCCGACGTTCACCGACGAAGATCTGCGCTATCGCCAGCTCGCTCTGCGGCGCCGGCCGGCGGTGCGCGCGCTGGTGTTCTTCATGCTCGATGTGTCGGGTAGCATGTCCGAGCGCGACCGCCAGCTCGCGAAGTCATTCTTCTTCTGGACGGTGCAGGGGTTGAGGCGGGAGTACCGCGCGCTCGAGACGGTGTTCGTCGCGCACACCACGCAGGCCTGGGAATTCACCGAGCCGGAGTTCTTCCAGGTCAGCGGCACGGGCGGCACGGTCGCCTCGAGTGGCCTGCGCAAGGTGAGCGAGATCCTGCATGAGCGATTCGACCTGCACAGTTACAACGTCTATTTCTTCTATGCCTCGGACGGCGACAATGCTGTTACCGACGCCGATGCGGCCCGGGCCGCGCTGGCGGCGCTGGCGGGCGCAGCCTGTTTCTGCGGCTACGTCGAAGTGGCGGCCGGTCTGTCGCGGCACCTCGATACCGAGACCGGCCGGTTGTTCGCCGATCTCGCCACGGTTGGCGCGAGCGTCGGCAGCTGCGCGCTGGCGGATTTCGACGACGTGTGGAGCGCGATCCGGCAGTTCTTCACGGCGCAGCACCCGGTGCGCGCGCCGGGCGGATGAGCGGCATGGAGTGGCAGGATTACACCGCGCGGATCGAGCAGCTCGCGCGCAAGTCCGGACTGCGCTTCCATCCCGTCGAGTTCGAGGCCGTCCCGGATGCGTTCATGATGGAGGTGGCGGTGTACGGCCTGCCGGTGCGCATGCCCCACTGGTCATTCGGCGTGCGCTACATCTATCAACTCATCCAGCGGCACATGGGGCATTCGCGGCTGTTCGAGGTGGTCTTTCCCGGCAACCCCGGCCATGCCTATCTCGCCGCCAGCAACGGGCTGGCGGAAAACGTGCTGGTGACGGCGCACGTGCTCGGACACGCCGATTTCTCGCGCAACAACTTGTTGTTTCAGCGCTGCCAGGGACAGGTGAGCGAGCGCATCGTCGAGCATGCCGCGCAGCACGCGCGCCAGATTCAGCAGGCGATCGACCTGCACGGGCTGGAGCGCGTCGAGCTGGTGCTCGACGCGGCGCTCGCGCTGGAGCAGCACATCGACGTCGATCAGCCGGTGCGGCGGGCGCGTTACCGCGAGTACGCCGAGCCGCCCAAGACCCTGGCCGACGATGCCTTCCGCCGGCGCTTCGCGGCGCTGGAGCCGCTCACCACCGAGGCCGGGGCGCGCCAGCGGCGGCGCGCGCCGGTGCCGCCGCATCCGGAGCGCGACCTGTTGTGGTTCGTGGCGCAGTACGGCCCGGAGCTGGAGAGTTGGGAGCGGGACATCTTCCTCGCGGTGCGCGAGGAGTCGTTCTACTTCTATCCGGTGTTCGCCACGCAGATCATGAACGAGGGCTGGGCGTCGTATTGGCACGCCCGGCTGCTGCGCGAGGCCGATTTTATTCCGCAGCAGGCCTACGTCGATGCGATCAAGTGCCATTCCGACGTGGTGCGCCCGGTGGCCGCCGATCAACAGATCGCGCTCGCGCTCAATCCCTACCATCTCGGCTTCGCGATTTGGGAGCGCATCGTCGCGGCCGAGGGGCTGGAGGCGGCCTGCACCATTCGTGCCGAAGACGACGACTTCGCGTTCGTGCGCAATCATCTGACTCGCGAGCTGGCCGCGGAGCTGGAATTGTTTCGTTACCGCGCCCGCGACGGCCGGATCAAGGTGCTCGCGCAGGACATCGATGCGCTGCACGAGGCGATTCTCGCTCCCAAGTACAATTTCGGCGCGCCCACCGTGTTGGTCGAGAACGTCCGGGTGGATGGCACGCTGCAGCTGCGCCACGATCATGCGGTGGACGGCCGCGGACTCGATCTTGAGCGCGGCCGTAAAGTGCTCGAGTATCTGTACCGAATCTGGCGCCGGCCCGTGCGGTTGAGCACCGTCGATGCCGACGGGCGGACGCTGGAGATCTCGGCGCCGTAGCCTGCGGTGTTTTGCGCGGCCGGCGGCGCGGGAGTAACCTGCCCTGATCCTCGATGATGCGTTGGGGGCGTGCGGCATGGACCACGGGAGCATCCGTAACTTCGCGCTGATCGGCGCGGCCGGCGCGGGCAAGACGCTGCTGTCGGAAAGTCTGCTGGCGCAAGCCGGCGCGATTCGCACCAAGGGCTCGATCGAGCGGGGTACCACGGTGTCGGATTTCGATGCGCAGGAGCGCGCGCTCGGTCATTCCCTCGATCCGGCGGTGCTCACGTTCGAACACCGGGACACTCGCGTGCATCTGCTCGATACCCCGGGCTACGCGGATTTTCTGGCGCGCACGTTTGCGGCTCTGGAGGCCGTGGAAGCCGTGGGCGTAGTGGTGAGCGCGGTCACCGGCCCGGATGCCGTGACGCACAGGCTGATGACGTTCGCGCGTGAACGCGGGCTCGCTCGCCTGCTGATCGTCAACAAGATCGACAGTCGGGAGGCCGACTGCGACGGCGTGTTGCAGCGGCTGCGCGCGCTGTTTGGCGCGCAATGCCTGCCGATCAACCTGCCGGCCGGGCGCGGCGCGGCGGTGCGGGATTGCTTCTTTGCGCCCGAGCCCGGCGCCGTGGATTTCTCCACCATCGAGGCGGCGCACACGCAGATCGTCGACCAGGTCGTCGAGCTCGATGAGCGGCTGATGGCGCTGTATCTGGAGCAGGGCGAGGCGCTGAGCAGCCAGCAGTTGCACGCGCCGTTCGAGCAGGCGCTGCGCGAGGGGCACTTGGTGCCGGTGTGCTTCACCTCGGCGGAAAGCGGCGTCGGAGTCGCGGCGTTGCTCGACATCATCGAGCGGCTGATGCCCAGTCCCGCCGAAGGCAATCCACCACCGTTTCTCGCCGGCGAGAGTGGCACGCCGCGGCGCGTGTCGGTGCGGCCCGATCCCGATCGGCACGTGGTCGCGCACGTGTTCCGGATAACGGTCGATCCCTACGTCGGCAAGCTCGCGACACTGCGTGTGCACCAGGGCACCATTCGTACGGGCAGCCAGCTGTTCGCCGGCGAAGCCCGCAAGTCCTTCAAAGTTGCTCATTTGTACCGTCTGGTTGGCAAGGAGGCCCGGGAAATCCCGGCGGCGATTCCGGGCGACATCTGCGCGCTGGCCAAGGTGGAGGAGTTGCACCGCGACGTCGTGTTGCACGACGCGCACGAGGAAGACCACTACCATCTGCAGCCCGTCGTGCTGCCGCCGCCGATGCAGGGTCTGGCCATCGAGCCGGTGCGCCGCGGCGACGAGCAGCGCTTGGCCGATGCGCTGCATAAGCTGACCAGCGAGGACCCCGGCATCCGCATCGAGCAGCACGCCGCACTGAACGAGACGGTGCTCTACGGCGCGGGCGAGCTGCATCTGCGCGTGCTTCTGGAGCGCATGAGCGAGCGCTATGGCGTGCCGGTGCGCGCCCATCCGCCGAGCATCCCCTATCGTGAAACGATCACCCGCGCGGCCGAGGGACATTGCCGTCACAAGAAGCAGACCGGCGGAGCCGGGCAATTCGCCGAGGTGTCTTTGCGCGTCGAGGCGCTGGAGCGTGGGTCGGGCTTCGAGTTCGTGGACGCGGTGGCCGGCGGAGCGATCCCCGGGCAATTCATCCCGGCCGTGGAGAAGGGCGTGCGTCAGGTGTTGACCGAAGGGGCGCTCGCCGGCTTTCCCCTGCAGGATATCCGCGTCACGGTCTACGACGGCAAGCACCACGCCGTGGACTCCAAGGAGGTGGCGTTCGTAGCGGCGGGCCGCAAGGCGTTTCTCGACGCGCTCGGCAAGGCCCGGCTCATCGTGCTCGAGCCGATCGTGCACCTGGAGATTACCGCTCCGGCGAGCGCCATCGGCGATATCACTGGCGATCTGGCCACCAAGCGCGCCCGCATCAACGGCAACCAGGTGGTGCCGGGCCGGCGCGCGCTGCTGTCGGCGCTGGTGCCGCTCTCGGAGATCATCGATTACCAGTCGCGACTCAAGGCGCTCACCGGCGGGGAGGGCAGCTACGCGTTGACCCTGAGTCGCTACGATCCGGTTCCGCCCCGGCGCCAACAGGAGCTGGTGGCGGCCTTCCGTCCCAGCGCGGCGGAGGATTAGCCCCGGCGGCGAGGCTGATCCTGGCCGCCGGCGCGGTCAGCCGTGGTGGAAATTCCGGTCGGCCTGCTTGGGCCGGGCGGGCGGCGCGCTGTCGAGATCGGCGATGACCGCGCGCAGGTCTTTCATCAACAGATCGGCCATGTCGCGCGAGAAACCCTCGCGCACGACCACCCGCAGGACGGCCACGTTCTGGGCGGCCGGCGGCATGGTGTAGGCCGGCAGCTGCCAGCCCCGGGCGCGCAGGCGCTCGGAGACATCGTACACGGAGTAGCGCGAGGCATCCTTGAGCCGGAACGCGAACACCGGGATGCTCGTGCCGTCGCTGAGCAGTTCGAACGGGCCCAGACGGGCGATCTTCGCGGCAAGCTCGACGGCGACATCGCGCAGCGTGGACATGATGCGCGTGTAGCCGGAGCGGCCCAGGCGCAGGAAGTTGTAGTACTGGCCGACGATCTGGTTGCCGGGCCGCGAGAAATTCAGGGTGAAGGTGGGCATGTCGCCGCCGAGGTAGTTGACGTGGAACACCAGATCCTCGGGCAGATGCTCCTTGCCGCGCCACACGGCCCAGCCGACCCCGGGGTAGACCAGCCCATACTTGTGTCCCGAGGCGTTGATCGACACGACGTTGGGCAGGCGGAAGTCCCAGCGCAGGTCCGGATGTATGAAGGGCGCGACGAACCCGCCGCTGGCCGCATCGACGTGCAGCGGCACGGCGAGGCCGTGCGCGGCGTTGTGGGCGACCACGGCGTCGTGGATCGCCGCGATCGGCTCGAACTCGCCGGTGAAGGTGGTGCCGAGGATGGCGACGACGCCGATGGTGTTTTCATCCAGGCGCGCGACCACGTCCGCGGGCGTGATGACATAGCGGCCTTCCTGCATGGAAATGTAGCGCGGCTCGACTTCCCAGTACCGGCAGAATTTCTCCCAGACCACCTGCACGTTGGAGCCGAGGATCAGATTCGGTTTGGTGGCCGGCTGGCCGGCGGCCGCGCGCCGCGCCTTCCACCGCCACTTCAGCGCCATGCCGGCCAGCATGACCGCCTCGCTCGAGCCGATCGCCGAGACACCAACCGGCGCTTCACGCTCGGACGCGTGGAACAGCCGCGCGATCATGTTGACGCAGCGTGTCTCGATCTCCGCCGTCTGCGGATATTCGTCCTTGTCTATCATGTTTTTGTCGAACGTCTCGGCCATCAGCTGCTCGGCCTCCGGCTCCATCCAGGTGGTCACGAAGGTGGCCAGGTTCAGCCGGGCGTTGCCGTCGAGCATGAGCTCGTCGTGGATGAGCTGGTAGGCGGCGCGAGAGTTCATCTCCGCGTCCGGCAAACGGTACTTGGGTACCGGCTCGGACATGGAGCGCGATCCATAGGTCGGGACGAGATCGGTATCGGCTACGAGTTTCTTGATCATCTTGCGGTGGACTCCTCTGCAGCGGTGGGGTCTGGAGGACAGGGAGCGCCGGCGGCGCAGCCGGCGGCGGGCAACGGCGGCGCGGCGCTTTGTGCCGCGCGCCAGACCTTCTGATCGGTTTGCCGGTGCCGAGGTTCCCGCCCGGTCCGGCCCATCATCTGACGAAGAACTGTCCGCGCGCGTCGAAGGGCAGCTCGTGCAGCAGATCGTGCGCCACGGCCACCTCGCCGCGCAGGCGGTAGCGAACCGGCCGTCCCTGGCCCCCGGACAGAATCGTCAGGAGGGCGCCCGCCATGTTGGCGGTGACGTAGGTGTTGAATTCCGCGCTGCCGTGCGCTGGAACGGTGAAGCGCCGGACGGTACGGCCGTTCGCGTAGGTCCGGCCGTCGATCCGCAGCGTGTAGCGGATCGCCTCGATCGGCAGGTCGATCCCGTTTGGATTACGCACCCGCAGGCGCACCCGCAGGCGCTGCTGCCAGAAATTGGCGCTGCGCACCCGGATGCCGACCACGCGCACCTGCGGACTTTGCAGCTTCGGCACGAGCCAGGCACAGCCGCCGAGGGCGGCGAGCACCAGCACGAGCGCCAGGGGGCGCATGGCCCGCGTGAGGCGTTCAGCTCGCATACGAGCGGCGCATGACGCCACCGTGCTCGGGACTGCCGCTCCCGGTGGCGATCGGCTTGGAAAGACTCTCCGGCACAGGGCGTCCGAGACATTCATAAAGGCGACTCAGTTGCCGCCGGTAGAGACCGTCGAACTGGCTGACCGCATCGGCGGGGGTGTAGTCGCCGAACCACCAGAACCAGTCCGAGCTCTCGCACAGCGCCAGTTGCCGCTCGGCGGCCAGGCGTCCGCTCGCATCGAGCGTGCCGGCCGCGAGCGTCGCGTCGAAGGCGAGCTTGGCATCGCAGAGCAGATCCCAGGCGCGGTTCTTCGCCGGATCGCCCATCCAGGTGGTGAGCGTGCCGTGCACCCAACTCCCGGCGACGAGTTGCGGCAGCGTGATCGGCGTCAGCCCGCGCGCCACGCACGTTCCGAGCGTCGTGAGCTCGAGCTGCGGGTGCGCCGCCAGCAGCGTGTACAGTGCGCGCAAGAAATAGTAGCCATTGAACGGGTAGTGTTCCCAAGCGTTCTCGCCGTCGAGCGCGATCAGCACCACGTGTCCGGGATTGCCCGCGTATTGGCTGGCCAGCTGCGCGAGCGCATCCACCAGGTTGTGCGCAGCGTCATCGCCGTGCCAGGTGGCGTACGTGAAGCCGATCAGATCCGACAGGGTGTCCTCGCGGAAAAACTGCAGCAGCGAGCTGCCCGGCAAGCGATAGGGGCGATTGAACACCTGAGCGTCCAGCGCGGGCGGCTGCGGCGCCTGCGCGGCGGCGCGTTGCAGAGAACCGTGCAGTACGTTGGCGCTGCTCGCCATCCACTTGAACCCCGCACGCTCGAGCAGCTCAACGGTCGGGCGGCTGACCGCGCCCTCCGCGGGCCAGCAGCCCGTCGGGCGGCTGCCGAAGGTCTGTGTGAACAGCCGCAGGCCTTCGCGCACGTGCCATTCGGCTCGCTCTTTGCCACCAGGGTAGGCGGACATTTTCGGCAGCGGCAGTGCCGGCATCGCATCGCGCGCCGACTGAAAGTCAAATAGCAACGGCACGATCGGATGGCCGTACGGCGTGACCGACAGCTCGCATTGGCCGCGCTCACTCAGCTGGCGGTAGCGCGGCACGATGTTCGCAAGCTGAGTGCCAATCAGCGTCAGCAGCTCGCGCCGCTGCGCCGGTGTGAAGTCGCGGCCCTGCTCGGTCAGACGGCTGACCAGCGGATCGCTGCGGCGGACGGTCTCCCCCAGCCACGCCAGGTGATACCAGACGGACAGATCATGGATGAACTGATCCGAGGCGTAGCGGATTCGCTCGGCCGTGCCCAACGTGGCGGCGATCGCGGCGAGCTCCAGATAGGGGCCGAAACGCTCGATCATCTGTTTGCGCTGGGCGCGCAGACAGGCGTGCAGGCAGGCGAGACGCTCCGCCGGATCGCTCGGTACCGGATCTGGGCCGAGCAGCGCGAGGACCGGATCGGGCAGCGCGCTGCCGTCGCGCAGGTGCGCGGTGACTGCGCGCGCCAGCGCCTCGATCTGCTCCAGCAACACCGGCGTGAAGTTGAAGACGGCGCGGGCCTCGGGAATCGCCTCCAGATGCGCCGCCATGTCCGTGTAGTCTTTGATCGCGTGCAGATACGTCCACGGCAGCACGTAGCGCCCGTTGAGCGCGTCGCGGTATTGCGGCTGATGCATGTGCCACAGCAGGACGACGGGTAGGCGCATGGGTTCGCGAATCCTACGGGGAGAGCCGGCGCAACATCTCGCCGGTTACCAGGGCGACGCCCTTGTCGGTGACCAGGAAGCGTTTCGCGTCGGCTTCATGATCGACGCCGATGCTCACGCCGTTCGGGACTTCACTGCCCTCGTCAATGATGGCGTCGCGCACGATACAGCCGCTGCCGATGCGCACGCTCGGGAGAATCACAGACCGCTCGATGACGCTGCGCTCCTCCACTCGCACGTTGGAGAACAACAGCGACTCGCGCACGGCTGCGCCGGAGATGACGCAACCGGCCGAGACCATGGAGTTGATCGCCAGTCCCCGCCGGCCTTCCTCGTCGAGCACGAACTTGGCCGGTGGCTGATGCACCTGGTAGGTCCATATCGGCCAGTCCTCGTCGTAGATGTTGAGCTCCGGCTCGACGTGTACCAGCTCGCGGTTCGCCTCGTAGTACGCGTCCAGCGTGCCGACGTCGCGCCAGTAGCTTTGCGCGCGGGTCTTGACGTCCTGGAACGGGTAGGCAAACACCTGCAAGGTGCCGGCGATCGCCTGCGGCAGGATGTCCTTGCCGAAATCGTGCGTCGAGGCTTCATTCGCCGCATCCTCGCGCAGCAGCATCTCGAGCAGTCGCGTGTTGAATACGTAGATGCCCATCGAGGCGAGAATCGTGTCCGGCTTGCCTGGCAGGGTGTCGGGCACCTCCGGCTTTTCGGCGAATTGCGTCACACGGTTCCAGTCAGTCGCGGTGAGCACGCCGAAGTGACGCGACTCGCCGGCGGGCACCTCGACCACGCCCATGGTGACGTCCGCCCCTTTCTCGACGTGATAGGCGATCATCGGACCGTAGTCCATCTTATAGATGTGGTCCCCGGCGAGCACCAGCACGTGCTTTGGGCGGTGCGAGAGGATCAACTCGATGTTCTGGTACACCGCGTCCGCCGTGCCGCGGTACCAGTGCGGGCCGGTCTGCTGTTGCGCGGGCACGACTTCGATGAACTCGCCGAATTCGCCCCGCAGGTATCCCCAGCCGTGCTGCACGTGCGCAATCAGCGACTGCGCCTTGTACTGCGTGAGAACCGCGATTTGGCGGATGCCGGAATTGATGCAGTTCGAGAGCACGAAATCGATGATGCGGAATTTACCGCCGAATGGCGTCGCCGGCTTGCAGCGATTGGCCGTCAAGTCCTTGAGCCGCTCGCCGCGCCCGCCGGCCATGATCACCGCCAGCGTGCCGCCGGTGAGTCGGCTCACGTAGCGCCCGGAGGAGGCGCGCGCAGGTTGTTGCATCATGGGCTCGGGCTCCCGCTGGGTACCGCCGGTAGGCAGCTATCCTAGCAGCCGGATCGGGGCCTCACAGCCTTTTCAAAGCCACTTCATCAGGCCCATGTCGTACTCGTGGGTCAGCAGCTCGTGCCAGGGATAAATGCGCACCTCGGAGGCGAATTGCCCACAGCCGGGCGGCTCGGCGTCGAGCTGGAACACCGCGGCGCCCCCGTCCCATGCTCCGGTCGGCTCCATCAGCGTGCGCCACTGGCCTGCCGGGGCCGGGGCGCCGAAAGAGCACAGCGGCGGGGGAGCGGTGGCGGTCTGCGGCAGGAGCCGGCGCGCGACGAACTCCACCCGCACGTCGCTCGGTTGCAATCCGGCCAGGCTCACCGCCACTTTCGCCCGCAGGCGCTGATCGCGGGTGATCTCGGCGGAGGCCGCTTCGATCAGGCGCAAATCAATACGGCTCCAGGCCTGGCGCACCCGCTGCTTCCACTCGGCCAGCCGCCGCGCCCCCGCGTACTGCTCGTGCGCCAGCCGCGCATACTGCTCGGTGGCCCGGCGGTAGAGCTTGTCGGTGTAATCGCGCAGCACCCTCTGCATGTTGAAGCGCGGCAGCACCGTGATCATCGCCTGCTTGGCGCGCCGCACCCACTCGGTCGAATATCCTTCCGGGCCGCGCTGGTAGTACAGGGGCACGACCTCCTCCTGCAGCGTGTGCAGGATCAGTTCCGCCTCGATCGAATCCCGCCGGCTCCAGTCCTGCACGTCCGTTGGCGGGATGCCCCAACCATTGCCGGTCATGCATCCCTCGGCCCACCAGCCGTCCAGGATGCTCAGGTTCAGGCAGCCGTTGATCGCGGCCTTGATGCCGGAGGTGCCGCTGGCCTCGAGCGGCGCGATCGGGTTGTTGAGCCACACGTCGACGCCCGAAACCAGCGAGCGGGCGAGCTGTAAGTCGTAGTCCTCGAGGAAGATGATCCGGCCGATGAACTCCGGCGAGGTCATGAGCTGGCGGATCTCGCGCAACATCTCCTTGCCCGGCTCATCGGCCGGATGCGCCTTGCCGGCGAACAGCAGCACAACGGGCCGCTGCGGGTCGTTGACCAGCCGGGCGAGACGGGCTCGATCACGCAGCAGAAGCGTCGCCCGCTTGTAGGTGGCGAAACGGCGGGCGAAGCCGATCGTGAGCACCTCGGGACGCGCCGGGTCGAGGAGTCGGGTGATGCGCGCCAGCTGCGCCAGGCTCAAGCCCTTGCGGGCGTATTCACGCTCGAGCCGGGTGCGTACCGCGTCGAGCATCTTGGCCTTGACCGTCTGGGCGGTCTGCCAGAAACGCTCTTCCGGCACTGCCGCCAGCGTGGCCCAGAAGTCCCGATCGGTCAAGCGCTCGGTCCAGCCGGCTCCGAGCTCGGTGTCGAAGAATTCGCTCCACAGCCTGTGCAGGAACGTTGGGACATGCACGCCGTTGGTCACGAACCCGACCGGGTTGTCCTCGGGATCGACTTCTGGCCAGTGGTCGGCGCACAGCTCGGCGGAAACCTTGCCGTGGATGCGGCTGACCCCGTTGATCTGCCGCGCGCCGTTCAGCGCCAGCCGGGTCATATTGAACATGCCCGGTACGGCCGGCGCGCGTCCCAGCTCGAGAAAGCGCTCCACGGGAATGTCGAGGTTGTTGATGAAGTCCTGGAAGTGCTCGAGGATCAGTCCGTGCCCGAACGCATCGTGCCCGGCGGATACCGGGGTATGCGTGGTGAACACGCACGCCGATGCCGTGGCCTCCAGCGCCGCATCGAAGGGCAGTCCCAGGGCCTTGTGCTCGCGCACCAGTTCGAGGATCAGGAAGGCCGCGTGGCCCTCGTTCAAGTGCCAGACGCGGGGCGCGAGTCCGAGCGCGCGTAGCGCGCGCACGCCGCCGATGCCGAGGATCATCTCCTGGCGTACGCGGGTCGATTCGTCCCCGCCGTAGAGCCGCCGGGTGATGTCGCGATCGGAGGGCGCGTTCTCCGGGATGTTGGTATCGAGCAGATAAACCGGCACCCGGCCGGCCTGAGCCTTCCAGATGCGCGCCAGCACGTCCCGCCCGCCGATGCGCACGGAGACTGTCAGCCAGTTGCCGTCGCCGCCGCGCGCCGGCTCGACCGGCAGGTCGCGTGGGTTGCGGGCCTTGTAATCGGCGTGCTGCACGCCGTCGTCGTCGACCGATTGGGTGAAGTAGCCCTGTTCGTAGAGCAGCCCCACGGCCAGGAAATGCGCGCCGGCGTCGCTGGCGGCTTTGCAGTAGTCTCCGGCCAGTACGCCGAGGCCCCCCGAGTAGATCGGAAAGCTCTCGTGAAAGCCGTACTCGGCGCAGAAATAGGCGACCAGCGACTCGTCGGCGCGGGGGCGCGCGGCAAGATAGTCATCCAGCCGCTGCATGACCGCTCGATAGCGCTCCAGGAACTGCGGGTCGCCGGCGGCTGCATCCAGGGCCCGCTGCGGCAGGCAGCGCAGGATCAGCCGCGGATTGCCGCCGGACTGGTTCCACAGCT
Organism: Gammaproteobacteria bacterium; assembly: GCA_027365225.1. Taxonomy (GTDB): domain Bacteria; phylum Pseudomonadota; class Gammaproteobacteria; order Steroidobacterales; family Steroidobacteraceae; genus 13-2-20CM-66-19. Next base: position 66,264 of record DAHXNV010000005.1, read on the forward strand.
CCGGGTCGAGGTCCTCGAACAGCGCCCGGGCTGGCCGGTGCCAGCTGAAGAACAGATTGGCGGCGAGCTCGGGCAGACGCGCCAGCGCCTCGGGAATGACTGGAACGACTTCAATCAAAGACTTGCGCATGAGATATGGATCGGGAGCGGTCATAGACGGCGGAGTCTAGCCGCTTCGCGCCGGTGACGCGCGGCCGGGGTCGCGATTCCGAGGTCAGCGGCGGGGGGCGTACCGTTGCCAAGCGGTTTGCGTGTGCGACAATCGGCTCGACCGCGGGAGGGGCGAATCATGCTCGACAGTGCGCGCATCATGCGATTCCGGTCGGCGCTGCCCGCAGCGGGGGCCTTGCTGGCGCTGGTCATCGGCAGCGCATCGGCGCAGCCGGTCCGGCTGGAGAATCTTGCGCATTTCCCCCGCGCCACGCTCACGATCGAGGCGGGCGGACATCGGTGCCGATTCCGCGTCTGGGTCGCCGATACCCCGGACCGTCAGGCGCAGGGACTGATGTTCGTGCGCGACTTGCCGCCCACCGAGGGCATGCTGTTCCCGATGCGCCCGCCGCAGGTGGCGCTGTTCTGGATGGAAAACACGTACATCCCGCTCGACATGCTGTTCGTGGCGCCCGACGGGCGGATCGAGAAGATCGTCGCCAACGCCAAGCCCTTTTCGCTGATGACGATCTCCTCCGGCGTGCCGGTCGAGGCGGTCGTGGAGATCGGCGGCGGCGAGGCGCGCAAGCTCGGGCTCGCGGTCGGTCAGCGGGTGCGGTGGCAGCTGCCAGCCGCCGGTTGAGGCGCTGTTAGATCCAACTGTCCGGTCGCTGCGGGCCCAGCCCGCGCGCCACGAAATCCCCTCTGTACTGCGCGCGAGGCCGTCCCTCGCCCTGCCTGCGCCGCACGGCGCGGTGCACTCGAGCCACATCCGAGGGTCGTTGCCGGCGGGGGTTCATGTGGTCGCGACCGCGTCGTCGGCATTGCCCGAGGTCAAATTTCCGTTGCTTTCCCGCAACGAATTGATGATAAAAATTGTGCCATGCCCGCAACAAAATTCATCGATTACCGGGTGCTGCGACGCCGAAGCGTGCCATCGAATCGCGGTTATGCGGTGAAGCGAGAGAAAAACGCGGTGAAATACCGGCATAACGCATACGTGTTCATTGATCGCCACGGGCGCCCGGCCTTGCGCGGCGACCGAGCGGCCGGATGCCCGCCTGTTGCAGGTGTCCGACACCATGCTATATTTCGGACAACGGTGATAAAACCACAACGACATTCAATGTTCGTACACACCTGCCGCACGCGTTTTTTGATGAACGCTCCGATCCTGACCGGTGGGGGGCGCGGGTGCCTGCTGTCATGTGGTTCTTCTACATCACCAAAAGCATGAGCTGCGGACTCAGGTTCCGCGTCCAACTTTTCTTCTTGGGGAGATATTCGCATGGCTAACAGGAATCCGAGCAGTCCGTCCGGGGGCAGGGCCGTTCGCAGTGCCGTAAGGCGCGCGCTGGCGATCGGCGCGATCGCCGCCATGGGGGCCGGCACGCTGGCCGCGTATGCAACACCCGCGCCGTCGCCCAAGCCGAATGCAGCCGCTGCGCAAACCGGACCGGCGGCGCCGGCAGTCGCGGCATCCACGCCGTCCGCGCTGCAGACCATCGTGGTGACCGGCACCTTGATTCCGAGGCCGGAATCCCAGACCGCGGAAGCGATCACGATCGTCAAGGCGAGACATCTGCGCAACCTGGGCGTGACCGACGTGGAGCAGGCGGTGGACCAGGTGACCGCCAATGTGGCCGCGCCGTTCAACATCGCCCAATCCGTCGGCCAGTTCACCGGTGGTGGCACCTACGCCAACCTGCGTGATTTGGGCATCGGTCGAACTCTGGTTCTGTTGGACGGCCATCGGTTGGCCAACAACGTCCAGGTTGGCAGCGGGGTCGATCTGAGCGGCATTCCGTTTTCCGCCATCCAAAGCGTTCAGGTGCTGCGCGAAGGCGCCTCGGCGATCTACGGCTCGGATGCCATCGCGGGCGTGATCAACTTCATCACCAAGCGGAGTTTCCAGGGTGCGGAGGCGAATGTCGACCTGAATGACCCGCAGGAAGCCGGCGGCAGCTCGGGCGAGGCCGACTTCACCTGGGGATACGGCAGCCTGGCGCGCAACGGCTATAACGTCATGATCACCGCGAGCTACAACAGGCAGAACAGCCTGCAGGCCTCCCAGCGCTCGTTCGCGGCCACGGGATTCAATCCGGCCCTGGGACTGACCAACCTTAACGGACCGACGGGTACGTTTCCTGGAAGTTACACCGACGCCAACGGCAATCTCTGGCAGGTGGGCTACCCGCAATGCGCCGGCAATCCGCATCTGGCGGTGTATCAGGGCGCCCCATACCTCGGCGATTGCGAATACCTCTATTCGGCCGCGGTGGACCTGCTGCCGAAGTCGAGCGAAATGTCAGGGATGATCGCCTTCACCAAGATGCTTCCGGACAACAATACGTTGCGCCTGCAGTATTTCTATACCCGCTCGAAGGTGACCGACTACGGTGGCCCGCAGACCTTCTCGTTTGAGATGACCCCGCAGGCCGACCCGACCTACTTCCCGACGGCCGCAGAGTCGACCTGTTTCAGCAATGTGAATACCGGCGGGACATGTACCGGGGCGCCGGACCTGACCCAACCAATCACGGTCGGCTGGACTGATCCGACCAACTACCGCTACTCCGGTGATATCAATACTGAGCAGCGTGTGCTGTTGACGTTCTCCGGTGATAACGACGGCTGGAACTACACCTCCAGTTTCAACTACAGCGTGAACAAGAACACGTCGGACGCCGACGCGGGATATGCCAATTACGCCGTGCTTGCGCCCACCACCGACCCGGCCACCGGGAACCAGATCCTCAGCAATCTGATCAACCCATTCGGGCCGCAAACCGCGGCCGGCAACGCGCTGATCAACAGCTCTTATCTGAACGGCCCGTATGCGGACGGTTCCCTGCAACACTGGGGCATCAGCGCGCACGCCAGCCACAGATTGGGTGACGCGTTCCATTCCGGACACTCGGCGGTACTGGCGGTCGGTTTCGCGGCGCACGAGGACCGCATCAATTTTGCGACCACTCCGCTGGCGGTCCCGCTGTACGACGCGCTGTTCTATGCCCCGACATCGGTGACCGGCAGCCGCAACGACCAGGCGGTGTTCGCCGAGTTGTATGTGCCGATGAGCAGCCACTTCGAGGCTACAATTTCGGATCGCGAGGATCGGTACAGCGATTTCGGCTCGACCAACAACAGCAAGTTGGCCTTGCGGTATCAGCCGTCGCGCTATGTGACCTTCCGGGCAACGGCGTCTACGGGCTTCCGGGCGCCCACGCTGACTGATTTATATACTCCGGAGACCCTGGGCGCGACTGGGGGCACGATGGGTGCTTCGAACCCCTTGTGTGGGACGGGCAGCAAGGAGTGGACCCCGACGGTTTGCAGCTCGCAAGGTCTGGGGTTGTTCGGCGGCAACCGGAAGCTGCAGCCGGAAACGTCGCAGAACTTCGACTTCGGCATCATCGTCGAGCCGATCACCAACCTGGGCATTACGCTGGACTACTATCGGATCAACATCAACAACGCGCTGGGCGGCGTGCCGTTCGGCGCCATTTATGCGAATCCGAACGAGTTCAGCAGCGACATCGTCACGAACAGCGCAGGAACGCTCTCGACGGCTCCAAATGCCAACACGCAATGCCCGACGTACTCGGCGTCGACCTGCGGGTATGTGCTGCAGATCACGCAAAATACGGGCGGCATCACCACCGACGGCTTCGATCTGAGTGTCAAGTACTTCAAGCAGACGCCCATCGGCACGTTCCGCTTCCATATGGACGGGACGCTGATCACACACTACCGACTGCAGGAGTACGACGGTGGCCCGCAGGTCGATCTGTTGGGCTGGTACAACCAAGGCAATGAGCCGGCCATCCGCTGGCAGCACAACGCGACCATCGATTGGACCAACCCCTCCGGGCGTTGGGGCGCTGGGATCGAGAACCACTTGCTGTCGTCCTATATCGATGAAAATCCGAATGCTGACGGTCAGCAGATCAAGGTGGGCACCCAGTCGACCTGGGATGTCTATGCGTCCTACCGGCCGATTCATGGATTGGATGTGCTGTTTGGAGTCCGGAACGTGTTCAACCAGATCCCGCCGTTCTCCAACCAGGTGGGCAACTGGCCGGCGGGCTACAACCCGATCTTCTCGAACCCATTGCTGCGGACCTTTTACCTCAATCTGAAATACAGGTTCTTTTGATCCTGTCAGACGCTCCGGCGTTGTCCGGGCACCCGTCGTTTCGGCGGGTGCCCGGGCCGGACGGAGCGGGGCGTGTCCGCAGCGCTCCATCCCGCCTCGGTCACGCCGAGGATTGATTCAAAGCCCTGCCTTGCGCAGGGCTTTTTTATGGCGGACCGCGGCGTGCCCACCGGGCGTATAGTGAGCATCCGAGTTCGGGTGAACGCGCCGGGGGTTCCGCATGAATGCCCGCACCACGATGCTCTTGACTGCGGCGCTGCTGCCTACCCTGGCGTGGAGCGGCCCTGCGCCTGTGTCGCCCTCCAGGGGTCCTCTATCGACCGCTCGGACCCGGATCGTTCACGATCGGATCGTGGTGTCGGTGCGGATCGACAGCAAGGGTCCATTTCGGTTCCTGGTCGATACCGGCGCGAATGGCTCGATGGTCTCGCCGCGGTTGGTGAAGGCGCTGGGACTGGTTCCGGGCCCGGGCAAGCTCGAGCGGGTCGAGGGCGTCACCGGGACGCAACCCCTGCCCTGGGTGCTGATCCGGCGGCTGCGCGTGGGCCAAATCGTGAAAACCAACGTGCGCATGCCCATCTGCACCAGTCCGATCGTGACCCATCTCGATGGCATCCTCGGCATGGCGGGCTTCGGACCGGTGCGCATCGCGGTCGATTTCCGTCATGACCGGGTCGCGATCGACCGCTCGAGCCCCCGAATGCTGTGGGGCTTTCTCGATATTCACGCCCGCCGCACGCCGGGCGGTCTGTTGATGATCCCGGCGTGGGTCGGCGGGGTCCGCGTCGAGGCTGTGATCGATACCGGTTCGCCCGACACCTTGGGTAACTTTGCGCTGCGCAAGGCGTTGCTCGCCCGAGGCAGGCTGGGTGCGAGCATGCCGATCTACGGTGTCACGCGCCAGATTTCCCTCGGTGCCACGGCGGTGGCGCCCACCATGATCCTCGGGCCGGCCGAGATCGAGCACCTCCCGATCGTGTATTCGGACGTTCCGATTTTCAGGGAATGGCACCTCGAGTCCCGCCCGGCCGTGCTCATCGGCATGGATGTGCTCGGCAGCGTGGATACCCTGGTGCTCGATTATCCGCGCGCGCGGGTCTACATCCTGCCCGTGCCGCCCCCGGTCTCGATGGCCGACGCCGATTTCGCCCTGCTCGGCGGCTGACGATCCCGCCGTCGGTCTCCGCTCGGCGCCTAGTCCCTGAACCTGCCGCGCGCGCCAAGGCCGGGACTTCTCGCCGACTACCCGCTGCTTGGGGAGTTGCGGATGCCGCCGGCCGGCGCGGCGATGCCTGCGTCTTACAGAAACGTACGAATGACCCCGACCGAGAACAGATCCGGATGGGAGCCGAATGCCGTCAGCCGGTCATACTCGGCCCGCACGGCCCAGTTGCCGACATTCCACTGCACGCCCGCGCCGGCCGCGAATCCCGTGTTGGTGCGGTTCAGAGCGAACGGAGACGTGGATACCGTCGAGCAAGTTCCGCTCGAAGTGCAGTCTTGCGCCGTGAACGTTCCATGCAGGTCGCTGGTGATCCGAGACACGCCGGCCTTCACGTACACGTCGATGAAGGGCTCGGGTATGGGCAGGTAGAACAAGGCGAAGGCCGCCTCACCGGTCTGCGACAGGTGCGCGCGCGCCGCTGCGGAAGTGCCGAGGTCCACGGGCGCAACCTGCCCGCCGCCGAGATCGAAATAATCGACCTCGAGGCCGAACATCTCGAGCCCGCGCACCCCGGCGGTGAGCTGAAAGCCCGAGTCGGAACGGTGGAAGGCCGACAGCGGATTGGAACCGGAAAACGGCAGGAAATTGGAGCCCTGCGCCTGCATATGCGCGCGGACGTAGGCGGCGCCGGCGTAGACATTGAACAGATTGGTCGCGCGAGCCGGCAGGCTGTATGCCAGGGGCGCGGCGCCGAGCAGCGTCAGCAGCGCTCCACGGAAAGTACGAGTGAATACCCGATCCGACATCATGATGCGATCCTCCATACAGCCATTCTTGCTGAAACGCACGTCGTCCAGGCCCGCATTCGCGTGCCTGTTGCAGTCGCGCCGCCGCGTGCTGCGGCTGGAGCGCATCCCACCTCAGAACAACGATTCGCGGCGCCTCGGGTTGACCACGCCTATCGCCAGGATCACCCGAACATCAGCCGCCCATTCACTGAATTGTACCATCCGCAATCCCGCTGTCTTTATGTTCCGACACCTGTGCGTGGCCGTCGGGTGTTGCGAAAAACGCCCGAGATCGCGCAAGATCCGACAAACCCCGGACGAGGTCACGGACCGCGCGCCAGGACCTCAGGTCGGACGTTCGTGGTTCCGTGGACAGAGTGAGTGGCAAGCAGACGGCGACTGGGAAACGTCATGAAAGCCGTATTCTGGACCATGTGTCTGGTGGCGTTATGGTCGGCGTCCGTGTCGGCGGCTGTGAAACCTTCAGCCGCCGGCACGCCCCGTGTCAGTCAAGCGCCTGCTTGCGTCTCCTTCCCATCCGCTGCCACGCTCCGGACAGCTGCAGCAGGCCCCGCGCGACGAGCGGGCGGACGATCGCTGAGCCGGTAGCGCGCTTCTGGTATACATCCGGACTGATCCCGCTGCTCGCCGAGGAGCCGGCCCGCGCGACGCTGTTGATTCGGCTCGAGCAGGATCCTCAGATGCTGGTGTGCTGGGGCACGCGCCTCGAGATCGTCTCCGCGCTTGCGCGCCGAGAACGCGAGGGCGTTGTCGCCCCCGGGGGCATCGAGCCGGCGCGATCGGCCGCCGCGGACCTCATCGGCATGTGGCATGAAGTGGTGCCGTCGGACCTTATTCGGCGGGCGGCAGAGCGGCTTGTGTGCACACACCCGCTGTGTGCCGCCGCCAGCTTGCGGTTGGGGCGGCCGCGTGGGCGGCATCGGCCCAGGATCCCACGACGTTGGAGCTGGTTTGCCTCGATCAGCGGCTCGCCGCCGCCGCCCGGCGCGAGGGATTTCCGGTCATCGATTGCTGAGCGGAATGCGCAGTAAGGCTTGCTTTTTTTGAATCGCATCCCGCAGTGAACCAAGAGGCCGTACAACGGCGATCTCGAATCAACCGGGGCATGTGAAGCGGACTGAGCGTTTCAATTAACAAGCGCTGGATCGGGGCTCCTGCCCAGCCCTGCGCGGTTTTGGGCAAAAAGCGTGGCTTTTGCCCCAAACGCAGCTACCGGTGGCGGCCGGGTACCTCCATGGAGCAACTTCCGTGGCCGCTGGCTTCATGACTCGGGGTCGAGCCAAGGGAACGTCAAAGTCGTCCGCTGGCATTGAGGTGAGCCCGACGGATGGCATCGTAAGGGCGGTGGGCTGAGGTATTAGGAGCCCGATGGGGTCTGGGGGAGGCGCGACTGGGGTGGGGTGGGGTGGGAGCGGGACATTGTCCGACTGAGGGGCGAGCGTGGAGAGCGCGAAGCGCTATCGCCGCGAGGTTAGGGGTAGTGTCTCGGGGCGGTGCGTGCGTTACACGCCGAGCACCTTCAGCACCAGGGAGGCATCGGCGGCGAGCGCACGCAGCGCGGCGGCGATATTGCGCACGTTCAAGAGGCGCAGCACGCTGATGGCGAAGTTGCGCAGGCAGGCCAGTGCGCGCGGGGCGTGGCTTTTTCTGGCGCGGCAGCGATCTTCGTCAAAGGCGCGGTCGCGCACGTGATGCAGCGCTTCGATTCCCCAGCGGCCGCGGTTCAGTCGAAGACGTTAGATGACGCCAACGACCAGCAGCAGTGCCCTGTCCACCGCCTTCATCCTCTCATCATCCAGACGGCCGAATACCTCGCTGACTTTGCCGCGCGGTAGCGTCGCGATCTTGTCCACCATGACCTGAGACAGCGCGCGCAGCCCATTGGACGGATTGGGCTCGACGGTGACGCGAAACGACGCGTTGCGCAGATGGCTGGTCACCGGGCACAGCACCACGCTGTCCAACTCCTCCAGCAGGTCCGATTGGACGACCAGGGCGGGCCGCGGCTTGCCGTAGTCCCCCTGCAAGGAAACCTTCACCAGGTCGCCTCGTTGGGTCATTCCTCCCAGCCCTCAGTCTGCGACGCCGCCTCCTCGGTGAAGCGCAACACCTCGGTTTCCTCGGGGGAGCCCTTCAGGCTTCGGCACTGGCTGCGCACGAGCGCCGCGAATTCCGGGGTGCGGGTGTCCGGCACCCAGAACTGGACCGGCCGCAACCCGGCGGCGCGCATCCGCTCCCGATGACGGCGGGTCTTGCTATGCGTGTCATGAACCGATGACATAGGAATCTCCGGCGGGTCTCATGTTTTATTACATGCTATCACACATGCGTATGCGCATGAAATCGATCCGCCTTGACCCTCAGGGCTCCGGCAAAGTGAATCCTAAGTTCTTGAGGTAATACCCGGGAGCGGTGGGGTTGGCTTTTGGCTCTCGCAAGCTTGTGGCGCTACCGGGTGGGGGACTACCGGATCTTGTGCGAGATCCAGGACGCCGCGGTGATGGTGTCGGTGGCGCAGATCGGACGTCGCCGCGCCGTATACCGGTGAGAGGCGGTGGATTCGCGCCACCAAACGGAGCCCGCAAGCCGCAGAGCCGTGACCGACTCGGACGAGGCGGGTTTTGGGGGGAAGGGCAGTGAGAGGACGCTCACTTTCCGGCCAGCCGCCCGTAGATCTCCACGTATCGGTCGCACTGGCGCGCCCAGGAGAAATCCTTGGCCATGCCGTTTTTCACCATGCGCCGCCAGTGCTGCGGCTGCGCATGCCAGTCGAGCGCGGTGTCGAGCGCCCACTCGAGGGCCGGGGCGTCGAAATCGTCGAACACCACGCCGGTGCCCGCGCCGCTCGCCGGATCGTAGTGCACGACGGAATCGGCGAGTCCTCCGGTGCGGCGCACGACCGGAACTGTGCCGTAGCGCAGGCTGTACAGCTGATTCAAACCGCACGGCTCGTAGCGCGAGGGCATCAGAAACAGATCCGAGGCCGCCTCGATCCAATGCGCGAGCTCGTCGTCGTAGCCGCGAGCAAACACCACGCGGCCCGGGAAGCGATCGGCGAGCTCGGCGAAGAACCGCTCGTAGGGCTCATCGCCCGCCCCCAGCGCCACCAGCGCCCATTCGCGCCGCTCGAGCACGCGCGGCAGCGCGGCGATCATCAGATCGATACCCTTTTGCGCCGCCAGCCGGCTCACGATCCCCGCCAGCGGCACCTGCGCGCCGCAGGTGAATCCCATGCGCGCGAGAAATGCGCGCTTGAGCTCGGCTTTGACGGCCAGGCGCTGCGGATCGAAGTGTTGCGGCAGATACGGGTCGTGACGCGGATCCCACAGCGAGTAATCGACGCCATTCAGGATGCCGGTGAGATCGCCGGCGCGTGCGCGCAGCGAATCCTGCAGGCCCATGCCGTACTCGTCCGTGCAGATCTCGCGGGCGTGCGTCGGGCTGACCGTCGTGAGCGCGTCGGCATAGAGAATGCCGTGGCGCAGCGGATTGACGCGCCCGGCGCGCAGATCGTCCTGATGCAGCAAGTAGGCCTGCTCAGCGAGTCCAAGATCCCCGGCCGCCTCGGCAGGGAATATGCCCTGATAGCCGATGTTATGAATAGTCAGTACGGTATGCGTGGCCGAAAACGCCGGCTCGCTTGCCAAGTGCGTCCGCAGCATCAATGGAGCGAAAGCGGTATGCCAGTCGTTGCAGTGCACAATGTGCGGGGCGAAGCCGAGCTGGGCGCACGCCAGCAGGGCGGCGCGCGTGAAGGCGAGGAAGCGCAAATGCTCGTCCGGGTCGGTGGTGTACAGCGCGGGCCGGCCGTAGAGCACCGGGCAGTCGAGCAGATACACCGGAACCGGCGAGTCCGGCAGCCGCAACTGCTCGACCGCAAAAACGTAGCGATGCGGTCCGAGCGTGACCGCGAGATTCCGCAGCCGCTCGATCGGCTCTGGGGCAAAGCGCTGCCGGTCGATCGCGGCATAGCCGGGAATGAACAAGCGGGCGTCGTGACCGCCCCGTCTCAGACACACGGCCAAGGCTCCGGCCACGTCCGCCAATCCGCCGGTTTTGCACAGCGGCGTCGCTTCCGAGGCCAGTATCGCAATGCCTAGCTTCATGCCACGGCACTCCAGGCTATGATGATGTCGATGCGACGCGTTCTCATCAGTCTCGTGCTCACGCTCTTGCTGGTGGTTTCGATCGGGGTCGGAATCGTCGTGGCCCGCTGGCCGTGGCTGGTTCGCTGACAGTGTACCGAAGTGCCCGGAATCGGCCTGCCCCGGCGCTCGCCGGCACACTGTCAACGGCTCGGTTCGATTTTAACTGCTTGATAGTAAATAAAAATTTTAGATTCCGCGATCGGGCGGCACAGGTTCCCTGGTAGACTAGCCTCCCCCAGTGGCGCTTTCTTTCGGCGGCGCGGCCCTGCAGGACCGGCCTGCGGGTTCGCGGCCGGTGCCCGGGAACCATGCCATGTCTGCCTCGCCCTACAAACAACTCGAACAGGAATTCAAACGGCTCCACGCCTTGCGTGGCGCGCTCTCGCTGCTGCGCTGGGATGCGGCGGTCATGATGCCGCGCGGCAGCGCGGACATTCGCGCCGAGCAGCTCGCGGCGCTCGAGACCGAGCAGCACGCCCTGCTGACCTCTCCGCGCATCAGTCGCCTGCTCGATCGCGCTCAGGCCAATAGCCAAGGCATGCAGGATTGGCAGCTCGCGAACCTGCGCGAGATGCGCCGCGAGCGCGACCACGCCATCGCCACCCCCGTTACGCTGATCTCGCGGCTCGCCAAAGCCGTCTCGCGTGCCGAGGTGTGCTGGCTCGACGCGCGCGCCCAGGGGCGCTTCGAGCAGTTTGCGCCGCTGCTCGAGGAGGTCGTGCATCTGGTGCGCGACCGGGCGGCCCTGCTCGGCCAGGCGCTCAACCTCGCGCCGTACGACGCGCTGGTCGATGAGTTCAGTCCCGGCATCACCACCACCGACATCGACGTGATGTTCAAGGCGCTCTCGCGCCGGCTGCCGGCCCTGATTCGCGAAGCGATTTCGGTCCAGGAGCGCCGCCCGCGCCAGCCGCTCACCGGTAAATTCCCGCCGAGCAAGCAGCGCGCCCTGATCGTCGAAGTGATGAAGCAGATCGGCTTCCCGTTCGATCGCGGCCGTCTGGACGAGAGCGAGCATCCGTTCACCGAGGGCGTGCCCGGGGATGTCCGCGTGACCACGCGAATCGACGTCGGCGATCCGTTCACGGGTCTGCTCGGGGCGCTGCACGAAACGGGACACGCCATGTATGACCTTGGCTTGCCGCAGGACTGGCGCGATCAGCCGGTCGGGCGCGATCGCGGCATGGCGCTCGAGGAGAGCCAGTCGTTGCTGATGGAGATGATCGTGTGCCGCAGCCGCCCGTTCGTGCAGTACGTGCAGCCTTTGCTGGTGAAGCACTTTGGCGTCAGCGGGCCGGACTGGGATGTTGATAACATCTACGCGCATCTGACCCGCGTCCGGCGCGGACTGGTCCGTGTCGATGCCGACGAGCTCACCTATCCGCTACATATCATGCTGCGCTACGAGTTGGAGAAGCAGTTGCTGTCCGGGGAGCTGGCCGTTCGCGATTTGCCGCAAGCCTGGAACGCCGGCATGGAGGAGCGACTCGGGGTGCGCCCCGACAGCGACGCGCGGGGCTGTCTGCAGGACGTTCACTGGGCGGTCGGGTCGTTCGGGTACTTTCCTTCCTACGCGCTCGGCGCGGTGATCGCCGCGCAGCTGAACGAAAGCCTGCGCAACAACGTCCCGGCGCTCGATGAGCAGCTCGCGCGCGGGGAGTTTTCCGGCTTGCTGGGTTGGCTGCGCACCCACGTGCATGGCTTCGGCGCCAAAGTGCCGCTGCAGGATCTGCTGCGTAATGCGACCGGCAAGCCGCTCGCGGCGGCCGCCTATATCCGCTATGTCGAGGCGAAGTACCTGGAGCCGGCCGCAAGCGAGGCGGCCTGAATGGACGGCTCAACCACGATGTCGCGGACACTGACGCGACTGCAGGCGAAACTGCGCGGTCAGGTCGGTAAGGCGATCGACGACTACGCCATGATCGGCGCGGGTGATCGCATCATGGTGTGTCTCTCCGGCGGCAAGGACTCTTACACCCTGCTCGACATCCTGCTGTCGCTCAAGCGCAGCGCACCGGTGGACTTCGACATCCTCGCGGTGAACCTCGACCAGAAGCAGCCGGGATTCCCCGCGGACGTGCTCCCGCGTTATCTCACGGCGCTCGGTGTGTCGTTTCACATCATCGAGCAGGATACCTACAGCGTGGTCAAGCGGGTGGTGCCCGAGGGGCGCACGATGTGCGGCCTGTGCTCGCGGCTGCGCCGCGGCGCGCTGTATCGGTTTGCCGCCGAGCACGGCATCACCAAGATCGCCCTCGGTCATCACCGCGACGACATCGTCGAGACGCTGTTTCTCAACCTGTTCTTCGGCGGACGCCTGAAGGCCATGGCGCCGAAGTTGCTGTCCGAGGACGGTCGGCACATCGTGATCCGGCCACTCGCCTACCTTGCCGAGCGCGATATCGCCCGCTATGCGCGCGGCCGGGCCTTTCCGATCATTCCCTGCAAGCTATGCGGCAGCCAGGAGAATCTCCAGCGGCTCGCCGTCAAGCGCATGCTGGCCGAATGGGAGCGCGCACAGCCGGGGCGCGCCGAGAGCATCTTCTCGGCGGTGCGGCATATCGAGCCCGGATCCCTCGCCGATACCCGCCTGTTCGATTTCGCCGGTCTCGATGCGCGGCGGATTGCGTCGGCACCGCCCCCGAAAGCGCCCACCTAGACCGAGCGCCGCACCCGAATGGACGCCGATCCCGTGCCGCCGCTTGCCAACGCCTACTGGGTCCTGCCCGGAGATCTGTTGGCCGGAGAGCATCCGGCCGGGCTGACGCCCGAGTCGACCGTTGCGCGTCTCGCCCGGCTACGCTCAGCCGGCATCGCATCCATCATCGATCTGACCGAGCCGGAGGAAGTGGGCTGTTACGACGACGCGCTGCCGCTTGCCGTCGAGTACCGGCGCAAGCCGATTCGCGATCACGGTGTGCCCGAGCGGCGCGAGCACATGGGCGAGATTCTCGACTGTGTGCACGAGGCGCTGCGCGCCGGCCGGCCGACCTATGTGCACTGCCGCGCCGGCATCGGCCGCACCGCCACCGTCATCGGATGTTTTCTCGTCGAACGGGGCCTGTCCGGAGAGCAGGCGCTCGATGAGCTGGCGCGGCTGTGGAAGCAGTCGGAACGCTCGCGCGACTGGGCGATCATTCCCGAGACCGTAGCGCAGGCCGAGTATGTCCGGACGTGGACGCCGCGGTCGATTGCCGCGCCGCAGGCGCCAACGCCGGCGGGTCAGCTGGCGGATCAGCCGGCCGATCCGCTGCTCGATCCGGGGGCGCTGTCGGCAGCCCGCCTGTTGCGCGAACGCTTCCTCGGCACGCTCCTCGGCCTGGCTGCCGGTGACGCGGTTGCCGCTGCCACGCAGTACCGGCGGGCCGGGACCTTCTCGCCGGTGGCGGATCTGCTCGGCGGCGGTCCGTTCGGCCTGCCGCGCGGGGGCTGGAGCGATGACACGGCCATGGCGCTGTGCTTGGCCGAGAGTCTGCTCGAGTGCGGCGGGTTCGAGCCGCTCGATCAGGTCGAGCGTTACCGACGCTGGCAGCGCGAGGGCCATCTGTCGGCGACCGGCCAATGCCTGGGCATTACCGCGAGCACCGCCCGGGCGCTGGCGGTGGCCAAGTGGCGCCAGCAGCCGTTTTCAGGGTCTCACGATCCGGCGCGCCTCGATCCCGAGCCACTGTCGCGAGTCGCACCGGCTGTGTTGTTCTATTTCGCTGCGCCGCAGGAAGCGGTGCGCAGCGCGAGCGAAGCGGCGCGCACCACCTGCCAGGTGAGCACGGTGTTGACGGCCTGCGCCGATCTTGCGCATGCGCTGCTCGCGGCGCTGAGCGGGGCGTCCAAGTCACGCGTTCTCGCACATCAGAGTGCCGCACCGGGGCCCGGTGCGGGCAAGGGAGTCATGCAGGCGCTGTCGGGGGCGTTCGAAGCGTTCGGCGCCACGGATACCTTCCGCGATGCGGTGCTGCACGCGGCCAATCTCGGTGGAGATTCGGACGTCACCGCGGCGGTTTGCGGCCAGCTTGCCGGTGCCTTCTACGGCGCAAGCGCCATTCCGCGCCCCTGGCGCGAGGCGCTGCTGCGCGCTCAGCTGATCGAAACGTTCGCCGATCGGCTGCTGGCGCACGCGCTCGAGGGGTTGGGCTGACATGGCGCGTGCCGCCCGGCCCCGCTCCGCGAGTCCGCGCCGTACGCGCCCCGCACGCAAGGCCTGGAGCCGGCTGGGCGACGATGAGTTGCTGAAGCTGCGGTTCTGCGACCTCGGGCTCACGGTGCGCGGCTCGCCGATCGCGCGCGGCGTGCGCCGTCTATACAGCGAGCTGCAGGCGCGCGGAATCCGCTGCCAGCCGCACGTGTGGCTTGCCGAGGAATGGTTCACTCCGGATGGCGTGCCGGGGATCGCGGTGCCGTTTTATCTGGCGCATCCGCGCCTGAGGCGGCTCGAGCAGCACCTCATGACGCAGGCCGAGGGCGGCAATTCCCGGTGGTTCATGCGGATTTTGCGCCATGAGGCGGGCCATGCGATCGACAACGCCTATCGCCTGCGCCGGCGCAAGTGTTGGCGCGAAGTGTTCGGGCCCGCCTCGCGGCGCTACCCGCTGCGCTACACGGCGCGACCGGCCAGCCGGCGCTACGTGCATCATCTGGAAGACTGGTATGCGCAGGCACATCCGACCGAGGATTTCGCCGAGACGTTCGCCGTGTGGCTGACGCCGCGCTCGGCGTGGCGTACGCGCTACGCCGACTGGCCCGCGATGCGCAAGCTCCTGCTGGTCGATCAGCTGATGGCCGAAGTCCGCGGCCGCGCGCCGCCGGTGCGCAATCGAACCCGCATCGAGCCGATCGAGACCAACCGGCAAACGCTCGGCGAGCACTATCGCCGCAAGCTCGCCCGCTACGGACAGTACCGCCGGAGCACGATCGATGTGTTGTTGCAATGGCTGTTCAGCGCCGAGCGGCCGCGGCGCGACGCGCTTCGGGTCTCGACGCTGCTGCGAGCCAACCGGAGCGCGCTGATCGAAGCGGTCTCGCGCGAGCTTGGCTTGACGCGCTATAGTGTGCGCGAAATCATGCGCGCCGTGATAGACCGAAGCGTAGCGTTACAACTGTACATCCGCGGTGACCGCCGTGACGCCGTGCATGTCGCACGCTGGATGTTGGAGAGATTGGCGTCGCTGTATTCGCAGGGCGAGACACCGCATATGCCGCTATGAAGAAACTGCGCACGCTGGTCGTCGTGCACTCGAGCCTGGTGCCGCCGGAGTCCCTCGAGGGACATACCGACAAGGAAATCGACGAGTGGCGCACCGAGTACAACGTCATCACGACGCTGCGTGACTGTGGGCACGATGTCCGATGCCTGGGCGTGCTCGACACGCTGACGGAAATGCGTCAGACGATAGCCGAATGGCAGCCGAACGTGGTGTTCAACCTGCTCGAGGAGTTCAACGGCATCGTCACCTACGACCAGCATGTCGTGGCTTACCTGGAGCTGCTGCGCCAACCGTATACCGGGTGTAATCCGCGTGGTCTGCTGCTGTCGCGCGACAAGCCGCTGTCCAAGCAGCTGCTGGCTTATCATCGTATTCCGACGCCGGGTTTCGCGGTGTTCCGGCGCGGCGCCCGGGTGCGCGTGCCCCGCAAACTCGCCTTTCCGCTGTTCGTGAAGTCGACCACCGAGGATGCTTCCCTCGGTATCGCCCAGGCCTCGGTGGTGGAGGATGCCGCGCGCCTGAAGGAACGTGTCGAGTTCATGTACGAGCAGATCGGCTCCGACGCGCTGGTCGAGGCGTACATCCCGGGCCGCGAGCTGTATGTCGGGGTTCTCGGCAACGATCGACTGACGCGGTTGCCGGTCTGGGAAATGGTTTTCGGCCGGATGCCGGAATCGCTCCCGGCGATCGCGACGCGCAAGGTCAAATGGGACCGCTCGTACCGCGACCGCTATGGGATCACGACGCGCGCGGCGAGCGACCTGCCGGAGGGAGTGCTGGCGCAGCTCGATAAGCTCTCGCGGCGCATCTACCGGGCGCTCGGCATGTCGGGCTATGCCCGCATGGACTTTCGCCTCGCCGCCGATGGGCGCATCTATGCGCTGGAAGCCAACGCGAATCCCAACCTGGAGGAGGGCGAGGACTTCGCGGAGTCGGCGCTCGCCGCCGGCATCAAGTACAGCGAGCTGCTCGAGCGGCTGATGTCCCTTGGCCTGTCCTACCGGGCGCTGTGGCGCTGAGGCGGGCCGCGGCCCGCCGGAACCGCCCGAGTCCGCCTCGGCTTGCCTTCTGCGCTTCTCCCGCTGTAGCCAGAGGCGACCGCGGCTGAGCAAGCCGGGTGGCCGGAGCGGCGCCGTGTGGCGCGCTGCGGTGTGTGGCCGCCGCCATTGGCCACGCGACGAACAGCATGATTGCGCTCCTTCGGCACAGCTGGGCGTCGCTCGCTTGCGCGAGCCTCGGCCGCACGCCCACCTGTGGCTCGTGTTTCAAGTGATCGGTCGCGCTGGCGCAGCCGCTTCGGTTCGCACCAAGCCCCAGTAGTGTTGGGTCACCTGCGGGCCCGAGGGGTTCCCGGGCACAGGGAAATCGCGTTGGCGCGCACCCGTTGCAGCAGCACTCCCGGCGGCAGGCTGCCAGCGTCGACCGTGCCGTGGCCGGGAGATTCCGATGGATTTCACAACTCGGCGCGATCGACTTTGTCAAACCGTTGTCATTCCATGTAAGAGGGAATTGCCCGGGAGGTCATTGCCGTATGTCCGCAGCGAAAGTCCAGCCGGTCGTCAATCTGAAGGAATATTTCAAGGATGCGCTGCATGCGGCGCTGGTCAACCAGCGTCTGTCGGTCGAGGGTGAGACCGAGCATTACGTGGTGAATGTGCTGACCCTGTTCGCACGTTCGGAAGCGCTCTTCGAGCCTACCCCCGCCGGGCGGCGCCTCAAGCCGCTCGTCATTCTGCTGTCGGAGGCGCTGGAGGCGCGCACGCGCGACGAGCGCAATCGCAGTCTGCAGCGGCTCGGGGACGTGTCGCTGTTCATTGCCGGCTTCTTTGCGCGCGGATTCGCCCGCAAAGTCGTCGACATCGACTATCACATCGCCATGGGTGGCTGCGCCTACGGCACTTTGGCGCGCACCGCCACGGCGCGCGGCGGCAGCGCGCTCGCCCAGGTGTTCGCCGAGCTGGCCGAGAAATTCCAGCCCATGGTCGATGCGCTCAACCAGTTGAGCGAGGCCGGCTACACGCATTCACCCGAGGATCTGCTGCGCCTGTACGAACTGTGGATCAAAACCGGAAGCCGGCGCAGCTACGCGCTGCTGAAGCGGTTGGGCATCGAGCCGGTCGGGATCGGGGTCGGCGGCGCCGCGCTGCGCGCGTTGCATTGAGCGCCATGTTGCTACGGAACGTACAGCGGCTGATCGGCGGCATCTACGATCTCGGTGTCGACTACGACGTGTACGATTTCCTGGTCACCGACCGCGCCAATCTGCCGCCGCAGGTGCGCGCACGTGCCGGCCGCGAAGATCTCATCGTCGCGCAGCCGGCCGAGCCGGGCGCGGAGATCGCCGTCTCGCTGTACCTCGATCGCGATCTGCTCGAGCGGTTGCGTTGCGAGGATCCGCTGCGCTGCTTGCACTCGGGCAATGTCGCGGACTGGTGGACGGCGCTCGAGGGCGTCAGTCATTTCGTCTATTTGGCCTGGAACGCCAGCCATGACCGGCCGGTTTCGCTGCTCGAGCTCGAAATGCAGGCCGAAGTCGACAAATACGTGACCAGCTACTGGCTGTTGCGCCGCCAGAGCCCCGAGCATTTTCCGGCTGAGCTGCACCGGGCGCTGTTCGAGCGCACGCGCATCGATCCGGGGCTCGCCGACGGCCGCGAGGACCTCTACCGGCACGCCAGCCGCTACGCCGAGCGCTTCTGTCGCCACCTGGAGTTTTTGCTGCAGGGCGCTCGCGCCGGTGAGCGGCGCGGTGTGCTAGCCGAGCTGCGCCGCTTCTATCGCTTCACCAACGCGCGTAAATTGGCTCACATCGAGCGGCTGGCGTAGGCGCACGGCCGGTCGTGCCGTGTGCAACCCGGATCTATGGGGACGATGCGCGCTCGTCCGACGAGAGGACATAGCGGGCGCGCAGCAGGCCAATCGCTGTCTTGCCGTCGCTGATCTCGCCGCTCTCGGCCCACCGGCAGGCCTGCTGGAACGGCAGCCAGTGCACCTCGATGACTTCCGCCTGCTCGTGCGCCGCCGCGGCGGGCTCGATGTCCGCGGCGAGGAACAGATGCAGAACCTCATTGAAGACGCCCGGTGAGCTGAGGTAGGTCCCGAGGTTGCGCCATCGGGTGGCACGCACCCCCGCCTCCTCGGTCAACTCGCGCCGCGCCGTCTCGAGCGGCGGCTCACCGGGCTCGAGTTTTCCGGCCGGGAGCTCCCAAAGCCAGCCGCCGGCGACGTAGCGATATTGGCGCAGCAGGCACACGCGCTGCTGCGCGTCGATCGCCACCGCCACGGCGCCCCCGGGGTGGTGTACGACTTCCAAGGTCGCCTGGTGCCCGTTAGGCAGCAGCACTTCGTCGGTGGTGACGGAGATGATGCGGCCCTGATAATGCACAGTCTGTCTGGGTGGTGGCATCGTTGCAGGGTAGCACTCCGGGGCCCGCCGGCGCGATGCCGCCCGCGCCGCGCCCGGCGGCATCGCTCGGGCCGCCGTCACGTCGCGGCCGGTTCCTCGCGCGACACGTACCAATCGTCGACGGCGCTGATCGATTCGCATACCCGCCGCTAGCCGTGCGCGCTCAGCAGCGCTTGGATCCGCTCCCGGTTCGGCGAGTAGTTGTGTTCGCAGGTAATGCCCCTGAAGCAGAATGCCGAGAAGTCGAACGCGCCGAAAATCTGCAGCTCGGTGCCTTCCGTGTCGAGCGAGAGGTAGTCGACCACCGGCGGAGCGTCATGCTTTTGCAGCAGGTCGAGCAGCGAAATCGTCGGCGCCTGATAGAAACGTCCGGGTTTGGTCAGACGCCGAAGCTTCCTCTCGAAGGCCGGCGGGCTGCGCGCAGTGGACAGCACGCCTTTCTCGTAGAACGCAATCGTTCGACCGGAGGTGTCCGAGACGCAGGAGAATTCGATGTGTGCGTCGCGGTTGCGCTGCAACGCCGCGTGCCAGCAGCGGGCGGGCTCCGCCAGTATCCCCGTCCAACCGTAACGTCGCTCGAGTATGTAGCTGTTGCTGCCGAGGACGCCGTCGGTCGCGCCGAAGTCGACAAAGTGGCCGCCTTTCTTGAAGAGCAGTTGCGACAGGACGAAAGCATCCTGACCGAACTGCGACCGGAGTTCATCGACGTTACCCAGGATCTCGAGGATTTCGGCGGCGTGGGTGGCCGTCAGTCCGTCCGTGCAGGCGAACGGGCGTATCCGCTGCCAGCGCGAGGCATCCTGCCAAAACCGGCGCCACCGGTCGCGCTTCACCAGGACGCTGTCGTAGTTCAGCCGCTCCAACGCCCGGTTGATACAGATTCGCACGATGTTCCCCGGCGCCGGTTACGCCTGCGTCCGGCAATTCCATGATTTCCCGAGAGCCGAGGCCGCCGGACTCAGCTCTTGAGACGAGGGAGTCGCAGCACGGATCGGCCGGTGCTCGTGGCAGGCAAGGTATCCGACCTCTTGGAGTGCAGCGGTCCCTGCAAGCCTGAGTGCGCCACGGCGGCGGCGGACTCGATTGAAAGCCTGGCCGTCGCGGTGCGTTGTGTCAATGGAGGCGCGCGCCGGCGTCCGTTCGGCGGGCGCGGCGCGCAGCTGGCGTTGACGTTTGCGGGTGAAGTCAAAGTTTTGGCTATATCCGGGTTTGGCAATGACCAACAGCGAAGGATGGGCTGGGTTTCATAGAGTCATATCGTGCAGTTAGAGTGTCTTCAAAGTGGAAGCAATATGCTCAGACATATCCGGATCACCGCCGATGAGGTAGATCACGTTGGCGAAGTTATGTAAACCGCGGAAGCCGGAGGCGCGGCCCTTGGCTATCTTGACGATGCGGTTGATGCCTTCGGCGACCGCGTTGGTGAGGGAGCGCTCGATGAAGGTGATGGCTTGTCGTAGTGATCGCGCAAGGTGCCAACGAAGGTGCGAAGCGATGGCAAGCGGCTTCGCAAGGCGGCGGTTATCCAGCGCTCGAGGAAGGCCTCGGCGCTCATATGGCCTGACGCCTGTCAAGCTCCCATGGGTCTGGCTCGCAGAGTTTCGTGCTCCAAAATCTGAATCTTTACCAATCGACGGCGCAACGGTCTCGCGATGCGAGAGCAGAAGTTGGCGATGATGATCAGGCTCATATCCGCAGATTGGGTACCGGCATTTCATCAACGGAGAGACGGGCCCATGAACGACATTACGATGCTCGAAATTGAGTTGGCAAAGGTAACTACTCACACCCCGAGCCGCACACATCGGCGATCCGGGGCTTGACAATATAGAGCGGCTACCACGCTGTGGCCCAATCCTTCCAGGGGGACGGGTCAGACAGCGATGGGCGCGTATTTTTTTGCCGCAACAGTTCTCGAGTAGCCAAATTGCCGCTTATCTTCATCCGCGAGCGGTGGGGCGATCTCAAAGTACGTGCTGGTAAGGTCGTAGAGCAGCACATCGAAGCTGACGTTGAGCAGTTCGCGCCAGCGCGAGACCAAGTGATCAAACAGCACCGCATTGTGCCACAGCAGCAGATCGTGGCAGTCGTAGAGTGCTGATCATCGATTACTTCGTCGGAGTCCAGCAGATCCGGCAGCGCACTCCCGCCATACCATTCCCGGTGCAGCCGCCACTCACTGCCGGGGGAGTGCAGCCGGTACACTACCAGGATCAGCAGCACCTCGATCCAGCGCGTACCCATGCGCGAGGGCAGCAAACGTTCCGTCCAGAACTCATCCAGATCCAGCTCACGCCACAATTGCAGCGCCAGCCAACACCCGCCCATTGTCGCGGCCGTACGACAGGCATCTGCGACATGCGCAACCGAACCACGGACTCGTCGGGCCACAGCCTTTCGCAATCCTCGGGAAACAACGCCAGCGACCGGGGAGCGCTGTTCCTCTCGTCAATCGCTTCAATCGATTTGCGCCGGGCCAGATCCTGCAAGGAGTTGAGTTCCCCCCAGGTAGAGCGCGTGCCGCTGCACCACCCGATCGCCGCGCACGCGATGGTTCTCCACGACGCTGAAGTAGCGGTGCTCCTTGCCGTCTTTCTTTCGGATCCTGGCGCGCAGGAACATGACGGGGGTCCATTATGCTCACCCCGCCGTACCTGACCAGCGCCAAGGTCGGCACTACAGCGACTTTCGCCTCAGATCGCGCGCAAGTGCCTGAATCGCCGTTGCCCGCCCGCCCGACCGCGCTCAAATCCGGGCGCGAATGCGCGAGGACGGGCTAACCGTCCCTCGGCGGCGATAGCCTCGATGCGTGCGATCAGAAGCGCGAAGGCCTGCTCGGCAGCGGGAATGCCAGCTGCGTCCAGAACGCGGCTCATCATGACCACGTAGAGCCTTGGGCGGTCCGCCGCGAATCGCACGCAATCGTCCCATCCCTTGCGCAGCGCCATCACTGGATCGGCGGATCGGACCGCTGCCTTCTTGCTTTCGAGGAATTGTGCAAAGGCCTCCGCAATGGCGGCACTCAGTAGTCCGTTGGCGTTGCGATAGTGACGGTAGAGCGTGGGCGCGGTTACGTTTGGAGCGTGAGCCCAGGAAGGGCTCACCGTCGGTGCCTATCGACTCGTCGGCGCAAGATTCGCAGGATTATGATACGGTTATTCGCTATATTGGCGATCACCTTGCCGCGTCCGATTCTGGGCATTTAATATCTGCCGGGTCGCTGACATCGTGCATGTCTTACCGTCAGACGAGAGGTTGAGTACAGCAGATGTCCTTCGCGCCGTCGCCATTCGAGTGGATCCTGATAGCCATTGTCCTGATCGAAGGGATTGCGATCAAAGTCATTTCCCGCCACTGGAATTCCTATCGGCGAGCCAAGCGCGAAGAGGGCCGCGGGAAACCCTGGGCATTGCGCCGAGTTCCCGCAGAGACGGTGGATCGGGTGTTTGCGACGCCGGCGCCAAAACTCGGCCATACCGTCTCCACGGAGGTGGCGTTCATCAGCATAGGCCAGACTGCCGTTGTGGGTGCACCGTCCGACTACGAGTCGTGGATTCTCGCGGTGCTTGCCCGGCAGTCGTCCATGATGTTCGAATTCGGCACCTGCACGGGGCGCACCACGTATCTTTGGGCGCGAAACTCCCCTCCTGGCGCAAAAGTGATCACCCTTACGCTGCACCCCGATCAGCTCGACACTTATCGCCGCGGCGCAAACGACCGCTCTGAAGACGAGGCCGATGCTCTCAAGGAATCGGCCTTCCAGACGTTCGTATACACGGGCACGGATGTCGAGCACAAGGTTGTACAGCTCTACGGGGACAGCAAGGCGTTCGATCACCGTCCATATCAGGGTCGATGCGATCTGATTTTCGTCGACGGGTCGCATGCCCGGTCGTACGTTGAAAGCGATTCCCAGAAAGCGCTTCAGATGGTAAAACCCGGCGGCATCGTTCTGTGGCACGACTATCGCGGCCCCCACAGGTCTGGCGGCGTATTCCATGCCCTCAACGCGCTGGGCAGCAAGCTGCCGCTCATGCAAATCGAGGGGACTTCCCTCGTGGCCTATCGGGCGCCTCTCTGAGAGATCCGGGCACGCGGCGCGAGTAGCGCGCCTCCGACCACAACCCGTTCGTCGCGTTTGGACTGGATGGGATCGTTGGCGGACCAGCCCTCGATCAAAGTCTCCTGTACGCTCTGGCAGCTGGCCGAGAACGCGAAGCTCGATCTGCGGCGGCGAAACCTTGCCTCGCCGCAGACACAGCCGCTCAGCCTCGAGCAGTCGGAGCGGCGCATCCAGAGAAGCCCCCGGACTTGCTTCGCGAGCGCATAGAGTATGCTGAGCGCGTCACTCGAGAGCGATTAAGGCGTTGCAATAAAAAGAGGGTCTTCGCGTGATCGTGTGGGTGGAATTTGCTCATTTTTTGAGCAAATCGCAGGCAGCATGCAGGTAAGGGCTTGTGAATCAATAACATGATCGGTCGTTCACGAATAGAAGACGAAATACCCACGAATTCACGCAGTTTCGCCCAATCCAATGCACACCGGCTGCGCAAGTTATTGTTTCACACGCCCTAAGGATCTTCAGTCGCAGGTATTCCTCATCGCGCAACCCGTATGCACGACGTTGTATGACTCGGATCTTGTTGTTCAATCCCTCGACGAAACCGAGGGCGACCTTAT
Organism: Gammaproteobacteria bacterium; assembly: GCA_027365225.1. GTDB lineage: Bacteria > Pseudomonadota > Gammaproteobacteria > Steroidobacterales > Steroidobacteraceae > 13-2-20CM-66-19. The sequence goes on from DAHXNV010000005.1 coordinate 89,982, forward strand.
TCTCCGGCCGGCAGTAGGCTGCGATCCCATCCCAATGACGTTCGATCATATCGGCAAACTTCTCGTACGGCTGCAGCCGTTGCCATTTGAGGCCGGCGCGCCAGTTCTCGAAGAACTTCCGCGCCCATGCCTCGCTGTTGTAATCCCACAGTTGTCCGAAGCTCTCCTTGAGCAGGTAGGCGGTATGGAGCCGCTTATTCGCGGCCAGGAGCTTCTTGAGCGCCGGCTTGCCATCGAGGGTGAGGTTCTCCCGGCGCGACAGCAGTGTGTATTTCTGCCCCTTGATGTAGCTGCGATCCCTTCCGACCAGCCGGCGGTACTCGCTCTTGCGAATCTCATCGAGCGCGTCGCCCAGGTGACGCATGACGTGGACTTGTCGAACAGGATGGCCGCCTGTGGGGCGTTACGGTTAGCAGAATTGCGGAACGCCTTCCACATGTCCATGACGGCCAGGCGAATGCGTTTTGCCTTCTTTTGCGCGATAACTCGGTAGAACGCGTCCATGCTCGCCTCGCTGCGATCGGTGCCCCCGAACCAGTTCGCCCGCCGGCGCAGCAGATCGCTGACCACGATCCGGCAGGTATGTCCCTTGCGGATGGCGATCTCGTCTATGCCGACGATCTTTGGGCCCGGCGTGCCGATGCGCCGCAGCTGCTCGCGCATGTAGCACTTGTCCAGTTCCTTGACCGTATGCCAGTCAAGCAGCAACTCCCCGGCGACCTCTTTGATCGAACTCGCCCGGCATCGTTTGCCGACATAGAACGCGAAGCGCTTGGTGTAGAAGGGATTGTCTGCCAGGAAGTCCAATCGCTCGCGCTTCACGGCGCCGCACACCCAACAGACCACACGACGAACCTCGAGCTCCAGGTAGATCCGCATCTGGCCATTGGGCAGGTCGCGTACGCGCCTTGTGCGGCGGTCGTACCACCCCCGATGAGTCGTCCCGCACTCTCCGCAAACCGTTTTTTTTCCCGCCGAACCAGGCGAACGACTCGAGCATGCGGGTCACCGAACAACCCGAC
>DAHXNV010000060.1 GCA_027365225.1 Gammaproteobacteria bacterium
CCGCCTCATGCACGGCTTCGCTGAGCGTCGGATGCGCGTGGATGATGCGCGCCAGGTCTTCCGCGGAACCCTTGAAGGCCATGGCCACCACGGCTTCGGCGATCAATTCGGAGACATTGGCGCCGACCATGTGCACGCCGAGCAGGCGATCGGTTTCGGCATGGGCGATGACCTTGACCAGGCCGGCTGGTTCGTTCATGGCGACCGCGCGGCCCACGGCGGCGAACGGGAAACTGCCGGTCTTGTAGGGAATGCCCTCGGCTTTCACCTGTGCCTCGGTCTTGCCGGCCCAGGCAATTTCCGGTTCGGTGTAGATCACCCAGGGGATGATGTCGTAATCGACGTGTCCGGCCTTGCCGGCAATGAGCTCGGCCACGGCGATACCTTCCTCGAAGCCCTTGTGCGCCAGCATCGGGCCGCGCACGCAGTCACCGACCGCCCACACGCCCTCGACGCCCGTCCAGCAGTGTTCGTCCACAATCACGCGCCCGCGTTCGTCGAGCTTGACGTCAGTGCCCTCGCCCAGCGCGCCGGTGGTGTAGGCGCGGCGGCCCACCGCCACCAGCAGCTTGTCGACCACGAGTTTTTTCTCGCCATCCTTGCCGGTGTAGGTCAGGTGGACCTCGTTGCCCTTGACCTCGGCCTTGGACAACTTGGCGCCCATCTCGATGTTGAGGCCCTGCTTGGCAAATTCACGTGCGGCGGCCTTGGCGATGTCGGCATCGGCGGCGGCGAGGAAATCCGGCAGTGCCTCGAGGATGGTCACCTCGCTGCCCAGGCGTTTCCACACGCTGCCCAGTTCCAGCCCGATCACGCCGGCGCCGATCACG
>DAHXNV010000061.1 GCA_027365225.1 Gammaproteobacteria bacterium
GATAGGCACTGTCGCCGTCGAAGATGGACTGCAGCGGCAGACCTGCTCGCAGGTCCCCGCCGGCGCCTTGGACCACGCCGATCCCACCGACGATGTTGTGGGCGGTCTTGTCTCCGGCGGAGAGGACGTCGGGGTCGACGGTGGAGAAGTAGTACTGGGCGTTGATCCAGTGCGCCACGACCATAGGGGCGGTGAGGATCGTCTCCAACGCGACACCATCGGCGTCGACCCCGGTATCGTAGGAATGCAGGAAGCATCGGCACGCCAAGTCCACACCTGCAGTGACCGTGCGAGGAGCGACGATGAACGCGGCGTTGCGGGCGAGCCCCCACTCGGGACGGACTTGGGCCCAATCGGCGGCGCGTCCCCTGGACAAGGTCGCGTTTTTGAGGCTGTGGCCCCCCGGCAGGCGCGAAAGTCGTTCCGCCGCCGTGGCCGCGCCGGCGCGGTCCAATGCCGACTGCAATGCGACGACCGTGTCGCGGTGGCCCGGGGGCACGAGGTGGGTATCGAGCACGGTGACTGTGTCGGTGGCGGTGTCGTGCTCGCCAGCGACGAACACGGTCTCCTCGGGTACGACGATGCCTCGCTCGGCGAGCAGGTGGCGGGTGGCTTGCCGGTTCAAGATCGCGGCAGCCGCGCGGGCGCTCGGTCCGCCCCTGTTGCCGCCGCAGGCGCCGCAGTCGAGGGAGGACGCATAGGGGTTGTTCTCCGTAGTGCTGCCATGCCCACAGAGCAGCACCACGGATGCGAAGTCGCGGGTCAGTCCCATGGTGGTGAGCGCGGTCTCGGCGAACAGCGCCTGTTCCTCGT
>DAHXNV010000062.1 GCA_027365225.1 Gammaproteobacteria bacterium
GCCATGAAACCGGCGCCTGTTATTCCCAAAAAAAGTCGGTCTCCTGCCCGTAGCGGGTGATCCGGACACCTTCAAGCAGACCAACGAGATCAAAACCGCCATCCCGCTGCTCGAGCCGCTGGACCTTACGGACAAGGACATCACCGCCGACGCACTGCTCACCCAGCGCTCCATCGCGCAGTTCATACGCCGCCGTCTCGCGCATTACCACTTCACCGTCAAAGGCAATCATCCGGCGCTGCTGGGCGACCTCGAGCGCTACTTCGCCAAGCGCCCGGGGAGTGCCCACTTCCGCCAGACCTCCTGCGGCCACGGCCGCATCGAAACCCGCTCCATCTGGGTCACCGACGCCCTGAACGCCTACCTCGACTTCCCCGCTCTCGCCCAAGCCTTCCTCATCGAGCGGCAGGTGATCGAGAAAAAAACCGGCAAGACCTCTCGCGAGCTCGCCTACGGCATCACCAGCCGTCCGGCCTCCGAGGCCTCCCCTGAGCGCCTGCTCGAGATCAACCGTGGCCACTGGACGATAGAAAACCGCTGCCACTACGTCATCGACTGGAACTTCGACGAGGACCGCAGCCGCATCCGCTGCGGCCACGGCCCGGAGAATGTCTCCCGTCTGCGCCGCTTCGCCGTCTCACTCATCCACTCAAAGCCCGGCCGCAAGGTCGCCGAAACACTGCGCCGCCTCAATCGCAACGTGCGCACCGTCTTCGATTACCTGCTCATGAGCGAGAATGCCCGCCGAACCCCCGGTACAGAGTTAAAGACGGTACCATAGGCATACCATTTTACAGGATTG
>DAHXNV010000063.1 GCA_027365225.1 Gammaproteobacteria bacterium
TTAAATTATTGTGTTTTTTGATGGCATGGTAGTTACTATCACGACCGAATTTAATCTTCCTAAAAATTTAATCTTAAAAAAATGCAATTTTAAAAGTCATTTCAGAGTCTTTCGTATAATCATAGAAATAGTTACATTAGCAAAAATTTATTAAACATTCTGTGAATATCTACTCATTGCTATCTAGTCTGAAGGCATACACAGTGAAACCTGAGAAATTACTCGTCCCAATGGCAAAAGGAGAACACTCCAAAAAGGCCTTTGATTTAGCCTTGGGCCTAGCATCAAACTACAAATCTGAAATTACAGCGCTTACAATTAAGGATGAAGCCAGAGAGATAGTATGGAGCGATAAGGTAGCTATAGTTCTTAACGCCTACAAGGAAGCAAAGGAAAGAAATATAAGGCTCGTACCAAAAGTTCAAAGTGCGAAGAATATCAAGCAAGGTATAGTATCTGAAATCAACTCAAAGAATTATGATATGGTAATTTTCAGCAGTGGACCCAGGGCGACTTTATCTGCATCTTTGTTAGGCGGCATAGGAGATTACATTATAAAGAATTCAAGAGCGACCGTTTTAGCCATAACGTCAAGAATGAACAAGTACAAATATGAAAGAGTGTTGGTACCTGTTACCGAATCTCTGAATGTGAGGAGATCGTTATACATTGCCTTAATGATTTCAAAAGTGTTTGATGCCAAGGTGAATATTCTTGACCTGAGAAAGTTTGACAGGAAGGAAACTCATGGGTTCAAAAATTTCTTTGATTCAATTGACGAAATTAAGAAGGAATAT
>DAHXNV010000064.1 GCA_027365225.1 Gammaproteobacteria bacterium
GGTTCTTGCCGTTGATGGCCCAGTGACCGGGAAGCTGCAATCTACGGCCAAATTTCATTTAATCCATTGTATTCAAAAACAATTTATGTGAAGCGCGCCTTCCGCGCTTGTCTATGATTTTATGGCCTTGCCGCGGCTATCCGCAGTCGTTGCGGGCGCCGGTTGGATCCTCACGAGCATCTCGTCCAGAACCTGGATGCGCGCGGTGAGGCCAATGGCGTTCGACTCCGCCTGGCGCCGATGCTCGCGTTCGCTCTCAAGGTCCTTCCGGACGGCCGCGAGTTCCGTGCGCAGCTGCTCGCCGGTCTGCAGCGCCCGTGCCCACTGGGCCTGCAAGGCGTGATGTTCCTGCGCCAAGGCCTTGTGCTCATCGAGTTGCAGAGCCAGCCGCCGCAAGTCGCTGTGGGCCTGCTGAAGCTCTTTCCCCTGCTGCCCCAGTTGTTCCGTCATCCGCGCGTTCTCGCGATTGAGCTGCATCAGCTCGTGATTCTTGCCCGTCAACGCTTCGTTGGCTTGCCGCAGCTCGACCTGTAACGCCTGGACCTGATGCTCATGCCGGCGCTGTTCCTGGTCGCGCTGTTCCTTCACCGACGTGCGGTAGTGTTCCAGGGCTTCTCGGGCGTGCGTGTGCTTTGTCTCCAGTGACTCGATGTGGCGATCCCGCTCGTCGAGCCGGGCCGTCAAGCCGGCAACCCGTTCCTCCAGTTGGCTGATCAGCACCGAGCTCGCCTGCAGCGCTTGTTCGGCCTGAGCTCGCTGCTGGCCCTCTGTCACC
>DAHXNV010000065.1 GCA_027365225.1 Gammaproteobacteria bacterium
CGACAGCCTGACCCGCACCGCGGCGCCCGATCCGATGGTGCTGGCATCGGCGCTCGCGGACGCCGCCGCCGGGATCGCGCGGCTCGACCAGGCGCTGGCCGGCCATCCTCTGGCCCAGGCTTTTCTCTATCGCGCCCGCCTCGAGGCGGTCCGTCGCATGGCGGCGGTCGACGGCCAGCTCATCGACCCCTGGCACCTTGCCGCGACGATCGAGGGCCTGCGCCTGCGCATGGACCCTTACCTGCGCATCATCGATCGCGGCGAGATCCTCGAGAAAGCGAGATTTGCGCTGACCCTGCACCACTGGCTCGTTGATCCGGATTTCGATCAGGAGGGCGAGGTGCAGCGCGCCGAAGCGATGCTGGCGATGCAGCCCGCCTCTTTGCCGCCGCTGATCGCCGCGGCGCAGGGTTTGCGGGACTGGATCGAGACGGGCGAAACCCGTCCGGCCATGCGCGCGGCGATGATCCGCTTCTGGCGCAAGCGCCAGCTCCTCCGTCTGCCCGTCCCGCTCACCGGCGCCGCGGCGCTCAGGGCCGAGCAGAGCTGGGACCGCGACGTTTGGTTGCCGGCTTTCCTGAAGGCGATCGCGCGTGAGGCGGCGGATGGTCTCGACCTGCTCTACACCATGGAGCGCGCCTGGTTCGATGCCCGGCGCGGCATCGCCGGTCGCCGCAAGGATTCCCACGCCGCTCCCGCCGTCGATCTGCTGGCGGCGGCGCCGGTGCTCTCCGCGACCACGCTCGCCCGCATCCTCGACATCGCG
>DAHXNV010000066.1 GCA_027365225.1 Gammaproteobacteria bacterium
ATCAAAGCAGGTGTTTTGACTTCAAAAATGAGAAATCTATGAACCCACAGGTAGATGATAAAAATACAAAAGTATGAATATATAATAACAATTTCGGGAATATGTTTCAGAGATTAAGGGCAGGTTGGAGACTGGCAAAGGAAGTTAGACAGAGTGTTTCCAAGGATAAGAGCATGTATATTTTTCCAATAGCTTCAGGTCTTCTGGGTGTTTTCATATTTTTATTTACAATGTTCATGATTTTCTTTGCCTTTCCAGGAAGTGTTTCAAATTCAATAGATGTACTATTCATTATAGCATTTTTTGTTGCTTCCGTTGTAGTTATGTTTACCACCACATATTTTCTTTTAGCTATGCTAATTGCATACCGTTCATTTAATGGTGGCAATCCCATATCATTTAGAACTGCACTTTCAAGAACCTGGGAATACAAAAAATATGCGCTTGAGTGGGCTATATTTTATACTATAATTGTCTCAATAATCAGGGCTATTGAATCGAGAATAAGGGGAATAGCAGGAATACTTATTGGGGTCATTGGATCACTTACCATAACAATTGCCACTTTTTTTGCAGTACCGGCAATACTTGAAGAAAAAGTAGGCCCAATAAAGGCAATTGAAAGCAGCATCCATACCATAAGAAAAAATTTCGGGATGACCTTTGGCGGAATGGCGTATGTTGATCTTTACACTTTAATATTCATATTGCTTGGCTTTTTCTTAATAATGCGTCCGCTCACGGCAGCCGCGGCGGCGTTGCGTGC
>DAHXNV010000067.1 GCA_027365225.1 Gammaproteobacteria bacterium
GGTCGGCCTCGCGGTGGATCTGGTCGCGGCTCTCTCCCCCCGCCTTCTCGTCGCTGCGCTCCGCCCCGTGGTGCCCTCGCTCGCCGGTGGCCGGGCGCAGTCGCGTCGCCTGGCCCCGGGCCTGGCCGCGCGGCCTGCGCTCCTCCCGGCCGGCCGCTCGCCTGCCCCACGGGTAGTCGGCGACCTGCTCGTTGCGCTGCGCGCGGCCGGCGCTCGGACGATCTCACCACCGTGCTGCGCCGGATGCACGAAGCGCCTGGTCACGTTCCAGCGCCGCGGGCAGGACTGGTGAGGCGAGCGTCTGGTTCGGGGCGCAGCAGGCCGAAACGCGTCAGGCGCTCGCGCAGGCGCTGCCGCAGCTGCGGACCTTGTTGGCTCATCAAGGGCTGACGCTGACCGATGCGGGGGTCGCGCATGATGCGCCGCACAACGCGCAAGCCGAGGCGGCCCTGGCGCTGCGCGCGCGTGGCGCGGCCGCGGGCAGCGAGGCTGAGGCGACAGGGGACGCCGTGCCGGTGCGCGGCATCGGCCTGATCGACACCTACGCCTGAGCGCCGGCACTCAGGCGGAACGGTTCGGTCCGTGCCGCCCGGCGATCTGGCGGCGATGACGGCGAAAGGCGATCTTGGTGATGATGGCCGCGAGCGCATCGTCGAGCGGGTCGAAACGCACCCTGACCTCGGTTGGCGCGACGGCGGTGACCTGCGCGGCCAGGCGCAGCGGTTGCGCGATGCACTCGTGCAGG
>DAHXNV010000068.1 GCA_027365225.1 Gammaproteobacteria bacterium
GAGCGCAGCACCCACTCAAGTTCGAGCAAGACGGTCTTTGGAATGAGAACCGTATCGGATTCGAGCAGCGCCAGCGCTGCTTGTTTCTGGCGTGCGTCGTCTCCGATGGCAATCCGTACCAACAGACTGGTGTCGAATGCGATCACGCCTCATTCCTCGAGATCGACCGGAGCAAATGCGGTCGCATCATCAAGTCGCGGGAGCGACCGGTCGAATCCAGGCCAGTCCCGCAGCGCGTGACTCTTGCGCTGCACGGCTTCAAGAATGATGCGATCACCGGATTGCGTAACTGTGAACTCAGTTCCCGAGACAACCCGCAGCCGATCACGAATCGCTTTTGGGATGACCAATTGACCTTTGCTGGTTAACCGGGTGGTTTCCACAGTGGAGTCCTCGATGGTAAGACGAGGTAAGAATACGATACGGGCGAACTAGATTCAAGTCCAGAAGTAATGCCGCCGCAGCCGCGTAGGGCGGCGAAGTCGCGATTCCCTCTGAGACTGGTGTGTTGCGGAACCCACGCTTTTTGGCGCAACGGCGCTGGGCGGGGCAGGAGCCCCGATCCAGCGCTTATCAATAGGCGCCCGGCGGCTGCGGGACGCTCTTGCGCTCCAGGGTCATGAAGGTGAACGCATAGGCGTTGTGCTCGCCCAAGGGATGGCGATGACATTCGACGTCGGCCCACTGAGTCGGATCGAGCGCCGGGAAGAATGTATCGCCGGCGATGTCCGCATGCACCAGTG
>DAHXNV010000069.1 GCA_027365225.1 Gammaproteobacteria bacterium
CATCGGGGAACTTTCAGAAAAATCAAAGGTTAAGGTTATGGGCTGTCTTCCCCCAGTTTCAGCAGGCTCTCTGAAGGATGAAATGATAGATATTGTTGATCCAACAGAATTCAGAAAATTTTATTCCGGAAGCCTGGATGACATTGAAATAAAGGAACCATCAATTTTTGAGGGTATACCAATAAATCAGGGATGCACAGGAAGCTGCAACTTTTGTATATCTCACATTGCAAGAGGGAAACTCGTATCCAGAAAGCCGGAGAAGATTGTGAATCAGATCAGGATGCAACTTGAAAGGGGAATCCGTGAAGTAAGAATTACATCACTTGACACTGCGGCATACGGAAAGGACATAAACACAAACCTTGCCCAACTGGTCGGGCAGATATCTCAAATAAATGATAATTTCAAGCTAAGGATTGGAATGATGGAGCCAAGGAATACCATGGAAATACTGCCGCAGCTTGTTGATTCATACAGGAACAATAAGGTGTTCAAGTTCCTTCACCTGCCCGTCCAGAGCGGCGATGACCGGATACTTGAACTGATGAACAGGGAATACAGGGTCGAGGCATTCACCAGGATTGTGGACGAATTCAGGAAAAATTTCCCGGATATGGTTATTTCAACAGATATAATCTCTGGTTACCACGGAGACGATGAACCGAGTTTTGACGCCACCTGCAGACTTATAGAGGCAGTGAAGCCGGACATAATAAACATAACCCGGTTTT
>DAHXNV010000006.1 GCA_027365225.1 Gammaproteobacteria bacterium
GCGGCGGGAGCGTGGACACCCTGGTCAACATGAGGTCCTGGCACGGCCCGCGCATCCCCCTGGAACGCTCTGCGGGCCGACCGTCCAGGGTGCCTGCCGGCCTGCGGTGGCAGCTGGTCGGGAAGGCAAAGGCGCGCTAGTGCTGGTGATCGGTCGAGTCGATGAATGCCACGATGTTGGCATGCAACTGCTTCAGCGCCGGCACGTGCACGTAGATCATGTGACCGGACTTGTAGTAGTGGTACTGGATGTTCGCCTGCAGCTTGCGCTCCATGGGCAGGTGCCGCATCTCGTAGATGCCCTCGTAGAAGGGCGTCGCGAGGTCGAAGTAGCCGCCGTTCAGCATCACCTTCAGATCCGGATCCTGCTTCATCGCGTTCGCGAGATCCGGCATCACGTTGAGCGCCCGGGACAGCGCGTAGCCCACCCCGGGCTGTCTGTGCTCGAAGTTCCAGATCCGCCAGACCGGAATCTGCATCTTGTAACGCAGTCCCATGCCGAAGTGCAGGACCTTGCGCGAGTAGTCGTTGAACGCCGCGGCATACGCGGAGCTGATCGCCGCGGACTGCGGATCGTATTGGGCGCGCTGCCCGAGCGGATTCAATGACGCACCGGCGAAGCGGGAGTCGAGCCGGCCGGTGGATTCATCGGTGCCGGCGAGCAGCTCGTGCTGGAACTCGCCCCCGGTGACACGGAGATTCGCTTTTTCGATGTAGCCGACCGGTAGCCCCGTGTACTCGTGCAGTTTTGCCGCGATGGCATCGAAGTCCGAGGTGCGCAGCAGCGAGCCGGCGCGCAGCGCCTGCGCATAGTCGGTCATCGCGAAGTGCTCGACTCGGGCGAGCAGCGGCCTCAATGGGGGCTGGCCGCCCGGCAACTTGTGGTGATACCACGCGGTGGCGGTGAAAGACGGCAGCGAGAGCTCATAGGGCAGGTCGATCCCGGGATTGAAGCGCGCCATTCCGATTCCATTGGAATCGTCGAAGTTCAGGATTGCCGAGAGCAGGATCACGCCGTTGAAGTCGATATTGTGACGGGTCTCGAGGGCGTTGACGAGCATGGCCGAGCGCGGCGTGCCGTAGCTCTCGCCGAGGAGGTACTTCGGGGAGTTCCAGCGGCCGTACTTGGACAGGAACTTCATGATGAACTGCGAGAACGCGTGCACGTCCGCGTCCGCACCATAGAAGTTCTTGGCCGGGTCGGGACCGCGCACCCGGCCGAATCCCGTTCCGGGGGCATCGACGAACACCAGGTCCGAGGCATCGAGCAGGCTGTACTCGTTGTTCACGAGCTTGTAGGGGGCTGGCGGGGTCTGCGTGTGATCGGCCGTGATCACGCGGCGGGGGCCGAAGGCGCCCATGTGCAGCCATACGCTCGCCGAGCCTGGGCCGCCATTGTAGAGGAAGGTGATCGGACGTTTGCTCGGTTTGGCCCCATTCTTGAAATAGGCCACGTAGAACATCGCGGCCTCGGACTGCACCCGCTTGGCCTTGCCGGGATTCGGCTGTCCGAATCCGTACGCGCCCGTCGCGTCATTCCAGCCAGGGCCGTGCACGATGATCATGCCCGCCACGGCTCGGTAGTGGATGGTGTGGCCGTTCACCGTCACCGCACCTTTTGTGGTGCTCGCGTGGGTATGGAAATACGGGTTGTGCGTGCGACGCCAGGGCCGCTTTGCCGGCGACTTGGCGAGGGCGGTCGTGGCGGCGCCGACCGCCCCGAGCGCGATGGCCGCGAGCAGCGCGGCGCCACCGGTCAGGGCGCGGCCGTGCATCGTGTGACTCATGATCTGCCTCCCAAGTTGTCGGTCTGGCGAATGAAGGCTACGACGTTGGCATGAAGCTTCTTCAGGTCCGCGACCCGCACGTAGATCATGTGTCCGGACTTGTAGTAGTGATACTGAATGTTCTTGTCCAGGCTCCGCGGTATCTGCAGGTGATGCATCTCGTACCAGCCTTCATAGAACGGGGTGGCTAGATCGAAAAAGCCGCCGTTCAGCATGATCTTCAGATCCGGATCGTATTTCATCGCGTAAGCGAGGTCGGGCATGACGTTGACGTCGATGGGCAGTTTCATGGAAGCATTCGGGGGGCGATGCTTCATCTGCCAGTCGGGTATGTTGATCTCCGGCAGGTACGTAAGATCGGTCTTGTAATGCAGGTCGGCGGTCACGTACGTATTGAACGCGGCAACGTATGCCGAGCTGATGGCGGCGGCCTGTGGATCGTACTGGGCATGCTCGTTGAGGGGATCTATCGATGGGCCGGCGAAGCGGGTGTCGAGCCGGCCAGTGGTCTCGTCGTGCGAGTTGAGCAACTCGTGCTCGAACATCAGACCGCTGACCTGCAGGTCGGCCTTCAACAGATAGGGGATCGGCAGAGCGGTGTACTGGTGCAGCCGCTCGGCGATCGAGCGCTCCTGCGCGCGCGGGAGGACGGCGCCTTGCGCGAGCGCATCGGCGTAGCGTCCCATCGCGAATCGCTCCACTTTCTTCAGGAACGGCCGCAGGTGAGCGGGCTCCTCGGGCAGAACGTGGTGATACCATGCGGTGGCCGCCATGGACGGCAGCGCGATTTCGTAGGGCAGCTCGATGCCTGGATTGTGCTGCGGGTCATCGGCGCTCAGGTCGAAGTTCAGAATCTGCGACTGCATGATCACGCCGTTGAAGTCGACATCGTCGTTGACCTCGAGGTCGTAGATGAGCGCGGCCGACCGGGGTGTTCCGTAGCTTTCCCCGTAGAGGTACTTCGGCGAATTCCAGCGGTGGAAGCGCGAGAGGAACTGCATGATGAACGAGGCGAACGCGTCGGCGTCCTGATCGACTCCGTAGAACGCCTTGTCCTTTCCCTTGCCCTCGATCCGGCTGTAACCGGTGCCCGGGGCGTCGATGAACACCAAGTCAGAGGCGTCGAGCAGACTGTACTGATTGTTGACGAGGCGGTAGGGTGCCGGGGGCGTGTGCGTGTTGCTGTTGGTCACGACCCGCACGGGACCGTAGGCGCCCATGTGCAGCCATACGCTCGAGGAGCCCGGTCCGCCGTTGTAGAGGAACGTGATCGGCCGGTCCTGAGCGGGCACGCCACGCTGGAAATACGCGACGTAGAACATCGAGGCGACTGGCGGACCGTCGGGCATGCCGAGCGCATGCTTGCCCGTGGCCGGTGTCGCCGCGTCGTCCCAGTTCGCCGGATGTACGATGAGCGTTCCGGCCACCGCCTCGTAGGCGATCTTGCGCCCGTTGACCGTGACCGTACCGAAGCTCTTCACCGCACGGGGCGTGAACAAACTCGAGGCCGACGCTGCGGCGGGCCGGGCCTGGTGGCCGGCGGCGAAGGCAGGCGTGAGACACGCCGCGCAGGCAGCGAGCGAGGCAATCGCCACTACGGGGATGACAGGCTTCATGCGGATGCTCCTCCGGCGCGCGGGCCCGATCTTGGTGGACTGGATTCACGGGAGCCCGAAGCGGGCATGATGCCGTATCGCCCCTCGAGAGGGGATGGCGGTCGCCGGTTGGCCCGCCGGATTTGCGGCGAACTCACCTGCAAGCGCGACGAAGCGAGCCGGCACGGGGGGCGGCCGGGTTGGCGTGCTCAGCGCCGGCTTGCTCCCCACAGCAGGCGGCGCTAGCGTAGCACGGTGGTGAAGCTGCTCCTCTGGCTGATTCTCCTCGTGCTGTGCTGGCCGCTGGCGGTGCTGGCGCTGCTCGCGTGGCCGATCCTGTGGTTGCTGTTGCTGCCGCTGCGATTGCTCGGGATAGCCGTGGATGGTGTATTTCAGCTGCTGCGGGCCGTCGTACTGTTGCCGGCGCGAGTACTGAGCGGGCGGCTGTAAGGTGGCGGATTCTGCCGCGCGCGCGTGTTACGCTGTGCCGTCATGGAATACGTCCTCACTCCGCCGCGCATAACGAGCGCGCCAGTCGCCGGCACTGCCCGGCGCTTCCCCGTGCATCGCATCTATTGCGTGGGCTCGAACTATCAGGCCCATGCCCAGGAGATGGGCCGTACCGGCGGCGAGCCGCCGGTGTTCTTCATGAAGCCGGCGGACGCGTTGCTGCCGGTCGAGTCCGGCGAGGTGGGGCGGCTGCCCTATCCGAGCCTGACCCATGACTTTCATCACGAGGTGGAACTGGTCGTGGCGATCGGCGAAGGCGGATGCGACATCCCGCCCGCCGAGGCGCACCGGCACGTGTACGGCTATGCCGTCGGTCTCGACATGACCCGGCGCGATCTACAGGCCCAGATGAAAAAGCGCGCGGGACCGTGGTGCATCGGCAAGGGGTTCGAGTATGCCGCGCCGATTGGACCGGTCACCGGGCATGCGCAGGCCGCGCAGATCGGCGCGGCGGTGATCGCGCTGAACGTCAACGGCGTCGAGCGCCAGCGCGGCGCGATAGCGGAGATGATCTGGAGCGTGCCGCAGATCATCGCGCAGCTGTCGGCCGCCTGGACGCTTGCGCCCGGTGATCTGGTGTTCACCGGCACGCCGGCCGGGGTCGCCGCCGTCGAGCGGGGCGATCTGCTCGAGGCCAGCGTCACGGGTCTCGAGCCATTGCGGGTGCGGGTCGCCTGAGGCGCCCCCGCAACAGGCGGCGTGTGTGTCAAAGGCGCTCGATCAGCAGCGCGATGCCCTGACCGACGCCGATGCACATGGTGCATAGCGCACGCCGCCCGCCTGCGGCTTCGAGTTGATTCAGCGCCGTGGCGATGAGCCGCGCTCCGCTCGCCCCGAGGGGGTGGCCGATCGCGATCGCGCCCCCATTGGGGTTCACGTGCCCGGCATCATCGGGCAGGCCGAGCTCGCGCAGGACCGACAGCGACTGCGCGGCGAACGCCTCGTTGAGTTCGATCAAATCGATCTTGGCGAGCGATGTTCCGGTACGCTGCAGCAGCTTGCGCGTCGCCGGCACCGGTCCGATGCCCATGATGCGCGGCGGCACGCCGGCCACGGCGCTGCCGATCACCCGGGCGCGGGGCGCGAGGCCAAAGCGCCGCGCCGCCGCTTCGCTCGCCAGCAACACCGCGGCGGCGCCATCGTTGATGCCCGAGGAGTTGCCGGCGGTCACCGCGCCCTCGGGTCGTACGATGCCTTTGAGACGGGCGAGCGCCTCCAGGGTGGTCTCAGGTCGTGGGTGCTCGTCCTGCCGGATCTGCTGGGCGGGATGCTTGGGATGAGTCACAGTGACCGGGACGATTTCGCGCTCGAAGAACCCGTCCGCATGGGCGCGCGCATAGCGTTGCTGGCTGCGAAGCGCGAAAGCGTCCTGGTCGGCTCGGGAAATTCCGCGCTCGGCGACGAGATTCTCCGCCGTCTCGGCCATGGAGTCGATGCCGAAGCGGCTGCGGATGACGGGGTTGACGAATCGCCACCCGAGTGTGGTGTCTTCGAGCCTCGTGCCGCGCTCGAACGCCGTGTTGGCTTTGCCGAGGACGTAGGGAGCGCGCGTCATGCTCTCTATTCCGCCGGCGATCATCAAATGCGCCTCGCCGGCCGCGATGGCGCGGGCCGCGATGGCGATGGCATCGAGGCTCGAGCCGCACAGCCGGTTCACGGTGGAGGCGGGCACACTCTCGGGTAGCCCCGCCAGTAGGACCGCCATGCGCGCCACGTTGCGATTGTCCTCGCCGGCCTGATTGGCGCAGCCGAGGTAGACGTCGTCGAGGCTGGCCCAGTCGACCCGGGGGTGCCGCTCGAGCAGGGCGCGTATCGGCACGGCCGCGAGGTCGTCCGTGCGGACACCTCCGAGCGAGCCCCCGTAGCGGCCGAATGGTGTCCGCAGAGCATCACAGATGAGAACCGGACTGAGGTCTACCATACAAGTGTATGAAAAATATGGTCATTACACTAGGCTAGTGATTCGTAATTATCCAGTTTCCTGGATCCGGAACTCAGGTGTTCCGGCGCCGCGCCCGCGGTGAGGCCGATACAATAGAACGATTCGCCCGCCAGCGCCGCCGTCATGACCTCTTTCAAGGCCTTACGCGTTCATCAGACCCCGAAGGGGCCGACCGCATGCGTCGAATCGGTGCGCCTCGAGGACCTGACGCCGGGCGAGGTTCTCGTGCGTGTCGCTTATTCGGGACTCAACTATAAGGACGCCCTGGCGGTGACCGGCCGGGGCGCAATCCTGCGCGCGTACCCACGGGTCGCGGGCATCGATTTGTCCGGAGTGGTCGAGCACAGCAGCGATGTGACCTTCAAGCCGGGAGATCGGGTGTTGGCGACCGGCGCCGGGCTGGGAGAGTGGCTGGACGGAGGATTCGCCGAATATGCGCGCGTGCCCGCCGAGGCCCTCGTACCGCTGCCGCCGGGACTGAGCCTCCTTGAGGCGATGGCCCTTGGAACCGCCGGCTTCACGGCGGCGCTGGCGCTGCGGCGCATGCTCGAGAACCACCAGCATCCCGGGCAGGGTGCCATCGCGGTAACCGGTGCCACCGGCGGCGTCGGTGGGATCGCGCTGGCGCTGCTGAAGCGCGCGGGCTTTACCGCCGCGGCGATCACCGGCAAGCCGCAGGCCGCCGCATTTTTGCGCGCGCTCGGCGCCGATGAGGTGATTGAGCGGGCGCGGCTCGATCTGGGCCGCAAGCCGCTCGAGACGGCCGTCTGGGGCGGGGCGCTCGACAACCTCGGCGGGGAGGTCCTCTCGTACCTGACACGCACGGTCAAGCCATGGGGCAACATCGCCTGCATCGGGCTCGCGCACTCCCCGGCGCTCTCCGGCACGGTCATGCCGCTGATCCTGCGCGGCGTCAGCCTGTTGGGAATCCACTCGGTGCAGGTGCCGCGCGCCTGGCGTCTGGCGGTATGGGGGCAGCTCGCCGGGCCATGGCGGCCCGCCGCGATCGAGCAGCGAATCGTCCGCGCGGTGATCGGGCTCGAGTCCGTGCCCGATGCGGCGCAGACGCTGATCGCGGGGCAAGCAACCGGCCGCTTCGTGGTGCGCCTGCGGGGCGCGGAGTGTTGAGCGCGCTGCGCCAGGGCACCGAGGGGTCCGCAGCGGCAGCATGCCCCTGAAGCGCGGGCAGGGCATCGGGGTCGAGGTGGCCGAGCGCCACTGCTGACCCTGCGGGTGGCCGGCTCGCGCCGGCCTGTGCCGGCCGGTATGCTTGCGCCCGCGGCGGCGATGCGCCGCGGGCGGCAATGAGAGCAGGCGGAGCAGATGAGCGGTACGTTGGCAGGGGCAACCGCGTGGCGGCGCGGCGGGCGCGGTGATTTCGCGGCGGCGGTGGCTGGATCGCCGGCCATTGCGCTTGGCTGAGACCGCACCCGATGCCATCCTCTGAACCGTCGGCGCCCGCGAGCGCGCCGGGTGAGAAGCTCAATACCCGCGGCGCCATCCTGATAGCCATCGCGGTGCTGTGCAGCCGGGTGCTCGGCTTGGTGCGCCTGATCGTATTCGGCGCGCTGTTTGGCGGCGGACGGCTCATGGATGCGTACATCACCGCCTTTCGCATTCCCAACCTGCTGCGCGATCTGGTGGGCGAAGGAGCGCTCTCGACCGCTTTCGTCACCACCTTCAGCAAGACACTGCTGCGCGAAGGCGAGCAGTCCGCCTGGCAGCTCGCCAACAAGGTGCTCACGCTGGCGGTCATCGGCATCAGCGCGCTGGTGTTGCTCGGCATTGCGCTCGCGCCGTGGTTGGTGGCGATGCTTGGCTGGGGGTTCAGTCCGGCCAAGGCGGCGCTGACCGTGGAGCTGGCGCGGATCATGTATCCGTTCATCCTGATCGTGTCGCTCGCGGCGCTGGTCATGGGCATGCTGAACGCGCGCAACGTATTCGGCCTACCGGCGCTGGCGTCGTCCTTCTTCAATCTCGGCACGATCATCGCCGGGGCGGGTCTGGGCTGGTGGCTCGATCCGCACTTCGGTCCCAAGGCTACCGTGGGGCTCGCGATCGGCACCCTCATCGGCGGGCTGCTGCAACTGGGGGTGCAGATTCCGCGGCTGCGGCGGTTCGGCTACCGGTTCCGCCCGGATTTCCGCTGGCGGGATTCGAGGGTCAAGGCCATCCTGTTGATCATGGGCCCGTCACTGATCGCCGCGAGTTCGGTGCAGGTCAATGTCGTGGTGAACTCGGGGTTCGCATCGCTGCTCGGCAACGGACCGATCACTTGGTTGCAGTACGCCTTTCGACTGATGCAGTTCCCCCTCGGGATGTTTGGCGTCGCCTTCGGCACGGTCGCCCTGCCCATGCTCGCGCGGATGGCCGCGGCCGGCAATCACGAGGGGTTTCGCACCGAACTTGCCCGTGGTCTGCGCCTGGTGCTGCTGTTGACCGTGCCGGCGGCGATCGGTCTGATCATGCTCGCCGGCCCGATCGTCTCGGTTCTTTATCAACACGGGCGCTTCAGCGCGCACGATGTGCTCGAGACGGCCAGCGCGCTGCGCATGTACGCCATCGGGCTGTGCGCCTATGCGGCGCTGAAGGTGCTCGTCAATGCCTTCTACGCCATCGACCGGCGCAAGACCCCGATGATGGTGAGTCTGTGCGCGATGGGGCTCAACGTGCTGCTGTGCTGGCTGACGACTTTGCGGCTACACTGGGGCCCGCAGGGCCTGGCATTCTCGACCGCGTGCGTGGCCACCGTGAATTTCGTGGTGCTGTATGCTCTGATGCGCCGGCACCTCGGCCGGTTCGAATCGCGCGCGATGCTGACGCTGCTGGCGAGGCTGGGCGTCGCCTGTGCAGTACTCGCGCTGATCTGCTGGGGCGGATCGAGCACGCTGCTCGCCAATTGGCCGGGCGAGGCCTTCTGGCCGAAACTCGGCGGGTTGCTGCTGGTCATCGTAACGAGTATCGGCGCGTTTTTTGCTTGTGCGATGCTGCTCGGCATTGAGGAGATGCACGACATCGCGCAAGTGGTCAAACGTAAGCTGCGTGTCGCGTGAGCGCTCGGGGTGAACTCGGCACGCGCGGTGGGATCGGGCGCCATGCGGCGCCGTAAGGAGCTAACACATGAATCGCTATCTTTACCCGCTGGGGGCGCTGGTCCTCCTCGGTCTGTCGGCGCGCGCGTCGGCCCAGACGTACTACGAGCAAACCTTCAGGCCCGTGCAGCCGGTGCGCTGGCATTTCGACTTGGGATACACCCCGACCATTGGCACCACGTCGCAGTACTTCCAGGGCGGGTGGACGCTCGGCGGGGGACTGACCTGGCAGCCGCGCCCGAGCATACCGATCGCATTGCGCGCCGATGTCGACTACAGCGCCTTCAACGCCACGCGCAACCTCATCGCCATCAATGAGGCGGCGGATCAGACCCAGATCGACGGCGGCTTCGGCGATGTGTTCGGGCTGAATGTCGATGCGGAATACCGGGTGCCGATCTCCCCGCGGGTCACGGGGTTCACGCTGGTCGGGATCGGGGTGGATCACATGCATGTCGGGCTCACCCAGACCGTGGCGGTTGGATCCTACCTGTGCAACCCCTGGTTTGGTTACTGCGCATACGGACTGGTGCCCGGCCAGGTGGAGGTCGCCAGCGGCTCTACCACGCGTTTTTCATGGAATGCGGGCGTCGGCCTCGATTTCGCGCTGAGCGGCGGGCAGACACTGTTCGTCGAAGCGCGCTATCAGCGCATACAGACAACCCAGCCCACGGCATTCGTTCCAATCCTGGTCGGGCTGCGTTTCTGAGGGCCCCGGGGTCCCGGCGCGTGCCGCGAGCGCTCGCGCGCTCGGGATCAAGTCGGTGCGCGTGCCGGCTGGAAGCTGGTAAAATTGCTCTTTTCATGCATCGGGCCGGCCGCTGGCACGAAGGACTTCCATGGCACTGAAGATCATGATTCTCGGAGCGAACGGATTCATCGGCAGCGCGCTCACGAGCGCCATTCTGCGCGAGCGGGACTGGGAGGTCTACGGCATCGATCTCGCCGACAACAAGCTTGGCGAGCTGCCGAAAGACGAGCGCTTCCACTTCGTCGAGGGCGACATCACCATCAACAGGGAATGGGTCGAGTATCACGTCAAGAAGTGCGACGTGGTCGTGCCGCTGGTCGCGATCGCCAATCCCGCCCAGTACGTCACCCATCCGCTGCGGGTCTTCGAGCTCGATTTCGAGGCCAATCTCGCCGTGGTGCGCCACTGCGTCAAATACGGCAAGCGGCTGGTGTTTCCCTCGACCTCCGAACTCTATGGCATGTCCCCGGATGCGGTGCTTGATGAGGAGACGAGCCCGCTCGTGTATGGGCCGATCAACAAGCAGCGCTGGATCTACGCCGCCTCCAAGCAGCTTCTCGATCGGGTGATTTACGCGTACGGCGTGCGCGACAGCCTGGATTACACACTGTTTCGGCCGTTCAACTTCATCGGTCCGAATCTCGACAACATCGAGGAGCCCAAGGAGGGCAGCTCGCGGGTGTTTACCCAGTTTCTCTCCAACGTTCTGTATCGCCGGCCCTTCAAGCTGGTCGACGGCGGCCGCCAGAAGCGCTCCTTCACCTTCATCGATGACGCCATCGAGTGCCTGCTGACGATCCTCGAGAACCGGGACGGACGGGCGACCCGGCGCATCTTCAATATCGGCAATCCGGACAATTGCGTCTCGATCCGCGAGCTCGCCGAGCGGACCATCCGCATTGCGCAGGAGTTCCCGGAGTTGCGCGATGCGGCCAGGGCCACCGAGATTATCGAGGTGTCGGCCGGGGAGTACTACGGCAAGTACTATCAGGACATCCAGGTGCGCGTGCCGGCGATTCAGGCGGCCAAACGCGACCTCGGCTGGCAGCCCCATACCGATCTCGACACCGCGATCCGCCGCACGATCGAGTTCTACGTCAAGCTCGGCAGCTTCGATCCGCTCAACGCCGCGGCGAGTGGACTGTAGGCGCCAGCGGCCGCGCGAGGGAGCGAATTCATGAGCACAGCGCACGCGCGCGGCGGCAGACTCAGATGGTGGGCGTGGATCGTGCTGGCGGTGGTCTGGTTCGCCACCATGCAGATCCGTCCGATGCTCGATCCGGACGAGGGCCGCTACGCCGAGATTCCGCGTGAGATGCTCGTCAGCGGCAACTGGGTGACTCCGCGGCTCGATGGCCTGAAGTACTTCGAGAAGCCGGCGTTGCAGTATTGGGCGACCGCGACGATCTACTCGGTGTTCGGTGTGGGCAACCTGACCTCGAGGCTCTGGACCGTGGGGCTCGGCTTCGGCTGTCTCGCGCTGATCTATGCGTGGCTCGCGCGGCTGTACGATCGGCGCTCGGCGCTGGCCGCGGTGGCTCTGCTGGCCATGAGTCCGTATTTCGGTATCGTCGCGCACCTCGACCTGCTCGACGCGGGCCTGTGTTTCTGGCTGACGGCGATGGTGCTCGCGTTCACACGCGCACAATGCGCCGAGCCGGGCTCGAAGTCGGAACGTAACTGGATGCTGCTTGCCTGGGCAGTTGCGGCACTGGCGTTGCTGACCAAGGGGCTGGAGGTGTACGTGCTGGCCGGGCTGGCGCTGATCGGCTACACCGTCCTCGAGCGTGACGCGCGCCCCTGGCGGCGCCTGCACGCAGGACTCGGAGTGCCGATCATGGTCGCGATCGGGGCGCCCTGGCTCGTCCTCGTGTCGCTGCGCAATCCGACCTTCGCCCACTATTTTTTCATCGTGCAGCACTTCGAGCGCTTTCTGACCAATCGGGCGCGGCGCGTCGAGCCGTGGTACTACTTCATCGTGATCCTGGCCATCGGTGCGTTCGCCTGGCTCGTGCCGCTGGCGCGCGCGGCGCGCGCGACCTGGTCCGATCCGGGTCCCGTGCCGCATTTCAAGCCGCTGAAATTTCTGCTGCTGTACTCGGTGCTGACGCTGATCTTCTTCTCGCTGTCGCACTCGAAGCTCGCGACCTACATCCTGCCGATGTTTCCGCCACTGGCCGCGTTGAGCGGTGTGTACATCGTGCGCCGTCCGGGCGGCATCGCCCGGGCCACGTGGATGGCGGCCGGTCTGGCGGTGTTCGTCGCGGCGGGGTTGCTCGTCTATTCCCATGAGCGCAACGGCTTCATCCCGGGTGCGGCGCTTGCCTGGGCGGCCGCCGCGCTGGTCGCGGCGCTGATAGCGGCGGCGGCCGGGCCGCGGGCCGCGGACGATGCCGCCACCGAGCGCGCGCCGGTCGGGATGTTCGTGGTGATGCTGATGTTCATCTTCGTCTGGCAGGCGCTGTTGTGCGAGTACACGGTGATTCCGCCCTCGCGTTCGGCCTATCAGCTGGTGCAGGAAATCAAGCCCGACGTTCACCCTGGCACCGCGCTCTACAGCGTCGGCCAGTACCGGCAGACCATCCCGCCGTACTTGGGCCGCCTGCTCACGCTGGTGGGCTACTCCGGGGAGCTCGGCTACGGGGAGAGGCTCCAGCCCGGACTGATGACCGCGACACCGAAGCAGTTCGTGCGGCGATGGGACGCGAGCCATGATGCGGTCGCCTTCTTCGGCCCCGCGGTGTGGCGGCGTTATCGCAAGGAGGGTCTGCCGGGCCGGGTGATCGGGCGGGACAGTTTCACGGTGGCGGTGAGCCGCCGATGAAGTGGTCGGTATTCGGCTTTCTGTTCGGCGGCGTGCTGCTGAACGCGGTGGCCCAGCTCGCTCTGAAGGCCGCCACTGACGATACCGGCGCGCTGTTCGGCTCGGGCGTCAACGTCACGCGGCGGCTGCTCGAGCTCGCGACCGTGCCATGGATGTGGTTCGCGTTAGGCTGTTATGGCGTATCGCTGATCGTGTGGGTCATCGGGTTGTCGAGGGTGCCGGTGACTCAGGCCTATCCCATGCTCTCCCTCGGGTACATCATCAACGTGGGACTGGCGTGGTGGCTGCTCGGAGAGGCGCCCAACCTGGAGCGGGTTGCGGGTATTCTCGTGATCATCTTCGGGGTGGTGCTGGTGGCGCGTTCGTAACATATGAGCACTTTTCTGCCCTTTACCCGGCCGAGCATCGACGAGCAGACCATCGCCGAGGTCGCCGAAGTGCTGCGCTCCGGCTGGCTCGCCAGCGGCCCGAAGGTCAAGGCCTTCGAGGCGGCGCTGTCCACGTACTTCGGCGGCCGGCCGGTGCGCACCCAGACCTCGGCCACCGCCAGCCTCGAGCACGCGCTGCTCGCTTGCGGCATCGGCGCGGGGGACGAGGTGATCGTGCCGGCGATGAGTTTTGTGGCGAGCGCCAATGTCGTGGTGCGCACCGGCGCCCGCCCGGTGTTCGTCGATGTGGATCTCGACACGCGCTCGATCGATCTCGATCAGGCCGAGGCGGCGATCAGCGCGCGCACGCGCGCCATCATGCCGGTGCACCTGGCGGGACTGCCGGTCGACCTCGATCGCGTGTACGCGCTCGCCGAGCGGCACGGGCTGCGGGTCATCGAGGATGCCGCCCAGGCGCTGGGCTCGAGCTATCGCGGCCGGCGCATCGGCAGCAGCGGCGACCTGGTCTGTTTCAGCTTTCATCCCAACAAGAACATCACCTCGATCGAGGGTGGCGCGGTGGTCGGGGGCTCGAGCGAAGAGGTGCGCGAGCTGGAACTGCATCGCTTCCACGGTCAGGCCAGGATCGCGGCCGATCAGGTCGAGACCTACTTCGCCGGCGGCAAGGCCAATCTGTCCGATGTCGCCGCCTGCGTCGGGCTCGGGCAGTTGCGCCAGCTCGAGGCCTTCACTGCGCGCCGCCGCGAACTCGTGGCCCGCTACTTTGCGCTGTGGGGCGAGGAGCCGCCGCTGCGGCTGCCGGCGCGGGGCGATGCGGGGCACAATTGGCACATGTTCGCCGCGCTCCTGCCGCTCGATCGACTGCGCATCGACCGGGCGGAATTCATCGCGGCGATGGCCGCGCGCGGCGTCGGCATCGGGGTGCACTACCCGGCGATCCATCTGTTCAGCGCCTATCGCGCGCTCGGCTACCGCGAGGGCCAGTTCCCCAACGCCGAGCGGATCGGCCGCGAGACGGTCACGCTGCCGCTGTTCCCGGCGATGAGCGACTCGGACCCGGAGCGGGTGGTCACTGCTGCCCGCGAGGTGCTGCGCGGAGCAATGCAATGAGTGCGACGCTCTCGGTCGTCATCCCCGTCTACAACGAGGAGGCGGGGCTCGAGGCGCTGGCCGAGCGCCTGTATCCGGTGCTCGATGCGCTCGGCCGCGCCTACGAGGTCATTTTCGTCGATGACGGCAGCCGCGACCGCTCGGCGGCCGTTCTGCGGCAGCTGTTCGAGCGCCGGCCGCAGCGCACGCGCGTGGTGCTATTGACGCGCAATGCCGGCCAGCACATGGCCATCCTGGCCGGTTTCGCGCACACGCGCGGCGATTACATCATCACGCTCGATGCGGACCTGCAGAACCCGCCGGAGGAGATCGGCAAGCTGGTGAGGGCCCTCGATCAGGGCGCGGACTATGTCGGCACGGTGCGCGCGCGGCGGCACGATGCGCTGTGGCGCAAGGCCGCCTCCCGGCTGATGAACCGGGTTCGCGAGCGCACCACGCAGATTCGCATCAGCGATCAAGGCTGCATGTTGCGCGGCTATCACCGCACCATCGTCGATGCCATCAATCGTTGTCTCGAGGTGAGCACCTTCGTGCCGGCCCTCGCATATACCTTCGCCCGCCATCCGGTCGAGGTCGAGGTGGCGCACTCGGAGCGCGCCGCCG
The DNA here is from genome assembly GCA_027365225.1 of Gammaproteobacteria bacterium. Classification (GTDB taxonomy): domain Bacteria; phylum Pseudomonadota; class Gammaproteobacteria; order Steroidobacterales; family Steroidobacteraceae; genus 13-2-20CM-66-19. The sequence continues at coordinate 14,603 of DAHXNV010000006.1, forward strand.
GGCAGTCGAAATACTCGATCTACCGGCTGATTCGCCTGAATTTCGATTTGTTGACGGGTTTTTCGGTGGTGCCGCTGCAATTCTTCACCATGGTGGGCATGGTGGTCGCGCTGATCTCGCTCGCCTTCGTGGTGGTGCTGGCGGTACAGCGCATCTTCATCGGTCCGGAAGTCCAAGGCGTATTCACCTTGTTCGGGCTCGCGTTCTTCTTCATCGGTATCTTGCTGGTCAGCGTCGGGGTGATGGGGGAGTACGTCGGGCGGATCTACGAGCAGGTCCGTCAACGGCCGCGCTACACCATCACGGCGATCCTGGAGAGCGAGCCGCTCCAGGGGGAATTCCCGGGCACGGCGTCCGGCCCGGCCAGTGCGGCGGGCTCGAGTCCGGATCACCGGCGTGGGGATCTCGAGCCGCCGAGCAGGGCCAACCCCGCGCTCGATCACACGGAGATGCTGCGCGCCGAGCACGAGCCGGGCCGTACGCCGTGAGCCGTGTTCGCGCGGTCGTGTTCGCCTATCACGACGTCGGGGTGCGCTGTCTGAAAGCGCTCCTGTCCGGCGGCGTCGAGGTGCCGCTGGTGGTTACGGTGGCCGACGACCCGGGCGAGCGTCAATGGTTCGCGAGCGTGGCCGAGGTCGCCCGCGAGTACGGCATCGAGGTCATGACAGCGCAGGATCCCGCCGCGCCGCGCCTCGCGGAGCGCCTGGCCGCGCTCGCACCGGACTTCGTGTTCTCGTTCTACTACCGGGCGCTGCTGCCGGAGGCGCTGCTGCGCTGCGCCCGTCGCGGCGCGCTCAACATGCACGGCTCGCTGCTGCCGAACTACCGTGGCCGCGCGCCGGTCAACTGGGCGATCCTCAACGGCGAGCGCGAGACCGGTGCGACACTGCACGAGATGGTCGCGCGCGCCGATGCGGGCGATATCATCGATCAGATGGCGGTGCCGATTCTCGCCGACGACGAGGCCCGGGAGGTGTACGCCAAGGTCACCGTTGCCGCGGAAATCGTTCTCGTGCGCGCTCTGCCCGGGCTGCTCGCCGGCACCGCGCCGCGCCGCCCGCAGCCGATCGTGCCCGGGCAATACTTCGGGCGGCGGCGGCCCGAGGACGGTCGGATCGACTGGCGCTGGCCGGCGCCACGTATCCACAATCTGGTGCGCGCCGTTGCGCCGCCGTTTCCGGGTGCGTTCAGCGATGTCGGGGAGGAACGCCTGTGGATTCATCGTACCCGTCTCGCGGCGCACAGCGACACGGGTGCTCCGCGGCTCTATGGCCGGGCGGGCGCATGTTATGCGGTGTGCGGTCAGGGAACGCTGCGGATTCTGGCGGCGGCCGACGCCCGAGGGCCTCTGGACCTGAGGCGGGCGGCCGAGGAGTGGGCGGCGCAGCCGCGGTTGCTGGTCTGAGGACTGTGCGCGCTAGGGTTCATGAGCACCATTGCGCTGAAGATCGATGTCGATACGTATCGGGGTACCCTCGAAGGTGTCCCGCGCCTGATGACCGCGCTCGAGAGCGCCGGTGCCCGCGCGACCTTTCTCTTCAGCCTCGGTCCCGATCACACCGGCAGAGCGATCAAGCGGGTGTTGCGCCGCGGCTTTCTCGGCAAGGTGCGCCGGACATCGGTGGCGAGTCATTACGGGCTGCGCACGTTGCTCTATGGTGTCGTGTTGCCGGGTCCGCGAATCGGGCGGCGCTGCGAGGCGGTGCTGCGCGAGGTGGCCGCGCGCGGCTTCGAGGTGGGCGTGCACACCTGGGATCACGTCAAGTGGCAGGATGGCGTGGCACGTGCGAGCGCGCCGTGGACTCGCCGCCAACTGTGGCTCGCGCGCGAGGAGTTCGTCCGGATCTTCGGGCGGGCGCCCGAATCGCACGGTGCGGCCGGTTGGCAGGTCAATCGCTTCGTGCCGCAGCTCGAGGCCGAGGCCGGTTTCCGTTACGCCTCCGACACGCGCGGCGTCGGCCCATTCGTCCCGGTCGTGGAGAGTCGCGAGATTCCCGTGCCCCAATTGCCGACCACGCTGCCGACGCTCGATGAGCTGATCGGCCGTCCCGATCTGCGCGGTGTCGATCCGATCGAGCACCTGTTGGCGCTGACCGAGGTCCCGGGCGAGCACGTGTTCACTCTGCATGCCGAGCTCGAAGGCGGGGCGTATCGAGCGGGTTTCGAGCGGCTGCTCGCCCGGTGGCGCGCCCGAGGGGTCGGGTTGACCGACTTGGCGAGCTATGCGGCCTCATTGGACTGCACTTGTCTGCCGCGCTGCCCGATCGAGTCGGGTAGGGTGCCCGGGCGTGCCGGCATGCTCGCATTGCAAGGGGAGGCCAACGCATGAGTGAATTGCCCGCCAGCATTGCTGTCGTGGAAATCGTCTCGCCGGGCGGTCCGGAGGCGTTGCAACCGGCGCGGCGGCCGATGCCGCAGCCGGGAGCTGACGAGGTGTTGATCCAGGTGGCGGCGGCCGGTGTCAACCGCCCGGACGTCTTGCAGCGTCTGGGCCGATATCCGCCCCCGCCGGGTGCGAGCGATATCCCCGGGCTGGAAGTGGCCGGGAAAGTGGTGCGGGTGGGCTCGCGGGTGCGGGAGTGGTCCCCGGGTGATCGAGTGTGCGCGCTGCTTGCGGGCGGGGGCTACGCCGAGTATGCCGTGGCGCCGGCGGCCCAGTGTCTGCCCGTGCCCGGCAATCTGTCGCTGGAGGAGGCCGCGGTGTTGCCGGAGACGGTCTTTACCGTCTACTACAATGTCTTCGAGCGATCGTGCCTGCGGCCCGGACAGTGGCTGCTGGTCCACGGCGGCTCGAGCGGAATCGGCGTTACCGCCATTGTGCTCGGCAAGGCGTACGGCGCCGCAGTCATTGTCACGGCGGGAAGCGCGGAAAAATGCGCGGCATGCCGCGCCCTTGGCGCTGATGTCGCGATCAACTACAAACAGGAGGATTTCGTGGCCGCGACCGTGAGCGCCACCGCAGGCAAGGGTGCCGATGTCATCCTCGACATGGTCGGCGGGGAGTACGTGCCGCGCGATATCGCTGCGGCCGCGTCCGACGGGCGGATCGCGATCATCGCGACCCTGGGCGGGCGCAAGGCCGAGCTCGACTTGGCGCAGCTGATGGTCAAGCGACTGACGATCGGCGGCTCGACGCTGCGGGCGCAGAGCCTCGCGAGCAAGGGCCGGATCGGCGCGGGGCTGCGCCGCGAGATCTGGCCGCTCATCGGCTCGAAATCGCTCCGCCTGCCGATCCATGCAACCTTCCCGCTGGCCGAGGCGGCGCGCGCGCATGCGCTGATGGAATCCGGCGCTCACATCGGCAAAATCGCGCTGCGAGTTTGAACGGACCTCCGCGACCGTCTAGCGCACCGGAAGCGCGGTGGAGCGGGTGACGGTGCGCATCGCGAAACTCGACTGGATGCGCACCACACTCGGCAGGCGCGTGAGGTGCTGGCTGTGGATGCGCTCGAAGTCATCGAGATCGGCCACCACCAGGCGCAGCAGGTAATCGTGCTCGCCGGTCATCAGATAGCACTCCATCACCTGGGGGATCTTGCGCACCGCGGTCTCGAAGGCCTCGAGCCCGGACTGGCTCTGGCGGTCGAGCGTGATGTTGACGAACACGTTGACTGGATAGCCGGCCTTGTGCTGGTCGATGAGCGCGGTGTACCCCTGGATCAGGCCGGATTCCTCCAGCGCCTTCACGCGCCGCAGGCAGGCGGACTCGGACAGGCTCACGTCCCCCGCCAGGCGCGCGTTGGTGATGCGCGCATCCTGCTGCAGCCGGCGCAGGATGGCGTGATCGTAGCGATCGAGGCTCATGGTCGCAAGAGTCTGCCATAAAAATACGAGAATGCGGCAGTTTATGCGGCTGAAGCCCCTTCTGGTGCGTAACTCGCAAGCTCCCGCCGGCCGCGCTCCATAAGCTCTGGGCCCATTCCATCCCCCGGGGACAGTGCCATGCGTATCGGCGTTCCAAGCGAGATCAAGGTTCATGAATATCGGGTCGGGCTGGTGCCGGCCGGAGTGCGCGAGCTCACCGGGGCGGGCCACGAGGTGCTGATCCAGTCCGGTGCGGGCGTCGGCATCGGGGTGGCCGATGCGGCCTACCGGGCAGTCGGCGCCCGCATCGTGCCGGGTGCGGCCGATGTGTTTGCCGGCGCCGATCTGGTGGTGAAGGTGAAGGAGCCGCAGCCGGCGGAGTGCGCGCTGCTGCGCCGCGGTCAGGTGCTCTTCACGTACCTGCATCTGGCGCCCGATCCAGAGCAGGCGCGCGCCGTGATGAAATCCGGCGCCACGGCCATCGCCTACGAGACCGTCACGCATGAGGGCGGACTGCCGTTGTTGACCCCCATGAGCGAAGTGGCCGGCCGCATGTCGGTGCAGGTCGGTGCCACCTGTCTGCAGAAGGCCAATGGGGGCAGCGGCGTGCTGCTCGGGGGCGTGCCGGGCGTATTGCCGGCGAAGGTCGTCATCCTCGGCGGCGGGGTCGCCGGTACCCATGCTGCGCAGATGGCCGTCGGCATGCACGCCGACGTCACGGTGGTCGACCGCTCGCTCGGGCGGCTGCGCCAGCTCTCCGAGCAGTTCGGCTGCGCGCTGCGCACCGCGTACTCGACGACCGCGACGATCGAGCGGTTGGTCGCGGAGGCGGACTTGGTGATCGGGGCGGTGTTGATCGCGGGCGCGGCGGCCCCGAAGTTGATCACGCGCGCCATGCTCTCGAGCATGCAGCCCGGCTCCGTGCTGGTCGATATTGCCATCGACCAGGGGGGGTGCTTCGAGACCAGCAGGGCGACCACGCATGCCGAACCGACCTTCGTCGTAGACGGGGTGGTGCACTATTGCGTCGCGAACATGCCGGGCGCGGTGGCCCGTACCTCGACGTTCGCACTCACCAATGCCACGCTGCCGTACGTGCGCCGGATCGCCGACCTCGGCTGGGAAGAAGCGCTGCGGCGCGACGCGGGTTTCGCCGCGGGGCTGAATGTGCACGCCGGCGCCATTACCCACGCGGCGGTGGCCGACTCGCTCGGCCTGCCGCTCGCTCCGTCGCCGATCCGCGCCGGCTGAGCGAGCGCGCCTGAGGACATAACCGGAAATTCTCGTGGCTCGAGCGCCGCCCGGCAGCCGTCCGGGCGGCGCATTGTGTAGACTGTGGGCCGGTTTCCCAACGGATCGATCCCGTGTCCTCGACCACAGATTCCGAGCTTCTCGAGTCGCTCCTGCCGGTGGCGGTGGCCGCCGGCCGTGAGGCCCATGCCGTGTACCTGCGCGGTGACGCCACCGTCGAGTACAAGGCGGACCGCACTCCGGTCACCGAGGCGGACCATGCCGCCGAGGCGGTCATTCTCGAGAGCTTGGCGCGCATCGCGCCCGGTGTGCCGGTGGTGGCCGAAGAGTCCTGTGCCGCGGGGCACGTCCCGACGGTCGGCGCGACGTTCTTCCTGGTCGATCCGCTCGATGGCACCAAGGAATTCATCGGGCGCCGCGGGGACTTCACGGTCAACATCGCGCTGATCCGCGCCGGCGCGCCGGTGCTCGGGGTGGTCTATGCCCCGATCGGCGGCATGCTCTACGCCGGTGACGCACAGTCGCGGCGGGCATTCCGCTTGGCGCAGCCGGCGGCGCCGCGCTCGGCCGCGGGCGCAGCGCGCCAGGCACTGCGCGTGCGCGCGGCGCCTCAGGGCGGACTGACTGCGGTGGTATCGCGTTCACATGCCACCCCGGAAACAGAGATTTACCTGCATGGCTATGCGGTGCGCGAGCGTGTCTCGGTCGGCTCTTCCCTGAAGTTCTGCCTGGTCGCCGCGGGCGAGGCGGATCTTTATCCGCGCCTCGGACCAACGATGGAATGGGATACCGCGGCCGGGCACGCAGTGCTTGCGGCGGCGGGCGGCCAGGTGCTCGCCGCCGACGGCGCGCCACTGCGCTATGGCAAGCCGGGTTTCCGGAATTCCTTCTTCGTTGCCGGCGGGGCATTCCCGCTCGTACCACTGGCCGCCTGAGTCGCGATGAACGACACCACCGCGAGCGCCCGCGATACCCGGCGCGCACCCCTCTCGCCGCACCTGCGCCGTCTCGAGTCGGAGTCGATCGGCATCATCCGGGAGGTGGCCGCGGAGTTTCGCAATCCGGTCATGCTGTACTCGATCGGCAAGGACTCGGGTGTCATGCTGCATCTGGCGTTGAAGGCCTTCTATCCCGGCAAGCCGCCATTCCCGCTGCTGCACATCGACACCACGTGGAAATTCCGCGAGATGATCCGCTTCCGCGATCAGATCGCCGCACGTTACGGGGTGCAGCTCCTCGTGCACACCAACCCCGAGGGGCTCGCCCGCGGCATCAATCCCATCAGCTCCGGATCGAAGCTGCACACGCAGGTGATGAAGACCGAGGCGCTCAAGCAGGCGCTCGACAAGTGGCAGTTCGATGCGGCCTTCGGCGGGGCGCGCCGGGACGAGGAGCAAAGCCGCGCGAAGGAGCGCATCTTCTCGTTCCGCTCGCCGGGTCACGTGTGGGACCCGCGCAACCAGCGCCCGGAGCTGTGGAACCTGTACAACACCCGGATCAATGCGGGCGAGACCATCCGGGTCTTTCCGCTCTCGAACTGGACCGAGCTCGACGTATGGCAGTACACCCGCGCCGAGGGCATCCCGGTGGTGCCGCTGTACTTCGCCGCGCCGCGTCCGGTGATCGAGCGCGACGGCCAGCTGATCATGCGCGACGATGAACGCATGCCGCTGAAACCCGGGGAGCGCGAGCAGGTGCGCATGGTGCGTTTTCGCTCCCTGGGGTGCTATCCGCTCACCGCTGCGATCGACAGTCGCGCCACGACGCTCGATGCGATCATCGAGGAGATGCTGTTGATGCGCACTTCCGAGCGCTCCGGGCGGTTGATCGATGTCGATGAGGCGGCATCAATGGAGAAGAAGAAACGTGACGGATACTTCTAAGATGCACGCGCCGCGGCCGCAGGGTGCGCAGTCCGGGCTCGCCGGAGCCGATGCGGCTCTCGAGAGCGGCGCGGGCAAGGCGCTGCTGCGCTTTCTCACCTGCGGCTCGGTCGATGACGGCAAGTCGACTCTCATCGGCCGGCTGCTGTACGACACGCAGCTCATTCACGAGGATCAGTTGAGCGCCCTCGAGCGCGACAGCCGCAGGCACGGCACCACGGGCGAGGAGCTCGACCTGGCGCTGCTGGTCGATGGGTTGCAGGCCGAGCGCGAGCAGGGCATCACCATCGATGTCGCCTACCGGTTCTTCGCCACCCCGCGCCGCGCCTTCATCGTGGCCGACACACCGGGGCACGAGCAGTACACGCGCAACATGGCCACCGGCGCCTCGAACTGCCAGGCGGCGGTGATCCTGATCGACGCGCGCAAGGGGGTGCTCACGCAGACGCGCCGGCACAGCTACATCTGCGCGCTGCTCGGCATCAAGCACGTGGTGCTCGCGGTCAACAAGATAGATCTGGTGGAGTTCTCCGCCGCGCGCTTTCAGCAAATCGTCGCCGATTATCTCGGCTTTGCCGCGGCGCTGAAGTTCACCTCCATCGCCAGCATTCCGCTCTCGGCGCGCTACGGCGACAACGTCGTGCACCGCTCGCAACGCATCGGTTGGTACGAGGGCCCGACGCTGATCGAGCAGCTCGAGAGGCTCGATGTCCTCGAGGGGCTCGAGGAGAAGCCGCTGCGCTTTCCGGTGCAGTGGGTCAACCGCCCCAATGCGGATTTCCGCGGTTTCTCCGGTACCGTCGCCTCGGGCGTCGTGCGGCCCGGGGACCCGGTGGTGGTGGCCGTGTCGGGCCGCGAAAGCAAAGTGCAGCGCATCGTCAGCGCCGACGGCGATCTGCCCGAGGCGCGCGCCGGTGATGCCGTCACACTGACGCTGGCGGACGAGGTGGATATCGCGCGCGGGGATGTGCTCGCCCACGCCCACGCACGCCCGGAGGTCGTCGATCAGTTCGCCGCGCAGGTCCTGTGGATGGTCGAGGAGCCGATGCTTCCGGGCCGCTCGTATCTGTTGCGCATCGGAACGCGCTACGTGCCGGCGCGCGTGACCAGCCTGAAGCACAAGGTGGACGTCAATACGCTCGAACACATTGCCGCCAAAACATTGGGGCTGAACGAGATCGGGTTCTGCAATCTCGTTACCGCCTCGCCGGTGGCGCTGGACGCGTACGAGGAGAATCGCGCCACCGGCGCGTTCGTGCTGATCGATCGCTTCACGAACGCCACCGTCGGAGCGGGCATGATCAGCTTCGGCCTGCGGCGCGCCACGAACATCCACCGCCAGGCATTGCTGATCGACAAGTCCGCGCGCGTGCGCCTGAACGGCCACCGCCCGGCGGTGCTGTGGTTCACGGGCCTGTCGGGCTCGGGCAAGAGCACGATCGCGAACATCGTGGAGCGCGAATTGCATGCCCAGGGCGCGCATACCTACATGCTCGACGGCGACAACGTCCGCCAGGGGCTGAACCGCGACCTCGGCTTCACCGATGCCGATCGGGTCGAGAACATCCGTCGTGTCGGGGAGGTGGCCAAGCTGTTCGTCGACGCGGGTGTGATCGTGTTGTGCTCGTTCATCTCGCCGTTTCGGGCCGAGCGGAACATGGTGCGCGAGTTGGTCGATGCGGGCGAGTTCATCGAGATCTTCGTCGATACGCCGCTCGAGGAATGTCGCCGGCGCGATCCGAAGGGGCTGTATGCGCGCGCCCTCGCGGGCAAGATTCGCAACTTCACGGGCATCGATTCCCCGTACGAGCCGCCAGAGAATCCGGAGCTGGTGCTGGTGCCGAGTCCGCTCGGGGCCGAAGAGCAGGCGCGCCGGGTGCTCGAGCAGCTCAAGGTGCGGCGCATCATCGTGTGAAGAGGCGCACGCCCCGCTCTGGCCGCGGATAGGGCGCGCGCCATGGGGCATGGCTCGAATTGCCGGCCCGGGCGCGTTAGCATCGATCAATCCAGGCGTTGGGGATTGCCGTGCCGACCCATTTTCGCCGTGACGGCGACGTCGCGCTGCTCGAGATCGACAACCCGCCGGTCAATGCGCTCGATCTTGAGGTGCGTATCGGACTGCAGGCGGGACTGCGGCGCGCAGCCGAGGATCCGGCCGTCAGGGCCGTTGTGCTGTGCGGCGCGCGCGCCTGCTTCCCGGCCGGCGCCGACCTCAACGAGATCGCCTCGGGGGTGGCATTTCAGCGGCCCATCCTGCTCGAGCTGCAGGCGCAGATGGAAGCGCTCGGCAAGCCGATCGTGGCGGCCATCGAGGGCGCCGCGCTCGGTGGCGGTTTGGAGCTGGCACTGACGTGCCATGCTCGCATCGGCGCGCCCGAGGCGCGTCTCGGGCTGCCGGAAGTCAAACTCGGCCTGATTCCCGGCGGCGGGGGCACGCAGCGCTTCACGCGTCTGGCCGGGCCCGCCGCGGCTCTCGAGGCCATCACCTCGGGCGCTCAGCTTGCGGCGGCGCGTGCCCTGAGCATCGGGCTGCTCGATGCGATCGCGGCCGACACGGTGCGCGCAGCGGTGCACTCGGCGCGGCGGCTGGCCGGCGGCGCGGCGCTGCCGGTGCTCGCGCGGGCGCGCCCGGACAAGATCGCCGTATTCGAGCCTGACTTGTTTGCCGAGTTTCGGGCGGCGCGCGCCCGTGCCTTCCGCGGCCAGCTCGCGCCCTGGCGCATCGTCGATGCGATCGAGGCGGCCTGCACCCGGCCGGCCGATGAGGGGTTCGCGCTCGAGCGCCAGTGGTATCTCGAGTGCCGCGAGAGCCCGCAGTGCAAGGCGCTGATGCACGTGTTTCACGCCGAGCGCGCGGCGCGCCGGATTGCCGATGTCGGTCCCGAGGTCGCGCCGCTGCCGATCGAGCGCGCGGGCGTGGTCGGGGCGGGGACCATGGGGACGGGCATAGCGATGTGCCTCGCCAATGCCGGCATCGAAGTAACGCTGCTGGATGTATCACGCGCGGCGGTCGCCCGCGGACTCGAGCGCATTGGCGCGCTCTACGCTGAGGGCCTCGAGCGCGGCAAGCTGACCGCGGAGCAGGCGGATGCGGCGCGCGCGCGCATCCGTGGCGCCGGCGAATACGCGGCGCTCGCGGACGTCGATATGGCCATTGAGGCGGTGTTCGAGGATCCGGCGCTGAAGTGTCAGGTACTCCAGCGGCTCGATGCGAGCACGCCGCCGCGGGCGATCCTCGCCAGCAACACCTCGACGCTCGACATCGATCGGCTGGCCGCGTGCACCTCGCGGCCGCAACAGGTGGTCGGAACGCATTTCTTCAGCCCCGCGCACGTGATGAAGCTGATGGAGAACGTGCGCGGACGGGCGAGCTCGCCGCAGACCCTCGCCACCGTGATGGCCCTCGCCCGGCGTCTCGGCAAGATCGCGGTGCTGGCGGGCAACGCCGATGGCTTCATCGGCAATCGGATGCTGCAGTACTACGGCGCCGAGGCGGAGCGGCTCCTCGAGGAGGGCGCAACGCCCGAGCAGGTCGATGGGGTGATCGAGGCGTTCGGTTTCGCGATGGGACCGTTCGCGATGCGCGATCTGGCCGGCAACGACGTCGGCTGGGCGATCCGGCGCAATCGCGCGTTGCCCGCCGATGAGCGCTGGTCGCCGATCCTCGAGCGCATGGCGGCGCAGGGGCGGCTCGGGCGCAAGAGCGGCCGCGGCTTCTATCTCTACGAAGGCCGCGAGCGACGCCCCGATCCGCAGGTGCTCGCGCTCATTCACGAGGTATCGCGCGAGCTCGGAATCGAGCGGCGCGCGATCGGCGCGGAGGAAATTCTCGCGCGGCTGCTGCATCCGCTGATCAACGAAGGCGCGAAGCTGCTCGCCGAGGGGGTCGCGGCCCGGGCCGCAGATATCGACGTCGTCTACATCCATGGCTATGGCTTTCCCGCCTACAAGGGCGGCCCGATGTATTGGGCCGAGCGGGAGGGGCTCGAGAAGGTCATCGTCACGCTCGAGCAGCTCGCTGCGAGCCACGGGGCGCGCTGGCGGCCGTGCGCGCGGCTGCGCGAGGCGGCCGCGCGCGGCGGTTGGCAGAGCGCTTGACCCGGTGGCGGAAAAACTGTACGTTTAAAACGAGTGTTTTAGTCATGCCGACGATGCCAACATCCCCGCCCGGCGAGTCGAACGGGCAACCGAAGTCGCGATATTCCGCGACCGCCGCGCGCATTCTCGATGTCGCCGAAGGGCTGTTCGTCGAGTTCGGCCTGAAGGCCACCTCGTTGCGGCTGATCACGCAGCGGGCCGGGGTCAATTTGGCGGCGGTCAATTATCATTTTCGATCCAAGGATGCGCTGTTCGGGGCGGTGTTCGCGCGGCGTTTCGCGCCGTGGGCGCGCGAGTGCCTGCTCGAGCTCGATGCGCTCGAGGCGCGCCTCGCGGCGCGACAGGCGGCCTCGAGCGTCGAGGAAATCGTGATGTGCTACGTGCGCCCGGCGCTGTCGCTGTCACGCGATCCGGTACGGGGTGGGGCGGTGTTCGCGCGGTTGTTCTCGCGGGCGCTGGTGGAGAATCACCGCCAGCTGCGTGAGCCGCTCTCGCGCGATTGGGGGCATCTGGTCACGCGCTACACGCGGGTTCTCGAGACCGCCCTACCGGAGCTGTCGAGCGAGGAGGTGGCCTGGCGGCTGCATCTTGGCTTCAGTGTCATGTTTCACGCGTTCGCCGGCAACGACATTCTCAAGATGTTTGGACGCTCGGCGGTCTCGGCGCGCGACCCTGATTTGATCGTCAAGCACGTCGTGCCGTTCGTGGTGGCGGGTATGCGCTCGCGGCTGAGCTGGGAGGAAATCGCCGGTGGCGATCCGCAGGGCGGTGAGGAGTCGGCCGTGCGGGCCGAGGCAGGCGCGGCTACGGGCCGCGGGCGCAACGGCGCGGAAACGGCCGGCGGCTGGCGCGCCGCGAGTCCGGCGGCGAAGCCGCCGGCGCCTGCCGGGCGGCTTGTGGCGAGGCGCGATGTGATGTTGGAAACCGGTGCCATGGCACCCGGAAAGGCGGTGTCCCGCAAGCGCCCGCAAGGGCGCTCGGCGAGCCGGCGGGCCCGCGGTTAGCGAGGAAATCATGGCTGAGACAAATTTCGTGATACGCAAGGTGGCCGTGCTCGGGGCGGGCGTGATGGGTGCGCAGATCGCCGCACACCTGGTCAACGCCGGCGTCCCGACCGTGTTGTTCGATTTGCCCGAGCCCGGGGGCGGCAACGGCATCGTCCTGAAGTCGATCGGCGCGCTCGGCAAGCAGCAGCCCCCGCCGCTCGGGACGCGGGATCTGGCCGAGTTCATCGAGCCGGCGAACTACGAGGAGCACCTCGGGCGCCTTGCGCAGTGCGACCTGGTCATCGAGGCGATCGCCGAGCGGCTCGACTGGAAGACGGAGTTGTATCGCAAAGTCGCGCCGGCGCTGTCGCCGCAGGCGATCTTCGCCACCAACACCTCGGGACTGTCGATCGGGGCGCTGGCCGCCGCCTGTCCGCAGTCGCTGCGTGCGCGCTTCTGCGGCGTGCATTTCTTCAACCCGCCGCGCTACATGCATCTGGTGGAGCTGATTCCGAGCGCGGCTTGCGCTCCCGAGATGCTCGATCGGCTGGAAACCTTCCTGGTCACCACCCTCGGCAAGGGCGTGATCCGCGCCAAGGACACGCCGAATTTCCTGGCCAATCGCGTCGGGGTTTTCTCGATGCTCGACACGGTGGCTAACGCCGCGAAGTTCGGCTTGCGCTTCGATGTGGTAGATGCCCTCACCGGGCCGTTGCTCGGGCGACCGAAGTCGGCCACGTTCCGTACCGCCGACGTGGTCGGTCTGGATACGTTCGCGCACGTGGTGCGTACGATGCACGCGGGCCTGCGCGAGGATCCCTGGCACGAGCTGTACACGGTGCCCGAGTGGCTCGAGCGGTTGATTGCCGCGGGCGCACTGGGCGCCAAGACCAAAGGCGGTATCTACCAGAAGCGCGGGCGTGATCTGTTCGTGCTCGATCCGGTGAGCGGCGCGCATGTAGCGGCCGGTGCGCAGGCCGACGGCAAGGTGGTCGAGGTTCTGAAAGTTGCCAACATCGAGGAGCGTTTCAGCGCGCTGCGCGCGAGCGACCATCCGCAGGCGCGGTTTCTCTGGGCCTGCTTTCGCGACACATTTCACTACATCGCCTACCATCTGGCCGATATCGCGCATTCGGCGCGCGACGTCGATCTGGCGATGCGCTGGGGTTTCGGCTGGAGGCGCGGGCCGTTCGAGCTGTGGCAGGCGGCGGGCTGGTCGCGCATCGCCGGCTGGATCGAGGCGGACATCGGCGAGGGCAAAGCGCTGGCGCAGGCGCCGTTGCCGCGGTGGGTGAGTGAATCCGGCCGCACCGGCGTGCACACACCCGAGGGCTCGTACGATGCGGGGCAGAGCCGGGTGGTCGGCCCCTCGAGCCTGGCGGTCTATCGCCGGCAGCTCTCGCCGGTGACACTGCTCGCGGAGCGTCCGCCGCTCGGGCAGACCGTGTACGAGAACCCGGCGGTGCGGGCCTTCACCAGCGGGGATGGCGTGCTCGTCGCCTCGCTGAAAACCAAAGCGCACTCGATCACACCCGAGGCGCTCGCGGGCCTGAATCAGGCGCTCGACCTGGCCGAGGCGCGCTTCCGCGCGCTGGTGATCTGGCAGAACGAGGCGCCGTTCTCGGTCGGCGCCAATCTCGAGGCGCTCAGGCCGGCGGTGGCGGCGGGCGATTGGGCGAGCATCGAGGCGGTGATCGGGCGCTTTCAGAGCACCTCGATGCGGTTGCGCTATAGCCTCGTGCCCACGGTGGCCGCCACGGAGGGCTACGTGTTCGGCGGGGGCTGTGAATTCGCCCTGCATTGCGATCGGGTGGTCGCGGCGCACGAGTCGTACCTGGGACTGGTCGAGGCGGGCGTGGGCCTGCTGCCCGGTGGCGGCGGGTGCAAGGAGCTCGCCCGGCGCGCCGCGCAGCGCAGCACGGGCGATCTGTTCGCCGCGCTGAAGGATCTGTACATGGCGGTCGCCACCGCGAAGGTGGCCGGCAGCGCGCTCGAGGCGCGCCAGATGGGGTATCTGCGCGGCGGCGACGTCGTGATCATGAATAGCGAGGAGCTGCTGTACGTGGCCAAAGAGCAGGCGCTCGCGCTGGCCGCATCCGGCTATCGCCCGCCGCTGCCCGGGGCGCGTTTCGCCGTTGCCGGCCGCGTCGGCGCCGCCTCGATCAAAATGCAGCTGGTGAACCTGCTCGAAGGGCACTTCATCAGCCCCTATGATTTCGAGATCGGTATGCGCATCGCGCAGGTCATGACGGGCGGGGACCTCGAGCCGGGCACCGAGGTCGATGAGGCGTGGATGCTCGCGCTTGAGCGACGTCACTTCATCGAGCTGCTGCAGAACGCCAAGACCCAGGAGCGCATCGCCCACACGCTTGCCACGGGCAAGCCGCTGCGCAATTGAGCGGTGCCGGAGGGAATTCTGATGACCCAGAACGTACGAGATGCCTTCATCGTGGCCGCGGTTCGCACACCGGTCGGCAAAGCCCCGCGGGGCATGCTGCGCCATACCCGCCCGGATGACATGCTGGTGCACGCGCTGCGCAGTGCGCTCGCGCAGACCCCCGCGATCGAGCCGGCGGCGGTGGAGGATGTGGTGGTCGGCTGCGCCTTTCCCGAGGCCGAGCAGGGCTTGAACATGGCGCGCATCGCGGCGCTGCTGTCAGGACTGCCCGATACGGTACCGGGCGTCACGGTCAACCGTTACTGCTCCTCGGGGCTGAATGCCGTGCAGATCGCCGCCGACCGGATTCGGCTCGGCGAGGCGGATGTGGTGATTGCCGGCGGTGCCGAGTCGATGTCCATGGTGCCCATGATGGGCAACAAGATTGCGTTCAATCCGCAGGTGTTCGCCCGCGATGAGAACTATGCGATCGCCTACGGCATGGGCATCACGGCCGAGAAGGTTGCGCGGCAGTGGCGGGTGTCGCGAGAGGATCAGGATGCCTTTGCCCTGGAGTCGCATCGACGCGCGCTCGCGGCGCGCGCCGCCGGGGGCTTCGCCGCCGAGATCGCTCCGATCGAGGTCACGTATCGCACCGCCGACCTGGCCGGCGGCGAGGTGCATCGCAGCGTCAAGCGCCTGAGCGACGATGAAGGGCCGCGCGTGGACACCTCGCTCGAGGCGCTCGGCAAACTCAAGCCGGTCTTCGATGCCCAAGGTACCGTCACCGCCGGCAACAGCTCGCAGACCTCCGATGGCGCGGCCGCCGTGATCCTGGTGTCCGAAGCGGCTTTGAAACGCTATGCCCTGAAGCCGCTGGCCCGCTACGTCACTTTCGCGGTCAAGGGGGTTCCGCCGGCCATCATGGGGATCGGTCCGAAGGAAGCGGTGCCGGCGGCGCTGCGGCGCGCGGGTCTGGGGCAGGATGCGCTGCTGTGGATCGAGTTGAACGAGGCGTTCGCGGCGCAGTCGGTGGCGGTGATCCGCGACCTCGGGTTGGATCCCGAGCGCGTCAATCCGCACGGCGGGGCAATCGCGCTCGGCCATCCGCTCGGGGCGACCGGGGCGATACGCACCGCGACGCTGGTGCACGGTATGCGCCACCGGCGCCTGAAGGGCTTCGGCATGGTGACGATGTGCATCGGCACCGGCATGGGGGCGGCGGGAATCTTCGAGGTCTTCTGAGCCTCACGCGGGCCGCAAGCCGGCCGCGATCGACAGGCGGACCGTGCGAATTGCCGGCAACGGGCCGCCGCTCACACCTGCCAAGATGGCGATGAACGGCGCCGGGTTGCGCGCCTGCGCGGGAAAGTAGCGGGTTTCGCGCGGCACGCTGGCGTCTCATTGCCCCCGCGCGAGGCGGGAGTGAATGGCGCGCTCGCATCCCGCCGAGCGAATAGGATTTCGACGCCGTGGCCCGCATCGAGCGCGGCCGCGACCGTTCGCGCTGCGCCGACACGCCGAGAATTGATCTATGTCATGGGCCGCCGAAGGGGCCCGTGCGAGGATCTGCGCCGCTTGCGGAACGTAGTGAAATATCTGGAATCAAGGCGTCAATCATCGTGCGATTTGGAAATCCAACAGCCCTGTTGCGTCGCGCTCTGCGGGCGGCCCCTGTAGCGGCGCTCCTCGTGGCGAGTGCTCCGGCATTGGCCCATGGGACGTATCAGCCGTCGGCACGGATCCGGAATCTGGCCGTCGGCGTCTGCGGCGTCTGTCACGGGGACGCCGGCGTGAGCAAGAACCCGATGTTCCCGAACCTCGCGGGTCAGAAGGCCTGGTACATCGAGCAGCAGCTGAAGGAGTTCCGCGATCGCTCCCGTGGCGACGCGTACGCGGTGGGCTACATGTGGGGCATGGCGAGCCGGCTGTCCAATCGAACGATCGTCGCGCTGGCCCGATACTTCGCACACCAGACGCCCAGTCCCGGAACGTCACATTCCGCGGCGACGGTGCTCGCGGGGGAGCGGATCTACCACGAAGGCATCCCGGCACAGGGCGTACCGGCCTGCGCGGCATGCCACGGTCCGAGCGGGCTCGGCAATGCGAACTTCCCGCGCCTGGCCGGGCAGCACGCCGAGTACATCCTGAAGCAGCTCAACGCGTTCCGTACCAACATGCGCAACGTCGCGATCATGCACGGAATCTGCACGACGCTGCACGTCAAAGACGATAAGGCGCTCGCCGATTATCTGGCGTCGCTCCCGAGTCACGGTCAGGGCCATGTCGCGACGCTGGCCAGCCGCTCGGGCCCTGCGGGGGAGGGCGGGCGCGGCGCAAGCGTTTCCGCACGGGCGCACGCCGCGACGGGCGCGCGTTAAAGCCGCCGCGAGGTATCACGGAAGCGCAATCGCTCACCCGGGAGCCTGCAGCGGCAGCCGGGTGGTGAACTTCTGGGTGCGCAGCACGAAGCTGGTGTTCACCGAGCGCACCGCGGCCAGCTGCAGCACCTGGGTCGAGAGAAACCGCTCGTAGGCCTCCATGCTTGCCGCGACGATCCGCAGCAAGTAATCGTTGGTGCCGCTCATGGCGTGGCATTCGAGCACCTCGGGACGCTCGCGCACCAGCCGGTCGAAGGCGGCCACGGTTTCGGCATGATGGTTCTCGAGCGAGATCAGCGCATAGGCCTGGATGGGCAGGCCGATCGCCGGGGCCGACAGCAGCGTCGCATACCCGGCGATGACGCCCTCGCTCTCCAGGCGTTTCAGGCGCCGCCAGCACGGCGCGGGCGACAGACCGACTCGCTTGGCGAGATCCTGATTGGTGATGCGAGCCTCGAGCTGCAGCTCTGTGAGGATCCGGCAGTCCAGGCGGTCGAGGGGGCGTGTCACCGCGTGCTCCAATGAGGTCGAGCGAGAGCAATAATATTGCCAGACCGTCGCAAATTAGAGCAATAAAGGCAAGATAATTTCGCGTCCCAGCGCATAAACTCTGTCGCAGGCAGGCTCATTCGTTTGCCTTCGGAGCGTGCATGGCGGTCACGGCCTCTTCGACGGCGCGCTCCGGGCGCCCTCCGCGCAGCGATGCGCAACCCGACTGGGAGCGGGTGACGCGCCTGCTGCAGCAATCCCGGGCGCTCGATGAGATCGAGGAGACGCGGTTGCTGCCCTCGCGGCAGATCCTCTATCAATTCTCGGCGCGCGGTCACGACCTGGCGCAGATCCTGCTCGGCGTGCAACTGACCGATCCGCATGACGGGGTGAGCGTCTACTACCGCTCCCGTCCCCTGATGCTTGCCGTGGGCGTGGACCTGGAGGACGCGGCAGCCGCTCCGTTGGCGCGCCGCGGAGGGTTCAGCGACGGGCGGGACATCGGCGTGGTGTTCAACAAACCGGGGCGCGGCGCGGTAACCGTGCTGCCGGCCTGTGGCGGCGTCGGCGCGCAGTACACGCCGGCGGCGGGCTGGGCGCAAGCCATTGGCTATCATCATGGCACGCTCGGGCAGGCCGACTACGCCCGCAGCATCGCCGTCGTGCTCGGGGGCGATGCCTCGGTGGCCACCGCGGGGTTCTGGTCGGCGCTCACTCTGGCGACGACGCTGCGTCTGCCGATGCTCTTTTACGTCGAGGACAACGGCTTCGGCATCTCGGTGAGCTCGCAGCTGCAGACTCCGGGGGGCAACATCGCCGCCAACCTGCGCTCGTTCTCGGGCTTGTCGATCTACGAAGGTGACGGCGCCGAGCCGCTCGAGGCGGCCGAGCGGATTGGCACGGCGGTGCGGTTCGTGCGCGAGCAGCGCGCCCCGGCGCTGCTGCGCCTGACGGTGCCGCGGCTCTGCGGCCACTCGGGTCAGGATACCCAGGCGTACAAGTCCGCCGCGACGCTCGCGCGCGAGCGCAGCAACGATCCGCTGCAGCGGCTGTATCGCCACCTGGTTCCCCAATGCATGTCCGATGGCGCGTGGCGGCAGCTCGAGGCCGAGGCGGTGCGCGCCGTTGAGCGGGCGCTCGAGCGCGCGCTCGAGCGCCCGGCGCCGGACCCGGGCCGGGTGCGCCGCTACGTCTTCACCGAGCACGACGCCGCCGGGCGCCTCGAGTTGCAGGAGCAGGGCGGCCTCGCGCCCCTCGGTGTGGCCGTTGCTCCGGGCGGCGCGGTGGCCGAGCCCGAGCCGAACCGCATCAACATGTTGACCGCGATACGGCGCACCCTCGATGTCGAGCTCGCGCGCAATCCGCGCATGGTGGTGTTTGGAGAGGACGTCGGCCCGAAAGGTGGAGTGCACGGCGCGACGCTCGGTCTGCAGGAAAGACACGGCGCGGCGCGAGTGTTCGATACCAGCCTTTCCGAGGAGGGTATCATCGGCCGGGCCGTCGGGCTCGCGCTGGCGGGACTGCTGCCGGTGCCGGAGATCCAGTTCCGCAAGTACGCTGATCCGGCTACCGAGCAGCTCAATGACTGCGGCACGATGCGCTGGCGCACCGCCAACCGATTCGCCGCGCCCATGGTCGTGCGGATGCCCGTGGGCTTTCTCAAGTGCGGCGATCCGTGGCACAGCCAGACCAACGAGGTCGCCTGGGTGCACGGAATCGGCTGGCGCGTGGCCGTGCCGTCGAACGCCGAGGATGCGGTCGGACTGCTGCGCGCGGCACTGCGTGGCAACGACCCGACGCTGTTTCTCGAGCACCGCTTGCTTCTCGATGGCGCGTCGGCGCGCCGGCCCTATCCCGGTGATGCGTACCTGCTGCCCTTCGGTAAGGCGCAGCGCGTACGGGAGGGCTCGGAGCTGACCGTCGTCACCTGGGGAGCGATGCTCGAGCGCTGCGAGCTCGCCGCCGAGGGCTCGGGCGTGCAGGTGGAGATTCTCGATCTGCGCACGCTCCTGCCGTGGGATCGTGCGGCGGTACTGGAGTCGGTGCGCAAGACGCGGCGCTGTCTGATCGTGCACGAGGACACGCTCACCGCCGGGTTCGGTGCGGAGCTCGCCGCGACGCTCGCGCGCGAGGCGTTCTTCAGCCTGGATGCCCCGATCGAGCGACTGACGATGCCCGATATCCCGAGTCCGCACAGCCCGGTGCTGCTGAGTGCGGTGG
Source organism: Gammaproteobacteria bacterium (assembly GCA_027365225.1). GTDB lineage: Bacteria > Pseudomonadota > Gammaproteobacteria > Steroidobacterales > Steroidobacteraceae > 13-2-20CM-66-19. Next base: position 34,092 of record DAHXNV010000006.1, read on the forward strand.
TGCCGAGTGTCGAGTCCATCACGCGCGCCATCCGGGCGCTGGCGAGCGTGTAGCCATGTCCGAGCCGTCAGTCGAGGTGCGCGCCCCGGCGGAGCAGCAAGAGGGCACCCGCTCGCAGGTGCTGCGCTGGCTCAAGGCGCTCGGGGAGCCGGTGAGCGAGCACGAGCCGCTGATCGAGCTGGAAACCGACAAGGTAACCGTGGAAGTGGCCGCGCCGGCCGCGGGTGTGCTCAGCGAAATCCTCAAGGCCGAGCGTGACGAGGTGGCGCCGGGGGAGCTGTTGGGGCGCATTGCACCAGCCGGCGAGCGGCGGCAGCCCGCGGGCGAGCCGGCGGGCACGGCCGGTCCGCCCGCGGCCCCGGCCCGCTTCGCGCCGGCGCGCACCGCCGAGCCGATGCGGGAGAGTCCGGCGGTGCGGCGGCTGCTCGCCGAGCGCGGCCTCACGGCGGCGCAGGTTCGCGGCACCGGTCCCGGCGGGCGGATCACGGTGGACGATGTGTTGGGTCATTCGGGCTCGCCGGCCGGTACGGCGCTGGGGGCCGAAGCGCGTGCAGGCGCTGGCAGCAACGTGCGGCGAGTGCCGCACACCGCGCTGCGCACGCGCATCGCCGCGCGCATGGTCGAGAGTCTCCTGCACACCGCGCCGCACGTGACGACCGTGTTCGAGGTCGATCTTGCAGCGGTGCTCGAGCATCGCCGGCGGCATCGGGAGGCCGTGGCGAGCCGCGCCGCCGCGCCGACCCTCACGGCGTATTTCGTGCGCGCGGCCGTGGCGGCCATTCAGGCGGTGCCGGAGGCCAACAGTCGCTGGACCGATGCGGCCCTCGAGGTGTACACGAGCGTCGATTTCGGCATAGCAACGGCCACGCCCGAGGGGCTTATCGTGCCGGTGCTGCGCTCGGCCGAGACGCTCGATCTGGAGCACACCGCGCGCGGCATCGAGGAGCTGGTCGGGCGCGCGCGCGCGGGCGGGCTGAGGCCCGAGGACGTGCGCGGCGGCACGTTCACACTTTCCAACCACGGTGTCAGCGGCAGCCTGCTCGCGACGCCGATCATCCTGCCGGCCGGGCAGGCCGCGATTCTCGGGGTGGGCAAGCTCGAGAAGCGTGCGGTGGTCATGGAAACCCAGGGTGAGGATCGTGTGGAAATCCGGCCGCGCTGCTATGCCACCCTCACCATCGACCACCGGGTCATGGACGGGGAGCGGGCGAACCGGTTCATGGGGATCTTCGCCGAGCGCCTGGCGAGCTGGACGGAGTGAGCGCCTGCGCCCTCACGGCGGCGCGCAACTCGCGGTGCAGCAGCGGGTGAGGCGCCCGGCCTAGCGGATCAACCCGCCAAATCGGGCCTGTGATTCGGGGCCGGCCGGCGGCAGGGGACCGCGCAGCGTCGCGCCGTACTCGCTCAAATGTTGCTCGGCGGCGGTGAAAACGGCGGTATACAGGCCGGCACACAGGGCGTAGGCCTCGACCCCGATCCAACTCTCCGGCAGCAGAGCCGGGGGCAGGAGCGGGTCGCGCAGATGGATCTTGCGGTAGTCGTGAATCAACAGCGTGCGCACCACGAACGCCGATTGCGGCCGCAGCGCGCGCAGATCGCGCGCCGCTGCGATCGGTGCAAAGGTGTCGCGGAACTTGCGGTAGCGGCGCGCGATCTGCTCGAGGTCCCACGCCAGACTCACGCAGCGGCGGTCGGCCTGCGCGCTCTCGCCTCGGCTCTCGAACAGCCAGCCCGCATCGGCCCAGCCGCGCAGCGCGAGCCAGGCGCGCGCTTGCGCGCAGGTGAGCGCCGGGTGCGCATAGAGCCCGGGGGTGATCTGCCCGAAACCGAGCCAGCGCAGCGCTGCGCGCAGGCCGCTACGGTCGGCGCGCCCCGCTGCCAGGGCGAGCAGCGTCCAGCGCCCGTGCCACGCGCTCGGGTTCGGCGCGTAGATCCGCGCGGTCGCCTCGGCGAAAACGGCGCGGCCGGTCTCGGTGAGGCGGTATTCGCTGTGCCGTCCTGCTCGGACGGAGAGCAGCCAATCCGCGGCGGCGAGCCGCGCCACGGCGGTGCGCACCAGCCGCTCGGCCAGCCCGAACGGCTCGGCCAGTCGAATCAGGCTGCCGAGGGTGATGCGCCCGCCGCGCGGGGCGATCGCGTCCCCGAAGATCGTCATCAGCAGCGAGCCGCTGCGCAGCGGACGTTGCGCGCGGAAGCGGCGCCGAAGCGCCTCGATTGCCGGTTGCGCGTCGTGGGTCGAGTCCATGGGCCCCCGGGGAGGGATTTGGCAGGGGACGGACACATTGTGCCATGAATTCTCTTGACACAAAAACGGGACGGAATATAGTTTTTCGGTGTCACGTTAGGCTCGGCTTCGGCATGTATACGCAAGCATTGGATTCGGCAGGCGCCGCCGAGCCGCAGGGCGACGTGGAGGAGGCCGCGCGTCTGGAGCGGTTTCAGGCGCGCATCGATCGCGACGAGAAGATCGAGCCGAAGGATTGGATGCCGGAGGATTACCGGCAGGCGCTCATCCGGCAGATCGCCCAGCACGCCCATTCGGAAGTCGTCGGGATGCTGCCGGAGGGCAACTGGATCACCCGCGCGCCGTCGCTGCGGCGCAAAGTGGTGTTGATCGCCAAGGTGCAGGACGAGGGTGGCCATGGGATGTACTTGTACAGCGCGGCCGAGACGCTCGGTGTCTCGCGCGCGGCGCTGATCGAGCAGCTGCTCGCGGGGCGCGCCAAGTACTCGAGCATTTTCAATTACCCCACGCTCACCTGGGCGGACATCGGGGCGATCGGCTGGCTGGTCGACGGCGCGGCGATCATGAATCAGATCCCGCTGTGCCGCTGCTCGTACGGGCCGTATGCGCGCGCCATGGTGCGCATTTGCAAGGAGGAGAGCTTCCATCAGCGCCAAGGCTATGAGCTGATGCTGACGCTTGTGCGCGGCAGTGCCGCGCAGCGCACCATGGCCCAAGAGGCGCTGAACCGCTGGTGGTGGCCGTCGCTGATGATGTTTGGGCCGAGCGATGCGCACTCGGTGCACACGGCGCAATCGCTGCGCTGGAAGATCAAGCGATTCAGCAACGACGAGCTGCGGCAGAAATTCATCGACGTGACGGTGCCGCAGGCTCAGTACCTGGGGCTCACCGTGCCGGATCCGCAGCTGTGCTGGGACGAGCCGGCGCAGCACTTTCGCGCCGGTCCGATCGACTGGAGCGAGTTCCAAGCGGTGCTCGCGGGCGATGGTCCGTGCAACCGCGAGCGGCTGGCCGCGCGGCGCGAGGCGCACGAGGCCGGTCGCTGGGTGCGCGAAGCGGCGGCGGCGTATGCCGAGAAGCACCGCACGGCGCGCCCGCGCCCAGCGGCTGAGGAGGGCGGAACATGACCGAGGATTGGCTGTTGTACGAGGTGTTCATCCGTTCGCGCTCGGGACTCGAGCACAAGCACGTCGGCAGTGTGCATGCCGCCGATGCGCGCATGGCGATCGAGCATGCCCGCGACACGTACACCCGACGCCTCGAGGGGGTGAGCATCTGGGTCGTGCGCTCGAGTGAGATCGTCGCTTCCGATCCGGAGGAGGCCGAGGCGCTGTTCGAGCCGGCGCGCGACAAGATCTATCGTCATCCGACGTTCTACGCGATCCCGGAGGAGGTCAAGAACCTATGAGCGCGGCGATCGCCCCCGAGCGGCCGCACGCCACCGCCGAGGAGCGCTTCGAGTACACGCTGCGCCTTGCCGACACCAGCCTGGTGGCAGGCCAGCGTCTCGCCGAGTGGCTCGGGCACGGCCCGGCGCTCGAGGAAGATCTGGCGCTGGGCAACATTGCGCTCGACCTGATCGGCCAGGCGCGGCTGCTGCTCGCGCTCGCCGGCCGCATCGAGGGGCGCGGCCGCGACGAGGACGCGCTTGCGTTCTGGCGCGATGCCGGGCAGTTCCGCAACGTCTCGCTGGCCGAGCAGCCGAACGGGGACTTTGGCCAGACCATCGTGCGACAGTGCCTGCTCGATGCGTGGCAACTCGAGACCTACGCGAGCCTGGCCGGCTCGCTCGAGGCCGAGCTCGCCGACATCGCCAAGAAGGCCGTCAAGGAATGCCGGTACCACTGGCGCTACAGTTCGGGGTGGCTGGTGCGCCTCGGGGATGGCACCGAGGAAAGTCACCGGCGCGTCGGTGCGGCGGTGCAGGATCTGTGGCGTTTCACCGATGAGCTGCTCACGCCCGATGCGCTCGATGCGCGCATGACCGAATGCGGTATCGCGCCGCCGGCGGCGGCGATCCGCGAGCGCTGGGAGCGGCGCGTGGCGGGGGTGCTGGCGGAGGCGAAACTGCCGCAGCCGGCGCGTTCGCACTATCCGTGGCACGGCAAGCGCGGCGTGCACACCGAGGCGCTCGGGCATCTGCTCGCAACCCTGCAACATCTGCCGCGGACCTACCCCGGAGTGTCGTGGTGAGCGCGCCGGCGGCCGCGGCCGCGGCACTGCGCGAGCGGCGCGTCTGGCGCACGCTCGAGTCGGTGCCGGACCCGGAGATTCCGGTGGTCAATGTCGTGGAACTCGGCATCGTGCGCCACGTGCGCACGGCGGGGGATGGGCGCATCCACGTGGGGCTCACTCCGACGTATTCGGGGTGCCCGGCTACGGAGGTCATCGAACAGGCGGTGCGCACGGCGCTCGATCATGCGGGCCTGGATGATGTGGCGCTCGAGACGGTGCTGTGGCCGGCCTGGTCGAGCGAGTGGCTGAGCGAGTCGGGTCGGCGCAAGCTCGAGGCGTTCGGTGTCGCGATCGAGCCCCGGGCGGGGGCGGCGCCGGCCTGTCCGCGCTGCGCCAGCCGCAACGTCGAGCGTATCGGGGAGTTCGGCTCTACGCCCTGCAAGGCGCATTATCGCTGTCGGACGTGCCTCGAGCCGTTCGATACGTTCAAGTGCATTTGAGATGCTGAGATTCCACAGGCTGCGCGTCGTCGAGGTGCGCCCCGAAGCCGAGGATGCCGTCGCTGTTGCGCTCGAGGTGCCCGCTGGGCTGCGCGGGGAATATCGCGGCTCGCCCGGCCAACACATCGTGCTGCGCGCGACGGACGGGGACGGGGAGCTGCGCCGGACCTATTCGCTCACCGACGCGCCGGGGTCGGAGCCGCTGCACATCCTCGTGCGCAAGCAGCCGCAGGGGCGCATGTCGCAATGGCTGGCGGGCCTGAGGTGCGGAACACAGATCGAGGTGCTGCCGCCGAACGGCAGCTTCACGCCGCACTCCGGCTCGCTCGATCGCGGCCTGCGAGTCGCATTCGCCGCCGGCAGCGGCATCACGCCGGTGCTGTCGGTGACGCGCGCGGTGCTGGCCGCCGGCGGTGCCATGATGATCTTTTACGGCAATCGCGCCAGCGCCCGCGCCATGGGGCTCGAGACGCTGCAGGGACTGAAGGATCGCTATCCCGAGCGGCTGTCGCTGCATTTCATCATGAGCCGCGAGCCGCAGGAGGTCGGGCTCTACAACGGACGGCTCGATGGCGCGAAGGTCCGCGAGCTGGCCGGCGCGTTCTTCGAGCCGCGACGGATCCTCGAGGCGTTCGTCTGCGGTCCGGGCGACATGGGCGGGCAGGCGAGGGCGGCGCTGCAGGCGCTCGGTATGCCGGCCGAGCGCATTCATGTGGAGCATTTTGCGGTGGCCGGTGAGGCGGTGGCCGAGGCTGACTCGCCGGCGGCAGAGCAGGCCCCTCGGGCGGGGATGGCCGAGGTCGGTGTGACGCTCGACGGCCGGCGCCGCTCGTTCCCGATGGCGCTCGATGCCGATACGGTGCTCGATGCCGCGGAGCGGGCCGGCATCGAGCTGCCCTTTTCCTGCCGCTCCGGCGTGTGCTCGACCTGCCGCACCAAGGTTGTGCGCGGCAAGGTTCGCATGGAGCACAACTACGCGCTCGAGGCGTGGGAGCTCGAGCAGGGCTACGTACTGGCGTGCCAGTCGAGGTGCCTGACGCCGCAGCTCGAGCTCGATTACGACGAGCGGTGAGTCGGCCGGCAGGGTGAGGATCCCATGAGCTACCAGACCATCGACTACGCGGTTGCCGCAGGCATCGCCCGCCTCAGGTTGAATCGGCCGGAACGGCTCAACAGCTTCAATGCGCTCATGCACCAGGAGGTGCGCCATGCGCTCACGGCGCTCGCGGCCGACACCGAGGCGCGAGTGTTGATCCTCACCGGCGCCGGTCGCGGCTTTTGCGCCGGACAGGACCTCGGCGATCGGGCGAGTGTCCCGGGGGGCGCGCCGGCGGACCTCGGGGAGTCGATCGAGCGCCATTACAACCCGTTGATCCTGATGTTGCGCCGGCTGCCGTTGCCGGTCATCGCCGCGGTCAATGGCGTGGCGGCCGGCGCGGGCGCGAATATCGCGTTCGCCTGCGATCTGGTGCTGGCGGGGCGCTCGGCGAGTTTCGTGCAGGCGTTCGCGCGTATCGGTCTGGTACCGGATTGCGGCGGCACGTGGTTCGTGCCGCGGCTGGTCGGAGCGGCGCGGGCGATGGGACTGGCGCTGCTCGGGGAGAAGCTGCCGGCCGCGCAGGCGGCGCAGTGGGGACTGATCTGGCGCTGTCTCGAGGACGATGAGCTCGGGCCGGAGGTCGATTCGCTCGCCGAGCGGCTGGCCGCCGCCCCGACCCGCGCGCTGGCGCGCGCCAAGCAATTGATCTGGCAAAGCGCAAACCGCACGCTCGAGCAACAGCTCGATGCGGAGCGGGACGCGCAGCGTGAGCTCGGCTACAGCGTCGATTATGCCGAAGGGGTCGCGGCGTTCATCGGCAAGCGCGAGCCGCGATTCACGGGGCGATGACCCAGCGGGGGAGAGCTGATGCAATTGCGAAGTTACATCGCAGGCGAATGGGTGAGCGGCGCGGGCAGCGGCGCGGCGCTGCGCGATGCGAGCACCGGGGAGGTGATCGCCAGCGCCTCGAGCGACGGTCTCGACTTCGCCGCCGTGCTCGAGCATGCCCGCGCCGTCGGCGGCGCCAATCTGCGCCGCCTGAGCTTTCACGAGCGCGCCGCGCGCCTGAAGGGGCTCGCCAGATTCCTCACCGAGCACAAGGCGGAGCTCTACGGGCTTTCCTACGCCACCGGAGCGACGCAGGCGGATGCCTGGCTCGATATCGACGGAGGCATCGGCACGCTGTTCGTCTACGCGAGCAAGGGCATGAAGGAGCTGCCCGACGGATATGTGTACGTCGACGGCCCGACCGAGTCGTTGGCCAAAGGCGGCAGCTTTCTCGGCCAGCACATTTATCTGCCGCTCGAGGGCGCCGCGGTGCACATCAACGCCTTCAACTTCCCGGTCTGGGGGATGTTGGAGAAACTTGCGCCGACACTGCTCGCCGGGGTGCCGGCCGTGGTGAAGCCCGCCACGGCCACCGCCTACCTCGCCGAACTCGCCTTTCGGCTGATCATCGACTCCGGTGAGCTGCCGGAAGGTGCCGTGCAGTTGATCTGCGGGGGGGTCGGTGATCTGTTCGATCACCTGACCTGTCAGGACGCGATTGCCTTCACCGGCTCGGCCTCGACCGCGCGCGGGCTGCGCGCCCATCCCCGGGTTCTCGATCGGTCGGTGCGGTTCACGGCCGAGACCGACTCGCTGAACTCCTGCATTCTCGGACCCGATGCCGGCCCGGGCAGCCCCGAGTTCGATCTGTTCGTGCGGGAAGTGGTGCGGGAGATGACCGTCAAGGCGGGACAGAAGTGCACCGCCATTCGCAAGGCGATCGTGCCGGCGGCGCACAGCGCCGCGCTGCTCGATGCGCTGCGCGCCGCGCTCGAGCAGGTAGTCATCGGGAACCCGCGCGACGCGACGGTGCGCATGGGGCCGCTCGCCTCGCTCGCCCAGCGCCGCGAGGTGCTCGCGCAGCTCGGGCGCCTGGCGCGCGAGGCGCGCGTCGTGTGCGGGGGGAGCGCCGCGCCGAAGCTCACCGGCGCCGATGCCGAGCGCGGCGCATTCATTGCGCCGACGCTGCTGCGGTGTGACGACGGCGCGCGCGCTCACGCGGTGCACGAGGTCGAGGCCTTTGGTCCGGTCAGCACGGTGATGACGTACGACACGGTGGAATCGGCCGTGGAGTTGGCGCGCCGTGGCGGGGGGAGCCTGGTCGGCTCGGTGTTTACCGCCGACGATGCGCTTGCGGCGCGGCTGGTGCTGGGGCTTGCGCCGCTTCATGGCCGGGTGCTCGTGGTCAACCGCCACTGTGCCAAGGATTCGACCGGCCACGGCTCGCCGCTGCCGCATCTGGTGCACGGCGGGCCGGGACGGGCCGGCGGCGGTGAGGAGATGGGTGGAATCCGCGGGGTGCTGCACTACATGCAGCGCACGGCGGTGCAGGGAACGCCCGATGTGCTCAGCGCCGTCATGGGGCGCTGGGTCAGAGGATCCCGGGAACTCGATCCGGGCGTACATCCGTTCCGCCAGCCGTTCGGCGCGTTGCGCATCGGTGACACGTTCCGCTCCGGTGAGCGGGAGGTGACGCTGCCGGACATCGAGCGCTTCGCGGCGATCTCGGGGGATTACTTCTATGCGCACATGGACGAGGCGGCCGCTCGGCGCAATCCGCTCTTCGGCGGCCGGGTCGCGCATGGTTATTTGCTCATCGCGGCCGCGGCAGGCCTGTTCGTCGATCCGCCATTGGGCCCGGTGCTGGCCAACTACGGCATCGACGCGCTGCGTTTCACGCAGCCGGTCAAGCCCGGCGATCGGATCAAGGTCCGCCTGACCTGCAAGGAGAAGTCGCTGCGCGCGGGACAGGGCTATGGCGAGGTGCGTTGGGATACTCAGATCACCAATCAGGATGGCGCGACGGTCGCGCAATACGATGTCCTGACCCTGGTGAGCGAGCAGGCGGTCCCGGGCGGTTGAGACCCCCGGGGGCGCAGCGCCCCCGGCGACGCACGGCCGCGCAACATGAGCGCTCCGATCCGGGCGTGGCCCGGGCATTCTGCGACGGCGTTGTCCCGAGACGAGCCCCGGCGGCGGTGAGGAAAATCGCCGATCGCCCCTTGGGCTCGCTGGGGTCCCTGGACGGCCTCCCAACAGCGCCGGCGTGAGCGTTGCGTGAAACCGCAGGAGCCCTCGCATCCGCGCATCGTGAGGGCACGCATCCTGTCCAATGGCGCGGCGGCTCGTAGGCAGGCCGCCTCGAGCCCGCGTGCGCACGCCTTGAGTTAACCGTTTCCGGCCGCATCTCTTGGGCATGAGCGGCCGGCGCCGAAGCCGGCTCGCGCGGCAGTGGGCGGTGCATCTGCCGCTTCGGAGCGTGGCGCATGAGCAGCGAGCGAGAATACGGGTGGATGTGGGACGAGGCTTGCGAGCGGGTGGACGCCGCCGAGCGGGCCCAGCGGGGGCTGCTGCGTTACGTGGGGCCCGGAGCCGATGCGGCGGTGTGGGCGCCGCCGGTGGACATTCAGGAGATTGCCGAGGGGGTGGTGGTCGTGTTCGCGCTGCCGGGTGTTGCGCTCGAGGACATCGAGCTGCGGCTCGAGCCCGCCGCGCTCCTCGTCAGGGCCGAGCGGCGCTGGAAGCTCGCCCACCCGGACGCGCTGATCCGCCGTCTGGAGATTCCATATGGGAGTTTCGTCCGCCGGATTCCGCTCTCGGGCGTGCCGCTGGTCCTCTCGGCCACCCGTTACGAGTACGGTTGTCTCGAGGTGCGCCTGGTGCGGGCGATGGAGAGTGATTTATGACGGACCTATCGAACGCGTCCTCGGGGCCGAGCGGCGAGCTGCCGCCGCTGCCGGCAGATGTGGTGCCGATCGTTGCACTGCGCAACGTGGTGCTGTTTCCCGGCATCGTCTTGCCGGTGACGCTCGGACGGCAGGAGAGCATCGCCGCGGCGCAGGACGCGGTGCGCACCGGGCGCAAGGTCGGCTTGCTGCTGCAGCGGGATCCGGCGCTCGAGAAGCCGGCCGCGAGTGATTTGTACGACGTGGGCGTGCTTGCCACGGTGGTTCGTTACATCACCGGGAACGATGGCGCCCATCACCTGGTCTGCCAGGGCGAGAGCCGATTCCGGCTCGCGCAAATGGTGCGCGAGCAGCCGTTCCTCGCCGCGCGCGTCGAGTCGATCGCCGAGCCGCAGGCCACGGGTGCGGACATCGAGGCCCGCAGGGAAGTCTTGAAAGAGCGCGCCGTGGAGGCATTGTCGCTGCTGCCGCAGGCGCCCGCGGAGCTGGTGCGAATGGTCCGGGGCATCGAGTCCGCCGGGCAGCTCGCCGACCTCATCGTCAGCTTCATGGAGGTCAAGGCGGGAGAAAAGCAGGATGTGCTCGAGACCGTCGATTTACGCGAACGCCTCGACAAGGTCATGAAGATCCTGACCCATCGCCTGGAGGTGCTGAAAGTCACGCGCGAGATCGCCGAGCAGACTCAGGCGGCCCTCGGTGAGCGCCAGCGCGAGGCGGTGCTGCGCGAGCAGCTGCACCAGCTGCAGAAGGAGCTCGGCGAGGGCGAGGGCGAGGGGAGCGAGTTCGCCGAGCTCGACCGGGCGGTCGAGGACGCCCACATGCCGCCCGACGTCGAGGAGCAGGCGCGCAAGGAGCTCAACCGGCTGCGCCGCATGAGCGAGGCGAGCCCCGAATACGGCATGGTGCGCACCTATCTTGACTGGCTGGTCGCGCTGCCGTGGAGCAAGTCGGACGCCGAGGACATCGACATCGAGCGCGCGCGCAAGGTACTCGAGGAGGATCACTACGGCCTGGAGAAGATCAAACGGCGGATCCTGGAGTACCTGGCGGTGCGCAAGCTCAATCCGCACGGCCGCAGTCCGATTCTGTGCTTCGTCGGGCCACCGGGCGTCGGCAAGACCTCGCTCGGGCAGAGTGTGGCGCGTGCGCTCGGCCTGAAGTTCGTGCGCGCGAGCCTCGGCGGCGTGCACGATGAGGCGGAGATCCGCGGTCACCGGCGCACCTACATCGGGGCGTTGCCCGGCAACATCATCCAGGGCATACGCAAAGCCGGTACGCGTAATCCCGTATTCATGCTCGATGAGATCGACAAGGTCGGCGCGAGCTTCCAGGGCGATCCGGCCTCGGCGCTGCTCGAGGTGCTCGATCCGGAGCAGAACTCGACCTTTCGCGACAACTACCTCGGTCTGCCCTTTGACCTGCGGCACGTGCTGTTCATCGCGACCGCAAACGTGCTCGAGACGATTCCGGGACCGCTGCGCGACCGCATGGAGGTCATTCAACTGACCGGCTACACCGATGAGGAGAAGCTCGAGATCGCGCGGCGCTATCTGCTGCCGCGCCAGCTCGAGGCGAATGGGCTCGAGGGCGCGCAGGTGCAAATCGCGGATGCGGCGCTGCTGCGGATCATTCACGAGTACACCCGCGAATCGGGGTGCCGGAACCTCGAGCGGGAGATCGGCGCGCTGTTGCGCAGCGCGGCCATGCGGATCGCCGAGGGCAAGGCGAGCGCGGTGCGCTTCGAGGGCGAGAACGTGCCCGAGGTGCTCGGTCCGGCGCGGTTCGAGAACGAGGTCGCACAGCGCACGTCGGTGCCGGGCGTGGCGACCGGGCTGGCTTGGACGCCGGTCGGGGGCGACATCCTGTTCATCGAGGCGGCGCGCCTGCCCGGCACCGGCAAGCTGATCCTGACCGGTCAGCTCGGTGATGTCATGAAGGAGTCCGCCCAGGCGGCGCTCAGTCTCGTCAAGGCGCAGGCCGAGGAACTCGCCATCGATCCGCAGCTGTTCGACCGGAGCGACATCCACGTGCACGTGCCGGCCGGGGCGATCCCCAAGGACGGTCCGAGCGCCGGCGTTGCGATGTACGTCGCGCTGGCCTCGCTGCTGAGGCGCCAGTCGGTGTCCCCGGATGTCGCCATGACCGGTGAGATCAGCTTGCGCGGCCTGGTGTTGCCGGTGGGCGGCATCAAGGAGAAGACCATTGCGGCCGCGCGTGCCGGCATACGCAAGGTCATCCTGCCGGCGCGCAACCGGCGTGATCTGGAGGAAATCCCCGCGAGCGTGCGCGCCACACTGCAGTTCGTGTGGGTCGAGGAGGTCTCGGGGGCGCTCGAGGAGGCGCTCGGCTCACCCGCCGATGCCCGCAAGTCCCCGGGCCGTGGCCCGGGGGACGCGCAGCGCACGGCGGCCTGAGCCGCGATCGGCCGGCTAGCCGCTGCGCGGCTCGGTGGTTGGCCTCGGGTGGTGCATCTACTGCGGGCCCGGACCACGCTCGCCCGCCCCGTTCACCAGTCGGGCGGCGATCTCGGCGACGTGTCGGCCTTGGAAGCGTGCGCCGGCAAGCTCGTTCTCGCTCGGTCGACGCGAGCCATCCCCCCCGGCGAGGGTCGTGGCGCCGTAGGGACTGCCGCCGCTGATCTCGTCCATGCGGGTCAGGCCCGCAAAGGTGTACGGCAGACCCACGATGATCATCCCCTGATGCAGCAGGGTGTTGTGGAAGCTCGTGATCGTGGTCTCCTGGCCGCCGTGCTGGGTCGCGGTCGACACGAACACACTGCCGACTTTGCCGACCAGGGCGCCCTTGGCCCAAAGACCGCCGGTCTGATCGAGAAAATTGCGCATCTGCGCGGCCATGTTGCCAAAGCGCGTCGGCGTGCCGAAGATGATGGCGTCGTAGTCGGCCAGCTCATCGACACTGGCGACTGGCGCCTTTTGCTCGCTCTTCATACCCGCCTTGCGGGCGGTTTCCTCCGGCACCAATTCCGCAACGCGCTTCACGCTCACCACGCTGCCGCGCACAGCCGCCGCGCCCTCGGCCACGGCTTCGGCCATACGTTCGATGTGACCGTAGGACGAGTAATACAAAACGAGAACTTTGGCCATGCTTGGCATCTCCTGCGCTGACTTGACGGCAGAGTATACGACCGCGCAGGCGCGCCGTCGTGGCTTTGGTAGACTCGCCTGGGCATGGAACCGAAGCGGCAACCGGAGGATTCGGGGCAGCGCAGGAGCGCCGAGCGCGGCTTCGCGCCGAAGATCACCACCATCTCCTGGGGTGATCTGGTGGACGCGCTGGTGCCCATCCTGCTGATCAGCGCCGTGGCGATCTGGTTGACGGTGCATTTCACACAGCCGGAAACACCGCGGACTTTGACGATGAGCGGCGGGCCGCCGGGCAGCAGCTTCGCGATCGACGCCGAGCGCTTCAAGACGATACTGGCCCGCAGCGGCGTCACGCTGCACGTCCTGCCCTCGCGGGGCTCGGCCGAGAATCTGCAGCGGCTGAACGCCGCGCACTCCGGGGTGGACATCGCGCTGGTGCGCTCGACCACCCTCCTGTCCGCAACGGCCGGGCCCGCGGCGCCGGACAAGCCGAACCGCTCCAACCGCCTCGTCTCCCTCGGCAGCATGTTCTATCAGCCGCTGACCGTCTTCTACCGCGGCCGCCGGCTGCAGCGGCTCGCGCAGCTGCGCGGCGAGCGCATCGCCATCGGCAAGCCCGGCAGCGGTGCGCGCCAGCTCGCGCTGGCGCTGCTGAAGGCCAACGGCATCGTTCCCGGCGGGCCCACCCGGCTGCTCGGGCTCACCGGGACTGCGGCGCGCGAGGCGCTGCTGGCCGGGCGGGTCGATGCGATCTTCCTGACCGGGGATTCGACCCCGCCGTCGGTCATCGACAAGATGCTGCGCACGAGCGGCATCCGGCTGTTCGCCTTCACTCAGGCCAACGCCTACGTGCGGCGCTTTCCGCTGCTGCACAAGCTGAGCATTCCAGCCGGCACCTTCGACCTGGCGCGCAACCTCCCTCGCCGGCGAATCACGCTGCTCGCCGCGGCCGTCGAGCTGATCGCGCACAAGAATCTGCGTCCGGCGTTGTGCGATCTGCTGATCCAGACGGCTCGGCGCATCTACGGCCGCCCCAGCGTGCTGCACGCGGCGCGCGAGTTTCCCAACACCTCCACCTATCGCTACCGGCTCGACCGGCAGGCGGCCCGCTATTACAAAACGGGCGACAAGAGCTTCATGTACCGGTATCTGCCGTTCTGGCTGGCGAGTCTGCTCAGCCGTATCGCGGTGGTGATGGTGCCGATCGTCGTAGTGCTCATCCCCGGGCTCGCCTATGTGCCGCAGCTGTACGGTTGGCGGGTCAAGCGCCGTATCCACCGCCGCTACGCGGAACTGATGGCCCTGGAGCGCGAATCGCTCGAGCCGCTGACAGCGGCGCGGCGGCTGGCGCTGCTCGAGCGCCTGCACGCCATCGAGCGGGCGGTGATCCTGCGGCGGATGCCGGGCTCGCATGCCGAGCAGCTCTATCAGCTGCGCGCCCGGATCGGCTTCGTGCGCGAGATCCTCGCCCGTCCGGTCCCGGACTGACGCGCCGGCCGATCACGCCGGCATCACGAGGCGCACGTCGATCGGCTCGCCTCGCTTGGGCGGCGGCGCGCACTGCGCAAGTCCCTTCTGCGCGAGCCATTCCCGGTTGAACAGGCGCGACTGGTACTTCGCGCCGCCGTCGCACAGCACCGTCACCACCGTGTGGCCCGGGCCGAGCTCTTCGGCCACGCGCGCGGCGGCGGCCACGTTGATGCCGCTGGTGCTCCCGAGGAAAAGCCCCTCTTCGTACAGGAGGCGGTAGAGGTGGCCGACGGTCTCGCTGTCCTCGATATGGACCGCGGCGTCGATCGGCGCGCCCTCGAGGTTGGCCGTGACCCGGCCGATGCCGATCCCCTCGGTGATCGAGCCCGAGCCGGTCGCCTTGAGCGTGCCGCTGCGCACGTATTCATACAGGCTGCTGCCGGGAGGATCGGCGAGCACGCAGCGCACGGCCTTGCGCTTGGACTTGAGGAAATGGCTCACGCCGGCGAAGGTGCCGCCGGTGCCCGCGGCGCAGGTGAACGCGTCGATCCGTCCGCCGGTCTGCGCCCAGATCTCCGGGCCGGTGGTGTCGATGTGCGCCTGGCGGTTGACGGTGTTGTCGAACTGGTTGGCCCAGATTGCGTTGGATAGATGCGCCGCGAGGCGTTGTGCGACCTTCTGGTACTGGTTGGGATTGCTGTACGGCACCGCCGCGACCGTGTGCACCTCGGCGCCGAGGGTGCTCAGCAGGCGGTATTTCTCCGGTGACTGGTTGTCGGGCATCACGATGACGCAGCGGTAGCCTCGGGCATTGCACACATGCGCCAGGCCGATCCCGGTGTTGCCCGCAGTGCCTTCGACGACCGTGCCGCCGGGGACGAGGGCGCCGCTGCGTTCGGCGGCGAGCACGATGGCGCGCGCCGCGCGATCCTTGACCGAGCCGCCGGGGTTGAGGAACTCGGCCTTGCCGAGCACCTCGCAACCGGTCGCTTCGCTGAGACGTCTGAGCCGGATGAGCGGCGTCTGGCCAACCGTTGCGATAAACCCATCGTCAATGCTCACGGGTGTCCTCCGCAGGTACGAGGGGATTGTCAAGATGCCCTTCGAGGTCCACCGGCCCCTCGGCCGCGGTTGCCTCGGCTCCGAGCGCGGCGACCTCCCCGACCAGCAGCAGTGCCGGGGGCGTGATGCGCGCTTCGCGGGCGAGGGCGGCGATGCTCGCGAGTGTGCCGCGCACGACCCGCTGTCCGGGCAGCGTGGCGCGCTCGATCAGCGCGACCGGCCGGGTAGGCTGCGCCCCGGCTGCGCCGAGTCGTGCGCAGATATGCTCCAGGTGCGCCACCCCCATATAGAAGACCACCGTCTGGTGGGGGCGGGCAAGAGCGGCCCAGTCGAGGGTTTGCTCATCGAGCGCGTGGCCGGTGACGAATGTCAGGCTCTGGGCGATAGTGCGCTGCGTCAGGGGTATGGCGGCGGCGGCCGCCGCGGCGAGCGCCGCGGTAATGCCCGGCACGATGGTGAAGGGAATGCCGTGGCGCGCCAGCGCGTGTATCTCCTCGCCGCCGCGTCCGAAGACGAACGGGTCGCCGCCCTTCAAGCGCGCCACGCGCTCTCCGGAGCGCGCCAAACGGACCATGAGTTCCTCGATCTGCGCCTGATCGGTGTGTGCTCTGCGCGCTTCGCAGTTGGAGTCCTTGCCGACGAATACGCGGCGCGCGTCGCGACGCGCGCGCTCGAGGATCGCCTCGGGAACCAGGCGGTCATACAGGATGACATCGGCCTGCTGCAGCAGCTGCAGCGCCCGCAGGGTCAGCAGATCCGGATCGCCGGGGCCGGCGCCGATCAGATAGACCTCCCCGAGGCGGCGCGCGCCGCTCAGCTGCGCCGCATGCAGCTCGCGCTCGAACTCGTCGCGTGCGCCGTGCGCATCGCCATGCAGAATGCGCATGCCCGCAGCGCCGCGCACGATGCGCTCCCAGAACGCCACGCGGGCGCCCGGCGCGAGCGCGCGCTGCACGCGCTTGCGCCGCTCGCCGATGAAGCGGGCGAGCGACCCGAGGGTTGCGGGCAAGAGTGCCTCGATCTGCTCGCGTACCCAGCGGGCCAGCACCGGTGCCTGGCCGCCCGAACCCACCGCCACGATCAGCGGCGCGCGGTCAATGATTGCCGGGAAGTAGAACGAGGACAGTTCGGCATCATCGACCACATTCACGGGAATGGCCCGCGCGCGCGCCGCGGCCGAAACCGCCGCGTTGACCTCTGTGCGGTCCGTCGCAGCGATGATGAGCCGCATCCCCTCGAGGTGCGGCGGTGCAAAGGCCTCGGCCCGGTGCGTGAGGCTGCCCGCGGCGGCGCGCGCGGCGAGCGTCTCGCACAGTCGTGGCGCAATCACCGTGACGTGCGCGCCCACTCGCAGCAGCAGCTCGATCTTGCGCTCGGCAACCTGCCCGCCGCCGACCACGGCGACCGGCGTGGCGCGCAGCTGCAGGAAGATGGGCAGGTGGTCCAAGCCGCTTGCCGCGGCGCTCAGGCCTGGGCCGTCGCCGGACGCACTCTGGGGTGCAGACCGCATTCACGGGACTCGGGGTGCTCCCACCACCAGCGGCCGGCGCGCCGGCTCTCTCCGGGCTGGATGGCGCGCGTGCAGGGCGAGCAGCCGATGCTGGGGAACTGACGGTCGTGCAGCACGTTGTACGGCAGCTTGCGGGCGCGGATGTACTGCCACACCTCGGCCTCGGTCCACTCGAGCAGCGGGCTTACCTTGTACAGGCCGTGCTCGCCGTCCCATTCCAGCGGTTGGGCGCGGCCGCGCGTCGTCGATTGCTCGTGGCGCACACCGGTCACCCACCCGTCATAGCCGGCGATGGCGCGGCCGAAAGGCTCGAGCTTGCGCACCCGGCAGCACTCGAGGCGTGCCTGCAGGCTGTGGTAGAAGCCGTTGACCCCCTGGGCGGCGGTGAGCCGCTCGAGCGCCGCGGCATCGGGGTACACCATCCGCAGTGGGCGCCGATAGCGCCACTGCAGCTTTTCCACCAGATCGTAGGTTTCCTGGTGGAGACGTCCCGTGTCGATGCTGAACATGTCGATCTCGGGCAGGTGCGTCCAGATGATGTCGGTGAGCACCATGGCTTCAGCGCCGAGGCTGTTGGCATACACCAGCCTCGGGTGCGCCCGCAATGCGGCGGCGAGCCGCTCGCGCACGGTGTGTGCCTTGTGCTCGATCGGGTTGAACGGCTCAGCCATGATACGCAGGACTATATCCAGGGGGGGGTGCGGTGCAGAACGAATGATTGCTTCTGAGGCACTACGGAGCGGTTATGGATGCTCCCGAGCCATTGCGCTACGCTTCCCGGCCATGAAACTGCACCAGTTGCGCTATCTGGCCGCGATCGCCCAGAACGGCCTGAACATCACGGCCGCGGCCGAGAAGCTGCACACCTCTCAGCCCGGGGTGAGCAAGCAGATCAAGCTGCTGGAGGACGAGCTGGGGTTTCAGATCTTCCTGCGCGAGGGGCGCACGCTCACCCGCATCACGCCGGCCGGTCAGGAGGTGATCGACCGGGCGCTGCAAGTGCTGCAGCAGGTGCAGAGCATTCGCGCGCTCTCGACGGAGCTGCGCGACGAGGGACGGGGGAGTTTATCGATCGGCACGACGCACACTCAGGCGCGCTACGTACTGCCGGCGGTGATCCAGGCGTTTCGGGCGCGCTATCCGAACGTACGCCTGAATCTGCACCAGGGTACCTCGGAGCAGATCGCCGAGATGATGGCGCAGGACCGCATCGATTGCGTCATCGCAACCGGCTCGGAGCAGCGCTTCGCCGCACTGACGCTGCTGCCCTGTTATCGTTGGAGCCGGGTGGTGATCGTGCCGCGCGCGCACGCGCTGGCGCGCCTGGATCGGGTGACCTACCGGGCGCTCGCCGCCTACCCGCTGATCACCTACACGTTCAGCTTCAGCGGACCGTCCTCGCTGAACGAGGCATTCTCCCGGGCGGGCCATACCCCGAATGTCGCGATCACGGCACAGGACGCCGATGTGATCGTCACCTACGTTCGGCTCGGACTCGGAGTCGGTATCGTCGCGCCGATGGCGGTCGCCGAGGGGGTCGAGGACCTTGCGGTGCTCGATGCCTCGCACCTGCTGCCCGCGCACACGACCTGGCTCGGGTTTCGCCGGGGGGCGCTGCTGCGCGGGTACATGTATGAGTTTGCGCAGCTGCTCGCCCCGCATCTGGAGCGACGGCTGGTCGAGCGGGCTCATCGGGCCGGCAATCCGGCCGCGACCGCCGCGCTGTTCGCGGACGTGCCGCTGCCGCAGCGCTGAGCTGCGCAGCGCGGAGAAAACCCTGAACGCCGAACGTCTGACCGTGCTCGACCGGCGCCGCGCCGGGGTGCTGGCGCATCTGAGCTCGCTGCGCTGGCCGCTCGGTCGCGGCGGGCGCGCCTTCATCGACTGGCTGGCCGCCGCCGGGTTCACCGTCTGGCAGTTCCTGCCCGTCGGGCCGACCGGCCCGGACCGCTCGCCGTATTTTGCGCGCTCGGATTTTGCCGGCGCGCCGGCGCTGCTCGATCCGGCCGAGCCGCCGGGCGATGCGGTCGACCGCTCGGCATTCCTCGAGACGACGGCCCCATGGGTCGAGGATTACGCGCTGTTCGAGGCGGCGAGCGAGGCGTTCGGCGGTGCGCCGTGGTGGAGCTGGCCCGAACCGCTGCGCGAGCGCGAGCCGGCGGCGCTGCGGCGGCTGCGGCACGAGCGCGTCGCGCGGATCGAGCAAGTGCGGGCCGAGCAGTTCGCGTTCTTCGTTCAATGGCGCAGATTGCAGGACTACGCGCACGCGCACGGAGTGCGGCTTTTCGGCGACCTGCCGTTCTACATAGGGCCGATGTCGGCCGAGACCTGGACGGACCGCGAGCAGTTTCAGCTGACCCCCGAGGGCCGGCCGGCTGCCGTGGCGGGTGTGCCGCCGGATTACTTTTGCGAAGGCGGCCAAGTGTGGGGCAATCCGTTGTACGACTGGACGGCCATGGGGCGCGACGGCTTCGCGTTCTGGCGGGCGCGCGTGCGCGCGCAGCTCGGGCGTGTCGACCTGCTCCGGGTGGATCACTTTCGGGCGTTCGCCGCGCATTGGGCGATTCCGGCCGGAGCACCCGATGCGCGCGGTGGCCGCTGGTGCCCGACCCCGGGGCACGAGGTGCTCGAGCGCCTGCGACAGGAGTGGGGGGTATTGCCGATCGCGGCCGAGGACCTCGGGGTGATCACCGCGGATGTGACGGCGCTGCGCAAGGCGTTCGCGCTGCCCGGTATGCGCGTGCTGCAATTCGCCTTTGACGGCTCGCCCGACAACCCGCATCTGCCCCAGCACTTCAGCGCCGACTGCATCGCCTATACCGGCACGCACGACAACGACACCACGCTCGGCTGGTACGAGAGCCTCGATGCCGGCACCCGGGCCTATGTCGATCAGACGCTCGGGCTGCAGCCGGGGTCGGTGCCCGAATCGATCGTACGGGTGGTGCTCGCCTCGGCGGCGCCGCTGGCGGTGATTCCGCTGCAGGATCTGCTCGGCCTCGGCTCCGAGGCACGCCTCAATACGCCCGGCACCTCGGGTTGGCGCAACTGGCGCTGGCAGCTGCCCGCCGGGGCTCTCAGCGCCGAGCGCGCCGCGCATTGGGCCGCACTCAACAGGGACTGTGGACGTGACTGAGGCGCAGCGCGCTTACGCGCCGAAGCGCACCCGTTCGACAGCCGGCAGCGGCTCGGCCTTCTGGTAGGCGACGCTGTAGCGCCCGAGGGCCTGCAGGGCGCTGTGCGGGTCCTCGCCCTCGGCCAGATCGAAGGCATCGCAGCCGCAGCGGGCCATGAGCAGCAGCAGGTCGCGCTTGACACCCGCGCCCACGGCGCGAATCTCGCCGGCAAAGCCGAGCCGGCGCAGGACCGTCGCCTGCGTGAAGCCGCGGCCGTCACTGAAGTTGGGGAATTCCACCGCCACTAGGCTCAGTCGCGGCAGGTCGGCGCGCAGCTGTTCCGGATCGTCCGCCGGTGCGAGTCGCACGCCGAGCTTGCCGCTGTGCCGCAACCATTGCTCGGGTTGCGCGCGCAGCTCGGCCAGCGGCACGATGAGCTCATCGGTCTGGCTGGCGGGCTCGCCGGGGTAGCGCCAGCGATCGATGATCCATTCACGCTGCCGCAAGATCCGTCGCATAGACACGTTCCTTGAAGGGCTCGATGCCGATGCGCCGCACCGTATCGATGAAGTACTCGCCCTCGGCGCGCGCATCGCGGTAGACCTCGACGATGCGCTCGAGGGTGGCGGGGACCTGCGCCTGCGGCACCGACGGACCGATGACTTCGCCGAGGGTGGCACGGCCGCTGCCGGCGCCGCCGAGGGTGATCTGGTACCACTCCTCGCCGTGCTTGTCGACGCCGAGGATGCCGATGTGGCCGATGTGATGGTGACCGCAGGCATTCATGCAGCCGGACATCTTCAGCTCGATCGGGCCGAGATCGTACAGGTAGTCGAGGTCATCGAAGCGCGCCTGGATGGCCCGCGCGACACTCAACGTCCCGGCATTAGCGAGCGCGCAGAAATCCAGTCCCGGACAGGCGATCATGTCGGTGAGCATGCCGATGTTGGCCGTGGCGAGCTCGAGCTCGCGCAGGCGCAGCCACAGCCGGTACAGCTCGCTCTGCGGCACATCGGCGAGCACCAGGTTCTGATCATGCGTGGTGCGCACCTCGCCGAAGCTCAGCTCCTCGGCCAGATCCGCCACCGCCTCCATCTGGCCTGCCGTGATGTCCCCGGGATTGCGGCCATGGGCCTTGAGGCTCACGAACACCGCGCGGTAGCCGCCGACGCGGTGCGCGCGCGTGTTGTAGCGATACCAGGCGAGAAACGGCGCCTCGCGGCCGCAGGTCGGATCGATGTCGGGGCGGGTTTCGTAGGGGGGCGGCTCGAAATGCGCGCGCACCCGCGCGAGCTGCTCGGGCGTCAGCCGCGGGGAGTGCTCGCGCCCGCTGCGCCATTCCTGCTCGATCAGCTCGCGCATCCGTTCGATACCGAGGCTCTTGACCAGGATCTTGATGCGCGCCTTGTGGATGTTGTCGCGCCGGCCGAGGCGGTTGTAGACGCGCAGCACCGCCTCGAGGTAGGCGAACAGCTCCTCGGCCGGCAGAAATTCGCGAACGCGCTGGGCGAGGATGGGTTGGCGGCCGAGCCCCCCTCCGACCCACACCTCGAAACCGAGCGGCGCGCCGGCCCCGCCTCGAATGCGCAGGCCGATGTCGTGCGCCTGGATCAGGGCACGGTCCTCGCCGGAGCCGCTGACGGCGATCTTGAACTTGCGCGGCAGGTAGGTGAACTCGGGGTGCAGCGTCGCCCACTGGCGGATCAGCTCGCAGTACGGTCGGGGATCCTCGATCTCGTCGGGGGCGACCCCGGAGAGGTGGTCGCTGGTCACGTTGCGCACGCAGTTGCCGCTCGTCTGAATGGCGTGCATCTGCACTGCGGCCAGTTCGGCAAGGATGTCCGGCACCTCGGGCAGCTTCGGCCAATTCAACTGCAGGTTCTGCCGCGTCGTGAAGTGTCCGATGCCGCGATCGTAGCGACGGGTGATCGCGGCGAGCGCGCGCAGCTGGCGGCTGCTGAGCAGCCCGTACGGTATGGCGATGCGCAGCATCGGCGCATGACGCTGGATATACAGGCCATTGCGCAGGCGCAAAGCCTTGAATTCCTCCTCGGAGAGCGATCCGGCGAGGAAGCGGTGCGTCTGGTCGCGGAATTCCGCGACCCGCTGCTCGACGAACGCCTGATCGAGCGCATCGTAGTGGTACATGCGGCCGCACTATAGGCGTGGTGGCGAAGCGGGCTAAATACCGTGTGGTTTGGCGCTCCCCCCGACCGGTTATGAGCCGCCGGCCGATGGTGCGATAATGGCGCGGGCGCCGAGTCGGGCGCAAAGGGGCAGCGATGGGTTTGTACTTCGAGGAATTCACCGTCGGACAGCGCTTCGAGCACCAAGTCCGCCGCACGGTCACCGAGACGGACAACCTGCTGATCTGCGCCCTGACCATGAATCCGGCTGCCATCCATCTCGATGCGCAGTACTGTCGTGATACGCCCTTCGGCGAGCGCATCGTCAATAGCGTCTTTACCCTGGGTCTGCTCGTGGGCCTGTCGGTCTATGACACCACCTTCGGCACCACCATCGGCAACCTCGGCTGGGATGAGGTCAAATTTCCGCGCCCGGTGCGGGTGGGGGACACGCTGCGGGCGGTGAGCACCGTGCACTCGGTGCGCGAGAGCCGTTCGCGGGGTGATTCGGGCATCGTGATATTCGACCACCGCGCGTACAACCAGCACGACGAGGAGGTCGCCTCGTGCCGCCGCGCGGCGCTGATGTTGAAGCGGCCGCAATGAGCGGCGCGCGGGTGTTGCGCTCGCTGCTGTTCGTACCGGGGGACAGCGAGCGAAAACTGGCGCGGGGACTGGGCAGCGGAGCCGATGCGCTGATCGTGGATCTGGAGGACTCGGTCGAGCCACGCCGGCTCCCGAGCGCGCGTGCCCAGGTGCTGGAGTTCCTCCAGGGGGAAAACGAACGCCCGACTCCCGAGCTGTGGGTGCGGGTGAACGCGCTCTCGAGCGGCAGGCTCTACGAGGATGTCACGGCGGTTCTGCCCGGGCGGCCGGCGGGCCTGGTGCTGCCGAAAGTCGAAAGCTACGCGGATATCGATCGCATCGCGCTCACGCTCGAGGCGATCGAGGCCGGCCACGGACTGCCAATCGGCTCGACGCGCCTGATCGTGATCGGCACCGAGACGCCGGCCGCAGTGCTGGCGCTCGGTCAGTACCCGCAGGCGGCCGCCGTGCACCGCGCTTGCGCACACCGGCTGGCCGGCTTGACGTGGGGTATGGAGGATCTGTCGGCGGCGCTCGGGGTGAGCGCTCAGCGCGGCCCCGATGGCGCGCTGCGCCCGGTATTCGAGCAGGCGCGGACCACATGTTTACTCGCCGCCGCGGCGCTGGGCGTTGCAGCCCTCGACGGGGTGTTCGCCGAATTTCGCGATGCAGAGGGCTTGCGGCGCGAGGCGCAGCGGGCGCGCGCCGACGGATTTACGGGCAAGCTGGCGATTCATCCCGACCAGGTCCCGCTGATCCATGCCGCCTTTACCCCGAGTGCCGAGGAAATCGAGTGGGCGGGCCGCGTGCTCGCCGCGTTCGAGGCGGCCGGGACAGGTGTGACGGCGCTGGACGGCCGCATGATCGACCGGCCGCATCGGTTGCTCGCGGCGCGTATTCTCTCGCTGGCGGGTATCGAGCCGGGGGCAAGGGTATGAAGCTGAGAATCAAAGGCAATACCCTGCGTCTGCGATTGACGCAGGGGGAGATCCGAGCGCTGGCCGAGCGTGGGCAGGTCGAGTCGCGGACGGAATTTCCGGGCGGGACGACATTGGTGTACCGTCTGCGGACGGATGATGAAAATCAAGAACTATCAGTTATTTATAAAAATAACCTCATGGAGTTTACTCTCTCTTCGGCGAGCGCCGAGCGCTGGTGTGGAACGGATCAGGTGACGGTGAGTGCCGAGCGGGACGTGCCGGGCGGAAAGCTGCAACTGGTTCTGGAGAAGGACTTCGCCTGTCTGGTGCCGCGGCCCGGCGAGGACGAATCCGACCACTTTCCCCATCCCGAGGCGGGACACGGACCGAGCCGGTGCTGAAGCCGCTCAGGACGCTCAGCGCTGCCTCGCGCCGACGAGGGTGACTCCCGGGGGCAGTTGTGCGGCCACTTGGGCGTAGCGGGCGCGCTCCTCGAGAATCGAATCGGCGTCGATGGCGCACACGGCGCGCCATCCGGCGATGCGCGGCAGCTTCGCAAATTGAATCTCGATGGCTTCGCGCCGCGGGCACCAGGTGGCATTGAAGAAGTGCGCGAATGCCTGCCAGGCCGCCCCGACTGTCTGCGGAGGAGCTGCCGCGAGCGCGGCCTCGAGGCGGGTCAGGGCTTGGCGGCTGGTGCCGGTGTGGCCGGCGAGCGTGGCGAGCTCCGCGGGCAGGTCGGTACGCTCGGCCGAGCCCGGGGCGCTACGCTCGATCAGCTCGGCAAGCAGCTGGTCGCGTTGCTCGAAGCGGCTGAGCACCCATACGAGGTACTCGACGCTCGCGTCGCGAAAGGGGGTATGTGCCTCGGCAGCACCCGCCGCGCCATGGACGCTCGCGCAGGCGTTGGCGACCTGCGCGGCGTGGATCCGCTCGGTGGCGAGCTGAGTTCGGATGATGTCGAGCTCGTTCATCTTGCGTCTATTTTAACCATTCCCACCCTGAACCTGGCCTGTCGAGTGGCGGGTTTGCACAGTCTTTCCGCCGATCCATTGCGCGCTTAGGTGCGCATAAGTAGAGTCGCACGGCTTTCCCTTCAGGTGGTTTGCCAGCCCATGTCGAATTCCGCGCCCTGGTTCGTGCACAAGTTCGGTGGATCGAGCGTCGCCGATGCGGCTTGCTTCGAGCGCGTTGCGAGCATCCTCGAGACGAGCGCGGCCGCGCGGCTGGGCGTGGTGCTTTCGGCCTGCAAGGGCGTCACCGACGCGCTGCTCGAGCTGATCAGCCTCGCCGAGGCACAGGACGAGCGCTACCGCGGCCAGGTTGCGGCGCTGCGTGAACGCCACATCGCGATCGCCGAGGCGTTGCTGCCGGCCGATGCGCTGCGCCTGTATGGCGCCGGCCTCGATCGCGATTGCCGCGATCTGGAGGGCATCCTGCAGACCGTCAAGCTCACGCGAGCCGCCGCGCCGAACGTGCGCGACCTGATCGCCGGGTACGGGGAGATCTGGTCGACGAAGCTCTTTCATCGCTATCTCGAGTCGCGTGGCTCGCGGCGCGGGCCGTTGCAGTGGATCGACGCGCGGCGCGTGGTGGTGGTCGAGTGGGGGCCGCTCGGGCCCGCGGTGCAGTGGGACGCCTCGCGCGAGCGGCTCGCCGACCTCGTGGATGCGGACTTCAAGGGTACGCTGATCATCACCGGGTTCATCGCCGCCGACCGGCGCGGTGTCCAGACCACCCTCGGGCGCAACGGCAGCGATTTTTCGGCATCGATCTTCGGGGCGCTGCTGCGGGCGGCCGAGATCTACATCTGGACCGACGTGGATGGGGTGTTGTCGGCCGATCCGCGCCGCGTGCCCGATGCCACGGTGATCGATTCGCTTTCATACAGCGAGGCGATGGAGCTCGCCTACTTCGGCGCGAAGGTGCTGCACCCGCAGACCATGGCCCCGGCGGTGGGCGACGGCATTCCCATTTGGATTCGCAATACCTTCGCGCCGCACAAGCGCGGCACGCTGATCTGCGCGCATCCGGAGTCGCGCCTGCCGGTCAAGGGCATTACCAGCATCGAGCAGGTCGCGCTGGTGAACCTCGAGGGCGCCGGCATGATCGGGGTTCCCGGCACGGCGCACCGTCTGTTCGGGGCGCTGCGCGAGGAAGGCATTTCGGTGATCCTGATCTCCCAGGGCAGCTCCGAGCATTCGATCTGCTGCGCCATCCCGCAGCGCGAGGGTGAACGAGCGGCGATGGTGATCCGCCGCGCTTTCGAGCGCGAGCTGCTCGAGGGTCACATTCAGAACGTCGAGATCGATCCGGACCTGGCCATTCTCGCGATCGTGGGCGACGGGATGGCGGGTACTCCGGGGGTGGCGGCCAAGGTGTTCAACGCGCTGGGCGGCTCCGGCGTCAATGTCCGCGCCATCGCCCAGGGCGCCTCGGAGCGCAATATCTCCGTGGTCATCGAGGGCCGCTCGACGACGCGCGCCCTGCGGGCGGCGCATGCCGGACTGTACCTCTCGGCGCATACGCTCTCGGTCGGGATCATCGGGCCGGGCACCGTCGGTCGAGTGTTGCTCGATCAGATCGCCTCGCAGAGTGCGCGCCTGCGCGAGCAGTTCAACCTCGATCTGCGCGTGCGAGGCATACTCGGCTCGCGCCGCATGGTGCTTGCCGAAACCGGTCTTGCCTGCTCGAACTGGCGGGCCCAATACGAGGGCAGCGAGCAGCGCGGGGAGCTCGAGCGCTTCATCGAGCATGTGCATGTGGACTACCTGCCGCACACCGTGATCATCGACTGCACCGCGAGCGGCGAGATCGCCGCGCGCTATGCCGACTGGCTGCGCGCGGGCATCCACGTGATCACGCCCAACAAGAAGGCCAACAGCGCCGAGTTGTCCTACTATCGCGCGCTGCAGGCGGCGCGGCGCGCCGGCGGAGCGCATTTCCTCTACGAGGCGACCGTCGGGGCCGGTCTGCCGGTGGTGCACACGCTGCGCGATCTGCGCGAGACCGGCGATGAGATCACGCAGATCGAAGGGATCTTTTCCGGCACGCTCGCGTATCTTTTCAATATCTACGACGGCGGCACGGCCTTCTCGGACATCGTGCGCGATGCGCGCCAGCGCGGCTTCACCGAACCGGATCCGCGCGACGATCTGTCGGGAATGGACGTGGCGCGCAAGCTGATCATCCTCGGGCGCGAGATGGGACTCGGACTCGAGCTCGGCGACGTGCGCATCGAGAGCCTGGTGCCCGCGGGGTTGGAGAGCGGGTCGATCGAGGAGTTCATGGCGCGCCTGGCGGGCTCGGACGGCGCGATGCGCGAGCGGTTCGAGCGGGCCAGGGCGCGGGGCAAGGTGTTGCGCTACCTCGGGCGCCTGGCCGCCGACGGCCAGGCGACGGTCGGCTTAGCGGAGCTCGATGCGAACCACCCCTTCGCCAACATCGCGCTCACGGACAACGTGGTCCGCTTCGCCACGCGCCGCTACTGCGACAATCCGCTGATCGTGCAGGGACCGGGCGCCGGACCGGAGGTGACCGCCGGCGGGGTGTTCGCCGATCTGCTGCGCCTGTCGACCTATCTCGGAGCACGGCTGTGAGCGCGCTGCAATGGGCGAGGGCGTTTGCGCCGGCCTCGGTGGGCAATGTCGCGATCGGCTTCGACATTCTCGGTTTCGCGGTCGAGGCGCTCGGCGACACGGTGACCGTCAGCCGCACCGAGCGTCCGGGCGTGACCATCTCGGCGGTGAGCGGTATCGCCGGGGAGCTGCCCACCGATCCGAACGAGAATACGGCCGGCCGGGCACTGCTTGCGCTGTATGAGGCGCTCGGGCCGCACGGTGGCTTCGATATGCGCATCGAGAAAGGTATTCCTCTCGGCTCGGGCCTCGGCGGCTCGGCGGCTTCGGCGGTCGGGGCGGTGGTCGCGGCGAACGCGCTGCTCGGGGAGCCTTGCGATCGGCTGCGGCTGCTCACCTTCGCCATGCAGGGCGAGGCGGTGGCGAGCGGCTCGCTGCATGTGGACAACATCTCCCCGTCGCTGTTCGGCGGCCTGGTGTTGACCGTCGGTATCGATCAGCCGCGGGTCAAGCGTATTCCGGTTCCGCAAGGGATGCGGGCGGTCATCGTGCACCCGCACAGATTTCTCGCCACGCGCGAGGCGCGCGCCATGCTCAAGCGCGAGGTGACGCTGTCGGATTTCGTCTGGCAGACGGCCAACCTGGCCGGGTTCATATCCGGGTGCTACACCAACGATCTGGACATGATCCGGGCATCGTTTCAGGACGTGGTGATCGAGCCGCAGCGCCAGGCGCTGATTCCGGGCTTCGCCGCGGTGCGCGCCGCGGCGATGGCCGCCGGGGCGCTCGGCTGCTCGATCTCGGGGGCGGGACCGACGCTGTTTGCCTGGGCGCTGGAGGCGCAAGCTCCCACGGTGCTCGCGGCGATGCGCGCGCCGCTCGGCGCGGACGGAACCGCACTCGATGAGTGGGTGGTGGAGATGCGCCCGCAGGGCGCGCGCGTCGTGGCGAGCGGCTGAGGCTCGCGGCAGGCGATGGCAACCATGCGGTTCCAAAGTACACGCGACCCGGGGATTACGGCGGGTTTTGGCGCGGCGCTCTCGGAGGGGCTGGCGCCGGATGGGGGGCTCTATGTGCCGCAGGACTGGCCCGCGATTGCCGCGGCGGACCTGGATGGCGCGCCGGATCTGCCGGCGCTCGCAGCCCGGTTGATCGGACCGTTCGCCGAGGGCGATGCGCTGGGTGGATCGATGACGTCGATTTGCGCCGAAGCCTTCAGCTTTCCCGCGCCGGTGGTGGAGCTGGAGTCCGGGCGGCTCGCGGTCCTCGAGCTCTTTCACGGGCCCACGGCGGCCTTCAAGGATTTCGGCGCGCGCTTTCTCGCGGCGTGCCTCGCCCGGCTGCGCGAGCCCCGGTCGCGTACGCTCACCATCCTGGTGGCCACTTCGGGGGATACCGGCGGAGCGGTCGCCGCCGCATTCCACGGCCGGCCCGGAATCGAGGTGGTGGTGCTGTTCCCGAAAGGACGGGTCTCGCCCACCCAGCAGCAGCAGCTGACCTGCTGGGGCGGTAATGTGCGCGCCTTCGCGGTGCGCGGCACGTTCGACGATTGTCAGCGTCTGGCCAAGCAGGCGTTTCTCGATCAGCCGCTGCGCCAGGCGCGGGAGCTCTCCTCGGCCAACAGCATCAATCTCGGGCGACTGCTGCCCCAGTCGGTGTACTACGCCGCCACGGCGCTGGCGCTGGCCGGTCCGGGCGGGGAGCCGGTTTCATTCATCATCCCGAGCGGCAATCTCGGCAACGCGATGGCGTGCATCTGGGCGCGCCGACTCGGACTGCCGATCGGGGAGGTCGTGCTCGCGCACAATGCCAACCGCGCCGTGCCGGAGTTCCTCGGCGGTGCCCCGTGGCGGCCGCGACCGAGCGTGGCCACACTTGCCTCGGCGATGGACGTCGGGGAGCCGAGCAACATGGAGCGGTTGCGGGCACTGTATCCGGACGATGCGCAACTGCGCGCAGCGCTCAGCGCGTGCAGCGTCGATGACGTGGCGATCCGCGCGCGCATCCGCGCCGACTACCGGCGGCTCGGGCGGATCTGGTGTCCGCATACGGCCGTCGCGGCCGAGGCCTATGCGCGCCTGAGCGGAGCGCGCCGGCGCGCGGGCCGCTGGGTGTTGGTCGCGACGGCCCACCCGGGGAAGTTTCGCGAGATCGTCGAGCCGCTGATCGAGCGCGAGGTTGCGGTACCGGCATCGCTCGCGGAGCTGTTCGCGCGCCCGAGCGCCTATCGGGAGATCGAGGCCGATCTTGGCGCGCTGCGCGAGGCGTTGGCGGGCGAGACGCGGGAGACGGGACGATGAGCACTCAGGCACTACGGCCGTTTGTCCCCTGGGCGCTGCTCGCGCTCCTCGTGGCGCTCGTGATCGCACTGGTGTGGTTCGTACGCTGGTTCCGGCGCAGGCGCGCGCGCAAGGCGTTGCGGCTCGCGGTCACCGCGGTCGGCGCCGATCATGTGATCGATGCGCTGGTGCCGGACGGCATGGGTGCCGGCTTTCACGTTGATTTCCTGCTCTTGAGCGTGCACGGCATCCTGATCATCGACGTGCGCGAAGTGCAGGGCAACATCTTCGGCGGCGATCAGATGGCCGAGTGGACCGTGATGGACGGCGCGCATCGGTTCACCTTCGTCAATCCGCAGAGCGGCCTGTACGATCGCGTCGCTGCGGTGAAGGCCATCGCCGGGGAGGTGCCGGTGGAGGGGCGGGTCGTGTTCACCCGGCAGGGAAACTTTCCGAAGGGATTGCCGAAGCGGACGTTGATGCTCGATATGCTCGCGGCGGAATTTCCGCCGTTGGAGGGCGAGGTGCGGGCAGTTGTGCTCGGGCAGTACCGCGAGAGCTGGGAGCGCGTGCGCGCGGCGGTGCGTCCGAGCGCGATGAAGCACATGCGCTGAGCGGTTGCAATGCCTCAGGCACTCGGCGCGCGCGCATGATCGGCGAGCACGAGCGACACGCAGGCGGTGAGCTTCTCGGCGTAGTCGAGGTGTAGAAACTCGTTCGGGCCGTGCGCGTTGGCATGCGGTCCGAGCACCCCGGTGATGAAGAACTGCGTGCGCGGAAAGCGCTCCCCGAGCATGGCCATGAAGGGGATACTGCCTCCGCAGCCGACGTGCACCGCGCCGCGGCCGTAGATCCGCCGCGAAGCCGAGTCGATCGAGTTCGCAAGCCACGGCGCGAATGAGGGCGCATTCCAGCCGGCTGTGGGCGTGCCGGGCTCGAAGCGCACTTGCGCGCCATAGGGTGGATCGCGCTCGAGCAGGTCCTTTATGGCGTCGGCCGCGCGCCGCGGGTCGCACGTCGGCGGCAGACGCAGGGAGAGCTTGAGTGTGAGCGCCGGCAGCAGCACGTTTCCTGCCGAGACTGTCGGCGGCAGACCGTCGGCGCCGGTGACCGAGAGCGTCGCCTTCCACGTGCTGTTGATCAGCAGCTCGACCGGATCATCGCTGAGGGCGCGCACGCCGTGCAGCCAGGGCAGTTTGCCGGCGACCGCCCCGCCGAGCGCGCCGGCGGCGGTGCGGATCTGCGCGAGCCGGTCGGCGGGCACGTTCACCGCGAGTGCCGCCGGGCGCAGCGTGCCATCGCGCGGGTCCTCCAGCCGCTCGAGCAATAGCTGCGCGATGCGGAAGGGGTTCGGTGCGATGCCGCTGGCCATGCCCGAGTGAACCCCTTCGTGCAGTACGCGCACCGAGAGCTCCCCCACCAGATTGCCGCGCAGCGAAGTGGTACACCACAGCTGCTCGTAATTGCCGCACTCGGCGTCCAGGCACACCACCAGGGAGGGCTCCCCGAGCGCCGGGCCGAGCGCCTCGAGGTGCGCGGGCAGATCGATGCTGCCGCTTTCCTCCGAGGCCTCGATCAGTACCACGCAGCGCGCGAGCGCGATGTTCTGCGCCTTCAGCGCCGCGATCGCGGCCAGCGCGCTGAACACGGCGTAGCCGTCGTCGGCGGCGCCGCGCCCGTAGAGCTTGCCGTCGCGCAACACCGGCTCCCACGGCCCGAGGCCGCTGTGCCAGCCGGCGAACTCCGGCTGCTTATCCATGTGCCCGTACAAGAGCACGCAGCCGGGCAGCTCGCCGGGAATGTCGATCAGCAGCAGAGGCGTTCGGCCGGCAAGCCGGCGCAACTCGACCCGCATTCCGGGGATGGGCTGGGTGCGGCACCATTCGGCCAGCAGCTGTGCGGCTGCCTCCATGTGGCCGCGCCGTTCCCACTGCGGATCGAACAGCGGCGACTGATTCGGAATGCGCACGTAGGCGGCCAGGCGCTCGACGATCGAGTCATGCCATGCGCCGGCAATGTGCTCGTGCAGCTTTTGCGGATCCATGGGCCGTCTCCGGCAAGACTGTGGGGGTGCAGCCGAGGGCCGCACCGCAGGCAAGGGCGCAATTATGGGAAGAGCCTCCCGGGGGCGCAAGGCGCGGCCCGCGCCGTTCGCGAGCGGCCGATTCATCGGCGCGGCGGTGTCAATTGCGCGCCGCTCCCGAGTTTCACCGGGCTATCTCAGACCGGCAGTTCCCTGGGTGACTGCGGCAGGGAAAACAGCCGGCGCGTCGCGGCGCTGCTCGAGCGCGCGAGCGACTCCAGCGATTCGCCGCGCGCCCGGGCAACGACGGTTGCGATGTGGGGCAGGTAGCGCGGCTCGTTGCGACGGGATGCGGGTTTCGGGGCGAGGTCGCGCGGCAGCAGGTAGGGGCCGTCGGTTTCCAGCAAGAGCCGATCGGCGGGAATGCGCCCCACCAGCTCGATCAGGTGCGCGCCGCGGCGCTCGTCACAGATCCAGCCGGTGATACCGATTGCGAGCCCGAGCTCGAGGTAGGCATCGAGTTCGGCGCCGCCGGCCGTGAAGCAATGGGCCACGCCTCCGGCGAGGCGTGGCCAGTGCTCGCGTAGAATCGCCATGAAGTCCGCGTGCGCGTCGCGCTGATGCAGGAAGACGGGTTTGCCGAGCCGCGCGGCGAGTTCCAGTTGCCGGTGGAAGGCCTGCCGCTGGGCGGCGTGCGGCGAGAAGTTGCGGTAGTAGTCGAGCCCGCATTCGCCGACGGCGACCACCTCGGGGGCGCACGCGGTCTCGGCAAGCTCGCTGAGCAGCGTGTCGGTGAGATCGGTGGCGTGATGGGGATGGACACCGGCCGTGGCGAACAGCTGGCGGGGATGGGCGCGGGCAAGAGCCACGGCTTTGCGGCTGCTCGGGCCGCAGGCGCCGGTGACGATCATGTGCGTCACGCCGGCGTCGCGCGCGCGCGCGATGACGGTGTCCCGGTCGCTGTCGTAGCTGTCGTGGGTCAGGTTGATCCCGATGTCGATCAAGGAGGGCGGCGCAGGGCGATGATCCATGGCGTGTCTCTGGAATCCGGGGACGGTGGGTGCCGCGGGCGATTGGCCTGCGCTATCGGTTGCATCGGGCGGCTCACGCGCCGGCACCGGCCCCCGGTGCGGCGCGCCCGGTCAGACCCACTCCGGAGCGTTCCCGGGCTGCCACTTGATGCTGCAGCCGATGCTCGCGATCTGCGGCTCGATGCCCTTTCCCGCGAGCAGCGCGTCGAGCGCCGCGCGCAGCTCAGCGCCCGTGACGGGGGTTTTGTTGCCGGGCGAGCTGCCGTCGAAACGGCCACGGTAGACGAGGGTTCGGGTCGAATCGAACAGGAACAGGTCCGGGGTGCAGACGGCGTGGTAGGCGAGCGCCACGCGTTGCGACGCATCGATCAGGTAGGGGAACGGGAAGTTCTTGTCGGCGGCGATGCGCGCCATCTGTTGGGGCGCATCGGCCGGATAGGCGCTGGAGTCGTTGGGATTGATCGCCACGACGGCAAGTCCCTTGGGGCCGTAGTCGCGCGCGAACGCGACGAAGCCCTCGAGCATGTGCTGCACGAACGGGCAGTGGTTGCACAGAAACGCCACCAGCAGGGCGCGCGCGGTGGAGAAATCCTCCAGGCGCCAGAGCTTTCCGGAGGGGTCCGGCAGAGCGAACGCCGGGGCCGCAGTGCCGAGCGCCAGCAGGCGCGAATGTCGCTCGATCATCGGGGTAACCTCGCGTGTGTGTCAGGGCTCGCAGCGCTCCGTGAGCGCCGCGCAGAGCGCGTCGACGTGGGTTTCGTCCTGGTCCCACGCGCTCACCAGTCGGGCGATGCCGGCGTGCTCGGCACCCCAATCATAGAACTCGAAGCCGGCGGCGCGCAGCGTTCGCTTGCCGTCGATTCCCAGCTGCACGAACACCTCGTTGGCTTCCACCGGCGCGATGAGGCGCGCGCCGGCGGCTTGACCGATACGGCGGGCAAACCCGTTGGCGCGTTCGGCATTGCGCCGCCACAGATCGTCGCGCACATAGGCCAGCAATTGCGCCGCGATGAAGCGCGACTTCGAGATGAGCTGTCCGGCTCGCTTGCGGCGCAGTTCGAAGTCGCGCACCAGGTCGGTGTCGAAGAACACCACAGCCTCGGCGGCGAGCGCGCCGTTCTTGCTCGCACCGAAGGAGAGCACGTCGACGCCGGCACGCCAGGTCACCTCCGCCGGGTGACAGCCGAGGAAGCACACCGCGTTGGCGAAGCGCGCGCCGTCCATGTGCACTTTCAGTCCGCGCGCATGCGCCACCGCGCACAGCGCGGCCAGCTCATCGGGCCGATAGGCCGCGCCGAGCTCGCTCGCCTGACTCACCGAGACCGCGGCCGGTTGCACGGTGTGTACGGATGTCGGGTGGGCGTCCAATGCCGCCGCGAGGGTGTCCGGCGCCAGCTTGGCGTGCTTGCCCTCGAGCAGCTGCAGTTGTGCTCCGCCGGAATAGAACGCCGGCGCGCCGCATTCGTCGCAGGCGATGTGCGCCTCGCGGTGGGCGAAGATCGCGCCATAGGGCGGCGTGAGCGTGGCGAGCGCCAGGGCGTTGGCCGCCGTCCCGGTGGCGAGCGCGAAGGCGCGCACCGGCTTGTCGAAGAACTCCCCGAGCGCTCGATCCAGCCGCTCGGTCCACGGGTCGTCACCGTAGGCGATGGCCAAGCCGCGGTTCGCCTCGGCCAGGGCGGCGAGCATCTCCGGGCAGGCGGTCGCGGTATTGTCGCTCATGAATCGCATGGGTGGATTCGCCATTAGGGCCTCGTCGGCTAGATTCGCCACTTGAATGAGGCGGCGCCGATGCCCAGAAACACCAGCGTCATCACCGCCAGATAGATGAGATTCGGCGCGATCGTGCCCAGGCCCGCCCCGTAGAGCATCACCGCGCGGGCCGCGTGCAGCAGCTGTGTCAGGGGCAGCGCAGCGGCGATCCAGCGCAGCCATCCGGGAGCGCCGGCGAGCGAGAACCACGCGCCCGAGAGCATCACCATCGGCCAGGTGAGCAGATTCAACAGGCCGTTGACCAGCTCCTCGCTGGCCAGGCGCGCCGCCACCGTCAGACCGAGCGCGATCATCGCCAGTGCGCCGAGTACGGCGATCAGCAGCAGCAGGGCGAGGTTGCCGGCGTCGTGAAAATGGAGCATTGCTCCGACCACCGTGTAAAGCACGGCGGTGATCATCAGGATGATGGCCAGGCGCGAGAGCACCTGAGCGCTGAGAAATTCGAACGCCGTCAGCGGCGTGGCGTGCAGGCGCTTGAGAAACCCGCTCTGCCGGTAGCGCAGCACCACGTAGCCGACTCCGAACAGACAGCTGAACATCATGTTCATCGCGAGGATTCCCGGGAACAGCCAGTCGACATAGCGGATCTGCCGGCCACTGACCGCGAGTTGTATGGCGCCGGGGTCGGCGGCGCGCAGCAGCTTCTCCACGATGTAGCTCTTGGGCG
The DNA here is from genome assembly GCA_027365225.1 of Gammaproteobacteria bacterium. Classification (GTDB taxonomy): domain Bacteria; phylum Pseudomonadota; class Gammaproteobacteria; order Steroidobacterales; family Steroidobacteraceae; genus 13-2-20CM-66-19. The sequence continues at coordinate 69,026 of DAHXNV010000006.1, forward strand.
AGTGGGTGTTGACCCAGAAGCGCAGCGGGGGTCCGGGGGCGAGCAGCAGGGCGATTTGGTCGCGGCGCACCGCGCGCAGGCCCGCCTGGCGGCTCGCGACGGGCAGGAAGCGCACGTAGCGGGTATGCGCAAATCGATTGTGCGCCAGCGCGGCCGGTCCGCCGAGCACGCCAACCGTGAACAGCGGCCGCGAGGGACCACCGAAGATCAAGCCGATCCCGAGGATGATCGACAGCGGCAGCACGAGCGTGAACAGCAAGGAGCCGCGATCCCGCAGGAACTCGAGATTGCGCGCGTGCCAGACGGCGAGCAGACGGCGGATCATGCGCGCAGCTCGTGGCCGGTCAGCTCGAGAAACAGATCCTCGAGGTTCGGCGGGCGCATGCGCAGGCTCGCGAGCGGCACGCCCGCGCCGATCAGCGTGCGCAGCGTCGCATCGAGATCATCGGTGGTGATCTCGATGCGCTCGTCCGTTTCCAGAAGTTGCAGCGGCAGGGACCGGGCGGCCGGCGGGAACGCCGCGCGCGGGAACTCGAGCAGCACCGCAGCGAAGTGCTCGCGCAGCAGCCGGCGCGGCTCGCCCTGGGCGACGATGCGCCCGTGATCGACTATGGCGATCTGGTCGCACAGGAGTTCCGCTTCGTCCATGTAATGGGTGGTGAGGATGATCGTCTTGCCTTGCTCCTTGACCGAGCGGACCAGTTCCCAGAAATTGCGCCGCGCCTGGGGATCGAGGCCGGTGGTCGGCTCGTCGAGAAACAGTACGGTCGGGTCGTTCACCAGCGCGATGGCGAGCAGCAGCCGCTGGCGCTGGCCGCCGGAGAGCTTGCGATTGTCGCGCCCGGCGAGCGCCTCGAGCGAGCACAGGCGCAGCAGTTCGTCGATGTCCCGTCCGCGGGCATACAGTCCGCGAAACAACGCCAGGCTCTGGCGCACCGTGAGGAAGTGCTGCAGCGCGGTGGCCTGGAACAGGATGCCGGCCTCCTCGCGAAAGCGCTCCCCAAGCGCCTCACCGCGGTAGCTGACGGACCCGGCGCTCGGCGCGAGGATCCCTTCCATGATTTCCATGGTGGTGGTCTTGCCGGCACCGTTCGGTCCGAGCAGACCGAAGCACATGCCGGGCAGCACCTGAAAGGACAGTCCGTCCACAGCCGTGATGGGGGGGTAGCGCTTGACGAGATCACGGACTTCGAGAATCGGTAGGCTCACGGCTGATCCACTCGCTGCACGCCGAGGCATCCTAGCCGATCGCAGGCGGTGCCGTCTGCCCGATGCACGGTCCCGCTCGCTGGTATGATCTGGCGGCGGGCGAGCCGGGTGTGCCGGCACGTGGACGGGATCGTCGAGGGGATGAGCTCCCAATTATCACTGTGGTCGGAGCAGGACTTGGGCTGGAGCGTGCGCGAGAGCCAACGCGCCCGGCGAATGGTGGTGCGCGTCTTTCACACCGGCCGAGTCGAGGTGGTCGTACCGTTGAGGACGCCGCCGCGGCTGATCGAGGGGTTTCTCGCGCGCCACAGATCGTGGATCGAGCGCAAGCGCGCCGAGGCCCGCAGGACGGCGGCGCCGCCCGAGCCATTTCCACCGCTCGCCATCGAGTTGCTCGCTTGCGCCGAGCGCTGGCGGGTACACCTCGCCGGCGGGGGCGGGCCGGTGCGCGTGCGCGCCGCCGGGGAGCTGCTCACGGTCGGCGGTGATGCCGGCAACCGGGTCGCGGTTCGCTTGGCGCTGCGGCGCTGGCTGCAGGAGCGGGCGCAGGCAGTGCTCGCTCCAGCCCTCGATGCATGCGCGCGCGAGCTTGGTTTTTGCTACGCGCGCATGGTGGTGCGCTGCCAGCGGACGCGCTGGGGAAGCTGTTCGGCCCGTGGCACGATCAGCCTGAACGGTTGTCTGTTGTTTCTGCCGCCGGACGTGGTGCGCTACCTGATGATCCACGAGCTCGCACACACCCGACACATGAACCACTCGGCGCGATTTTGGCAGTGCGTGGCGCGCTACTGCCCGGATTACCGGCGGCTCGATCGCGCGCTCCTGCAGGGCTGGCGGCACGTGCCGGCCTGGGTATTCGGCGAAGGCGCGGCGTGAGCGGAGGCGGCAGGAGCGGGCGCGTCGACCTGACGGGCGAGACCATCCATTGGGATCTCGGCGATTCGCTCTCGTACGGGCAGTATCTACGGCTCGACAAACTGCTCGACGCGCAAGAGCCGCGCTCGCGCGAGCCCGATGAGATGATGTTCATCATCGTGCATCAGACCTCCGAGCTGTGGATGCGTCTGCTGCTCGATGAGCTCGCCGGCGTCCTGGAGTGCGTGCGTCGCGACCAGCTCGGTCCCTCATTCAAAGGTCTGATGCGCATCTCGCGCGTGCAGACCCAGTTGCTGTCGGGCTGGGAGGTGCTCGCCAGCCTGACGCCGGCGGATTATTCGGCGTTTCGCAACGCGCTCGGGCGCGCCTCGGGTTTCCAGTCGTATCAGTACCGCCTGCTCGAGTTCCAGCTGGGCAACAAGAATGCGCAGCTGATCGCGGTGCACCAGCATGATCGGGCGGTGTATGCCCGGCTGGAGCGGGCATTGCACGCGCCCTCGCTGTACGACGAGGCGCTGAGGCTCCTCAGCCGCCGCGGCTATGGCGTCCCGGTCAGCTGTCTCACCCGCCAGTTCAGCGAGCCGTACCGCTCGAGCAAGCAGGTCGCCGGCGCCTGGCTCGCCGTCTATCACAATGCAGAGAAGGACTGGGATCTGTATCAGCTGGCCGAGCATCTGATCGATCTCGACTACAAGTTTCAGCTGTGGCGCTTCCACCACCTCAAGACCGTCGAGCGCATCATCGGCCACAAGCCCGGGACCGGCGGCACCGGCGGGGTGTCGTACCTGGCCAAGGCGCTGCAGCTGAAGTGCTTTCCCGAGCTGTGGCAGGTGCGCACGGCGATGTGAGCGTGATTCAGCGCCAGCGCTCGCAGGTCAGGCCTGTGCGGCGCGCGGTGCGGCGGGCGCGGGCGGTGCCGTTGACCAGCACGCCGTGCTCGACGAGGGCAAGATGCGCGATATCCGTGATGGAGTTGCCGTACGCGCTCGCCGCGCCCGCAACCCGTTCGCGTAATTGGCGCAGGCGGCGCACCTTCTCATCGCCGCGGCAGTTCGCCGTGCTCAGGTGCCCATCGAGCCGATCGTCCTCCCAGCGCACTTGCGTGCAGATGATCTCCTGAAAGCCGAGGGCGCGGCCGATTGCCGGTACGTACAGGTCGGGGCTCGCGCTCATCAGCACCAGGTGATCGCCCGCGCGGGCATGAGCCTCGATGGCCGCACGGGCGGAGGCGAAGGTTTCGTGCGCGGCCCAACGCGCGGCGAAGCGCTCCGTCCAGCCATCGAGGTCGGCGCGGGCAATGCCCCCGAGCGCGGCGCGCAGCAGCGCGCCCTTCAGAGCGCCTCGCCCGCACAGCCCGAGGCCAAACCCCACCGCGGCGGGCAGCGCCGCCGGGAGGCGCACCAGACGCCATGGGCGGCGCACCAGCATGCCGAGCAGGTACGGCCCGAAAGTGGTGCGCCGGGTGACCGTTCCGTCGAGGTCAAAGACCGCCAGCCCCATGCGCGGCGCTTCCCGAGAGTGGGCCGCGCGCTCGATCAGGCGTGGCCCGCGGCGGCGAGCTGACGCAACACGTACGGCAGAATACCGCCGTGCCGGAAGTACTCGCGCTCCTTCGGAGTGTCGATGCGCACGCGCGCCTTGAACGTGAGCGTCTTGCCACCCTCCGCCGGGGCTGCCTTGACGGTGACTTCACTGCCGCCCGCCGCCAGCCCGGTGATCTCGAAGACTTCCTTGCCCGTGAGACCGAGGGACTGGGCGCTCTCGCCGGGCATGAACTGCAGCGGCGCGACGCCCATGCCGATCAGGTTCGAGCGATGAATGCGCTCGAAGCTCTCGGCGAGGACCGCGCGCACGCCGAGCAGCATCACCCCCTTGGCCGCCCAATCACGCGAGGAGCCGGTGCCGTACTCCTTGCCGGCGAGAACGATCAGCGGCGTCCCGTCGGCCTTGTAGCGCATGGCGGCCTCGTAGATCGAGGCTTGCTCGCCGCTCGGCAGATGCAGGGTCACCCCGCCCTCGACGCCCGGCACCAGCTGATTGCGCAGGCGGATGTTGGCGAACGTGCCCCGCACCATCACTTCGTGGTTGCCGCGGCGGGCGCCGTAGGAGTTGAAGTCCTTCGGCTGCACGCCCTGTTGCTCCAGGTAGCGGGCCGCCGGACTGTTGTGGGCGATGTTGCCCGCCGGAGAGATGTGATCGGTGGTGACCGAGTCGCCGAGCACGGCCAGCGCGCGCGCCGCGCGGATGTCCTGCAGCGGCTGGGGGGCGCGCGTCATGCCGTCGAAATACGGCGGGTTCTTGACGTAGGTGGATTTGGCGTCCCAGGCGTAGAGCTTGCCGGCGGGCACCGCGATCGAGCGCCAATGCTCATCGCCCTGGAACACGCTGGCATAGCTGTCCTGGAACATCTTCGAGTCGATCGCCTGGGTGAGCACCTGCTGCACCTCCTGATCGCTCGGCCAAATGTCGGCGAGGTAGACCGGCTTGCCATCGGCGCCGGTGCCGAGCGGCTCGCTCGTCAGGTCGATGTCGAGCGTGCCGGCCAGGGCGTACGCGACCACCAGGGGCGGGGAGGCGAGGAAGTTCATGCGCACTTGCGGGTGCACGCGTCCCTCGAAGTTGCGGTTACCCGAGAGGACCGCGCAGGCGGTGATGTCAGCGGTCTTCACGGCGGCCGAGATCTCGCGCTTGAGCGGCCCGGAGTTGCCGATGCACGTGGTGCACCCGTACCCGACCAGCTCGAAGCCCACGGCGGCAAGCTCCGCCAGCAGCCCCGCTTTGCGGTAATAGTCCGTGACCACGCGCGAGCCGGGCGCGAGGCTCGTTTTCACCCACGGCTTGGCCGTCAGGCCGCGCCGGTGCGCGTTGCGGGCGAGGAGCCCCGCCCCGAGCATCACCGAGGGGTTGGACGTGTTGGTACAGCTGGTGATGGCCGCGATGAGCACCGCGCCGTCCTTGAGCTCGAAGCGTTGACCGTCGAGGCTCACTTCGGCACGGCCCTGAGCCTGCGGGGCACGCGCCGCACGTTCCTGCGCTATTTTTTCGGCGCTCCGCTCATAGACGCGCTTGGCCGACTTCAGCGGCACGCGGTCCTGGGGACGGCTCGGGCCGGCAAGGCTCGGCTCCACGGTGCCGAGATCGAGTTCGAGCACGTCGGTGTAGGCGGCCGCCGGCGCGCCGCTGTTGCGCCACAGACCTTGGTGCCGGGCATAAGCGCTGATCAGCGCGATGCGCTCGGGCGGGCGGCCGGAGAGCTCGAGGTAGCGGACCGTCTCCTCGTCGATGGGGAAGATGCCGCACGTGCTGCCGTACTCGGGTGCCATGTTGGCGATCGTGGCCCGGTCGGCGAGCGGCAGATGTGCCAGCCCGTCGCCGAAGTACTCGACGAATTTGTCGACGACGCCGCGCTTGCGCAGCATCTCGGTGAGCGTCAGCACCAGATCGGTGGCGGTTGCGCCCGGGGCGAGTCGGCCGGTCAGTCGCACGCCGATTACCTGGGGGATCAGCATCGTCACCGGCTGCCCGAGCATTGCCGCCTCGGCCTCGATGCCGCCGACGCCCCAGCCGAGAACGCCAAGGCCATTGATCATGGTGGTGTGCGAATCAGTGCCGACCAGGGTGTCCGGATAGGCGCTGTGTACGCCGTCGTGCTCGGCGTCGAAGACGACACGTCCGAGGTACTCCAGGTTCACCTGATGCACGATGCCGGTGCTCGGCGGCACTACCGCGAAATTGCGCAACGCCGACTGCCCCCAACGCAGGAAGGCGTAACGCTCCCCGTTGCGCTCGAACTCGATGCGTGTGTTGGCTGCGAGCGCGTCCGGGCTGCCGTATTGATCGACTTGCACGGAGTGGTCGATCACCAGTTCCACCGGCGCCAGCGGATTGACCTTCTCGGCATCCCCGCCGAGCCGCACGATCGCCTCGCGCATGGCCGCCAGATCGACCACGCAGGGCACGCCGGTGAAGTCCTGCAGGATCACGCGCGAGGGCGTGAAGGCGATCTCGTGGGCAGGCGTCGCGGCCGGCTCCCATTCGAGCAGTGCCTCGATGTCGGCGCGGGTGACGTTCACCCCGTCCTCGCAGCGCAACAGGTTCTCGAGCAGGATCTTCAGGCAGTAGGGTAACCGGTCCACCTTGGCGCGCGGCAAGGCCGCCAGACTGTGGATCTGGTAGGAGCGGGTGCCGACCTGCAGCAAGGTGCGCGCGTTGAAGCTGTTCGTCATGAGCGGGGCTCTCCTCACAAAACGCGGGGCGGATTATATCGGGTCGACCGAGCTCGCGCGCGCCGCGGCGCCCGAGGGAATGCTCAGGCGCGGCCGCCGGCGGTCGGCTCTGGGGTCTCGATCACCGCTCCGCCGAGGCAGCGCTCGCCCGCATACAGCACGGCATATTGGCCGGGCGTCACGGCGCGCTGCGGCTGCTCGAACACGATGCGCAAGCGCCCGTCGGGCTGCGGCTCGAGGCGCGCCGGCTGGTCGCACTGGCGATAGCGAACCTTGACCGCGCAACGCTCGAGCGCGTGCGGCGGGGCTGCCAGCCAGTGCGGCGCGCCGGTGATGAGCGCCGAGCTGTACAGCAACGGATGGTCGTGGCCCTGTACGACGATCAAAGCGTTGCGCCCGGTGTCCTTGGCGGCGACATACCAGGGCAGCTCGCGAGCGCCTGCGCGCCCGCCGATGTTGAGTCCAGCGCGCTGCCCGAGCGTGTAGAAGGCCAGTCCGCGGTGCGTGCCCAGCCGCTCGCCGTCGCTCGACTCGATCGGGCCGGGTTGCTCGGGCACGAAGTGCGCGAGAAAGGCGCGAAATGGACGCTCGCCGATGAAACAGATGCCCGTGCTGTCGGGCTTGTCGAACACCGGCAGACCCGCGGCGCGCGCCTCGGCGCGCACCGCCGATTTCTCCAGCTCACCGAGTGGCATCAGGGTGCGCGCCAGCTCGGCGCGTCCGATGGCGTGCAGGAAATAGCTCTGGTCCTTGGTCGCGTCACACCCCTTGTGCAGCTCGGGACCGTCCGGTCCCGGCACCACTCGCGCATAGTGTCCGGTGGCGAAGGCGTCCCCCCCGAGCCGCTCGGCATAGCGCAGCGCGAGGCCGAATTTGATCTCGCGGTTGCACAGCACATCGGGGTTGGGCGTGCGCCCGGCGCGGTGCTCGCTGATGAAATACTCGAACACCCGCTGGCGGTATTCGGCGGCGAAGCTCACGCGGTGCAGCGGGATGGCGAGCTCACGTGCCACGGCGCGCGCGTCCTGGAAGTCTTGCGCAGCCGTGCAGTAGCCGTCCTCGTCTTCCTCCCAGTTGCTCATGAACAGGCCATGCACGTCCCAGCCCTGGGCCTTGAGGCGCAGCGCGGCGACCGCGGAATCAACGCCGCCGGAGAGCCCTACGACGACGCGGCTCACAGCTCGCGGGCCGGCACGGCGTGCGCCGCCTGCAGCTCGAGGTGCCCGATCGGCTCCAGGGCGGCCGTTTCCCCGCGCAGATAGTCCTCGATGCAGCGCAGCACCAGGGGACTGCGCAGCCGGTCGGCGCCGGCGCGGATCTCCTCGCGCGTCAACCAACGAGTCGCGACGATGCCGGTATCGAGCGGCTGCTCGGGCCGGTGGTCGTGCACGGTCCCGGTGAAGGCAAAGCGCTTGTAAAGCCGCCGCGTCAGCGGTTGGCGCCACAGATAGACGCCGAGCAGTCTTTCCGGCGTGAAGGCCCACGCGCTCTCTTCGCGGACCTCGCGCACGAGCGCCTCGAGCAGCGTCTCGCCGCGCTCGAGGTGGCCGGCCGGCTGGTTCAGCAGCAGCCGGCCGTCGATGCGCTCCTCGACGAGCAGGAAGCGCCCGTGCTGCTCGGCCAGCGCGGCGACGGTGATTTCCGGATGACACTCGCCCATGATGGCGCAAGTATAGCCGCCAGGGGCGCGCGGGTCGGTTGCGGCGCCCGCCCCGCGAGGCCGCGGGGGTTGACCCGCGGCTCAGGCGCCTCGCGCCAGGCGCAGGCCCTCCGGGGTGAGGCACGTGTCCCAGATTTGCTCGAACTCGTGCAGATAAAGCCGGGCCACCGGCGGATTGTCGAAATCGGCGATACCGTCCCAGCCGTCGGCTCGCAGCCGGTACAGGATCGCGCGCTCATCGGCGATCATATACGCGCACTGCGGGGCATCGGCGCGCGGCGGCAGATGACGCACATCGATGCAGCTGGAGAGCCGTCGCGCCATCGCCACGAAGCGGTGACCGTCGGCGCTGAGGCGGCCGGGCTCGGTGAGCAGCACGCGCACCTTGGCGAACGGGCGGGTCAGCACCAGGTGTTTGACCACCTCGAGAAACGCGCTCTGATCGTATAACTCGGGCTCGAGGTCGGGCGTATAGATCGACAGCAGCCGCTGGGCGCGCGCGGCGAGTTGATTGACGGCCAGGCGCGCTTCGGTGAGGCTGGTGAGTACGGTGAGCGCCTGGAACTCGCCGGTGTCGTCGCTCGAGTGCGCCTCGGGCATGTAGCGGGCATGCGCGAGTACCGCGAGGATATTGTGCTGTTCGAATTGGCCGCCGGCAGACACCGCTCGCACCCGCTGTTGAGGTCCGCTCTGCGGACACCGTGCGGCATAGTAAATTCATGGATACCCGCCCCGTTGCCGAGCCCGTCACAGAATCCTCGGGCGGACCGGCGCGCAGCGCGGCGCGATTTGTCATATTTCCCGGGCGAGCTCCGCGGCCCAGCCGATGTAGTCGGCGGGCGTGAGCGCGCGCAAGCGATGCTTCTCCCTGGCCGGCAGGGGCAACGCCTCGATGAATTCCGCGAGCGAGCGCGCATCGATGGCCCGGCCGCGCGTGAAATTCTTCAGCCTCTCGTAGCCATCGGGAACTCCGGCGGCGCGCAGCACGGTCTGCACCGCCTCGCCGAGCACCTCCCAGGCACCGTCGAGATCGGCACGCATGCGTTGCGCGTCCGGCTCGACCTTGCCGAGACCACGAGCGAGCGCGCGCCAGGCGATCAGCGTGTGGCCGAGCGCCACGCCGAGATTGCGCAGCACGGTCGAGTCGGTCAGGTCGCGCTGCCAGCGCGAGATCGGCAGCTTCTCGGCGAAGTGCCTCAGCAGCGCGTTGGCGATCCCGAGGTTACCCTCGCAATTCTCGAAGTCGATCGGATTGACCTTGTGCGGCATGGTCGAGGAGCCCACCTCGGCGGCGGCGGCCCGCTGGCGCAGATAGCCGAGCGAGATATAACCCCAGAAATCCCGGCTGAGATCGAGCAGCACGACATTCATGCCGGCGAGGGCGTCGCAATATTCCGCGATCCAGTCGTGCGGCTCGATCTGGGTGGTGTAGGCATTGGCGAGCAGGCCGAGCGAGCCGACGAACGCGGTACTCGCGGCCCGCCAGTCGACCTCGGGCAGTGCCGCGCGATGCGCGTTGAAGTTGCCCACCGCGCCGTTCCACTTGCCGAGGGCTTCCACCGAAGTCCAGCGCCGCTCGGCGCGCCGCAGCCGCCCGACGAAGTTGGCGACTTCCTTGCCGAGGGTGGTCGGGCTGGCCGGCTGGCCATGGGTGCGCGCAAGCATGGCCAGGCCCGCGGCGCGATGCGCCAGCCCGCTCAGCTCCTCGGTCAACCCGGCGAGGGTGCCGCAGAGCCGCGCGCGCGCCTGCAGCAGCAGCCGGGCGTAGCTCACGTTGTTGATGTCCTCGGACGTGCAGCCGAAGTGTACGAGCTCGAGGGTGGCGGGGTCGGCGCCGGCGGCGGCCAATTCGCCGCGAACGTAGTACTCGACAGCCTTGACGTCGTGATTGATGCGCGTCTCGATGCCCTTGACGGCCGCTGCGCACGAGTCGGGCGGGGCGTCCTGGAGCCGCCGGGCGCATTCGTGTACCGCCGCGCTGGTGCGCGCCCCCGGCAGCTGCGGCAGCGCGCAGGCGAGGTACTCGAACCACGCGGCTTCGACCCGGATCCGCTCGCGGATCAGGCCGGCCTCCGAGAGCAGCTCGCGCAGCGGCTCGGTGGCGGCGCGATAGCGCCCGTCGACCGGGGAGAGGGCGAGTACGGCTGGAAGATCGTGCTGGAGCGGGTCGTGCATGCGCTGCGGGGAAGGGCCAGGACCTAAATCGATTATGATATCCGATACCGTGACGTGTCCGCATGCGGCCCCGGCGGCACGGTCGAGCTTACCGCGGGCCACGGAGCCATTTGTATGACCCAATCCTTCCGAACCGAGCACGACAGCATGGGCGAGCTGCAGGTGCCGCGTGAGGCGCTCTGGGGCGCGCAGACCCAGCGGGCGCTCGAGAACTTTCCGGTCAGCGGCTGGCACATGCCGCGGGCCTTCATCGCCGCGCTCGGCCTGGTGAAGCAGGCCGCGGCTCGCGCCAACGGCCGGCTCGGCCTGCTCGAGTCCAACCTCGCGGCGAGCATCGAGGCGGCGGCCGCGGAGGTTGCCGACGGTCGCCACGACGCGCACTTCCCGCTCGATGTGTTTCAGACCGGCTCGGGTACCAGCACCAACATGAATGCCAACGAGGTGATCGCCACGCTCGCGACCGGCCGCCTCGGCAAGCCCGTGCATCCGAACGATCACGTCAACATGGGGCAAAGCAGCAACGACGTGATCCCGACCACGATCCACGTGAGCGCGACGCTCGCCGTCCGACGCGACCTGGCGCCGGCCCTCGAGCGGCTGGGCGCGGTGATCGCCGCCAAGGAACGGGAGTTGGACGGACAGGTCAAGACCGGCCGCACGCATTTGATGGATGCGATGCCGGTGACGTTCGCGCAGGAGCTCTCCGGCTGGCGCGCGCAGCTCGAGAGCGGACTCGAGCGCCTGGCTGCCACCGCCCCGCGCCTGCAGCGGCTCGCACAGGGCGGCACGGCAGTCGGTACGGGCATCAACGCGCATCCGCAGTTCGCCGCGGGTTTTTGCGCCGCGCTCGCGGAGCTCACGGGTTGTCCGTTCGCGCCGGCGCGCAATTACTTCGAGGCACTCTCGAGCCAGGATACGGCCGTGGAGCTGTCCGGCCAGTTGAAGGTCATCGCCGTCAGCCTGATGAAGATCGCCAACGACCTGCGCTGGATGAACAGCGGCCCGCTCGCGGGTCTCGGGGAGATCGCGCTGCCGGCGCTGCAGCCCGGCAGCAGCATCATGCCCGGCAAGGTCAATCCGGTGATCCCGGAGGCGACCGCCATGGTGTGCGCGCAGGTGATCGGCCAGGATGCGACCATTGCCATTGCCGGTCAGTCCGGCAGTTTTCAGCTCAATGTCATGTTGCCGGTGATCGCCTACAACCTCCTCGAGAGCGCCCGGCTGCTCGCCAACGTCGCGCGGCTGCTGGCCGAGAAGGCCATCGCGGGCTTCAAGGTCAATCCGGCGCGTCTGGCCGAGGCGCTCGAGCGCAATCCGATTCTGGTGACGGCGCTGAACCCGATCATCGGCTATGAGAAAGGCGCAGCCATCGCCAAGAAGGCGTATGCCGAAGGACGGCCGATCCGCGAGGTGGCCGCGCAAATGACCGATTTGCCGCCCGAGCAACTCGAGCGCCTGCTCGATCCGCAGGCGCTGACGCGCGGCGGGATCACCGGTGGCGCCGGTGGCGGTGGCTGAGTACCCGGCCGCGGGAGCGGGGATTGCGGCCGGGGAGCTGACCCTCGCGCGGATCGAGGCACGCCTTGCCGGCAGCCGGCCGCAGCACGCCCGCGAGCAGTGGTGGGTTCCAGGCCAGACGTTCGAGCGTAGCCGTGAGCTTTGTGCGTACTTTCCGGCCGACCCGACGCCGGCGGCCGTATTGGTGCCCCTGGTCGATCATCCAGGCGCGCCGACCGTGTTGCTGACCGTGCGTGGGCAGGATCTGCGCCATCACGCCGGCCAGGTCAGCTTTCCGGGCGGATCGATCGAGCCCGGGGACTCCGATCCGGCGGCTGCGGCGCTGCGCGAGGCGCGCGAGGAGATTGGGCTCGATCCGGCCTTCGTGACCGTCATCGGCTACCTGCCCGATCATGTCGTCGTCAGCGGCTTTCGCGTCACACCGGTGGTGGCGCGGGTTCGTCCCGGCTTCACGCTCGAGATGGATCGACAGGAGGTACAGGTCGCGTTCGAGGTACCGCTCTCCCATGTATTCGATGCGCGTCATCACCGGCCTCGCCGTCACCGGTTTCGCGGCACTGGCGGGGCTGGCGTGGAGGTTGAACTCGTGGACATCTCCTACGGGGAGCACAATATCTGGGGCGCCACCGCCGGCATGCTGCTGACCTTGGAGCGCATGTGCCGCAGCGAGAGCAGGCATGCGCACGGCTGATTCGGCCGAGGCGCTGACGGCGCTGCTGGAGTTGATGGTGCGGCTGCGCGACCCCGAGCAGGGCTGTCCCTGGGATCGTGCGCAGGATTTCCACAGCATCGCCTCGTACACGATCGAAGAGGCGTACGAGGTGCGCGATGCGATCGAGCGGACGGATGCCGGGCAGCTGCGCGAGGAGCTCGGGGATCTGCTCTTTCAGGTGGTCTTCCATGCGCGCCTGGCCGAGGAGCGCGGCTGGTTCGATTTCGCCGCCGTCGCCCGGAGCATCCATGCGAAGCTCGTGCGGCGCCATCCCCACGTCTTCGGCGCCGGCCCCCGGCCCGTGGGCGCGTTGGAGCAGTCCCGGCAGTGGGAGGAGCACAAGGCGCGCGAGCGTGCCGAATCGGCGCGGGGCACGGGTGCGCTGGCGGATGTGCCGCAGAGCCTGCCGGCGCTGATGCGCGCGGCCAAGCTCGGCCGGCGGGCCGCGCGCGTGGGATTCGATTGGGAACGGGCGGATCAGGTGCGCGAGAAGGTTCACGAGGAACTCCAGGAACTCGACGAAGCGATCAAGGCCGCGCGCGGCGCCCCCGACGCGCACATCGCCGAGGAGCTCGGGGATGTGCTGTTCGCGCTGGCCAACTGGAGCGTGCACCTGGCGATCGATCCAGAGGAGGCGCTGCGCGCGGCGAATGCGAAGTTCGAGCGGCGCTTCGGGTGCATCGAGCGCCTGGCGGGCGAGCGGGGCGCATCGCTCGGGACGCTCACGGCCGCCGAATGGGATACGCTGTGGCGCGAGGCGAAACGACGGGAGTGAGCGCGCCGCGCGCGCGGGCCGCGCGGGTATTCAGCAACGATTCACGGATGATAGGCTACGGTGAGGCGCTTTGTGGTGCGCCTCTGGGCGGCCGGATCGGCCGATCGGTAGACCTTCGAAGTGCGAATACGATTGAAATGGGCAGGCGCCGGGGCAGCGGCCGCGGTGGTGATGATCGGGGCGGCCGTGTGGGCGGCCTCGCCGTCCGTATCGCCCCCGCCCACGGTTGCCGCGGGCCCGAGGGCCGCGCCGCACCCCCTGACGATGGACCAGGCCGTGCGCATGGCCGAGCGGCGCTACCAAGCCCGCGTGGTTCGTGTCGAATCAATCAAGCGAGGCGGACGGACCGTGTACGTTCTGAGGCTTCTCGATCAGCGCGGACGGGTGTTCACGGTGCGGATTGATGCCTCGAGCGGGCGGATCCTCTGAGCGCCGGAGCGGGAGCCATGCGGGTACTTGTGGTGGAGGACGAGGTCTCGCTGCGCGAGAGCCTCAAGGCGCAGCTTACCGAGGCCGGCTTCACCGTCGACGTGGCAAAGGACGGCGCCGAGGGCTTGTTCGCGGGGCTCGAATACCCCCTCGATGTGGCGGTGATCGATCTGGGGCTGCCGCAACTGTCGGGATTGGAGGTGATCCGCAAGGCTCGCGCGGCGCGCAAAACCTATCCAATCCTGATTCTCACCGCGCGCGAGAACTGGCAGGACAAGGTGGAGGGCCTGCAGGCCGGGGCGGATGACTACCTCGCCAAGCCGTTTCATTTCGAGGAGTTGCTCGCACGGTTGCAGGCGCTGCTGCGGCGCGCTGGCGGGTGGGCGAGTGCGGAACTCAAATGCGGCCCCGTCACGCTCGACACGCGCGCCCAGACGGTCAGTGTGGAGAGCGCCGCGGTGGAGCTGACCACTTTCGAGTACCGCATCCTCGAGCATCTGATGCTGCGCGCCGGGGAGGTGATCTCCAAGGCCGAGTTGACCGAGCGGCTCTATGATCAGGACTTCGAGCGCGACAGCAACGTCATCGAGGTGCTGGTCGGCCGCCTGCGCCGCAAGCTCGATCCGCACGATCGCCTCAAGCCGATCGAGACATTGCGCGGCCGTGGCTATCGCTTCTCGCTCGCGCGCGAGCCCAGTTAGGCGGCGCGCGGATCGCGAGCGTGCATTCCCTCAGCCAGCGGCTGCTGTTGTCGGTGGCGGTGCCGCTGGTACTGTTCTTCGGCTTCATGACTCTGGTGCTCGACAGTGGGTTTCGCACCCTCTCGAGCGGCCGGCTGCATGAGCTGCTCGATTCGCAGATCATCGCGCTCATCGCCGCCGCCGAGCCCGAGCCCGCTGGGGGGTACGGTGCGCCGATCAAGGCGCTCGATTCGCGCTTCGGCACGCCCGGTTCCGGGTGGTATGCGGCGATCCGCTCGGCGCACCACGATTGGCGCTCGCCGTCCACAGCGGGGGTGACCGTGCATTTCGGACCGCTGCTTGCCCAGGGACAGCGCAAGTTCCTCTATACCGTTGCCGGGCACAAGCGGCTGGCCATCGAGAGCCGCGGCGTGACATTCACGGACGACCCACGCAACGTGCGGCCGGTCACCTTCAGTGTCGCAATCAGTCTGACGCCGTACGAACAACAGCTGTGGCAGTTCCGCCGCCGCATGGTGTTTTGGTTCAGCATCCTGATGCTCCTGCTGCTGGCGACCCTGGCGGTGCTGTTGCGGGCGGTGCTCGCTCCGGTGCGCCGGCTCGAGCGGGAGATCCACGAAGTCGAGGCGGGGCGCAGCGAAGTGCTCGGCGACGGGTATCCGCGCGAACTGAGCGGCGTGGCGCGCCAACTCAATGCGCTGCTGATCGGTCAGCGCAAGCGCCTGGCGCGCTATCGGGATACTCTCGGCAATCTCGCGCACAGTCTGAAGACCCCGCTCGCGGTGATGCGCTCGGCGCTCTCGGGCGCCGGCGAGCTCGCCCAGTCCGCCGAGGCGATCGGTGTGGAGATCGACCGTATGAGCGGCATCATCGAGCACCAACTGAAGCGTGCCGCGGCCTCCGGCGGTGCGCTGCTCGGGCAGGCACCGGTGCCGGTGGCGCCCGTTGCCGCCGATCTGCGCGCGGCGCTGCTGAAGGTTTATGGCGGCAAGGATCTGTCGCTCGAGCTGGCGATCCAACCGGACAGTCAGTTCATCGGAGATCGGGCTGATCTGATGGAGTTGCTCGGCAATCTGCTCGAGAACGCTTGCAAGTGGTGTCGCGCACGGGTGCGGCTCGCGGCGGCGATCGAGCCTGCCGCGGCGGCACAGGAAAATCTGACGCTGATGGTCGAGGATGACGGCCCGGGCATATCGGCGGAGGATCGCGCCCGGGTCCTCGAGCGCGGCGTGCGTGCCGATGAGACCGTGCCGGGCCACGGATTGGGGCTCGCGATGGTGCGTGAAACCATCGAGTTGTACGGCGGATCCATCGCCGTGGAGACCTCGCCGCTCGGTGGCGCGCGCCTCATCGTGCGGCTGCCCGGGCGGGTCTGATCGGTGGTGCTGGCGGGGGTTTCCTCGCGAACGCCGTCGAGGTCGCGACCCTCGGACTGAGCGTTCAGCGCATGGGGTCGCAGCAGCGCCTGGTGCGCTCGGCGCTGCGGGTCGGCGTGGCGGCGAATGCGCGATCGCGATGCGCGCGATATGCCGCGGGATCTGCCGTCGCCCGCGGGAAGCCGCATGCATTCCGGTTCCCTCAACGGTCGATATGCGGCATCCTGGGGGCCGATTCCGGCACGGTCAATGTGCCCGCCCGCGGCACCTCGCGGGAAGTGCGTATGGACAGCATGCCGGCCTTGCGATGCCATGATGAATCAAACCACGGCTGTAGGGCCGCGTAAAGGAGTCGGAAATGTCGCAACACGACGGATCATCTGCGGCCCAAGCACTGTCCCCCGAGCAACTGCAGCGTCTCGATGCGTACTGGCGGGCGGCGAACTATTTGTCCGTCGGGCAGATTTATCTGCGCGACAATCCGCTGCTGACCGAGCCGCTGGCGCCCACGCACATCAAGGCGATGCTGCTTGGGCACTGGGGCACGACCCCAGGGCAGAATTTCATCTATGCGCATCTGAACCGCGTGATCCGCGCCCATGATCTGGACATGATTTATCTCTCCGGTCCGGGGCACGGCGGGCCGGCGCTGGTCGCCAATACCTATCTGGAGGGAACCTACAGCGAGCTGTACCCGCAGATCTCGGCCGACGAGGCGGGCCTGAGGCGCCTGTTCACGCAGTTCTCCTTTCCCGGCGGTATCCCGAGCCATGTCTCCCCGGAGTGTCCCGGCTCGATTCACGAGGGCGGCGAGCTCGGTTACTCGCTGAGCCACGCCTGCGGGGCGGTGCTCGACAATCCCGAGCTCATCGCCGCGTGCGTGGTCGGTGACGGGGAGGCTGAGACCGGTCCGCTCGCCGGCAGCTGGCATCTGAACAAGTTCATCAACCCCGCGCACGATGGCGCGGTGCTGCCGATTCTGCACCTGAACGGCTACAAGATCTCCAATCCCACCGTGCTCGCGCGCATCGAGCGCGAGGAGCTCGAGCAGCTGCTCAGCGGCTGCGGCTGGCGGCCGTACTTCGTCAGCGGCGCCGAGCCGTTAGCAATGCATCAACTGATGGCCGCGACGCTCGATACGGTGATCGGGGAGATTCGCGCGATCCAGCGCGCCGCGCGCACCCCCGGGGCACAGAGCGCGCGGCCGCGCTGGCCGATGATCGTGCTCGAGAGCCCCAAGGGCTGGACCGGGCCGAAGAGCCTCGATGGCAAGACCATCGAGGGGAGCTTTCGCGCCCACCAGGTGCCGATCACCGACCCGGCGAGCAATCCCCGACACCTCGCGGCGCTCGAGGCGTGGATGCGCAGCTACCGGCCCGAGGAGCTGTTCGAGCGGGGACGGTTGCGCGCCGAGCTCGCCGAACTCGCCCCGCGCGGGACGCGGCGCATGGGTGCGAACCCGCACGCCAACGGCGGATTGCTGCTGCGCGGGCTGCAGCTGCCGGAGTTTCGCGACTACGCGCAGCCGGTGAGCGCCCCCGGTGCGCTCGAGGCGTCCGACACGGGCACGCTGGGTGTCTTCCTGCGTGATGTGATTCGCCTGAACCCGAGCACCTTCCGCCTGTTCGGGCCCGATGAGACCGTCTCGAACAAGCTGCAGGCGGTGTTCGAGACTTGCAATCGCCAGTGGGTGGCACGCACCTTGCCCGCAGATGAGTTCCTCGCCCCGAGCGGTCGGGTGCTCGAGATCCTGAGCGAGCATCAGTGCGAGGGCTGGCTCGAGGGTTATCTGCTCACCGGCCGGCACGGCCTGTTCAACTGTTACGAGGCCTTCATCCACATCATCGACTCGATGTTCAATCAGCACGCCAAGTGGCTGAAGGTCACCGCCGGCATCCCCTGGCGCCGACCCATTGCCTCGCTCAACTATCTGCTCACCTCGCACGTCTGGCGCCAGGATCACAACGGTTTTACGCACCAGGACCCGGGCTTCATCGATCACGTGGTCAACAAGAAGGCCGGCATCGTTCGAGTGTACCTGCCGCCCGATGCGAACTGTCTGCTCTCGGTGATGGATCACTGTCTGCGCAGCCGTCACTACGTCAACGTGGTCATCGCCGGGAAGCATCCGGCGCCGCAGTGGTTGCCCATCGAGGCGGCCGTGGCGCATTGCACCGCCGGCGTCGGCATCTGGGATTGGGCGAGCAATGATGCGGGCCTCGAGCCGGACCTGGTGATGGCCTGCGCCGGGGATGTCCCGACACTCGAGACGCTGGCGGCCGTGGCCATGCTGCGCGAGGGACTTCCGGAGCTGAAGATTCGCGTCGTCAACGTCGTCGATCTGATGCGGCTGCAGCCAAGCAGCGAGCATCCGCACGGACTGAGCGATGCGGACTTCGATTCGCTCTTCACGCGGGACAAGCCGGTGATCTTCGCGTTCCACGGCTATCCTTGGCTGATTCACCGTCTGACCTACAGGCGGCACAACAACGCCGGTCTGCACGTGCGCGGCTACAAGGAAGAGGGGACCATCACCACGCCGTTCGACATGACCGTACTCAACGATATGGACCGCTTCCACCTCGTTGAGGATGCGATCGACCGGCTGCCGCAGCTCGGGGATCGCGGCGCCTACTTGAAGGAGCGCTGCCGCCGCCTGCTGATTGAGCACGCGAGCTACATCCGCCGGCACGGCAGAGACATGCCGCTCGTGGCCGACTGGAAGTGGCCTGACGGCGCCGCGGCGCGCACCTGAGTGCCGGGCAGGATGCGTCTCGTCACGGTCAACAGCGGCTCGACGTCGATTAAACTCGCAGCGTTCGAGTCGATCGCGGCGACGGCGCACGCCGCTGCGCAACTGCGCGGTCTTGCGGCGGTGCATCACACGAGCACTCACCTGGATCCGGCGGTCGAGCTGCGTGCCTTTCTCGCGCAGCTGCCCGGTCCGCCGGCGGCGCTCGTGCATCGGGTGGTGCATGGTGCGGACCGGTTCACGCATCCGGTGCGAATCGATGCTGCGGTACGCGCGGGCATTGGCGAGCTGGCCGCGCTCGCACCCCTGCACAATCCACTGGCGCTGCGCTGGATCGATGCGGCGCGAGCACTGTGCGATCGATCCGTCATGCAGGTGGCGGCGTTT
>DAHXNV010000070.1 GCA_027365225.1 Gammaproteobacteria bacterium
GGTCTGCGGTGTGCCGCCCAGGCCGGTTCCGGTGAAGGTACCGTTGCTGGTAGCCAAGCCGCTGAGGGCGATCGTGGCTGTCGAGCCGCTGGTTGCGCCGGTGAGGGTCGCGGTGGGTGTCGCGGCCGCGCTGGCGAAAGACACCGTCACGGTCGTGTTGCCAGAGGTCGGCGTGGTGATGGAGCGGACGGCCCAGAAATTGTTGAGTGTCAAGGCGACGTTATTGACGCTCGGCGCGGTGCCGCTTGGCGTGGTCAGGCTGGCTGACAGTGTTGTCGCGTTGCTGGCGGCAGCGTTCACACCTTGCGCAGCAAGTGCAGTCGGGGTGCCGCCTGCGAGTGTCAGCAAGGCCGACGACGGAACCGTCAGGTTGACCGCGCTGTAGTAGTAAAGCAGGGTCACCGGCTGCAGGATCACCTTGAACGCAGTATTGCCGGTGGCGGTATCCGCCGCGGCCGGGGTGGGAGTGAACGCCATGCCCAGCGCGACGGCGAGGCTGGCGGCGAGGGCGCTGGCGCGCAGGGTCTTGGTGAAATGCATGATGCGTTCTCCGAGTAGGTTGTGTCTGGAACAGGGCCGGTTTGGATCCGGGCACCGGCAATTCAAGCAAGCTTGATGCCAAATCGGCACAACGTCGTAATGAATGCGAAGTTCTGTCTAAGGAACATCACATAAGCTCTTGCATCAAAAAGGCTTTGTCAAGCCAGATCGATGACCAGGCCGTACCGCTG
>DAHXNV010000071.1 GCA_027365225.1 Gammaproteobacteria bacterium
GTCCAAATTTGCTCCCGGCAAATTTGTCGAACCTACGGTTCTCATCCTGTCCCCGCCAAAACGTCGAGGCCCGTGTGGATTCCGGCCTCCGATGGCCGAAATTCCGGCATCTAGCGGCCGAGTTATTGGGCTAAGGGCCGCATTTCGCTGCCGGTGTCCGTAGCCAGTCGAGCAAGCAATGGCCGTGTTCGCCAAATTCCACTTGAGATTGGCTGTGTTCGCAAGCGCGGGCCGGCCATCGTGCCCTACGGCGGACTAGCGCTCCGGCGCCTTGACGGATTCGAGAGTGGGCGGCAACGCTACGTCGATTCGATTTGAGGTCCCGGATTCCTGAAGCCTTACGGCCTCGGAACCACGAACTCGCATCCTACCGTCATGAACTAGGCGCAGCAGCGGATATGGTGTGGTCGGCTGCCGGCTCAAAACCTTGACCGGCAAGGTGAGGCCCAATGCGGGCCACAACAGGGAGACGTAGGAGGCATGTGGCTCTCCGTCGGATGCCGGCGGCAGGCTCGAGGTCACTAAGCCAATTACGAGGCCTTGCCGGTCCAGAACGGGACCCCCGCTCATGCCAGCATTGAAGACGGCGTCCGTATGGAGGCATGGGAAATGGAGCATGGCGCGGTCCCTCTGATCCAAATGGATTTCCAATACCTTGCCGGTAGATCGGCGTGGATCGACTGCAATTCGGGCGATCCCCTCTTCATCGACCCGATGATGAGACCCGGGAT
>DAHXNV010000072.1 GCA_027365225.1 Gammaproteobacteria bacterium
ACGGCAATGGAGGATTCCATCTTTACGAGAATGTAAGCAGGTTTGTTACTAAGCTCTCGAAAATACGTCGATACAAAGTTCTGCTTGCGCCTGGCGGTAAGGAATGTGGATCACTGGCTCCGTAAATATGGACTTTCTTCAAAGCCGGCGAGCTAATCGAAAGGACCATGAGTCTACGGAAGCAGTCACGATGTAAGTTTACGCCTATGTCGGAAATGATCGGGTGCGGCTCTTTTGGGCGGCATAAATCACGCTGCAAGTCGCTCGTCCGGGTAGTTAGTGTCTGGCCGAAAACGCAAAACTCTCGGGAAACGCAGGCGTTTTTGCGGAAAACGACAGCCGAAGAAGTGCGGGGTAGGCTATCATATAGGCGACGAGTGGCAGCGCTCAGTGCGACCGAAGGGCTGTTTTTCGTAGGCGAGAGAAGTCCCGGTGGTCGTAGGCGAGTGCGGCCACCCGAAAATCTTCGCCAAGTGAGACCGCCATGCGCACTGTGCTGAACCCTCAATTGACGCTGACCGAGACGAACATTGGGGCGATCCGGATTAGCCTGAAATCGCGCGACGATATCCCGAAGCTGCTGTTGGGATTGCAGTATCTTTACACCCATCCGGAAATCCGCGATGCGGTATTTGAGATACTCAAGGAAGTGGTGCCGAAGAAGGGCTCAATCCGGATTTCCCAATGACAATTTGGCGGATCCAAGTAGTTGATTCTGTT
>DAHXNV010000073.1 GCA_027365225.1 Gammaproteobacteria bacterium
CCTGCGCATTGATTTCCCCAAAGCACAGAATTGGCCGCATATATTTTTAAATTATAGCTTCCCTGGTTTTCCATACCGAACACATCAATGATATGCCAATTTTCCGTGTTATTTCCAGTAATTGGGATATAAAATGGAGTTCTTTGCCCTACAAAATTTTCTGAAACTTGGTTAATAGATAGCAAAGCTATGGAACATCCAGTGCTGTTTGTTATACAAACGTTAACTATTGAATCGTTTGCATACATAAGGAAAACAAGGCACATTGTGCCATTTGGAACGTTAAATGAGATAAGGCTTAGACCTGTCAAAGTATGAATATTATAAATTTCAGTGGCACCTGCCAAACTTCGTGTTGGATAGGTTATGTTTGATAAAGGTGGAGATGTATTATTCACCGAGGCGTATTTATGATCATACAATTCGAAATAGGTAATCCCGGCAAATACAATAACAATGACTTCCAAAATTGCAAATATCCTAAATGTATTTTTTTTCATACGGTAAACCTGAGCTTTATTGTATCCCGGGAATTCATGCTGACTGATTATTACATTACAGGTGCTATGAAGCTATGTCGAGAGATAGCTAAGCGCTCTGGCGAAAAAATGTTCGGATATTTTTTAATCCTACGAGAGGGAAAGAGGAATAAGGTTGAACTGTCTGAGGCACAAGAAGCGGCGGTTGCACTTTCCAGAGGGCTAAATAGTATGCGATGTA
>DAHXNV010000074.1 GCA_027365225.1 Gammaproteobacteria bacterium
AGACGGGGTCCTTCGGTTCTTGTACGAGTGTCTCGTCCATGGGGTCGCTTGGTTCAAGCCGGCGTCGCGCGGGCTCTGTCTCGTGCGAATGTGTGTAACGAGTGTTCATTGCAGTCCTCGCCTCCCAGTGCTTTCAGGATCGGGCAGTCGGCGGGTTCACCGTGGCCGGGGCAGGTGCTCACCAAAGTAGACAGGGCGTCCCGCATCCGGACCAGGGCGGCGATACGTTCCTCGACGTCGGCAAGCTTCACCTCGGCGGCGCGCTTGACGCGCACAACGTTGCGCGCCTTGGAGAGCGCCAGCAGCTCGCCGATCTCCTTGAGGGAGAAACCCAGCACCTGCGCGCGCCGAATGAAGCGCAGCCGCGTCAGCTCGGCTTCGCTGTAGCGGCGGTAGCCGGATTCGAGCCGACTCTCGGGAGCCAGCAGGCCGCTGCGCTCGTAATAGCGCACTGTGTCGATGCGCACGCCCGCCCGTTTGGCGAGCGCTCCGATGCCGAGGGATGTCATGGTGTACTTCCAGTGAATGTCCCAAAGGGCAGCCTACACCCTGGACCATGGTCCAGCGTCAAGCGTATCGCCTGGGACAGACAACGGTCACGTGAAAGAATACGTACACTCGCTCGCCTGGGCCAAAAAGCGTAAGGTCGGACATTACGTATATCCCCGAATACACCGCATATCGCCCGCTCTGCATGATGCCATTGGCGTAGGAACCAT
>DAHXNV010000075.1 GCA_027365225.1 Gammaproteobacteria bacterium
GCGGATGTGATAGATGCGCTTGAAGGTGGGGATGATCTTTTCGTCGTGGGTGACCACGATGATCGCGGTCTGGTAGCGCTTGGCCATGTCGCCGAGGATGCGGATGACGGCCAGCGCGCGGACGCTGTCGAGTGGTGCGGTGGGCTCGTCGGCGAGGATGACGGGCGGGTGATTCACCAGCCCGCGGGCGATGGACACGCGCTGCTGTTCGCCGCCCGAAAGCTGCGCTGGCATGGCCTTGGCGCGGTGCTGCACATCGAGCGCGGTGAGCAGTTCGAGCGCGCGGGTGCGGGCCTCGGCGTTGGGCCGCCCGGCCAGCATGGGCAGCAGGGCGACGTTGTCGGTGACGTCGAGAAACGGAATGAGATAGGGCGCCTGGAACCCGAAGCCGATCTTGTCGCGGCGCAGGGCGCGCAGGTCGCGGGTTTTCCAGCCGTCGTCGTAGATGACTTCATCGCCCAGGGTCATGCGCCCGGCGCTGGGCTCGATCACCGCGCCCAGGCATTTGAGCAAGGTGCTCTTGCCCGAGCCGGAGGGGCCGACCAGGCCGACCACTTCGCCCGGTGCGACCTGCATGGTCACGCCCTTGAGCGCGTCCACCGCGGTGTCGCCGCTGCCGTAGCGTTTTTTCAGACCGTCGATGCGGATGCCTTGGCCGGGCATGCTCGCGGCGTTGAGGGATGCGGCGCCCATCTCAGCCTCCAATCGCTTCGGC
>DAHXNV010000076.1 GCA_027365225.1 Gammaproteobacteria bacterium
GAGCGGCTGTGGACGCACGGGGATAACAGGCGGCGAGGTTGAATGAAGGGGGACTGGTCGGTGGCCTTGCCGGGCTGGCGGTCGTATCAGCGCCCGTGAGAGCGTAGGGTCGGGTAAAGTGCACGACCCTATGAGTGCCAAGACCGTCGGACGAAACGCCCCGTGCCCCTGCGGCAGCGGGCTGCCATACAAGCGATGCTGCCGGGAAAAGGACCGGGCTGAGCAGTCTGCGCGGGACCGGGCTCGGTCGATCACGGAGCGAGAGCGGCAGGAGGCGGCACGGCAAGCGCAGCTTGAGGCCTTCGACGAGGCTCGCGCGCTGGATAATGCCTCCAATGCGGTCTTGGACCTATTGGAGGCCGGTAAGCTGGGTGAAGCCGAGCAGGCCGCGCGGGAGCTGCTGGAACGGTACCCGGAGGTGCCCGACGGGCACGAGCGGCTTGCGAGCGTGTATGAGGCGCGCGGCGATCACCGGCAAGCGGCCGAGTGCTACCGCAAGGTGATCGAGTTCATTCGCGCCAATCCCGATCACTTCGATCCGGAATACGAACAGTATCTGGTGGAAAAGCTGGCCGCGAACTGACCGTTCGCCCTTCCACCGCCGGCCCGCGTCCCAGGGCTGGCTTCCTGACAATCAACGCGAAAAAAGGGCAGGACTCATGCATCGGATCGTACCGCTCGTGGGCTCACTACGAGAGCATCTGGATCGGTTGG
>DAHXNV010000077.1 GCA_027365225.1 Gammaproteobacteria bacterium
GCGAGATTTCGGCCTCGGCACTCGATCCGGCCACCGCCTACGTCGCCGGCCTTAACTCATCTTTTACAAAAAATGATGTTATATCAATCGTTCGACTTTCCAAACGTAGACTTTATAGAATTTACAATATCCCTTCGCTACGAATACCTGAACCAATCATAGTGTTCAAAAACAAATCGAAACTAATCGCTGAAATTGGAGGTATTGGCGGAACCTTCCCATTAAGATTGTTTATCTGACCGAACACAAACCTTTGATATAAGTTAAGTATATGTAGGTGTATACAAATGTCTTTTGATGACAGCAACATACTATACAAACATTCAATAATACAATTTGCACAAGCTCTACTTAATAAGTATTTTTTGGGAACCGATTCAAAGAATAGCGATCTTAATGAAGCATCAATTTATGCGTTCTTGTTTGGCAAAGTTGCGGGAATTTCCTCAAATAAATTAAATGAGATCTTGCGCAATGTAGGTGATTCGAGAAACCCATTGATTACTTATATTAAAAACGATCTTATTGGGCAGCTCTCAAACAACGACCTTAAATTAACTGATTCATTCGGAAAAAAACTTTCGAATTATTTAATTTCGATCTATGACGGAAGGATAGATGAAAGCAGAGTTAAAAGCCTAATTGGAGATATCTTCATCGTATCACTAGTTGAAATAGTATACGACATTAGTGATAGTACTCATAAAATACTA
>DAHXNV010000078.1 GCA_027365225.1 Gammaproteobacteria bacterium
GCGACCGGCGGCGCACGGGGGCGGATGTGCACCGGGAACGGCATCGCGTCCCGTTGGCCCCGCCGCCCTGACATGCTCACCGGCCTCGGGCCCTCACGGCGCCGCTGCGGCGCGCCAGGCACGATCTCGGAATCGGTTCGCGGCGCAGGGGTGCTCGGCACCGTACGCGCAGTGGATGTCCGCGATGTCCGCCGAGGTGATCGTCACGGCGAGGCGTGAGCCGAGGTTCGGGACCAGGTGGCTGTTCAGGTATCGTTCGTCGGCGCGCCCGCTTTGCTTTTTCGGATTTGCGTGCTTGCGGACATAGGTCTCGACCAGCGTCTTCACCGTGCTCGCCGCTTTCAATGCGTCCTCGTCCGCCTGTGGGTCTTCGCCGCCGGCGACCTGGCCGAGAAATGCTCGAGCCTTCTTGCGGGCTTCCGACAGGGTCAGCGCGTCCGCCCGGCCGAGCGTGGCCAGGCGCTTGCGGTACTTCACGCGGTAACTGACGACATAGGTCCGACGATCCGCCCCGTAGCCTCGC
Source organism: Gammaproteobacteria bacterium (assembly GCA_027365225.1). GTDB lineage: Bacteria > Pseudomonadota > Gammaproteobacteria > Steroidobacterales > Steroidobacteraceae > 13-2-20CM-66-19. Next base: position 524 of record DAHXNV010000078.1, read on the forward strand.
AGGCCGAAGCACGGGATGTCATCATCCCAATAGATGCGCTGTGAGTTGCGCTCACCGGCATACGCGAAGGTTCGCGCGGTGTCCTGGCGCAGTTTGGCGGTGGGCATTTGGGAGTCCTACCGGTCCTTTGAGTGACCACTGAGTGACCAACATGAAGCGTACTTGAGCGCATTCGGACATGCAGTG
>DAHXNV010000079.1 GCA_027365225.1 Gammaproteobacteria bacterium
ATATATTTATTATTCTTGTTTTATCCCTTCTTGTCCGGCAAGATCGGGGGCGTTGGATTCTTTTTGGGATCCATCTTTTCACCATTGCTCTGTTTGAACTTTGTCGGGACTTTGGTTATTGTTGGAGAGGTATTTGCGGGTGTTTCCCCCCCTTTCCGATGCCTTGGCGAATTTGTGTGTTGATTTTGATGGATATTTTTTCTTTAAAAAACTTATCGGTTGTTTTTTCATTATGAGGAGGGGTGTTGGGCGAAAAAGGCGGGGAAGAGCATTATGAGAAGGCCGGCGTATCGATCGATCGCGGGAATGCGTGGGTCGATGCGATCAAACCTTTGGCCGCATCGACAAACCGTAAGGGAGTGGTTTCCGGCGTTGGCGGGTTTGCAGGGCTTTTTAGGCCCGACTGGAAACAATACGAAGACCCCATCCTTCTTTCTGGAACCGATGGTGTTGGCACAAAGCTAAAAGTTGCCGAGTGGGCCAACCGCCATGATTCGATCGGGATCGATCTGGTGGCGATGTGCGTCAACGATATTGTTGTCATGGGGGCCGAGCCCCTTTATTTTTTGGATTATTATGCCTCTGGAAGGCTTGACCTGACTTCGGGCAAGGCGATTCTCGAAGGAATTGCCGAGGGGTGCCGGCAGGCGGGGGCTGCTCTTCTGGGTGGAGAAACCGCCGAGATGCCGGGAGTCTATCCTC
>DAHXNV010000007.1 GCA_027365225.1 Gammaproteobacteria bacterium
GTCCGATGTCGTAGATGCCATAGGGATAGGCTCGAGGCACCGCGGGGCTCGGGAAATCGTGGCCTTGAACGTGCAGCGGCTGCTTCGCAGGCAGCCACTGCTGGCCCTTGTTCTCGTAGCCGCCGAGGATTTCCTTCTTCTTCGTGTCAACCGAGATGACCGGCAGGCCCTCGCGCAGGTACTTATTCACCTCGGCGCTGATGTGGCGGAACTGCGCATCCCGGTCGGGATGATCCGCCCCTTCCTCGGTCTTGCGGTTGCTCTGCAAGCTGTAGTGCTGAGCGTGCAGCAGTTGCGCCACCTTCATGTGACTGACCGGATGGTGACGTGCGCTCAAGCTGCCGGCAATCACCCGCGTGCTTTTGCAGATCCAACGCAGCGGCGGCTCCGGATCCCCTCGGGTGTGCCCCTCTATCATCTTGTCCAAGGATTCGAGCAGCTCGGGATCGGAAACCGTAATGGACTTTCGTCCCGCTCCGGGTCGGCGAATCCGCCCCGGCATCAGCGCTTCGCCCGTACGGATCTCCCGCATACCCTTGAGGATCGCTTTGCGCGACAGGCCGCTCGCCCGGTGTACCAGCGACACTCCGCCGTAGCCCAGGCTCATCGCTTCATTCGCCGCCGTCAGGCGCCGAGTGCGCTCGTCCAGGTGTGGCCAGATCGAACACTGGGCGGCGTCGCCTGCCGCGTGAGCGATGACGGCACTTGCATCGCTTTGCGCAGCTGTATAAAATATCAGACAGGTGAAAATCTCTACCGCCGGACAGGCGGGACGCGAAGCGCGTGCAGCGGGTCCGAGACGCCGCTCGTTTCGACCGAGCGAGGCAAGTCCGACCGCTCAGAAGCGTGAACCGGATGGAAGGTCCCACGGGACCAAGACCCTATGCGTGCGATCAGGAACAGCTCAGCGCAGGGTCAAGTTTTGGGTGCTAAAACATCCCGTTTCATCGAAGCGCGTGTGCGCGGTGCGCGCCTCGAGCGCGGGGGCCGCGCCATCCTGCGCGAGGTAAGCTGGACGATCCGTCCGGGGCAGCGCTGGGTCCTGGTAGGCGCGAACGGGGCCGGCAAGACGCAGCTGCTGAAAGTCGTGGCGGGGTTGGTGTGGCCGACGCCCGATCGGCCTGGTGTGCGCGAGTATCTCTGGCGGGGGGAACGGTGGCGCACGCCTCAGCAGGTGCGCGAGGAGATCGCGTATCTCGGCCCGGAACTCCAGGACAAGTACGCGCGCTATGGCTGGAATCATACCGTCGATCAGGTGGTGGCCACCGGCGTGCATCGTTGCGACATTCCATTGCGGCCGCTCGATGAGCGTGAGCGCCGGCTCGTGACGCGCACGCTGCGGCGCCTGCGCATCGAGTCGCTGGCCACGCGCCGATTCCTGACCCTGTCCTATGGTGAGCGCCGTCTGGCGCTACTTGCGCGCGCGCTCGCCTCCCGGCCGAAGCTGTTGTTGCTCGATGAGCTGATGAGCGGGCTCGACGAGCACAACCGCGCCCGGGCGCTGTGCTGGTTGCAGAGCACGGCCGGGACCGCGCTGCCTTGGGTGTTGGCCACCCACCGTGTGGAAGAGGTGCCCTCGTCGGCTACGCACGCGTTGATTCTGGAGCGTGGCAGGGTCCTCTACAGCGGTCCGCGCCGGCGCGCGCCGCTCGCCCGCCGGTTGCAGACGGAAGTCCGCCGAGCGGCGCCGAGTCCGTCGTCGCGCTTGCGCTCGCGCGCCGCCCGGCCGCCCGGCCGGGTGCTCGTGCGTTTGAGGGATGCGAGTGTCTACCTCGACGAGCATGCCGCGCTGCAGGAGGTGACGCTCACCATACGCGCAGGCGAATGCTGGGTGGTGCACGGTCACAACGGCTCGGGCAAGACGACGCTGCTGCGAACGCTCTACGGCGACCACGGAGTTGCCGCGCATGGGCGGATCGAGCGGGCCGGTATCCGCCCCGGGGTTGCACTGCACAGCTTCCAGCGGCGCGTTGGCCTGGTCGCACCGCATCTGCAGACCGATCATCCGCAGTATCTGACCGTCGCGGAGGTCGTTCAGTCAGGCCGTCACGCGAGCATCGGGCTGAATGAGACCCCCAGTGCGGCCGATCGTGCCGCGGCCCGCCGCGCCATGCGCGAATTCGATCTCCTGGCGCTCGCGACCCGCACGCTTCGCGAACTCTCGTATGGGCAGCTGCGCCGGGCGTTGTTCGCGCGTGCCTGGGTGCGCAGGCCGGCTCTGCTGGTGCTCGATGAGCCGTTTGCGGGCTTGGATGTGTCCACGCACGAGGACTTGCGCGCCCGCCTCGAGCGGCTGGCATCCAATGGAATTACCGTGGTCATGACGGCGCATCGACGGTCCGAGTGGCCCCACTGTGCGACCCACGAGCTGGAGCTGGCCGGCGGCAAGGTGCGCTATGTTGGTCCGGTGCGGCTCAGTCGAGCGTCATCTCGGTCTCGAAGACCGACACGGCCTGCCCGATGATCCAGACCGCGGAGACGGCACTGCCCGTCATCTCGAGTTCTATTTCCACGCGTCCGGGCCGGTGAAGCCAGCGGCCCTGAATCCCGGTGAAGGCCGCCTTGTGCCCATCGTGCGCGAGCAGTCCCAGCTGGACGAGGTAGACCCCGAGGAGCCCGTGAGCGTTGCCGCTCACCGGATCCTCGCCGATCCCGAGCGCCGGGCAGAACATGCGCGCCTCGGTCAGCGGCTCGCTGCCCGGCGGATTCAGTGCGAACACGAAATAGCCCGCGGTGCCGATCTGCGCCGACAAGGTGGTCAGGCGGGACATGTCGGGCTTGAGTTGAGCGAGCGGCCCCGCGCCGCGCACGCCGATCAGCAGCCGCGTACTGCTCGCGCCGGCGATGGTCAGTGGACAGCGCGGGTCCAGATCGTCGCTGGCGAGCGCCAGCGCATCCAGCACGGCGAGCCGCTCGCGGGTGTTCAGTTCGCGCCCGAGCGGCGGCGGATTCTGGCGGATCGCGATCTTGCGCTCGGCATCCCGGCCACGGACTTCGATCTCGACGATGCCCGCCTTGGATTTCTGCCGCGTTCGCGTCCGTCCGCCGGCGCGCATCGACAGTACGTAATGGGCGGCAACGGTTGCGTGTCCGACGAACCCGGCCTCGGTCCGCGGGGTGAAGAAGCGCGCTCTGATGTCGTGGTCCGGACCTTCGGGCGCGAACAGGAACGCCGTATCCGCATTGTTCAGCTCGCGCGCGATCGCCAGCATCTGGGCATCGGTCAATCCATCAGCCTCGAGCACGACTCCGGCCGGATTGCCCGTGAAGCGCCCGAGGGTGAAGGCGTCCACTTGGTGGATCTGGATCTTGCGAGTCATCTGCGGCCTCTGTCGCTTCGCCTGGCGGGGCTTGTGGCGAAGGGGCGCCATTCTAGCTCATCGCTCGCGGATGGGTAGAATGAGCGCCGATGGACATCGGCGTCGAAATCAGCCTGTATCCGCTCACGGAGCGCGCCGCGCCCCTGATCCATGATTTCATCGAGCAGCTGTCGGCCCGCACGGAGCTGAAGGTGGTGCCCGGCAGCCTCGGTACGCAGGTGTACGGGGAATTCGAGCAGGTCTTCACGGCCGTGCGCGAGGCCGTACGCGGGACGCTCGAGGCACGGCAGGCCGCGAGCGGCCGGGCGGCGATCGTGCTGAAGGTGCTCGGGCCGCTCTAGCGCCGATCGCGCGACCCATCGCTCGCGCTGTGCCGCGGCGGGGCGTCTCGCCCGGCAGCCGCGCTCGGCACCCGGGTCCGGCCTGGCGCCCGCCACGCTGCGCGTTGGACTCGGGGCACGCCGTGCCGCCCGGCCGCTTGCCGCGCGCGGCTCATCCGGCCGGTGGCGCAAGCGGCGCCGACCCGGCACACTAGCACATTCAAACCTGTGGTTTTCCTGGACGAGTCCTGGCGAGAGGGGGTTGAATGGCGCTGCTGAGAGTGATCGATCGCGACGGCACGGAGCATCAGGTCGATGGCAAGGTCGGCTTGAAAGTCATGGAGACGCTGAGGGAGCTGGAGTACGGCGTGGCCGCGATCTGCGGCGGCATGTGCTCGTGCGCCACGTGTCACGTGTATGTCGATCCGGAGTGGCGGGATCGTCTGGCGCAGCCGCTGGCCGAGGAGCGCGAGCTGCTGAGCGATCTTACGCACTATGAAGAAAATTCACGGTTGTCCTGCCAGATCGAGTTCACACTCGAGCTCGATGGTTTGCGGGTCACTATCGCGCCGGATGAATGAGGGCGTCTCACTGGAGGATCTATCGTGGTCGAGATAATCGCCGCGCTCGCGCTCGGTGGGGCGATCGTGCTCGCCATTCTCTACGTGCGGGTGCGCGGGGCGCTGCTGCAGGGAAGGCGCCACCACGACGACTGGGACGAGATGATGATCAAGCGGCTGCGTGACCAGGGCTATCATCCCTTCAACGAGTACCCGGTCGACTACTTTCTCGCATTGCGCGACCAGGCCACCTGCGACCGGGTGCGCGCGCGGCTCGAGGCGGAAGGCTTCGCCGTGGACGTCAAGCCGATCGAAGGAGAGAGCGATCTGCCCTACAGCCTGCACGCCTCGCGAATCATGCGGCTGATCGTGCCGGACATCCAGGCACTCAGCCAGCGGATGCGCTCGCTGGCCGAGGAGTTCCAGGGACGTTACGACGGCTGGGCCGCCTAGGCCCTCAGGCCGGCGTCATTTCTTCTTTTCCGCCTGACGCTTGACGGCCTCGGCTGCCGCCGCGGCCACCGCGGGATCGCCGAGATAGCGGCTGCCGCGCGGGTTGAGCGCATCGTCGAGCTGGTAGAGCAGGGGAATCCCGGTCGGGATGTTGAGTTCGACGATATCCTGATCGGAGACCTTGTCGAGCATCTTGACCAGGGCGCGCAGGCTGTTGCCGTGCGCGACCACGAGCACGTTGCGCCCGGCGCGCAGCTCCGGGGCGATCCGTGTGTTCCACATGGGTGCCACGCGCGCGAGCGTATCCTTCAGCGCCTCGGCCGAGGGCAGCTCTGCGGCCGGCACGCCGGCATAGCGCTCATCGAAGCGCGGGTGACGCGGGTCCTCGAGCGGCAGCGGCGGGGGCGGTATGTCGTAGCTGCGTCGCCAGATTTTGACCTGGGCTTCACCGTGGCGCTCGACCGTCTGAGCCTTGTCCAGTCCCTGTAACGCCCCGTAGTGCCGCTCATTGAGCCGCCAGGAGCGCTCGACCGGGATCCACATGCGGTCCATCTCATCGAGCATGAGCCACAGCGTGCGAATCGCCCGCTTGAGGACCGAGGTGAATGCGATGTCGACCGTGAGCTTCTCTTCGATCAGCTGACGGCCCGCCCGCATCGCCTCCTCGCGCCCGGCCGGGGCCAGATCGATGTCCGTCCAGCCGGTGAACAGGTTTTCCAGGTTCCAGAGGCTCTGTCCGTGACGGACGAGGATCAACTTGCCGGGCATGGGGGTACCTCCATCGTGACGTGGACCGATCGCCGGGGCGCGCATGCGAAGAACGCCGGCCCCGCGGCGCGTACCGGCCGCGGGGGCGCACGAGTATAGCGAAGTGCGTTAGTCGGCGAGCTTGCGCAGTGTCTCGACACCCACGGTGAGCGTGGCGAAATCGGCGGCGCCGGCCGCGCGCATCTCCGTGAGCGCGCGCTCCCAATGGGCGAACCGGCGCGCTTCGCTCCGTTGCCATGCATCGACGCGCGCGGTGGCGCCGCCGCGTGCGGTCCGAGTGAGCACGCGCTCGGTGAGGGTTCGATGAATGCGCATCGCCGCATCGCGTACCCCGGTTCGGGCGGTGGCCTGCCACGGACCCTCGACCGACAGTCGCTCGATCTGCTCACGCAGCCAGTCGATGCCGGTGCGAGCCCCGACCTCGAAGTAGATGCGGGCCGTTTCCGCGATCGTCCTGGAGTGGACGGCCGAGATCTCCGCGATATCGAGCGACGCATTGTGGGACTCGAGGCTCGCGAGGCGCTCGGCCAGCCCATGCGGCAGCCCCGCCTCGGCCAGCTGGGCGCGGCTCGAGTCGAAGTGCGCGCGCCACGCGCCGCTCAGTACCTGCGGAAGGTGCGCGCCGATCTCGTGTACGGCGGCGCGAAACTCTCCGACCGCCGCGGCGACTTTGAGGGCCGGCCGGTGCGCGAGCAGCCAATACGTCGCATGGCGCAGCAGGCGGCTGGTCTCGAAGGCCGCCAGGTACTGGATTTTCGCCGGTGCGTGATTGTCGAGCGCTTCGATGGCCTCCCAGAGATCGCGCATCCGGAAGATCTCCCGGGCGGCGGAGTAGGCGCGGGCGATCTGCGCCGGCTCGGCGCCGGTGTCTTCCTGCGCGCGCAGCACGAATGTGGGGCCCATCCGGTTGATCAGGCCGTTGGCCGTCGCGGTGGCGATGATCTGGCGGCGCAGCCGGTGCTGCTCGATCGCGCGCGCGAAGCGTGCGCGGACCGGCGCGGGGAAGTAGCGCTCGAGCTCGCTAGAGAGGTACGGGTCCTCGGGCACGTCCGAATCGAGCAGATGGCTGTTGAGCCAGATCTTGCTGTAGGAGAGCAGAATGGACAGCTCGGGGCGGGTCAGGCCCTCGCCGCTCTTGCGCCGCTCGCCGATCTCCTCGTCGCTCGGCAGGAACTCCAGGGAGCGGTTCAGACCGCCGGAGCGCTCGAGCAGGCGGATCAGATGCTGAAATTCCGCCAGCCGCGCCGTGCTCTGCTGTTCGAGCGTACTGATCGCTTGGCTCTGCAGGTAGTTGTTGCGCAACACCAGCGCGCTCACCTCGTCCGACATGCGCGCGAGCAGCCGGTTGCGCGCGGCAAGCGACAGCTTGCCGGCGTGCACCAGCGGGTTGAGCAGGATCTTCAGGTTGACTTCGACGTCCGAGGTGTTGACGCCGGCGGAGTTGTCGATGAAGTCGGTGTTGAGCCGACCGCCGCCGCGGGCGTATTCGACGCGTCCGCGCTGGGTGAAGCCGAGGTTGCCGCCTTCGCCCGCGACCCGGGCGCGCAGCTCCCGGCCGTTGACGCGCAGCGTGTCGTTGGCGCGGTCACCGACTTCCGCGTTGGATTCCTGGGTCGCCTTGACGTAAGTGCCGATGCCGCCGTTCCAGAGCAGATCGACCGGCAGGCGCAGAATCGCGCGGATGACCTCGACGGGTGCGGCCGCGGCGCTCTCCAGTCCGAGCAGGGCGCGCGCCTGCGCCGAGAGCATGATGGATTTGGCGCTGCGGGGAAACACGCCGCCGCCGGCCGAGATGCGCTTGCGGTCATAGTCGTCCCAGCTCGAGCGCGGCAGCGCGAACAGCCGCTGCCGCTCCGCGAAGCTCACGGCCGCATCGGGCTTGGGATCGAGAAAGATATGCCGGTGATCGAAGGCCGCCTGCAGGAGGATGTGCCGGGAGAGCAGCATGCCGTTGCCAAACACGTCTCCGGACATGTCGCCGATGCCGGCAACCGTGAACTCCTCCTTTTGAATGTCGCGACCGAGCTCGCGGAAGTGGCGCTTGACGCACTCCCAGGCGCCGCGCGCGGTGATGCCGAGGCCCTTGTGATCGTAGCCCGCCGAGCCGCCGGAGGCGAACGCGTCGCCGAGCCAGAAGCCGTACTCGGCCGCAATGCCGTTGGCCGTGTCGGAGAAGGTCGCGGTGCCTTTGTCCGCGGCCACCACCAGGTAGGGATCATCGCCATCGCGGCGGACTACCCGCGGCGGCGCAACGATGCGGCCGGCGACGATGTTGTCGGTCAGATCGAGCAGTCCGCGGATGAAAGTCCGATAGCAGGCGATTACCTCGGTCTGAATCTCCGCCCGGCCCGCCTGCGGGAGGCACTTCGGCACGAAACCGCCCTTGGCTCCGACCGGCACGATCAGGGTGTTCTTGACGTTCTGCGCCTTCATCAGACCGAGGACCTCGGTGCGGAAGTCCTCGCGCCGGTCGGACCAGCGTATGCCCCCGCGGGCCACCTCTCCCATGCGCAGGTGCACGCCCTCGACGCGCGGGCTGTAGACGAAGATCTCGTACTTCGGGCGCGGCAGCGGCAGATCGGCAATGGCCGCAGGATCGAGTTTGAACGACAGATAGGGCAGGGGAGCCCCCGCGGTATCGCGGCAGAAATGATTGGTGCGCAGCGTGGCGTTCACCAGCGCCAGATACGCGCGCAGGATACGGTCCTCATCCAGGCTGTTGACCGATTCGAGTCCGGCGCGGATGCGCTTGACGATCTGCTCGGCGGCCCGCTCGTGCCCCGAGTTGCCGCGCGGGCGATCCGGATCGAAGCGTGCCTCGAACAGGTGAACCAGCTCCGCGGCGATGGCCGGATTCGCCCCGAGCGTGCGCTCCATGTAACTCTGACTGAACGGCACGCCGGTCTGCAGCAGATAGCGGCAATAGGCGCGCAGCACCAGAATCTGCCGCGCGGTGAGATCGGCGGTGAACAGCAGGCGGTTGAAGCCGTCATTCTCCGCCTTCCCGTCCCAGCCGGCGGCGAGCGCTTCCTTGAAGCGCGCTTCGACGCGCGGCAGGTCGACGGCGCGCCCGTCGCGATGCTCCAGCTCGAAGTCCTGGATCCAGGCGATGCCGCCGTGCGGCCAGGCAAGCTCGTAGGGTCGCTCCGCGATGACACGCAGGCCGAAATTCTCGAGCATCGGCAACAGATCGGAGATCGATACCGGCTCGCCGAGCTTGACGATCTTCAGGTGCATCTGCGCGGCGGCCTGGCCCGGCCTGCGGTGCAGGCTCACGCAGCGCTCCTCGGGCGCGGCGCGCAGCCGCTCCAGATCCGCGACGTCGGCAAGCGCCTCGGCCGCAGCCACGTTCTCTTCGTAGGCCAGGGGGAACGTGTGCCGATAACGCTCGGCGATCGCGAGGCCGTCCGCCTCGCCGTTGCGCTCGACCAGCGCGTCATGCAGATGATCGCTCCAGGTGAGGGTCGCGGCGGAGATTTTCCGCTCGATCGCGAGCACGTCGGTCTTGGGTTGCTCGCCGGGCACGGTGCGCACCACGACGTGCACGCGCGCATGACTGGAGCTGGAGATCTGTACCTGACTTTCGACCGAGGTTCCGCCGAAGCCCTCGAGCACGATCCGTTCGATGCGCTCGCGAACGTCGGTGTTGTAACGGTCGCGCGGAACGTAGACGAGGCACGAGAAGAACCGGTGATACGGATCGCGCCGCGCGAGCAGGCGCACGGTGCGCCGCTCGTACAGGTTGACGACGCCCCGGCAGATGCGGACCAGATCGCGCGTGTTGGCCTGGAAGAGCTCGTCGCGCGGATACGTCTCGAGCACGTTGAGCACGGCCTTGCCGTCGTGGCTCTGCGGATCGAGCCCGAAATATTGTATGACCCGTGCGACCTTCAGGCGCAGCACCGGGATGTCGCGCGGGCTGCGATGGTAGGCGGTGGAGGTCCACAGGCCGAGAAATCGGTGCTCGCCGTCGACTTCGCCGCGCGCATCGAAGGTCTTCACACCGACGTAATCGAGGTACTCCGAACGGTGCACGGTGGCGATGGAGTTGGCCTTGGTCAGCACCAGCAATTCGCGCTCGCGGGCGCGCTCGCGGATCTCCCCGCGCAGTGCGGTCGCGGCCGGCCGGCGCGTGCCCGCCGCGGCGCGCAAGATGCCGAGGCCGGTGCGGGGCTGAGATTTCAGCAGATCCTGCCGGGCGCCGCGCTGGAGCCGGTATTGGCGATAGCCGAGGAAGACGAAATTGCGCTCTTCCATCCACTGCAGCAGTTGGCGCGCCTCGGAGATCTCCTCGCCCGGCAAGGGCGGGGGTCGCTGATCGAGATCGGCGATGACGGCCTGCACGCGCTCGCGCATCGGTGTCCAGTCGTCCACGGCGAGGCGCACGTCGCGCAGCGTCGAGTCGATGTCGCGGCGCAGGCGCGCGAGGGTCTGCGGATCGGTGCGCCGATCGATTTCGAACATCTCCCAGGACTCGATCCGCGCCGGGCGCGCCCCCTGCGCGCCGATGCCCCGCAGTATCCCGCGGGAGTCGCGGCGGATCTCGAGCACCGGGTGCACGATCACGTGCACGGCAAGACCGACGCGCGCGAATGCCAGACTGATCGAATCGATCAGAAACGGCCGGTCATCGGTGATGATCTGTACTACGGTATGAGCGGTTTCGAAGCCGTCCTTGCCGGGATCGGGATTGAAGATCCGCACCAGCGATTGACCCGGAGCGCGACGGCGGCCGAGCTCGAGGTGGCAGCGTGCCGCATGGGCCAGCGACGCCGGCGTGCGTGCCGCGAGGTCTTCCTCGCCCACGCCGCGGTAATAGGCGCGCAGAAACTCCTGCGCTACCCGTGCGCCGCGCGGCAGGCGGACGCGCACGATGCGGTCGATCAGGACGAGGCGCGCGGGTGGAATGCTGCGCAAGTGGCGGCCCTCGCCGGCCGGGAAGGATGGGGCGTGCATGGTGGGCGGCAATTATATACGTCTGTGCACTCGGGGATCGTCAGGGTATAATAGTTGCGGACGCAACGAAATGGCCGCCGATCCCGGCCCGCTCCACGGAGCTGCCGATGAGTCAGACTGGCGAGAATCCAATGGGCACCGATGGCTTCGAGTTCGTCGAATACACCGCGCCCGATCCTCGGCTGCTGCGCGATCTGTTCGAGCGCATGGGTTTCCCGGTCCGGGCCCGCCACCGGTCCAAGAACGTGACGCTTCATGGTCAGGGTGCGATCAACTTCATCATCAATGCCGAGCCGGATTCGTTCGCGCAGCGCTTCGCCAAGCATCACGGGCCGTCGGCGTGTGCGATGGCCTTCCGCGTCAGGGATGCCGCCTATGCCTACCGGCGCGCCCTCGAACTCGGTGCGACGCCCGGACCGCAGAATGCCGGGCCGATGGAGCTCAACATCCCGTGCATCGAGGGCATCGGCGGATCGCTGATCTATCTGGTGGACCGCTACGGCGGGCCGACGATCTACGACGTGGATTTCCGCCCGGTGGCCCCGCCTGCCGAGCCACGCGAGGCCGGGCTGACGGTGATCGATCATCTGACGCACAACGTCGCGCGCGGTAACATGGACAAGTGGGCCGGCTTCTACGCGAAGCTGTTCAATTTCCGGCAGATTCGCTATTTCGACATCGAGGGCCGGCACACCGGGCTGTTCTCGCGCGCCATGACCAGTCCGTGCGGCAAGATCCGCATTCCGATCAACGAATCGCAGGACGAGAAGAGCCAGATCGAGGAATATCTGCGCGAATACCATGGCGAGGGCATTCAGCACATCGCGCTCGCCACCGAGGACATCTATCGCACGGTCGACACGTTGCGCAGTCACGGTGTCGCGTTTCAGGACACCCCCGATACGTACTACGAGCGGATCGAGGCGCGCGTGCCCGGCCACGGCGAGCCGCTCGAGGCGCTGCGCCGCCGGCGCATCCTGATCGACGGCAATCCGCAGGCAGGCGAGGGGCTGCTGCTGCAGATCTTCACCGCCAACGTCATCGGTCCGATCTTCTTCGAGATCATCCAACGCAAGGGCAACGAAGGTTTCGGCGAAGGAAACTTCCGCGCCCTGTTCGAATCCATCGAGCTCGATCAGATCCGCCGCGGCGTCATTTAGCGGTCGGCGGTGCGGGCCGATCACAGCCGGGCGTCGACCTCGGCCGCTTGAAACGCGTGCTTGATGTCGTAGAGCACGTGATTCTTGCGGCACAGCCTGCGGATGGCGGCCGCGCCGAGCTTGCGGAACTGATCGTGTGCGACCGCGAGCACGACCAGGTCGTAATGCTTGGGCCGCAGCCTGCTCACCGGCCGCAGCCCGTACTCGCGCAGGCATTCGCGGCGGTCGGCCCACGGGTCGTGGACGTCCACCTGCGCCCCGTATTTGCGCAGCTCCCGCACCACGTCCACGGCCTTCGAGTTGCGCACGTCGGGACAGTTCTCCTTGAAGGTGATGCCGAGCACGAGGGCGCGCGCACCGTTGGTGTGGATGCGCTTGCGGTTCATCAGCTTGACGATGTCGGTCACGACGTAGATCGGCATGTTGTCGTTGAGGCGGCGACCGGCGAGGATCATCTCCGGGTGATAGCCGAGTTCCTGCGCCTTGTGCGTCAGGTAGTATGGGTCGACGCCGATGCAGTGGCCGCCGACCAGGCCGGGACGGAACGGCAGGAAATTCCACTTCGATCCGGCCGCCTGCAGCACCTCCTCGGTGTCGATGCCGAGGCGCGCGAAGATCAGCGCCAGCTCGTTGACCAGCGCAATGTTGACGTCGCGCTGCGTGTTCTCGATGACCTTGGCCGCCTCGGCCACCTTGATACTCGAGGCGCGGTGCGTGCCGGCGGTAATGATGGCCCGGTAGAGCGAATCGATGAACTCGGCGGCCGCCGCGCTCGAGCCGGAGGTGACCTTCTTGATGGTCGTCAGGCGATGCTCCTTGTCGCCGGGGTTGATGCGCTCGGGACTGTAGCCGACGAAGAATCCGTCATTGAAGCGCAGTCCGGATTCGCGCGCGAGTATGGGCACGCAGACTTCCTCCGTGCACCCGGGATACACGGTCGACTCGTAAACGACCACATCGCCCTTCTTCAGCACCTTGCCGACGGTGATACTCGCGGCGATGAGCGGGCGCAAATCCGGGCGCTTGTAGATATCGATGGGCGTCGGTACCGTGACGATGAAGACGCGGCAGCGGCGCAGATCCGCCGGATCGCAGGTGAATGACAGATGCTCGGCCGCGGCCAGCTCGCGCCGGCTGACTTCGAGCGTGCTGTCGCGCCCGGCCTTCAACTCGGCGATACGGTCCGGCTTGACGTCGAAGCCGACCGTATCAAAATGCTTGCCGAACTCGACGGCGAGCGGTAGCCCGACGTATCCCAAGCCGATCAAGCCTATGCGGCACCTGCGCAAATTCATCACGTTGAAAGTCTCCGGGTACGGGAGTTGTGCGCGGCGCGAGCCGCAGAGGCGCCGGGAAACAGACGCTGGGCGGACAGTTTAGCACGGCCCGCGCCGGCGCAGATTCCCGGGGGCGAGTCGGGCCGGTCAGGGCATGTGCTCGCGGGCCAGGTACTCGGCGCTCTGCATTTCGACGAGTCGGCTCGCGGTGCGCTGGAACTCGCCGCGCAGCCGCTCGCCGCGATACAGCGTCTGCGGCGCGCCAGTTGCGCAGATCACCAGCTTGACACGCCGGTCGTAGAGCTCGTCGATCAGCGCGATGAAGCGCCGGGCCTCGTCCTCGTGCGCCGCCTCGAGCTGCGGCACCCCCGAGAGCACCACCGCCGGGTACAGCCGGGCGATTTCGATGTAGTCTTCCTGACTGCGCGGGCCCGCGCACAGCGCCTGGAAGTCGAACCACACGGCGCTGTCGCTGTGGCGGACGACCGGAATGGATCGGCCATTGATCTCGATCGGGCCGTCGACCCATGGCGCATGCTGCGCAAGGTCGGCAAACAACGCGCGCAGGCGCGGCTGCCCGTCGGGGTCGCAGGCGCTGATATAAGTGCCGGCCTGTGTCAGCTGCCGCAGGCGGTAGTCGCGCGGGCCGTCGACGGCCAATATTCTGGTGTTGCGCTCGATCAGGTCGATCGCGGGGAGGAAGCGCTGGCGCTGCAGGCCGTGGCGATACAGCTCCCGCGGTGGCACGTTGGAGGTCGCGACCAGCGTTACGCCGCGCCGGAACAAGCCTGCGAACAGCCCGGCGAGGATCATGGCATCGGCGATGTCGGCAACGAACAGCTCGTCGAGGCACAGGATGCGGGTCTGGCGGGCGAGGCGCTCGGCGATGATCTCGAGCGGCTCGTCCCGGTCCCGGAGCGTATTGAGTTCGGCATGCACGTCGTGCATGAAGCGGTGGAAATGACGGCGGCGCCGCTCGGGAAACGGCAGGCTCTGGAAGAACAGGTCCATCAGCCAGGTCTTGCCGCGCCCTACGGGGCCCCACAGGTACAGGCCGCGCTGCGGCCGGGACACGCGCGCGCTCAGGGGGCGCAGCAGGCGGGCGGCCAACGGATGCGCGGCGGCGCGCCCGCCGGCCGCCAGCCGAGCGCGCAGGTCCTCGAGGCAGTCGATCGCCTTCAGCTGCGCGGCATCGGCGCTGTAGCCGCGCGCGCGCAGTTGGCGCTCGTAGAGTTCGTGCAGCGTCGGCACGGCGGACCGATCCACGGGCCCGTGCCGCTCAGCCCGACAGCTCGGGCAAGTTGCGGAAATGCTCGAGCGCCTGCGGATTGGCGAGCGCGTCGATGTTCTTGACCGGCCGGCCGTGGATCACCTCGCGCACCGCCAGTTCGGTGAGTTTCCCGGAGCGGGTGCGGGGAATATCCGCCACGGCGATGATCTTGGCCGGCACGTGCCGGGGGGTCGTGCGAGTGCGGATTTCCGCGCGGATCCTGCGCTTGAGCGCCTCGTCGAGCTCGACGCCGGCGCGCAGGCGCACGAACAGCACCACGCGCACATCGCCCCGCCAGTCTTGAGCGACGGCCACCGATTCGATGACCTCGGCCAGACGTTCCACCGCGGAATAGATCTCCGCCGTGCCGATGCGCACGCCGCCGGGGTTCAACACCGTGTCGGAGCGGCCGTGGATGATGATTCCGTCATGCTCGGTGAGTTCGGCATAGTCGCCGTGATGCCACGCGCCCGCAAAGCGCTCGAAGTAGGCGGCCCGGTAGCGCCGGCCGTCGGGGTCGTTCCAGAACCCTACCGGCATCGATGGAAACGGCGCGGTGCACACCAGCTCGCCGCGCTGGCCGCGCACCGGGTTGCCCGCGTCGTCGTAGATCTGCACTCGCAGTCCCAGGCCCCGGCACTGTAGCTCGCCGCGATACACCGGCAGAATCGGACAGCCGAGCGCAAAGCACGACACGATGTCGGTTCCGCCGGAAATCGACGCCAGGTGCACATCCGGCTTGATGTCGCGGTAGACGAAGTCGAAGCTCTCGGGCAGCAGCGGCGAGCCGGTCGAGAGGATGCAGCGCAGTGCGCCGATATCGACGTGCCGCGCCGGCGTGTAGCCGTGTTTTTCCAGGGCGGACAAATACTTGGCGCTGGTGCCGAAGATCGTGACGCGCTGGCGCTCGGCCATGCGCCAGAGCACCCCGGGATCGGGATGGAACGGGTTGCCGTCGTAGAGCACCAGCGTGGCGCCGGTGGCGAGTGCGCTGGCCAGCCAGTTCCACATCATCCAGCCGCAGGTGGTGAAGTAGAACATCTGATCGCTGCGCTTGAGATCGACGTGCAGCAGGTGCTCTTTCTGGTGCTGCAGCAGCGTGCCGCCCGCGCCGTGCACGATGCACTTGGGCGCTCCGGTGGTGCCCGATGAGAAGAGGATGTACAGCGGATGATCGAACGGCAGGGGCGTGAAATGCAGCGGCGCGCCGCGCTGGCCGAAGGCTGCCCAGTGTGTCGCGTACGCATGCGCCGGGCCGAGCTGCTCGAGCCGCGGGCTCTGGCTGAGGTAGGCGATGACGACGATCCGGCGCAGGCCCGGCAGTTGCCGGGCCACCTCCCCGATCGGCGCCAGCGAGTCGAGCGTCTTGCCGCTGTAGAAGTATCCGTCGGCGGTGAACAGCACCTTCGGCGCGATCTGACCGAAGCGATCGAGCACGCCCTGTACGCCGAAGTCGGGCGAACAGGACGACCAGATGCCGCCGAGGC
Source organism: Gammaproteobacteria bacterium (assembly GCA_027365225.1). Taxonomy (GTDB): domain Bacteria; phylum Pseudomonadota; class Gammaproteobacteria; order Steroidobacterales; family Steroidobacteraceae; genus 13-2-20CM-66-19. The sequence goes on from DAHXNV010000007.1 coordinate 15,572, forward strand.
TGGCCGTGGCCAGCATCGCGATCAGAGCGTGCGGCAGATTGGGCAGGTACCCGGCCACCCGGTCCCCCGGCCCGACGCCCTCGGCCTTCAGCCCCGCGGCGAGGCGCGCCACCTCCTCGGACAGCTGCCGATACGTCAGCCGCTGTTCCATACCACGCTCGTTGGTGAACGTCACCGCGGGCTGATCGTCACGGAACCGCAGCAGGTTGTCGGCAAAGTTGAGCCGTGCCGCCGGGAAGAAGCGTGCCCCGGGCATCCGCTCGGGATGTTCGATCACGGGACCCTCGCCCCAGTCCGCGTGTACGTCCGCGAAGTGTGCCAGCTCGCCCCAGAACTGCTGCGGCTGCTCGATCGACCAGGCATAGAGCGCCGCGTAATCGCGCAGCGCCAGATTCCGCCGCGCATTCACGCAAGCGACGAAGCGGGTCAGGTTGGCCGCGGCGATTCGCTGCGCGGATGGCCGCCAGATCTCGTTCACAGTGGCTAGAGCGACTGGTAGTTGGGGCCAGAGCCGCCCTCAGGCGGCGTCCAATCGATGATGCCGTAGGGGTCCTTGATGTCGCAAGCCTTGCAATGCACGCAGTTGGCGGCATTGATCTGCAGCCGCCGCTGACCCGCATCCTCGACGATCTCATAGACGTTCGCCGGACAGAACCGTTGGCAGGGATTGTCGAATTCGCGGGCGCAGCGATCGGTGCAGATCGAGGTATCGCGCACGTGCAGATGCGCCGGCTGGCGTTCCTCGTGGCTGGTCGCCGCGAAGAACACCGAGGCCAGGCGATCGTTCGGTGGCAGTGTGCGCTGCACCCGGTGGCGCTGCGGCGAGCGATAGTCCTCGATGTGGCGCAGCCGCTCGTGGTCGGCTTGCCGGTGGCGCAGCGTCCACGGGGTGTGGCCGCGCGTGAGGACCTCGAGGGCGGCGTTGGCCATGCCGAGCCACAAGCCACGATTGAACCCGGGCTTGAAATTGCGTACCGCGCGCAGCTCGCGTCCGCCGGCGGATGCGCGCCAGCGTGCATCGAAACCCGCCGGCGAGCCGGTCTCGGCAAGATGCTCCGCGGCCAGCATTCCCGAGCGGATCGCCTGGTGGACGCCCTTGATTTTCGGCACGTTCACCCCGCCGGCGGCATCGCCGATCAGAAGGGCACCGGGCATCTCCAGGCGCGGCAGGCACTGCCATCCGCCCGCAGCGATCGCGCGCGCGCCCGCCGCCAGGATCTCGCCGCCCTCGAGCAAGGGCCTGACCGCCGGATGATGCTTGAACTGCTGGAACGCCTCGAATGGCGAGAAGCGCGGGTCGCGGTAATCGAGTCCGACGACGAACCCGATATACACCCGGTCGTGATCCAGGTGATAGATGAAGCTGCCGCCGTAGGTGCGGCTATCGAGCGGCCAGCCGAGGGTGTGCTGGATCAGGCCAGGCTGCACGCGCCCCTCGGGGAGTTGCCAGAGCTCCTTCAGTCCAAGTCCGTAGGTTTGCGGGTCGCGGCCTGCGTCCAGCTCGAACCGTCGAATCAACTGCTTGGCCAGGCTCCCGCGGGCACCTTCGGCGACGACGGTCGTGCGGGCGTGAATCTCGGCGCCCGGGGTGAAATTCGGGCCCGGTTTGCCTTCCTTGTCGAGGCCGGCGTCGCCGAGGCGCACGCCGCGCACCGAGCCGTCGGAACCCAATACCGGCTCGGCCGCCGCGAAGCCCGGGAAGACGTCCACGCCGAGGGCTTCGGCCTGCTGCGCAAGCCACGCGGCCAGCAGCCCCAGAGAGACGATGAAGTTGCCGCGATTGTGCAGTTGCGGCGGCAGCGGCAGACGGAACTTGGCGGTACGCGTGAGCAGATGCATCTCATCGTGCGTCGCGGGCACACAGATCGACGGCGGGGATTGGCGCCACTGCGGGGCCAGCGCATCGAGCGGTCCGGGCTCGATGACGGCCCCGGACAGGGCGTGCGCCCCCACCGCGGCGCCTTTCTCGAGCAGACAGACGTTGAGATCCGGCTGCAACTGCTTCAACCGGATCGCGCACGCCAGTCCTGCCGGGCCGCCTCCGATGATCGCGATGTCATACTCCATGACGTCGCGCTCGACCGCCTCGGGTGCTGGCGCGCTCACTGCGGTTGCATCCTTACGGCCCCATCGAGCCGAACCGTCGTGCCGTTGAGCATGGGAATCTCGAAAGCCGCCGCGACCAGCTGGGCGAACTCCGCGGGCTCGCCGAGCCGATGCGGGAAGGGGATTTGAGCGGCAAGCGAGGCTTGTACCTGCGCGCTGAGGGTGTCGATCATGGGGGTGTGGAAGATGCCGGGCGCGATGGCGATGCAGCGAATGCCGAAGCGGGCGAGCTCGCGGGCAATCGGCAGCGTCATCCCGGCGAGCGCCGCTTTGGTGGCCGCGTAGGCGGCCTGACCGATTTGTCCTTCGAATGCCGCGATCGACGAGGTATGCACCAGCAGGCCGCGTTCCCCGTCCTCGGTGGGCGCATTGTGCTGCATCAGGCTCGCTGCCGCCTTGTCGCACAGGAAGCTGCCGATGAGATTGATGTGCACGACCCGCGTGAAGAACTCACCGCTCATCGGCCCCTGTTTGCCGAGCACGCGACCCGCGCCGATGACTCCCGCGCAGTTGACCAGCAGATTCAGGCCATCGAGGCGTTTTGCGGCACTGGCCATCGCGGCGTTGACTTCGGTTTCCGACGCGACGTCGCAGCGTAGGAAATGCGCGTTGCCGCCCAGTTCCTCGGCCGCTGCGTGTCCTTGCTCTTCCTGTACGTCCAGCAATACCGCGCGCGCGCCCTGTGCAATGAGATGGCGGGCCGTGGCTTGACCGAGTCCCGAAGCGCCGCCGGTGATGACGGCCCGGGCATTCTGGATCTTCATGCGTCCCCCTGCAGGTCGGTTGACAGTCTAGCCGATCATTTCCACGGCCACAGCCACGGCTTCGCCGCCGCCGATGCACAGCGCGGCGATGCCGCGCCGGCCGTTCCGGGCGCGCAATGCGTGCAGCAGCGTCGTCAGAATGCGTGCGCCGGTGGCTCCGAGCGGATGACCGAGCGCGCATGCGCCACCGTTGACGTTGACACGGGCCTGATCGAGGCCGAGATCGCGCATGGCCACCATGGTGACGGCCGCGAATGCTTCGTTGATTTCGTACAGGTCGACATCGCCGGGCTGCCAGCCGAGCATGCCCAGGACTTTGCGCACGGCGCCGACCGGGGCGGTCGTGAACCATTCGGGCTCCTGCGCGTGGCTTGCGTAGGCGACGATGCGCGCGAGGGGCGTGACGTCGCGGGAGCGCGCGGACCGTGCGTCCATGACCACCACCGCCGCCGCACCATCGGCAATCGAGGAGGCGCTGGCAGCGGTTACCGTGCCGTCCTTGCTGAATGCGGGCCGCAGTGTGGGGATCTTGCTCGGATCGCAGGTCTGGGGCGTCTCATCGTGCGTCACGATCCGCTCGGCCTTGCGGTCCTTGACGGTCACGGGAACGATCTCGACCTCGAACGCTTGTGCTTGAGCGCGCACGGCGCGGCGGACCGATTCGGCGGCGAAGGCATCCTGCTGCTCGCGCGTGAGGCCGTAGCGCGCGGCGGTGGCGTCGGCGAAGCAGCCCATGAGCTTGCCGTCGAAGGGGCTTTGCAGACCGTCGAAGAACATGTGATCGATGATCTCGCCGTGGCCCATGCGGTAGCCGCCGCGCGCCTTGGGTAGCAGATACGGTGCCCGAGTCATCGATTCGAAGCCCCCTGCGAGCACGATCTGCGCGCCGCCGGCCCGGATCTGATCGGCGGCCATCATGACCGCCTTCAAGCCCGAGCCGCACATCTTGTTGAGGGTTGTCGCCGGCGTGGCGAGCGGAACGCCGGCGGCGATGGCGGCCTGGCGGGCCGGCGCCTGCCCCAGCCCCGCTGCGAGTACGCAGCCCAGGATGACCTCATCGACCGCGGCGGGGGCGATGCCGGCTGCCTCGAGGGCGCCTTTGAGCGCCGCGGCCCCGAGCTGCGGGGCGCTCAGCCCCGACAGCGCGCCCTGGAACGCCCCGAGCGGGGTCCGTCGGGCCGAGGCGATCACGATTTCGGTCGAGGACATGACAGGTTCTCCGTACGGGAATGGGCGCTCAGCGCTCGAGCCGGTGGGTCGTCCGCTGCGCCGCGCGGCGGCCGGCCGGCGCGGCGGCGCGCGGCTTGAGCCCATTCTCGAAAACGCTGATGAAGGCGGCGGCGATCTCGGCGCCGGTCATGGATTGATTCTCACGGTACCAGTGCGCGATCCAGTTGAGCGCGCCGGCGAGGGCGAACGCGGTCATCTTCGGATCGCACGGGTGGATCGAGCCGTCTTGAGCGCCCTCGCGCAACAATCGGCGGATGCCTTGATCGATCTCGGATTTCAGCGACTTGATGTGTGCGCTCATCGCCGGGGAGAGATCCTGGTCCTCGGCGCGCACCATGCACCAGCCGAACTCCGAGGCGACCGCCTGGCCGTAATGGCCGAGCACGGTCTTCAGCCGCTCGCGCGCCGGGGCGCGCTGCGAGCGCGCGTTGCGAAACGCCGCGCGGATCGGCTCGATGCCCGCGACGAAACACTCGAACAGGAGTTGTTCCTTGTTCGATACGTAGTAATACACGGTTGGCTTGCTGACCTCGAGCGCCGCGGCGATGTCATCGAGCGAGGTGTTGTGATAGCCCTTGTGGTTGAAGGCATGGGCCGCGGCGCGGATCACGGCCTCGCGCTTGATCTGCCGGTCGCGCACCCGCTCGCGGCTGGCGCGCCACGGCGAGCCGCGCACGGCGGCGCTGGGTGTGGCGGCAGCGCTCGCGGCGAGGTGCGTTCGCCCGGGCGCCGTTTTGCGTCGACTGGTCGGCATGCCGGTTCGGGAAGGGTCCATGCAGTACGGAGCCCGTTGTCGCGCAGTATAACCGCACCCGCACCGATGTGCGCGCGCGGGGCGGTGGGTGCGGGCCGACGCGTTGACCGTCCGGGTCCGTATGGATCATACTCATTAGTAGCTATCCTACCGGCGCGTAAAGACTTTCTTCCCGCCCAGCGCCCAGCGAGCGAGCCATGCTTCCCAAGCACTCGAGTGCCGTGCAGTCCGCCCATGCCGAGGATCCGGGGTCCGTCCGGCTCAGTCCGCCGCTGAGGTTCGTATCGGCCGCTTCGCTGTTCGATGGACACGACGCGGCGATCAATATGATTCGGCGCCTGCTGCAGGCCCATGGCGCCGAGGTGGTGCACCTCGGACACAACCGCAGCGTCGCCGAGATCGTGCGCGCGGCGATCCAGGAGGACGCGGACGCGATTGCTGCGACCTCCTACCAGGGCGGCCACAACGAATACTTCGCCTACATGGTGGACATGCTGCGCGAGCGCGGCTGTCCGCACATCCGCGTGGTCGTCGGCGGCGGCGGCACGATTGCCCCTCAGGAGATCGATGCGTTGCAGCGCTACGGGGTCGAGCGCATCTATACGCCCGAGGACGGGCGCCGGATGGGTCTCGAGGGCATGATCGAGGACGTGTTCGCGCGGGTGCGCGCTGCCCGCAAGCCGGCATTCGAGACGCGGCCGCTCACTACGCGAGATCCGGTGCAGATCGCGCGCGCCATCACGGTATTGGAAAACGCCGGCCCTGCCGACGCGCCGGCCGAACAGATCCGTCGCACGACGCAGCGCTCGCCGAACCGGGTGCCGGTCATCGGGATCACCGGCAGCGGAGGGGCCGGCAAGTCGAGCCTCACCGACGAGCTGCTGACGCGACTGCTGCGGCAATTTCCGGATTGCCAGATCGCGGTGGCGGCGATGGATCCGACCCGCGGGCGCAGCGGCGGGGCGCTGCTCGGGGACCGCATACGCATGAACAGTATCGATACCGACGCCGTGTTCATGCGTTCGCTCGCCACACGGCGACGGCACATGGCGACCGCGGCGGTGCTGAAGGACGTGATCCAGCTCTACCGTGCCGCCGGGTTCGATCTGATCCTCGTGGAGACCGCCGGCACGGGCCAGGCGGACAGCGAGATCGTCGATCTGGTGGACCGATCCGTGTACGTCATGACCGGCGAATACGGCGCGGCGAGTCAGCTCGAGAAGATCGAGATGCTCGATCACGCCGACCTGATCGTGCTGAACAAGAGCGACAAGCGCGGCGCGAACGACGGTCTGCGCGACCTGCGCAAGCAATGGCGGCGCAATCACCCCGAGGCCAGAGACCTGGCCGACGCCGATGTGCCGGTGTTCCCGACCGTGGCCAGTCGCTTCAACGACCCGGGTGTGAATCGGCTGTTCACGGCGCTGTGCCGACTGATCGGCGCGCAACGCCTCGGCTCGGTCGCTTGGGAGACGGCCGATTCCGCGCAGCTCGAGCCGCAGGCGCGCGAGCCGCTGATCCCCGGCTCGAGGGTGCGCTACCTGGCCGAGATCGCGCACAACGGCCGCGGCGTGCGTGCGCAGATCGAGCGCCAGGCGCAAGCCGCGAGCCGTGCTCAGGGACTGTATCAGGCGCTGCAGGTCGTCGACGCGGACGCGGTGCCGGCAGCGCTCGAACCGTGCCCGGCCGCGGTGCGCGGGGACGGCGACGCCACGCGCCAGGCGCTGCGGGCTGCCTACAACGAGGCGCTGGATGGGATCGGCGCCGAGGGGATCGGTGCGCTCAAGGCGTGGCCGGAGCGGGCGCAGGCGGCGAGCGCTGCCACCTATTCCTACCGGGTGCGCGGCCACGAGGTGAGCGGGGAGAACTACAGCGAGACACTCGCGCACGAACGGGTGCCGAAGCTCGCGGTGCCGAAGCTGCGCGACTGGGGTGAGCTGCTGCGCTTCATCCGCAGCGAGAATCTGCCCGGGGCCTTTCCCTACACCGGCGGGGTCTATCCGTACCGCCGCGAGGAGGAGGATCCGACCCGGATGTTCGCCGGCGAGGGCGCTCCGGAGCGTACCAACCGCCGGTTTCATTATCTGGCCCGGGGACACGGGGCGGTGCGCCTCTCGACGGCGTTCGACTCGACGACGCTCTACGGCGAGGATCCGGATCTGCGCCCCGACATCTACGGCCGCACGGGCAACTCCGGGGTGTCGGTTGCGACCCTCGATGACATGAAGAAGCTCTACTCGGGCTTCGATCTGGCTCGGCCGTCGACCTCGGTGTCGATGACCATCAATGGTCCGGCGCCGATGATTCTGGCGATGTATCTCAATACGGCGATCGATCAGGGCGTCGAGCGATATCTGCGCGCCGAGGGACGCTGGCGCGACGCCGAGCGGCGCATCGAGATGCTGCGGCGCGAGGCCGCCGAGGGGGCGAGCGAGCCGCTGGCGTATCACGGCGAGCGTCCGCAGGGACACGATGGTTCGGGCCTGGCCTTGCTCGGGGTGACCGGGGATCAGTTGCTCGAGCCGCAGGTCTACGAGCGCATCAAGGCCGAAACGCTGAGCGCCGTGCGGGGCACGGTGCAGGCGGACATTCTGAAGGAGGATCAGGCCCAGAATACCTGTGTCTTCTCCACGGAGTTCGCGCTGAGGATGATGGGCGACGTGCAGGAGTATTTCATCGCGCACCAGGTGCGCAATTTCTACTCCGTCTCGATCTCCGGCTACCACATCGCGGAAGCCGGCGCCAATCCGATCACGCAGCTCGCCTTCACGCTCGCCAACGGCTTCACCATCGTCGAGTACTATCTGGCCCGCGGCATGAAGATCGACGACTTCGCGCCCAATCTGTCGTTCTTCTTTTCCAACGGCATGGATCCGGAGTACGCGGTGATCGGCCGGGTGGCGCGGCGCATCTGGGCGCGTGCCATGCGCGATCTTTACGGCGGCGGTCCGCGCAGCCAGATGTTGAAATATCACGTGCAGACCTCGGGACGGAGCCTGCACGCGCGCGAGATCGGGTTCAACGACATCCGTACCACGCTGCAGGCGCTGTACGCGCTGTTCGACAATTGCAACAGCCTGCACACCAATGCCTACGACGAGGCGCTCACCACGCCGACCGAGGCGAGCGTGCGGCGGGCGGTGGCGATTCAGCTGATCATCAATCGCGAGCTCGGTCTGAACAAGATTCAGAATCCTTGGCAGGGATCGTTCGCCATCGAATACCTCACCGACCTGGTCGAAGAAGCCGTGTATCGGGAATTCGACGCGCTGACCGAGCGCGGCGGGGTGCTCGGGGCGATGGAGACGATGTACCAGCGCGGCAAGATCCAGGACGAGTCGCTCTACTACGAGACCCGCAAGCACGACGGGAGTCTGCCGATCGTCGGGGTGAATACCTTCCTGTCGCACTCCGATGCCGAGGCTGAGCATGCGCACGCCGAGCTGATCCGCTCGAGCGAGCAGGAGAAGCAGACGCAGGTGGCGGCGGTGCGCGCCTTTCAGGCGCGCAATGCGCCGCGCGCGCCCGCGGCGTTGACTCGCTTGAAGCAGGTTGCGGGCACGGACGGCAACGTGTTCGCCGAGTTGATGGAGACCGTCAAGAGTTGCTCACTCGGACAGATCACCCATGCTCTGTACGAGGTCGGCGGACGCTACCGGCGCAACATGTGAGGGCGGGTCTGGCGAGCCCAGGTCCGGCTCCCCGAGCGCGGCCAGAATCGCCGCGCGCGCCCGATCGCGCAGGAGTGCGGCGGCGCGCCCGCCCGGCGGCGGCTGGATCGGCTCGAGGATCTCGATCTCTATGCGGGCCGGCCGCGGCAGCCCGCCGTGCGGAGAGAGCGCGATACGGGTGCCGCGCACCACGGCCGGAACCACCGGGCAGCCGGCGCGCACGGCGGTGGTGAACGCGCCGCTGTGGAAGCGCAGCAAGCCGGGGGTCGTGGTGAAGGTGCCCTCGGGAAAGAACACCAGGGAGTGACCCCGAGTCGCGCTGCGCAGTACGCGCAGGGCGTCCGCGGCCCCCCGCCGGCGATCGAAGCGCTCCACGAAGTGCGCGCCGATTCGGCGCAGGAACATCCCGGCCAGCGGCACACTGGCCATCTCGCGCTTGATGACGAACGCGAAGCGGGCCGGCAGAACCGCGGTGAACACCGGACCGTCGAGGTAACTGGCGTGATTGGCCACGATGACACACTGTCCGCTCGGCAGGTGTTGCAGGCCGCGCACCGAGACGGGCATGCCGGAGCAGGCGAGCAGCGCACGGGCGAGGCGGCGCGTGGCCGCCCGCCGGCGTGCCAGTGCCGGTAGCGCGAGCGCGGCCAGCAACGCGGCGCAGCCGAAGATCAGGAAGACCAGCGCCGCATACACGCTGAATGCGAGCCTCAGCGGCAGCAGGGCCAGGGAACGGAACGAGAATGAGTGTGTCGGCAGATTCTGTGGCATCGTGACGATGGCCGGTGAAAGTGTCGGGTATTGTGATCAGGTTCTCTATTACGTTAACAAGCGGTTCCAATTGTGATGATCGTCACACCGGCGCAGCGCCGGTGGTCACCATACTGCGATCGGCACCGTGACGCCGGAATTTCGTCAACGGCTCGACGCTCGTTGAGCGGCACGCACGGACCTGCAGCGAGACATAAATTGTCCAACGAATTGGCCGCAACCAGCCTCCCAACCCAGCCGGACACGGATCCGACCGTCGGCCGCTTCCTCGATGCCGTGTGGATGGAGCGCGGCCTGTCCACCAATACCCTGGCGGCCTACCGCGCGGATTTGACCGCGCTGATGCGCTGGCTGAGCCTGCGGCAGATACCGGTTCTGCGGACTTCACGCCAGGATCTGCAGGATTTCATCGCGTGGCGCGTGGCCGCCGGCGCCCGGCCACGCTCGACCGCGCGCCAGCTCTCGAGCTTCCGGCGCTTCTTCCGATTCTTGTTGCGCGAAGGCCTGATTCAAGAGGATCCGACGGCACAGATCGCGATGCCCAAGATCGGGCGGTCGCTGCCGAAGTCACTGAGCGAGGAGGAGGTCGAGGCGCTGCTTGCCGCGCCCGTCGTGCGCGACCCGCTTGGCAATCGCGACCGCACCATGCTGGAGGTGCTCTACGCCACGGGACTGCGGGTGTCGGAGCTGGTCAATCTGCATTATGCGCAGATCAATCTCAACCAGGGCGTCATCCGTATCATCGGCAAGGGCAACCGTGAGCGGTTGATTCCGCTCGGGGACGAGGCGGTGCGCTGGCTGACGGAATTCGTGCGCGGCGCGCGCGATGAGATTCTGCTCGAGCGGCAGACGGATTACCTGTTCCCGACGCGCCGCGGGGATCGCATGACCCGCCAGGCGTTCTGGCACATCATCAAGCGCTACGCGCGCAAGGCACGCATCAGCAAGGGGCTCTCGCCGCATACCCTGCGCCACGCGTTTGCGACGCACCTACTGAATCATGGCGCGGACCTGCGCGTCGTGCAGATCCTGCTCGGGCACAGCGACCTGTCGACGACCCAGATCTACACCCACGTGGCGAGCGAGCGCATGAAGGATCTTCACGGGCGCCACCACCCGCGCTCCTGAGCGGCGCGGGTCCACGAAACGGGCGCTCAGCGCTCGAGGAGCTTGAGCTTGTCCGGCTTGCCATCCCACTCCTTGGCGTCCGCCGGCGCGTCTTTCTTTTCCGTGATGACCGGCCACTGCTTGGCGAGTTCGGCATTGAGCGTCTTGAAGGCCGCCTGCCCGCCGGGCAACTCCTCCTCGGAGAAGATCGCTTCCGCGGGGCACTCCGGCTCGCAGAGGGTGCAATCGATGCACTCGTCCGGATCGATGACGAGAAAATTCGGGCCCTCGTGAAAGCAATCGACCGGACAGACTTCCACGCAGTCCATGTACTTGCACTTGATGCAGTTTTCAGTCACCACGAAAGTCATCGAATTTCCTTCCAGAACAACGGGCGGTAATACTGCCCGCGGTTGGCGGGGAGCGCCGCGCCGGGGGTCGCATTCTGCCACGCGAGGTGCGCGGCCGGCAAAGCCGCGCGGCCCCGGGGCTAGGTGAGCCGGCGCTGCAGGGTCGCGAAGTGGTGCGTCTCGCGCTGTTCGGCGCGGTCTTCCAGGTAACGGCGCAAGCTGAATTCCGTGCTTGGAAACGCAAGGTCCGCCCACGGGATGTCCTGCACCGGGACCAGGGCCGTCTCCAGGCTCTCGGGTCCGGCGCCGTGCTCGTCCGCTCGCATGTCCGCGCGGAAAAACACATGGACCTGATGGGCATCGAGCACGTGCACGATAGATAGCAGCGAGCCGATCTCGACCTCGACCAGCGCCTCCTCGCGGGACTCGCGGGCCGCGCCGTCCTGCAACGTCTCCCCGTTTTCCAGGAAGCCGGCCGGTACCGTCCAGTAGCCTCGCCGCGGCTCGATCGCCCGCCGGCACAGCAGGATGCGACCGGCGTGCACCGGAACACAGCCGACCACCAAGCGGGGATTCTGATAGTGGACGGTGCCACACGCCTCACAGAGGTAGCGCGGCAAATGGTCGCCGGGCGGCACGCGCACGGTCAGCCGCGCGCCGCACTGGCTGCAGAAGCTCATGGTGTGGGGTGAGGGGTGGGGCACCGCGCAAGAGGGACGGTTGGGGAACTCTCGGGAGCATAAGCGGCGCTGCGTCCTTTGTCGACCAGACCGCCGCGGCTGCGAGCAAGCGGGCTTTGCCCGGCCATACCGCCTGGCCGCGATGTTGGGATCTCGAGGCGGACCGCCGAGCGGACAATCGGCGCGGCGCGGCTCCGCCGGTACAGCCGCGCGCCACGGCGTGGATCAGCCCGGTCCCAGCACCGCGCTGGCAGCGCGGCTGATGCGCACCGCGTCGCGGCCGGCGTCCTTCGCCTCGTAGAGGGCTGCATCGGCGCGCGCAACGAGCTCATCGAGTGTGCGCACGCCTTCCGCCGTGGTGGCCAGGCCGGCGCTGAACGTGACACGCAGGCCGGCTCGGATATCGATGCGCGACACCAGCGCGCACAGCCGTCCGACCGTGAGCAACGCGCTATCGAGTGTCGTCTCCGGCAGCACCAGGAGAAATTCCTCTCCGCCCCAGCGTCCGAGGATGTCGCCTCCCCGCAGCGCCTCGTGCGAGACACGCGCGAACTCGCGCAGCACGTGATCGCCGGTGGCGTGACCGTACTGGTCGTTGATGGTCTTGAAGTGATCGAAATCGAGCAGCGCCACGGTGAGCGGCCGGTTGTGCTCGAGTGCCGAGCCGAGCGCCAGGGTGGCTCGCTGCGCAGTGTGTCCGCGGTTCGGCAGGCTCGTCAGCGGGTCTGTGTTCGCCAAGACCACCAGTTGCCGGCGGTGGCGTCGGCCCGAGATCAGGATATAGGACAGCAGGATGATGATCAGGCCGCCGGCCACGCCGGCAGTCCCCATCCAGTGCAGCAGCTGGCGCTGCTTGGCGGCCTGGTAGGCAGCGGCCTGAAGCTTGCGCGTCAGTACGGCATTGCGCAGGAACTCCTCCGAGGCCCGAAAATGCATCTCCAGAGCGGCTTTCAGGCGGGATTGATTGATTCGGTTCTGCGCTTTGAAGCGGCGCAAGTACTGGCTCTGGTCGCGATACGCGACCGCATACCGGTGCAGCGCCGCCTCGGCCCGAGAGCGGGCGAGATAGGCGGGAGCGATGGTGGTTGCCGCCAGGTCCGCGCCGGAGTGATCGAGCACCCTGTTGAGCAGCGCGAGTGCGTGCCGGGGATGCTGCTCGCCGAGCGCAATTCGCGCGCGCAGCACGTTGGTTTCATTGACCATGGCGTGCGCGTTGCCGGCCGCGAGCACTGGCGCGGCACGGTTGCACGCTCGGCGCGCGGCGGCGAATCGTTTTAGTGCGATCTCGGCCTGACAGATGCTCAGATTCGCGTAGGCGACTCCCTGGCGATCGTCGATTGCGGTGCTGAGGGCGCGATCGGAGCGATAGGCGGCGATCGCACGATGATAGTGCCGCATGGCGCGCAGGATCCCGCCCTCGAAATACTGGTCCGTGGCCAGATAGTTGGTCGAATTGTGCGCCTTGTCCCAGCCGATCGTCTGCCGGAGCAGGTCGAGCGCCTGCTTGTAGTCGCCCATCTTGGTCAGCACCCTGGTGAGCACGATGCCCGCGTCGATTCGCGCCGTGGGCAGGCCCAGCGACTGTGCCCGCAGGTACGACTGGGTGAGTTCGCGGATCGCAAGGTCGGAGCGATTGCGCAGGATGTTCAGGTCGCCTGCGGTGATTTTCAGGCACAGAGCGCTCGGGGAGTTCGCCGGCAGTGAGGCGCGGGCCTGCTTGATCCGCCGCAGCGCCCGGGCGATCCCGGCCGGCGAGTCGAAACTGAGCGCATAGCTCGAGAGGATCTGCTCGCGCAGCGGGTCGACGGCGCCGCCGAGCAGTTTGAGGCCGCGGCGCGCCGGGGCGCGGGAAGCGTGATACAGGGCCAGCGCGCGATAGGCGGACGCCTGGATGGCGTACAGCGCCGCGAGACGCCGCGGGTCGCTGCGCGCACTGCCGGGCGGCAGCCGGGCGATGCGTGCCTCGGCCTGCGCCAGGGCCTGGCTGGCATCGCGCGAGACCAGGGGGCGCAGTGCGACGAACTGCGGCGCGCGCACGGGGAAGCAGCCGGCGTTCGCGGGCTTCCCAATGCCCATGCCCGCCAGCGCCAGAACCAGCAGTCCCGCGCACCATCTCAGTGTCGTACGCCCTATTGCCGCTATATCGGACATGACCTGTCGCAACATAGATCGTCGCGGGATTCGGGGGGCACGTGATTTCACGTTTTCGCGCACTGTCGCCGCGTGGAGACGATGCGCCGGGCTCAGCTGTGCGGTCCGTCACACTTGCGCGAGCCGATGGGTGCGGCGCGCCGTACGCGCGTGCGAGGGTCGTGGCGAAGAATCTTCGGGCGAGGGGTCTGCGCATCATCACGGCCTGCGGCCCGCCGCCACGGGCGCGCGGCCCGGCGTGACGCGGGGACCTCGCGCGCCGGCGAGCGCACCGGCAACGCTCGTCTGACTTCAGCGCCGCCGCACGCAGAGCCGCGAACCGGCGCCACGAGGCCTGCAAGTGCCGAGACACGACCAGCGCCGTCAGGAACGGTGCGAAGACGTATCGGGGCAGGACTGATGGCGAGCTGCGCCATGGTGTCGAACGAATCCGTTGTCGCGGGGGGATAGGCCACGGGCGCACGGACTGGAGCGGCGGCTTCTTCGACTTGCCACCGTATACGAGGATCGAATTCTAGCCCTGGATGAGGAGACCGCCCAGGTGTGGGGGTAGGCTTCGTGTACCGAATGCCGAGAACCCTCTGGACAAGCAAATTGCGGTGACGGCACTGATTCACGATCTCGCCGTCGTTTCTGGAAACGTCGACCACTTCGCGCCCACGGGCGCACGAGTGCTCAATCCGCTCACGTAACGGCCATCCCCGATGCGGCGGTCATGCAGTGGTCCGGTGGAGCACACACCGAGCCGGCGCTGTGGACCACAGGCCGACGTTCAATGCCGCGTTGACCGGCGCGAACCTGCGGTGACGCTAATGTGTCGCAAGCGCGCCGCCCAGCGCCAAGACCGACGCGAGGAATTTCACGCGTCGAGAAATTGCCAGGTATCCGCCCCATCGAAGCGGCGCACGCGCACTGAGGCCATGCGTTTTGGATCGAAGTTGCCGAGATTGACGCCACGCCTCGAGCCTGGCTTGCGGTCCAGGGGTTCCCAGTCTGTGACGCGGCTGCAGGTCTTGCGGTGAATGGTGCGAATCCTCCGGTCGCCCCAGATGTACTCGGCCGTGGCGTTCGGATGTGCCTCGATCTTGACCGAGCCGAACGCGAATTAGACCCACGGGCCGCACGCTCGGGGCGATCGCTTGCGCCCGGAGGACTTCTGCTTTCCGCGGGGCGGGGGCGAGCAATCGGCCTGCGGCGCAAGAGCGGCTCCGTCCCCTCGCGCCCGGCGCATCAGCCGCGCAGCCGCCTGCGCAATTCCGCCGGGGAACATCCGAGCTCGCGCTGGAAGACTCGCCGGAAGGAAGTCACGTCGCTCACGCCGAGCTCCGCGAGGATCTGCCCGATGCTGCGGCGGCTTTCGCCCAGGCGCTGCCGCACGGCTTGCACCCGCTTCAACTGCAGGTACTTGCGCGGAGTGACCCCGTAGGCCTCCCGGAACCTGCGGTGGAAGGACCGCAGGCTCATGTTGCAATGGTTCGCCATCTCGGCGGCGGTGGGCGCGGATCTCAGCCGGCCATCCAGCCAGGCCTCAGGGCCGCTCAGGGGGCCGCCGGCCGCGGCCGGATCGGCCAGCCGCAGCGCATAGATCGACTGGTGCTGCCGTGCGCTGGCGGCGAGCATCATCCGGCCGAGCTCGTGCGCGAGCGCGCGCGAGCTGTTGGTGGCAATGATGTGCAGGGCGAGATCGACGGTGGCCAGGTAGCCTGCGGCGGTGATCACGGTCCCCTGATCGCAGACGATTCTGCGAGTGTTCCAGGCCACGCGCGGATATCGACCCCGAACGTAACCGGCCCAACTCCAATGTGTCGTCGCCTCCCGCCGCTCCAGCAGCCCGGCTTGCGCCAGCGTGAGCGCTCCGAGGCACGACGAAGCAACCACCGCCCCACGCACGTGCTGGCGCTTTACCAAGGCGAGGTCGGCCGGAGCGCTTCGTCCGCGACACTGCCGGGTGTGCTGGGTCGAGGTCGGAGTCGAATCTCGCGCGCAAGTGCCTGCAATTGCTATGGGTCGTCTGACCACTGAGAACAAGTACCCCCAGTCATACCCCCACGGCGCTGGGGGTAGACTGCGCGGTAAATGAGCCACTGATTCGCCGCACGATTTACGGCGATTGCCGCTCCGAGATCACGGACCTAGAACCGGACTCAAAGTGGGGTCATTCGTCCTATTGTCCATTTGTAACTATATGAAATATAGTGCTCTATGGCCGAGTATAAAGCGGACACCAAAGCGGACATACAAAGGGCGGAAGACCGGGGCGAGGCGACCGGCCTGATGGAGCCGCTTGTCCTGGGGGAAGGCTCTCGCCACCGTGTGGAATTGACCGATCTTGCGCTGGAGCTCGCGCAACGGAGTGCTGGCTTCCGCCGCTCACTGCCGGAAAGCCTGCTGTCGTCGCTCGCGACGCTCGTGCGCGCGATGAACTGTTACTACAGCAACTTGATCGAGGGGCATGACACCCACCCCATCGATATCGAGCGCGCCCTGCAGGGCGACTACAGCAAGGATGCGAAGAAGCGCAATCTGCAGCTCGAAGCCATGGCGCATATCGCCGTCCAGCAATGGATTGACGAAGGCGGTCTCAGGGGCCGGGCAGTTGCCGCGGACTCCATCCGCGAGATTCACCGTCGGTTCTGTGAAGCGCTGCCCGAAGATCTGCTGTGCGTTGAGGACCCGGCCACACCCGAACGCATACGGATCATCCCGGGCGAACTACGCACCCGTGACGTCGCGGCGGGCGATCACATCGCCATCAGCGCGTCGGCGGTGCCCCGCTTCCTCGGGCGCTTTGAAGGGGTCTATAGCCGCCTCGGCAAGACCGAAACCATCCTCGCCGCGGCGGCGGCCCATCACCGCCTGGCTTGGATTCACCCGTTTCTCGACGCTAATGGCCGCGTCGCGCGGCTGATGTCACATGCAACGTTGCTTGATGCGCTTGACACCGGCGCGGTCTGGTCTGTCGCGCGCGGCTTGGCCCGCAACGTTGCTGCATACAAGGGTCACTTGGCTGCGTGCGATATGACCCGTCGAAACGATCTCGACGGTCGCGGTAACCTGAGCGAGGAAGCCCTGGCGGAATTCACGCGATTCTTCCTGGCCACGTGTCTCGATCAGGTCACGTTCATGGAAGGGCTGATGCAGCCGGACTCCCTGCGCGCCCGTATCCTGCTGTGGACCGAAGAGGAAATTCGTCTCCATCATCTGCCGCCGAAGTCGGGTGCCATCCTCGAAGCCGTGCTCTACCGCGGCGAGCTGCCGCGCGGTGATGCAGCCGGCATCGTTGGCACCGGAGACCGTCAGGCGCGCCGCGTCGTGTCGGCGCTGATCGAGAGAGGGGTGGTGATTTCCGCGAGCAGCCGCGCGCCGCTTCGGCTTGCCTTCCCGGCGGCGCTGGCATCACGCTGGATGCCGGGCCTATTTCCAGATCAACGTGGTTAAGATGGCAAGGTTCTGCGTGGCGTATTCGCAACGCTCAGGCACTCGGAGGGAACAACGCTTCATTCTCCATTGCGCACACGTATCTGTCGTGCTCGATGCGTCTGCGCCAGCGGTTGCTCTCTTGGTGCCAAAAAAACGGCTAAAAGTTGATCGACTTAGTCAGGCTGGCGAGTCCGGATTTTCAGTCGCAGACTTCGAAGAGTAGTTCGCTGGCATAAAGTCGATCAGCGATTTTCCCTGTGTCTGCTCGTTGAGGGGAATCGGTCAATGACTTTCCCGCTGGCGTCGAAAAACGGGCTATATCCGGATTTCCCAATGAACAAAGTGCATAAATTCCAGGGAATTACAGCTGTGCCCCGCAGTCCGGCCTGTTCAAATTTCCGCCAAAATGGGTTTTCCCCGTGGGTCCACCGGCGCTCGCTGGGCTCGCCCGCTTGTCTGGCCCGGCAAATAAGGATGCGCCCGGCCGACAAGCGGCTTCGGCCCGTGGACTACGGGGAAAACCTCGCTGGGTACGCCGCAGGTGATCTTTCGGAGCCATGCGGGGATCAACAGAATCAACTACTTGGATCCGCCAAATTGTCATTGGGAAATCCGGATAGAGCCCTGAGATTAAGCAGTCAGAACTCATGACTCCATTGCAGCGTGTGGCAGTGGCAGAAGTCCTTGAGTTCTGGTGGCGCGTCGCTGCAGGGCGTTCCGGGCAGCGCTTCTTTGCCCGAGGGACGTTCCGCGCCGATGACATTCTGTATTGCGACAATAGTCAATGACCCGCGCTGATCACATCAAAATGGTCCAGGGGATCTCTGCGATGCGTGAAAATCATCGCAGGAGCGCAAACATCATTGCTTTCGTCTCAAAATTTGACCTTCGATGCGATAGTTCGGATTCGATTACGCAAATCGCTTTTCATGTACCGAGATTCTTCAGTTTTGCGTTTCCATTGGCAATTCTCAGACTTTCTTGGAGAGTCCGTCGTGCGCAAGCACTCTTTGTATCTAATCCGCACAATGAAGAGCTGCTATTCATATATCTATCCAAGCTGCTATACGGAGACGCTCTGAAAGTCATCGTATTTGATTTGATTCTTCGGTCTCCAACTAGAATGCGCGATAAAGTCTTGTTGCCGATCAAGAAGAAGTTTTTATCGGTTATAGATACATTCATTGTCATACATAGAGATACGCGTGGCTACGAGCGCTACTACGGTGTCCCGCGAGCGCGCTGCGAGTATGTGGCATTCAAGGCAAACAATATTGATTTAATCGGAACAATTCCGGAGGTGGACCGGGGCTACGTTCTGGCGCTTGGGGCGAGCCAAAGAGATTACGAACTATTGATCAGCGCAGTGTCTGGCTTGGAATATCCTGTGAAACTGATTCTATCCAGGGCGAGGGCCGATGCGCATAATTCCAAATTAAGCAGCGGTCCACTTCCTCCTAATGTCGAACATATCGAGGGGGATGTGAATCGGCAGGAGTGGAATAAGTGCATTGCCGAAAGCCGGCTAGTAGTTGTGCCGATTCTCCCGGATGCCATACAGCCGGCGGGAATTAGTGTCTACCTAGAGGCGATGGCATTTGGAAAGCCCGTAATTGTCACGCGTGGCGCGTCAACGGAGGGTCTTCTTGATGATGGAAGGGTTGCCTATGTCATCCCTCCCGGAGACAGCGCTGCGTTGCGCGCTGCGATAAATCAAGTATGGTGTGATGAAAGTGTTCGCGAGAGATTATCGATGAACGGCAGAAGTTATGCAATGTCTCTTGGTACGCACGAGAGATTGGTGAGAGATATCAAGCGAGTCATTCAAGAGACGTGCTCGGGAAGAAAAGTCCCGGGATGAAAAGTTTTGTTGAAGTGTTTTGTTCGTGACGAAAAATCCTGCTGCGCGGATGCGCATTTATGATGGTCCAGGAAAGATGCTGAGGTTTGTAGAAGACCGCGAGAATGAGGAATCCGGGTAATGAACGTCCGATCGACGATTGCCGATACCTTTCAGGCCGTGGCCCGCGAGCAGCAGCGGCAGCTTGCCGCGCTGAGCGATGAGCTGAAGCTGCTCGAGAGCGGTCTGGATTCGCTCAGCTTCGCGCTGATCGTCGCGCGCCTGGAGGAGACCCTCGGCTACGATCCGTTCGAGAGCGCGGCGAGCTTTCCGGTCACCTTCGGCGATTTCGTGCGACTCTACGAGTCATTCGCCCGAGAGTCATGACGCTCTGGGACTCGCTGGCCCGAGACGGCGGGCGGCCGTCCGGAGCGTTGAGCGATGCGGTGCGAACGGTGTCGCTGACCGCGCTCGAGAGCGGCTCGACGCTCGGCGGGCGGCTCGAGTCCCTGCGCGGCCGGTCCGTCGTGTTGGCAATACCGGATCAGTTGGCCGCGAGCCTGGCGATGATCGAGCTCGATGGCGTGGCGCGGCGCATGGTGTTGTGTCCGGCGGGCGTCGCGCCCGAGCACACGTCCCACGTGGCGCGAACCGCCGAGGCGGACGCGTGGGTGAGCGGGGCGGGCGGCGAGCCTCCGAGTGTCCCTGTGCCGGTGCACGTCGAGGCTTGCCGCGAGCCGCAACCCTGCGCGGTCACGCGAGGCGGCGGCGCGACCGAATGGGTGCTCCTCACCTCCGGCACCACCGGGGCGCCGAAACTCGTGGTGCACAATCTCGCCAGCTTGCTCAGCGCTTTTGCCGGCTGCGCCGAGGAGCTTGTGCCTGGGCGGGTGTGGAGCACGTTCTATGACGTCCGCCGCTACGGTGGGCTGCAAATCCTGCTGCGGGCCTTGCTCGGCGGCTCGCTGGTGCTCTCGAGCCCCGGCGAGCCCGTCCCGTCTTTCCTCGATCGGGTTGCGGCGGGCGGGGTGACGCACCTCTCGGGTACGCCGTCCCACTGGCGGCAGGCGGTGATGAGCGGCGCGGCGCAGCGCTGCGCGCCGGCCTATGTGCGCCTGTCGGGGGAGATCGCCGATCAAGGCATTCTGGATGCGCTCCGGGCCGCGTTTCCCCGCGCCACCGTGGCGCATGCGTTCGCCTCGACGGAGGCGGGTGTCGCGTTCGAGATCCGCGATGGGAAGGCCGGTTTTCCGGTTACATGGGCTGGCCTGTCCGTGCAAGGCGTCGAGATCGACGTCAGCCGCGGCACGCTGAGACTCCGGTCGCCCGGGAACGCGCAGCGCTATCTCGGTGATGCTCTGGCGCTGAAGGACGAGGACGGATTCGTCAACACCGGCGACCGGCTCGAGCTGCGCGAGGGGCGCTATCACTTCGTCGGCCGCGCCGGCGGCATCATCAATGTAGGCGGTCTGAAGGTTCATCCGGAGGAGGTGGAGGCCGTGATCAATGCGCATCCGGCGGTGCGGATGTCGTTGGTGAGCGCCCGGCGCAATCCGATCTCCGGGGCGGTGGTGGCGGCCGACGTGGTGCTGGAGCGGCCGGTCGCCGAGGGGGACGACGCGGCGGGTGCATCGCTGCGCCAGGACATTCTCGCGGCGTGCCGCGACAAACTGGCGCCCTACAAGGTGCCGGCGGTGATTCACTTCGTCCCATCGCTGAAGATGTCCGCCTCCGGCAAGCTGGTGCGCCCCGATGCGTAACGTGCTGGTGAGCGGCGGCAGCCGGGGGCTCGGCCTCGCGAGCGTGCTGCGGCTGGCCGACAGCGGCTATCGGGTGATTGCGCTGGCGCGCGCGCCGAGTGATGCGTTGCGGGCGGCGATGGAGTCGCGGCCGGAGCGCATCGTGTTCACGGCCTGCGACCTGGCGGACACGGCCGCGATCGGTCCGCGGGTGGGTGAAGTGCGCAAGACGTACGGGCCCCTGTACGGTCTCGTCAACAACGCGGGGCTGGGCACCGGCGGGCTACTGTCGATGATGCGCGATACGGACATCGAGATGCTGCTGCGCGTGAACACGCTCGCGCCGCTCGTGCTCACCAAGCACGTGCTGCGCTCGATGATGAGCGCCGGTGCGGGCCGTATCGTCAATATGAGCAGCATCGTGGCCACGCACGGCGCCAAGGGACTGTGCGCGTATGCGGCGACCAAGGCCGCGCTAGAGGGGCTGACGCGCTCGCTCGCCCGCGAGGTGGGACCGCTCGGCATCACGGTCAACGCCGTGGCGCCGGGGTTCGTGGATACGACGCTGACCGAGGCGCTGGGCGAGGCCGCGCGGGAGCGGATCGTGCGGCGCAGCGCGTTGCGCCGCATGGCGGAGCCGGCCGATATCGCCCAGGCGGTGGACTACCTGCTGAGCGATGCCGCACGCAACATCACGGGCGTCACGCTGACCGTGGACGCCGGCAACACGGCATGAGGCATTCATGAAGCCCGAGACCATTGCGCTGCACGGGGGGTTCGATTGCGATCCGGCGACGAAATCCGTGGCCGTGCCCATCTATCAGACCGTGGCCTACGCGTTCGACAGCGCCGCGCACGGCGCGGCGCTGTTCGATCTGGAAGTCGAGGGCTTCCGCTATACCCGCATCGGCAATCCCACCACTGCCGTGCTCGAGAAGCGCGTGGCGCAACTCGAGGGCGGAATGGACGCGCTGTGCGTCAGCTCCGGGCAGGCGGCGCTGCACTATGCGGTGCTGACGGTGACGGAGGCGGGCCGCAACATCGTGTCGGTGCCGCAGCTGTATGGCACGACGCACACGTTGTTCGCGCACATCCTGCCCAAGCTCGGCATTCGGACCCACTTCGCGAAGGACGATCGGCCGGAATCCCTCGCGGCGCTGATTGACGCCGATACCCGGGCGGTGTTCTGCGAGACGGTCGGAAACCCGGCCGGCAACGTCTGCGACCTCGAGGCGATGGCCGCGGTTGCGCATCGCGCGGGCGTGCCGCTGATCGTCGACAACACGGTGGCGACGCCGATCCTGGTGCGTCCGATCGAATTCGGAGCCGACGTCGTGCTCCACTCGCTCACCAAGTTTCTTGGTGGGCACGGCACGACGCTCGGCGGGGCGATCGTGGACAGCGGCCGCTTTCCCTGGCGCGAGCATGCGGCGCGCTTCCCGATGCTGACCGAGCCGGACGAGTCTTACCACGGCCTGGTGTACACCGATCACTACGGGCCAACCGCCTACCTCGGCCGTTGCCGCAGCGCCTTCCAGCGCACCATGGGCGCGGTGCTCGCGCCGCTGAGCGCATTCCTGCTGCTGCAAGGGATCGAGACGGTGGCGCTGCGCATGGAGCGTCATGTCGAGAATGCGCGGCGCGTGGCCGAGTTCCTGCAGGCGGATCCGCGGGTGGTTTCGGTGAGCTATGCGGGCTTTCCCGACAGTCCGTATTATCCTCTGGTGCAGAAGTACCTGCGCGGCAAGACCTGCTCGCTGATGACCTTCACGATCCGGGGGGGATATGATGCTGGCACGCGCTTCTACGATGCGCTGAAGCTGTTCAAGCGCCTCGTCAACCTTGGCGATGCGAAGTCGCTGGCCTGCCATCCGGCCTCGACCACGCACCGGCAGATGTCGCCCGAGGAGCAGCGGCTCGCGGGCATCGGACCGGAGACCGTGCGGCTCAGCATCGGTATCGAGCACATCGACGATATTCTCGCCGACCTCGACCAGGCGCTCGCCGCGGCGGTCGGCTCCTGAGGGGATGGGGGCGGTATGTCCGCGGATGAGCTGCCGCAACCGGTTGCCGCGCTGTTTCCGGAGCGCGAGGCGCGCGAACGCATCGATGACGGTCTGACGCGTGCGCTTGCGGCTGCCACCGAGCGGGTGAAGCGCGGTCCGGTCATGCCGGATCTTGATCTGGCGGAGTTCCGCCGGCAGCTCGCGGTGTTCGACTTCGAGCAGCCGCGCACGCTGGAGCCGGTGATGGAGTGGGTGATTGGCCAGCTCGAGCACGGCACGGTGCACATGACCCATCCGCGCTACTTCGGATTGTTCAACCCCGCACCCACCTTCCCCGCCCAATGCGCCGACCGGATCGCCGGTTGCTTCAATCCCCAGCTCGCCAGCTCAGGCTCCTCGGCGACGCCGGTCGCCATCGAGGCGCACGTGATCCAGGCGATCGCGCGGCGTGCGGGCATGCCGGCCGAATCGGCGGGGCATTTCACCACCGGCGGCTCGGAGGCGAACTTCACCGCCCTGGTCTGCGCGCTGACCCGGGCGCATCCGTCCTTTGCCAAGGAGGGCGCGCGCGCCTTCCGCGGCCCCATCACGGTGTACACCTCGCGGGAATGCCAACCGGCGTGGCACAAGATCGCGCATCAGGCGGGGATCGGGCGGGAGGCGCTGCGGCTCGTCGCGACCGATGGCAGTGGTCGAATGGATGCCGGCGCGCTGGCCGAGCGGGTGAGAGAGGACCTGGATGCGGGCGATATCCCCGTGCTCATCTGCGCCACGGCGGGCACCACCGGCGCCGGGATGATCGATCCACTGGAGTCCTGCGCGCGCATCGCCGAGGAGCACGGGATCTGGTATCACGTCGATGCCGCCTGGGGCGGGGCGGTGATCTGTTCCGAGCGGCTGCGCGGCGCGCTGCAGGGCCTGGAGTTCGCCGACTCGGCGACCATCGATGCACACAAGTGGTTTGCGACCACCCTGGGCTGCGGCATGTTCATCACCCGGCACGCCCCGCTGCTGCACGACGCCTTCGGGGTGGGGGCGGACTTCATGCCCTCCACCGCCGCCAGCATCGATCCGTATCTGAACACCGTGCAGTGGTCGCGGCGGTTCATGGGCCTGCGCCTGTTCCTGTCCCTGGCCGTGGCCGGCTGGACGGGCTATGGGGCGCATGTCGAGCGCGCGGTCGAAGTCATCAGTCGCATCCGGGAGCGCCTGCAGAGCCTGGGCTGGTCGGCCGTGAACGATTCAAGGCTGGCGGTGCTGTGCGTCGTGCCGCCGACCGGCTCGCCGCCGGTCCGCGAGATCGTCAAGCGCCTGCTGGCATCGGGACGCGCATGGGCGGCGGTCGCGCAGTTCGAGGGGCACGAGGTGCTGCGGATTTGCGCAACGCATGGTGAGACGACGAGGGAGGACGTTGACGAACTTGTAGCCGCGCTGCAGGCGGCACGCGCGCAGGGGTGACGCGCTGAATCTCCGGTCACGGGTCGCGTCGGCCATCAACCGGACTGTTCTGGGTGATCTGCTGGTGCGGGCCGCAGAGCGGCGCACGACGCCGAGGGCGTTGAGGTTGCCTCCGACCGCCACACTGGGGCTTTCCGGTGCATGCAGGTTGAGTGCAGCGCTGCGGATGGTCAGCGGCGGCGGCTCGTTTGGCCGGGTGTCTCATCACCGATTACGAAGCGCTCGAAGCGCTGCACGACCTGCGCCATGTCGAAGGTTCGATCGACATACGCCTTGCCGCGCAGGCCCACTTCACGGGCATACTGCGGGTCGCGCAGCAGCGCGCGGGTGTGCGCGCGCAACTCCTCGTCGCTGCGGCCCACCAGGATCTCCTCGCCCTCGCGGGCACCGACGCTGTTGAGGCAAATTTCCGTGGTGACCACGGGCTTGCCGGCATGCATAGCTTCGAGGATCTTGTTCTGCAGTCCGGCGCCCCCGATCATCGGGTAGACGAATATCCCGACATTGGCGATGTGCGGCCAGATGGATTCCACCGTGCCGGTGACCTCCACGTCCGTGCTCGCCAGTGCCCGGATTTTCCGCACCGGATCGCGGCCGATGATGGCCAGCTTCAACGCGGTGAATTCGCGTTTCAGCGGCGTGAACACGTCGTGGTGCAGCCGCAGCGCGCCGTCGATATTCGGCCCGTACGCCATGTGACCGAGGAATCCGATCGACAGCGTGGCCGGGTGCGCGGGGGAGGGCGGAGGCGCGCCGGCGAGGTAGATGCCGTTCGGGATGACCTCGGGCGAAGGGCCCGCGCCGTTGGTCGAGGCGGCCGCGTCCGGTGCGGAGATGTAGGCGGCCGCATCGACCCCCGCGAGGAGACTGCGCTCCCACCGGCGGGTCTTCCACAGGTCGAATACGTTCCAGGCATTGCGGATTCCGCCCGGGGGCGGCTCGCGCAGGTGATGCAGATAGGGCGAGTCGATGCTGTCGTACACCGTGCGCGCGCCCTGGAGCTGCGGCTTGAGCCGCTCGAGCAGGTGGCGGTACTCGTGCATGACCCACAGGACGGCATCGTAGCGCCGGTCGGCGATGAATTCGCCGAGGTCGCGCAAAGCGAAGTCCGAGTGGTATCGCGCGAACCGGTACGGGCAACCAAAGGGCGAAATTGCCTCTGATATGGTGACGATCCGGTCGGCAATCGCCGGCGGCCCCATGTTCTTTTGCTGGACCGACACCTTGCGCAGGGCCTGGAGCAGCGGATCATCGGGCACCGTCCTGCGTGGCTCGCCGTGCACGTACAGATCGATGTCGTGCCGCTGCGCCAGCGCCTCGATCAACGGATAGTAGCGGATCGAGATGCCATTGTGCCGCGCCGGCCAGGGCGCCACCGGTAGCACCAGCAAGATCGATCTGCGCGGCGTGCGCCTGTCGAGTTGAGCCGGGTCGGTGCTCACAGGGGCAGCCCGTCGAGGTACGAGGAGTTCCTCACGCCGAGCTGCGAGCCCTCGGCACGACAACCACAGGCGCTGCTGCCTGCTGCGGTGAAGGCGGTCCGGTAAAGCGTGGTTGCGCAGGACGATCGGCGCTGCGCCGGAATGCTCATATCGTATGGCGGAGCGCCGCTCATGCCTTCACCGCGGCGACGTGTGCCAGCAGCTGCGCATTGATACTGCGGATATCATAGTGATCGATTACGAACTGGCGCCCGGTCTGACTGAGCGTGCGCAGCGTCGCGCTGTCGTCGGTCATCATGGAGCTGAGGCGCGCCAGCAGTTCGTCCTGGGATCCCGGCGTGTACAGGTACGGGTGGAATATCGTCGGCAGCGATTCACGGATCCCGCCGATATCCGAGGCAATGACGCTAGCGCCCATCAGCATGGCCTCCTGCATGACGGTGGCCTGGGTATCTTTGAAGTTGCTACCCGGCACGGGCAGACTGGAGAAGATGAGGACATCGACCATGGCCAGGTGAGCGATCATGGCTTGGTAAGATTCGATGAACCCCGCGAATGTCACGTGCTCGCCCAAGGCCAACTGCGCGGCGAGCGCCTTCAGGGCGGTGAGCTCGGGCCCGCCCCCGATCAGGGTGAGATGAAAATCCTGACGTTGCTTGCGCAGCTCGGCGAACGCGTGCAGCACAACATCAAAGCCCTTCTCGCGGGCCATCCGGCCGAGACACACGAACCGCCAGCAATTGTCGGGCAGGTACGTGCGGTTTGGCGGCGGCGCGAAGCGCTCGAGCGGAAAGCCGACCGGGATGCGCACGGTGCGCTCGGGCGCGGCGCCCCGCGCAATCACCTCGTCGACGGAGGCCTGAGTATTCGAGAACACGATGTGCGCTCGTCGCAGTGCGCGGACGGACTCCTCGGGCGGAATCTGCCGCACGCCGGGAATCTCCCCGCCATGGTAGTAGATCGCCAGCGTCGTGTGGGGTGCCGCCAGCCGCAGGTAGGAGAAGTGCACGGCGGTGGCGAGATTGTGCACGAAGTACACATCCGGCGGATCCGCCGGCAGCTGCGCGTCGGTGGCCAGGCGCTTGGCGATCGCCAGCGGTTGTCGCTCGGAGCGCATGACCCGCCAGCTGCGTGCGGGGTTTCGCGCCAGCCGCCAGAGGATCGTGCCGAGCAGTCGCAGCGGCGCCTGCCGCAGGGTGCGGATGAAGGAAATCGGAAATTCCGACGTGCCGCCCGGGATCTGCCCCAGCGAGTAAATGCGCAACACATGGCCCTGGCGGCGCCACTCGGAGAGCTGCGACTCGAAGTAGGGCTTGGAGGGATGCGGATAGACGTCGAAGAATACGTCGATTCTCATCGCTGTTCCGGTGTGCTCGGTGCCGTGGGTGATTGCAGTAGAGGTCATCGTCCGTTGCGCCGGTGGCAGCGAGGATTTCTGGAGCTGATTTCGTCCGTGAGTAGCATACCGGATTGAGCGGCGCGCGCCCGGAGTCGCCGTTCCGCCAATCGGCGGGTGGAGGTATGAGTCGAGCTCCGGCGCCTTCGGCGCTCGCAACGAAGAGGCTCGCTGGAGCCAAATTCCGAACCGGCGCGGTGGCACGGGCAACGCCGGCTGGAGCTGGAATTGGAATCGACACGATCAGGAAGGCTGGGGCGCCGAGGGATGGAAGTTCGGCCAGAATGGCGGTCCGGGCGGCCAGACCCGTGACGAGAACCGTAATGGCTGGAACTTCGGCCAGTACCCGCACTGGAATCATTGCGCGGCTCGCTCCCCGAGCCGGGCTCCCCGGCGCTGTTCAGTGCCGCGCCGGGGCGGCTGGGTGCGGCCGTGATCGCCCGCCGGCGCTCCCGCACGTAGCCCGCGTTCACACACCCGCGCGCGATCCGGCTAAACTTCGATCCCGACTGTGATCCTGCGCATGGCGCAGGCGCAGGATTATTTTACATTGGCCTCTGCCATCGGCTCGCTGAGCCGCGGGGGTTCCGTCGACTCTGATCGGTTGCGGGACAGCGGCACGTATTCGTCTTTCCGGGACTGCAAACGCCTTGCGCATCCGGCTGTTTGGACATTATGTTTACCTAGCGGTCGCGCTGCTGTTCGCGGCGGAGGCGATCATGTTCTTCGCCGCCGTCTATGCGGCGGTGCTGGTGCGTTTTCACGGCTCGCTCGGGAGCATTCCCGATGCGCCCGATCTGGTCGGCGCGCTCTGGCCGCGGGCGCTGCTGTTCAGCCTGATCATGCTGCTGAGCCTGCTGTCCTTCGGGCTGTACAGCGCCCGGCAGCGGGCCCGGCTGACCGGGCTCGCCGCGCGGCTGATCCTGGCGGTGCTGATGGCCTTCGGGGTGGCCTCGGCGCTGTTTTATCTGGTCCCCTACCTCTGGATCGGCCGCGGCGTGGTGGGACTGGCGACCGTGGGGGCGCTGCTGGGGATGGTGGTATCCCGCTCGATCTTCTCCCGGGTCGTCGATGAGGACGTCCTGAAGCGTCGTGTGCTGGTGTACGGCGCAGGCAAATCCGCCGCGGCCATTGCCGGGATCCGCCGCCGCGCGGATCGCCGGGGGTTTCTCGTGGTGGGCTATGTGCCGGCCGCCGGCGAGCAGCGGCAGGTCGCGGACGGGCTGCTCGATCCGAGAGTGGGTTTGGCGCACCTGTGCTCACGTCTCGAGGTGAGCGAAGTGGTGGTGGCCATGGATGATCGCCGGCGCGGCTTTCCGATCGCCGAGCTGCTGCAGTGTCGTCTGGCCGGTGTGGATGTCACCGAGCAGCTGACGTTCCTCGAGCGCGAGACCGGTCGGGTCCGCATCGACATCCTGAACCCGGCCTGGATGATCTTCGGGGAGGGGTTTAGGCGCGACCCGATCCGGCTGCTGACCAGCCGGACGCTGGATCTGGCCGCGGGGCTGATCGTCATCACGCTCGCCTCGCCCTTCATGCTGTGTGCGGCGCTCGCCATCAAGCTGGAGGAGGGCTGGTGCGCGCCGGTGCTCTACCGTCAGCGGCGGGTGGGACTGCTCGGGCACCCCTTCTGGCTGTTGAAATTCCGCAGCATGCGCGTGGATGCGGAGGAGGATGGGCAGGCGCAGTGGGCGACCAAGAACGATCCGCGGGTGACTCGTGTGGGGGCGCTGATGCGCAAGACGCGCATCGACGAGCTGCCGCAGCTGCTGAACGTGCTGCTCGGGCAGATGAGCCTGGTGGGCCCGCGCCCGGAGCGGCCGGAGTTCGTCGCGGACCTCGCCGAGCGCATCCCGTACTATCACGAGCGCCACTCGGTCAAGCCCGGCATCACCGGCTGGGCGCAGCTGTGCTATCCGTACGGATCCTCCGAGCAGGATTCGCTCGAGAAGCTGCAGTACGATCTGTATTACGTGAAGAACAACACGCTGCTGTTCGATCTGACGATCCTGCTGCAGACCGCCGAGGTGGTCTTTCTCGGCAAGGGGCGCTGAGCGCCATCGAGGAGGTCAGTCCTGTGCCGGCGCGGCGCCGGGGCGCGATTCGAGCCGTCGCCAGAATCCGCCGGGTTTCAGGATCGGGATGCCGCGGAACGTATCGAGCTCGAGAAGGTCTTTGTCGACCGTGATCAGTACCTCGGCGCGGCCGGCTACCGCCGTGCCGAGCACCGGCAAATCATCGGCGTCGCGGCAAGCTCCCGGCGCGATCTCGGTCGGCTCTACGAGCCCGGCGGCGGCGATCACGCTGTGCCGGACCGCGGCGATGTCATCCGCGGGATAGTTGAATTTCCCCCGCAGCTTGCGACACAGCTCCGCCACGATGAACCGGGAGATCACCCACTCGTGGTCATTCAGGACATCCTCGAGCACGCTGGCGCACGCTCCGGCTCGGCTGATGTAAGCGGCCACCAGCACCGAGGAATCCAACACCGCTCTCACGGCTCGCCGAGCTTGCGGAACACGTCCTCGTCGGTGTGAATGTCCTGGGCCTGGGCTCGCGGGACGAGCCGCGCGCGCAGGCGATGAAACCTCATGACCCGCAAATAACGCTGCAGCGCCTCGCGGGCGAGGTCGCTCTTGGACAGATGGCTGGCAGCGCTCTCCTGTTCGAGCGCCCGGTCGAGCTCATCCGGGATGCGCAGCGTCAGTGTTGCCATGTATTGCAATGTAATACATGGGGGTTCGAGGCGCAAGCGCGCGGCACCCTCCGCGTGCAGCCTGCGGTGCTCGTTCCCGGCAAGGGGTGCTGCGGCATCAATCCCGGCTCGATCGCCGGGGGGGGCGCTATTTCTTGGTGTTCCCGTCGTCTCCGCTCACGGGTCTGGGTTTGACCCGGGTGCGCCAGACTTCGTACGGATCCCACGCATAGACCCGGCTCACGGCCCGCAGCTGACGTATCTTCGCCGTCGGCGACGGATCGGCGCCAGAGGGATCCTGCGGCTCGGGAGCATCGTGCGCAGTGCGTTCAGGCTTCATGTCGGTCTAATACCTCAAATCTTCTCAAAGGCGCTTCGTGCGCCGGTCCTTACGCGTACGCGACATCGTGTCGCGCCGACCGGACTGAGAAGTGTAGTCGATTGAAGAGAGCTTAGGGTACCCCCATGACCGAGGCGTGACAGCTTAGCGCTTGGGGGCGCCTCGCGAGTGGCGCGCTCGAGCTTTGGGTGGGGCTTGCGCGGCACGATGTCGCAAAATCGTGACGCAGATCACACTTTGGGCGGCGGCGCGGGCCCCGGCGAGGGGCCCGCCGGGGGCCGGATCAATATTTCTGCTTGAACTCGTCGGCGGTGAGCTGGTGCCGGGAGAGCAGCTTGTAGAAGTCCGTGCGGTTGCGCTTGGCCAGGCGCGCCGCCTGCGTCACGTTGCCGCCGGTGATCTGCAGGATCTGCGAGAGGTAGCTGCGCGTGAACTCATCGCGCGCCTCGTCGAAGGACGGCAGATGTCCCGAGGTGCCGCCGAGGGACTGCTGGACCAGCTCCACCGGGATGATGGGCGTCTGGGAGAGCGCCACGTTCTGGCGCACCACGTTCTGCAGCTGGCGGATGTTGCCCGGCCAGTCGGCCGTGGCGAGCAGCTCCACCGCCTCGGGGGCGTAGATCTTGCGCGCGCCGCTCTCCTTGGCGATCTGCGCCAGGAAGTGCGCCACCAGCAGCGGTATGTCCTCGCGCCTGCGGTTGAGCGCGGGCATCTCGATATGCACCACGTTCAGCCGGTAGTACAGGTCCTCGCGAAACTGTCCGTCGGCGAGCAGCTGGTGCAGGTCGCGGTGCGTGGCGGAGATCACCCGGACATTCACCGGCAGCGCCTCGGTGCCCCCGACGGGGCGGATGAGGCCCTCCTGCAGAACCCGCAGCAGCTTCACCTGCAGCCGGATCGGCATGTCGCCGATCTCATCGAGCATCAGGCTGCCGCCATCGGCGGCCATGAACAGGCCGCGATGCTGGCTGGTCGCGCCGGTGAAGGCGCCTTTCTCGTGGCCGAACAGCTCGGACTCGAGCAGGTTCTCGGCCATGGCCCCGCAGTTGATGGCGACGAACGGCTTGTTGCGCCGCGGGCTGGCCAGATGAATCGCCTTGGCGAGCAGCTCCTTGCCCGTGCCGCTCTCCCCGGTGATCAGCACGCGCGCGTCGGTGCCCGCCACCATCTGCGCCTGGGCGAGCTTCTCTTCCATGACGGCGCTGCGGGTGATGATCTCGGCGCGCCAGTTCTCGTCCGAGGCGCCGAAGCCGGAGATGCGCAGCGCCTTTTGCACCTGATCGAGCAGCTCCTGCTTGTCGATCGGCTTGGTGAGAAAGCCGAATGCGCCCATCTGGGTGGCCTGCACCGCATCGGGGATGGTGCCGTGGGCCGTGAGCATGATGACCTTCAGCCCCGGCCAGCGCACCTGCAGCTCCTTCAGCAGGCCGATGCCGTCGATCGGCTCCATGCGCAGGTCCGTGATCACCAGGTCCGGACGGAAGCGCCCCGCGGCGCTCAGGGCCTGCGGGCCGCCCTCCACGGCCTCCACCTCGTAGTTCTCGGCGCGCAGCCGGATGGTCAGCAGCCGCAGCAGCCCCGGATCGTCATCGACGACGAGGATGCGCGGCTTGTGACGGACGGCATTGGTCGGGATTTTGGGGCGCTCCGCGGCGGGCACGAGTTGCGAGAGCATGTTCACCTCGGGGTACCTATTACGCCCAGTTTACCCTGGTTGAGGGATTTTTCGATGTTGGCTATCGCGGCGAGTTTGGCGCGCGCCTGATCCAACTGTCGCCGCAGGGCGACATTGCGATCCGTCGCGGCGTCGAGTTGGGCATTCAACTGCGTGATCTCGGAGGCATTCGAGGCTTGCAGAGTGCTGTTTTTTTCCTCTTCGGTCAATCGTTGCGTGATCAAAGTGAGATCGAGTCGCGCCACGGTCCGATCGGCCGGTGAAAGCTCCGGTGTCGGATCGGCGAGCAGCGTCTGCAGCAGACTCCGCGCCCGCGGCAGATTCTTGCCGGGCGGGCCGCTCACGCCGAGCAGGATCGCCAGGCGCAGCGTCTCGCGCGGCGCGGCGCGCTTGCGGTAGGCGGCCTCGGCGGCGGCGAGTTGACTCGCCTTCACGGCCGGGCTGGCCGCGAGCCAGCGCCCGAGCCAGGCGAAATCGTCGGGCGGCGGCGACGGTTTGCGCGCCGCCGGCGCCGCGACGTGCGCCGCCCGGGTCACCTTGCGCACCAGCATTCGGCTCGTCTGGCAGGCGCTCAAGGCGAGGGCGGCGAGCGCGAGCGCCACGAGCGCGCCGCGGCGGATCACTGACACTTCGACATCAGGCGGCATGGGCTTGCTTCCCTTGCTCCGGTGGCTGGTTGCGAGCGACGCGCGGCATGCGGATGCGAAAGTGCGCGCCGGGGAATTCCCCATCGACGATCTGCACGGTGCCGCCGTGGGCGGTGACGAACTCCAACACCACCGACAGCCCGATGCCGGTGCCCTTCACCGAGATGCCGACGGCGGCGCGGCCGGTGTAGAAGGCGCGGAACACGTTCTCGCGCTCGTCCTTGGGGATGCCCGGCCCGTTGTCGGCCACGTCGATGATCAGATGTGTCCCGGAGATGAGCGCGCGCAGGTGCAACGTTCCGCCCTTGGGCGAGTATTTGACCGCGTTCGAGACCAGGTTCTCCAGGATCAGGCGCATCTTCGCACGGTCGGCCACCAGCGTCACGTCATCGACCTGCACATCGAGGCGCATCCGCTGGGCGAGCACGGTGAGTTGCTGGGTCTCGAGCACCTGTTTGACCAGCGGCCGCAGCCGGAACTCGCTCGGCTCGAGACCGACGCTCGAGGTCTGCCAGGCGCTGAAGGAGAGCAGATTCTCGATCATGCGCTGCAGCTGCAGGCCGTTGTCGCGCAGGATGGCCATGACCTCGCGCTGAGCGGCATCGAGCGGCCCGACCGCGCCGTCCATCAGCAGCTCGGTGCCCTCGCGGATGTTGGCGAGCGGGGTTTTCAACTCGTGCGACATGTGGCGCAGGAACCGGTTGCGCTCCTCGGCCAGCTCGAGCAGCCGCAGCCGCAGCCACTCGATCTGTCCGCCCAGGCGCTCGAGGTCGTGCGGCCCGCGGACAGTGATGCGCTGATGCAGCCGCCCGTGGCCGAGCTCGCTGATGGCGCGGTCGATCTGGCGCAGCGGCCGGCCGATGACCAGGGTGAGCACGAACACGGCGAGCAACATCAGCGGCACCAGCAGTCCGGCCTGCCAGAACAGGTGCGCGCGGGCCCGCGCGGTGAGACTGCGGAACGTCGCGACGTCGGCGTCGATCTGTTGAGTGCTCTGCGCGGCGACGCGATCGACCAGCGCCCCGAGGTGCGCGAACAGCGTGGACAGCCCGGCGGCATCGGCCGCCTGGGTGCCCGGTGGCGTGGTGAGCACGCGGGTGCGGATCTGGTTCTGCACCGCGGCGAGCTTCAGCAGAGTCTGGCGCGCCGCCCGGCTCGCCTGCGCATACAGCTGGTTGCGGGTCGCGGACAGCTGGTGGTTCTGCCGCTCGTAGAGTTGCAACAGGCGCGGATCGTCCAGTACGTCGTACAGGCGCGCCGTGCGCTCGAGGGAGTCGATTTCGCTGAACAGCCGTTGGCTCTCGCGCGCCGCGTTGACGCTCTCGTTGACGATGCTCTGGCCCGTCGCCGAGATCGTGCTGAACTGAACCGCCGCGGTGACGATCGCGACGAGCAGCAGCAGTGCGAGCAGCCCGACGCCGAGGAGCATCAGGCCGCTCAAGGACTTGGGGCGCAGCCACCGCATCGGAGGGGGATTCTACTCTGGTGTTGACTGGAGCGGATCAGCTCCAGGGTGTGCGCTGCAGGCGCTGCTCCCAGGCAAGGGCGGTGCGTACGATGGTGTCGAGATCGTCCAGGCGCGGCGTCCAGCCGAGCTCGCGCCGGATGCGGTCGGCCTGCGCCACGAGCGCCGGGGGATCGCCGGCCCGGCGGGGCATCTCGCGCACCGTCAGGCGCTTGCCCGAGAGGCGCGCCACGCTCTCGAGGACTTCCCGCACGCTGTAGCCATGTCCATAGCCGACGTTGAGCACGGTCGATGCGCCGCCCTCGCGCAGGTAATCGAGCGCATCGAGGTGAGCCGTTGCCAGGTCTTCCACGTGGATGTAGTCGCGCACGCCGGTGCCGTCGGGGGTCTCGTAGTCGGTCCCGTAGATGAGCACCTCGGGCCGCTTGCCCACGGCATGCTCGCAGGCCACCTTGACGAGCAGCGTTGCCTTTGGCGTTGCCTGTCCGACCCGGCCCTGCGAGTCCGATCCGGCGACATTGAAGTACCGCAGCGCCACGTGTTTGAGCGCCGAGGCCGCCGAGACGTCGCGCAGCATCCATTCGGACATCAGCTTGGAGGTGCCGTAGGGGTTGATGGGCGCGGTCGGGGTGTCCTCGGCGGCCACGCCGCCGGCGGGGGTGCCGTACACGGCCGCGCTCGAGGAGAACACGAAGTGCTTCACGCCCGTCTCGAGACAGCACGCCAGCAGCGAGCGGGTCGAGCAGGTGTTGTTGCCGTAGTACTTGAGTGGCTCGCTGACCGATTCCGGCACGATGGTGTACGCGGCGAAGTGCATCACGGTATCCACCCGATGCTCGCTGAGCACCTGCAGCACGGTGTTCCGGTCCCCGACCGCCCCGACCACCAGGGGCGCATCGAGCACCGCCTGAGGGAAGCCGCGCGACAGATCGTCGAGCACGACGACCCGCTCGCCCCGCGCCCGCAGCTGCAGCGCCACGTGGCTGCCGATGTAGCCGGCGCCTCCGGTCACCAGGATGCTCGTATCTTTCATGCGAGAATACGTCCGTAAGTTCATGAAACCCGAAATCATAAACAAATCGCGCCGCGCTCACCCGAGACTTCGGGCCACGCCCAAGCCCTTCGCCGCGCTCACGCCCGAGCGGGTTCTGGAGGCCGCCGAGGCCGTGGGCTTCGAGCCCGACGGGCGGCTGCTCGCGCTGAACAGCTATGAGAACCGGGTCTATCGCCTCGGCTCGGCCGAGGGGATGCGGGTGTTGAAGTTCTACCGGCCGGGGCGCTGGAGCGATGCGCAGATCGAGGAGGAGCATCGTTTCGCGCTGGAGCTGGCCGCCGCCGAGCTGCCGGTCGCCGCGCCGCTTGAGCTCAAGGGGCGCACGCTGTTTCGCCACGCGGACTTCCGGTTCGCGGCCTTCGTCTGTCTCGGCGGGCGCGAGCCGGAGCTCGATCTGCCCGGGGCGCGCGAGATCCTCGGGCGCACGCTCGCCCGGGTGCACCAGATCGGCGCCCGCGCCCGCTTCGCGCACCGGCCGCGCATCGATGTCGAGCGTTACGGGCATCGATCCCGGACCGTGGTGCGGGCCTCCCCGCTGCTGCCCGAGGCGCTCGCCGAGCCGTACGCGCGCCTCTCGGCCCTGGTGCTCGAGCGGATCGAGCGGGTGTACGGCGAGGTCGGGCCCGTGGAGGGGATCCGGGTGCACGGGGACTGTCATCTCGGCAATCTGCTGTGGGTCGAGACCGGCCCGCAGTTCGTGGATCTCGATGACTGTGCGATGGGCCCGCGCATCCAGGATCTGTGGATGCTGCTGTCGGGAGCGCCCGAGGCCCAGCAGACCCAGTGGGCGGAGCTGCTCTCGGGCTACGAGTCGTTCGGATCGATCGACCCGCGGACGCTGCGCCTGATCGAGCCGTTGCGCGCGCTGCGCATGCTGCATCATGCCGCCTGGGTCTGCGAGCGCTGGGAGGACCCGGCTTTCCCCCGGGCCTTCCCGTGGTTCGGGGAGGCGCGTCATTGGGAACGGTACCTCGCGGATCTGGCCGAGCAGATGGCCAATATCGACACTCCGCCGCTGCTGGAGCGCGACTGACCCGGCCGCGGCTGGGGCGGCGGGGGCGCCGAGGTGACATTCGTCAAGGTTTTTCAATATCCTGCGTGCGTCTTGCGCGCCGTGCCGTTACTGTCAAATGAATAACGTGCCCCCCGGCGCGTTCCGAAGAAGCGATACGACCATGTCCTTAGGAAGAGTCTGTTCACTGCGGGGGCCCGGCCGCCTTCCGCCTGTGATAGGGCGGACCTGAGGTCGGCTGCCCCCGGAGCGTCCCCGTTCGCAATGTCCGCCCCCGAATCTCAATCACCGCTCCCCGAGGCCATCCCGGGCCTCTCGACGGCCACCACGACCATCGTGCGTGCCGAGCCCGGCTTGAGCGAACGTGCCGCGCTGCACCCCCACGTGCGCACCCTGGTCAAGGAGGCGGCGCTGCGCAGCGGCCGGGAGGTGCCGGACCTCGAGGTCCTGCTGAGGCTGGTCAGCCAGCAGTTCGAGGCAATGGACGCCGAGCGGCGCGGCATCGTGCAATCGATGCGGCTGATGGCCGATGAGGCCGCCGAGCTCGCCTACCGGGCGCGCGAGTCGGAGCTCACCGAGCGCGTGGCCCGCGCCGAGCGCGAGGTCTTCGAGCAGCTCACGGCCAACGTGCCGCTGAGCGAGGCGCTCGCCTCGGTCACGCACTTCATCGAGGCGGTCGGGGTCGGCACGGCGGGCTCGATCGGCGTGCTCGCCGAGGACGGCCGCAGCTTCGGCCTGCTCATCGCGCCGAAGCTCCCCGAGCCGCTGCGCGCGGCCCTCGAGCACTGTGCCATCGACATTCAAAACGGCTCGTGCGCCGCGGCGGTGTGTCTGGGCCGGCAGGTGCTGGTGGCCGACGTGGCCAAGGATCCGTTCTGGGAGCGGCCGCGCGCGGCGATCCTGGCCGCGGGGCTGAACGCCTCCTGGTCGACGCCCATCAAGGCCACCGACGGCCGGGTGCTCGGCAGCCTCGGGGTCTATCACGCCGCGGCGGGACTGCCGGGGCAGCGGGAGCTGCGCATCATGGCGCATGCGGCGCAGATCGCCGGCATTGCGATCGGGCGGTGCATGGCCGAGTGGGCGCTGCGCGCGAGCGAGGCGAAGTTTCGGGGTCTGTTCGAGACCATCGTCGAGGGCGTGTATCAGAGCGGGCCCGAGGGGCGCCTGGAGTCGGTCAATCCCGCCTTCGTCAGCATCCTCGGCTACGAGAGCCCCGAGCAGCTCTACGCGCTGCGCGACGTGGGGGTGCTCTACTGGAATCCCGAGGACCGGGCCCGTTTCACCGAGCAGATCGAGCGGCAGGGCGAGATCCGCAACGCCGAGTTCGTGCTGCGCCGGCGCGACGGGGCGCCCGTGGTGGTGTTGGAGAACAGCCGCGCGGTGCGCGATGCCGCCGGGCGGGTCATCGGCTACGAGGGCACCATCGCCGATATCACCGAGCGCAAGCGCGCCGAACAGGCGGTGTTCGCCGAGAAGGAGCGCGCGCAGGTCACGCTGCAGTCGATCGGCGATGCGGTGATCAGCACCGATGCGGACGGGCGGATCGATTACATCAATCCGGCCGCCGAGAACCTGACCGCGTGGCGGCTCGATCAGGCGCGCGGCAAGCCGATCGGGGAGGTGCTGACGCTGATCGATGAGATCTCGCGCGAGCCGATCGACAATCCGCTGCTGCGCGTGCTCGGCAAGGGCCGCAGCAACGCCGCGACGGAGCATGCGGTGCTGGTGACGCGCGCCGGACACGAGGTGGCCATCCAGGAGACCGCCGCGCCCATCTGCGACCGCCAGGGCCGGGTGATCGGCGCGGTGATGGTGTTCCACGACGTCACGCGCGAGCGGCGCCTGAAGCGCGCGCTGTCGTATCAGGCCAGTCACGATGCGCTCACCGGCCTGATCAACCGCCGCGAGTTCGACAACCGCCTGCAGCAGGCGGTCATGACCGCGCGGCACGGCGGGCTCACCCACGCGCTGCTCTACATCGATCTCGACCAGTTCAAGGTGGTCAACGACACCTGTGGCCATCAGGCCGGCGATCGGCTGCTGCGCGACATGACCGGGCTGCTGCAATCGCGCGTGCGGGCCGCCGATACCATTGCGCGCCTCGGCGGCGATGAGTTCGGCGTGCTGCTCGAGAACTGCTCGATCGAGCAGTCGACGCGCATCGCCGAGGGCGTGCGTCAGGCGATCCACACGTACCGCTTCTCGTGGGGGACGAGCACGCTGTCGGTGGGCGCGAGCGTCGGGGTGGTGCACATCGGGGCGGAGACCGAGAGCGTCGCGAGCGTGATGAGCGCGGCGGACATCGCCTGCTACGCGGCCAAGGACGCGGGCCGCAACCGCATCCACTTCTACGAGTCCGAGGGTCAGAATCACCCGCGCCATCGCGAGATGCACTGGGTGGCGCGGGTGACCCGCGCGGTCGAGCAGAATTGCCTGGAGCTGTACTTCCAGCCCATCCGGCCGCTGGCGCAGTCGCAGGAGGCGATCAACTTCAACGAGCTGCTGGTGCGCCTGCGCGATGAGGACGGCCGGCTGGTGCCGCCCGAGGAGTTCATTCCGGCGGCCGAGCGCTACAACGTCATCTCGGTGATCGACCGCTGGGTGGTGCGTCACGCGCTGGAGTTTCTCGGCGCCTGGCGCCGGGGCGGCGCGCCGCTGCCGTTGCTTGCGATCAATGTGTCGGGCACCTCGCTCAACGACCAGTCGTTCATCGACTTCACCATGCAGCACGTGGAGGACACCGCGCTCGCCGCCGCGCTGTGTTTCGAGATCACCGAGACCGCCGCGGTCACCAGCCTCTCGAACGCCGCGTTCGCGATGCACGAACTGAAGGCCCGGGGCTGCAAGTTCGCGCTGGATGATTTTGGCACGGGGCTCTCTTCGTTCATGTACTTGAAGAGCCTGCCGGTGGATTTCCTCAAGATCGACGGGCAGTTCGTGCGGCGCATCGCCGAGGATCCGGTCGATCGCAGCATGGTCGAGGCGATCTGCCAGGTCGGCCGCACCCTCGGCATCGCCACCGTCGCCGAGTTCGTCGAGGCGCAGCCGGTGCTCGATGAGCTCAGGCGCATCGGCGTCGACTACGCGCAAGGCTTCCTGCTCGCCAATCCGCTGCCGCTCGCGCAGCTGCGCCCGTAGCCGCCCGAGATCTGCTCGACCGCACATCCGTCACCCTTGGGTGCACGCCGGACAGGTACGCTGCGCGGCAGCGTCGCTCTGCCGCGTCCGCCAGCGGTCGTGATAACCCTCGCGCAGGCGCCCGGCGGTCTGCGTGGGCAACGGGTGTGCTTGCGACCGGACATTTGTCCTCGTAAGATAGACAAATGACCGACACGGTGTTCAAGTCCTACCCTCTCGAGAACGATCTCGAGATGGCCGCGCTCATCCTCGTCGGCCTACCCGCGGTCGTGCTGAGACGTGTCGGTACGTTCCTTGATCTGCGCCCGGCGAAGGTCGGCTCGATCGTCAATATCAATGAGAAGACGCTGGAGCGGCGTCTCAAGGCGCACGCGCGGCTCAAGCCCGACGAGTCCGAGCGCGTCGCGCGCCTCATGCGCATCATCTCCCGGGCAACGTCGGTCCTGGAGAGCCGGGAGCACGCCCGAGAGTGGCTGAATCGGCCGCTGCGCGAGCTCGGGGGCCACAGCCCGCTGCAGGTGGCCGCGACCGAGCCGGGTGCGCGGGAGGTGGAACGGGTCCTCGGCCGCATCGAGCACGGAATCTTCGCCTGATCACGGCGTGGCGCCTCTGCAAGCGCTCGCGCCTCGCCGGTGCGTTCGATGGCCGCGGCGCCGCGCACAATCCCGGGCGCTGGAATGGGCCGGGCGTCGCGCTGGTCTATACCGCCGAGAGCCGCTCGCTCGCCTCGCTGGAGGTGTTGGTGCACAGCGAGGACACGCGGGTGCTCGCGGCCATCCGGTGGGTGGCGATTGCCGTGCGCATCGAGGACTCGCTCATCGAGATCCCGCCGTCCCTGCCGGAGGATTGGCGCCGCTTGCCCGCGCCGCCGTCCACCCGGGAGTTCGGGTCGCGGTGGGTCGCTGCAGCACGCTCCGTCGTGCTCCGGGTGCCAAGCGCCGTCGTGGACGGTGAGTTCAATTACCTGCTGAACCCCCGTCACCCGGACTTCGCCCAGCTCGAATTCGCGCCACCTCGACCCTTCTCATTCGATTCGCGGCTGAGCCCATCGAAGCGACCCCCGTAGACACTCCAGACGGGCGGCTGCAACGGCCATACACATGCTCAGCGCCTCACTCCTAACTACGGTCTTCGCCCGGATGGCCTGGAACGGACTTGCCGTGTTTCGCGAGCAGGATCTTCCACCATCCCGGCATCAATGGTGGACTGCTTTTGGCAAGCAACACAGGACTAATTCTGGCGAGCGCTTCAGAGCCGCACCCTTTTCAAATGGAGAGCACGTCGAATGCGATCACGATTTATACGGACTAATGTTTCGCGCCCAAACACGAGCACGTCCGAGATACGATTTCGTAAAACGAGTGGTTCATCAATGCGTGAATAGTGGTGTGCTTGGAGTTGTTTATGAGCCCTCCTATCCGAGTAAATGCTGTATTGAAGGCCAATGTCGCTAAACGCATCTACAAAGCGATGAGGATGCGCGTTTAAGATTGCGTGAATTGCCAATGTATAAGCAATTGGGCCTGTGATAGCGCGAACCGCTCCGCCTCCCACCCCGTGATAATATCGATGATAGTGGTCGATATTTCTGGATACCATTGCGATCACATTTTTGAGATACGGGTGACCTGCGCACGTGATGATCATCCACTGCATGTATTCATAGCCCGGAATGTGCGCTAGCTCGGGATGTTGACCCCACGCCCTGCAGTGTGGATCCGGCGAATTGTGCCACTGGGAGATCAAGAATCGGTCATCCGGTCGTATGACCTTGCTCAGCGGGATCGTGGCCGTACTCTTTATATCCAGATACACTCCACCCAATTTATAGAGACAAAGGTACCGGAAAAAATCAGCACGGGCGGCTCCATATTTTGCATTTATTTGCCGATATCTCCTTAGCGTACTTACATCAAAATTTTTGCTAATGAATTGCTCACACTCCTTATTCCCATACACGCATACCCTCCAGTCGGGATTTGTCGCGGATAATTGTTCAATGTTGGCACGTAATTCTTGATTCAATTCCTTCGGGTCTTCACATGTGAGGTGGAGGAGCTTGGGAATTGCTTCAAATGGTTGAGGTGTCATTGCAGCGAGCACTTTCAGGCGATCAACGCGTGTATTTTGGATCCGCCGTACGCACCCCAGACCCCGCTAGACCAGATTATGCGCGAAGCGCCTGTTACGCGCGTATTCAACGCCATCGTGGACACGGTTTCCACGTGATGGTGAACAGCGTGGGGTGGCTCGGGTCGTTCGGACGGATTTCCGGGTGGGATAAGTGGACGACCCTGCTGAGTTGACCCAATCATTGCAGAATCTTCCGCCCTCAATTCTCGCAACACCTGAGATTGCACGCAGATTGGGGTTTTGGGGCGGTCCCGCGATCTTCACATGACGTGCGAATTGAAATCCGGACATTGGATGCTTCCTGCCGTGCATTTTAAGACCGAGAAGCGTTCGAAACACGAAATTTATGCATCTGTCGGGTTGATTAAACCCGGACCCTGCAGAATCGGGGCAGCGCGATCGCGTGCGCCGCGAGCGATCCCAGGGCCGGGACCTCGCATATTCCCCTGCAACGTCGCCGGCGTACCCGCACGGTGACGAACTCAAGCCGCGCCGGCTGGGGCCGGCGCGGCGCGGTATCAGTCCGGCAGATCGAGGTCGAGCAGGATGTTCATGCCGGGCGAGAGGTCCTACGCGAAGTGGATCTCTCGTTCCTCGGCGCGCCAGGCCGCATAGCGAAGAGCCTGCAGAATGTCCTCGCGCTCGAGGTACGGATAATCGGCAAGCAGCTCGTCGATCGTTCGGCCGGCGCCGATCTGCCCGACGATCATCCCTACGGTGACGCGCCTACCCCGGACGCAGGGCTTTCCGCCCATCACGCGGGGATTCTGGGTGATGCGATCAAGGCTGATCATGGACATAGCTCCGAAACGCGGGCGCCACCTGAATGAGCCTACCACGGCTCATTTTATGAATGATAACGTCGGCTATCATGCTCAAGTACCCGTACACCCCAGGATGTGTATGTTCCGCGCATCACAGCCTGCGCGTCGAGTCGCGCACCACCAGCTCGACCGGGGGTGACTCGGCCTGCGGCCGCCGGCCGCACACGAGCGCGAGGATCGCCTCCGCGGCGCGCTCGCCGAGGACGCGCACCGACTGGCGCACCGAGGTGAGCGGCGGCAGGCTGTAGGAGGAGGAGGGCAGATCGTCGAAACCGACGACCGAGACGTCCTCGGGCACTTTGAGCCCGGCGCGAAACAGCGCCAGATATGCGCCGTAGGCCGTCTGGTCGTTGACGCAAAAGACCGCCGTGAACGCCCGGCCCGATTCCAGCAGTTGCGTCGTGGCGATCAGGCCGCCGCGCTCCTGCCAGTCCCCGTGCGCCACCAGAGGCGGCTCGAACGAAATGCGCGCCTCCTGCAACGCCTCGCGATAGCCGGCCAGGCGCTCGAGCGCATCCGGGTGATTCTCCGAGCCGGCGATGAAGGCGATGCGCCGATGCCCAAGCCCGATCAAGTGGCGCATGGCGAGCGTGGCGCCGAGGCGGTCCTTGATCGGCAGGCTGTAGGTCTGTGGGGCTGGCAGATGGCGCCCGGTCACGACGATCGGACAGCGCTGCGCAAAGTCCTTGATCGCGGCATTGGGCAGGCACCCCGAGAACATGATGATCCCATCGACGCCGTGGTCGATGAACTTGCGCATGCAGCGTTCCTCGTCCGCCACGTTCCAGTTGCCACTCATGAACAAAGCCGCGTAGCCGGCCGCGAGCAGCCGGCGCTCGACCCCGCGCAAGCCCTCCGCGTAGAACGGGCTGTCGATGGCCTGACTCAACACCCCGATGGTGAGCGTGCGTCCGAGCGCCAGGCCGCGCGCGGCGGCATGGGGCCGGAAATCGTGTTTGGCGATCGCCGCCTCGACGGACGCCTTGCGCTCCTCGCTCACCTTGACCGTGCCGTTGATGATGCGCGAGACGGTACTGGCCGAAACCCCCGCCTCGCGCGCGATGTCGCGCAGCGTGACGAGCTGACGCGGCCGCGGACCGCGCTTGCTCTCCCCCCGGGGAGGCTTCTTCATGCCGGCGGCCTCGGGGCCGCGGGCTGGCGGGCCTGGAGGTCGGCGGCGGTCGCGGGCGCACGCTGCCGCAGCCCCCGGCCCGAGAGCCGCTGCGCGATTTCCTCGAGCGTCCTGCCGCGCGTCTCGGGGCCCGCCACCGCGATGAACGCCAGGGCCGCCAGAGCGAGCAGCCCGTAGCCGAGGAACGTGCCGGCCGCTCCCCAGTGCACAAGCTCCCACGTGAACATCAGCGTCACGCCGGCGCTGATCAGCGAGTTCCAGAAGCACACGGCCGAGAGGGCCACGGCGCGCTCGCGGTCGGGAAAGATTTCGGCCACCATGACCCAGGTCACCGGCCCGAACGACACGGCGAACGAGGCGACGAACGTCACGATGCCGGCAAGCACCAGCGCCGGATGCGCCACGGGCGCACCCGCGGCGCCCCCGACCCGGAATGCCCAGGCGATCGTGAGCAGGGCCGCCGCCATGCCGGTTCCCCCGGCAAGCAACAAGGGCTTGCGGCCGACCCGGTCGATCAGGCTCATCGCCACCAGCGTCATGCCGACATTGATCAGCCCCACCAACACCGATTGCCGAAAGGCGTTGGCGAGGCCGCCGCCGGCGCGGGCGAGGATGGTCGGCAGGTAGTACAGCACCGCATTGATGCCGGTGGCCTGTTGGAAAAAGGCGAGCCCCGCGGCGAAGATCAATGCGAAGCGCAGCCGCGCGGCCAAGAGCCTGCGCCACGAGCCGAGCGGCTCGGCGGGCGCGGCCGGCGCGATTCGCTCGAGCTCACCGGCCGCCGCCTCCCCGTGCACGGCGCGCAGGGCGGCGAGCGCCGGGTGCCGTCGGCCGCGCGCGAGCAGCCAGCGCGGGCTTTCCGGTACCGTCAGCAGCAGCGCGAAGAACACCAGCGCGGGGATCGCTTCCACCCCGAGCATCGCGCGCCAGGCGCCGGCGCCGAGCCCGAGCAGCAGGTCGTTGGATAGGAACGAGGCGCAGATACCGAGGACGATCATCAGCTGATTGGCGGCGACCAGCCGCCCGCGCCGATCCGCCGGGGCGATCTCGGTGACGTACATCGGCCCCACGAGAATCGCCGCGCCGACGGCGAGCCCGCCGAGCACGCGCGCCAGGATGAGCACGAGAAAGGTGTGCGCATCGGCCGCCAGGAGCGAGGAGGCGAAGAACACTGCCGCGGTCAGCCGCAGCACCGTGCGGCGCCCGAGCCTGTCGGCGAGCGGCCCGGAAATGAGGTTGCCGGCCATGGCGCCCCAATCGAGGCAGCTGACCGTCCAGCCGAGCTTGAGGCTGTGGGCCGTGCCTTGCAACCCGAAATACGCGCCGATGAGGGGCACGGCCCCGGAGATCACCGTGGCGTCGAAGCCCAGGAGAAATCCCCCGAGAGCCGCCACCAAGGCGATGCGCATGTCGCGAGATGTGTCCGCCATGCAGGGTTGACCGCGCTCAGTGCGCCGGCTGGCCTTTTAGCATGATCCGGCGCCGTACACCACGCGCGCGCTGCAGGTCTCGCCCGTGCCGTCACGCCGGCGCGGTGCGCCGGCGCTTGACAATCCTCAAGTCGGACGGCAGTCTTGTGAAACCGGTTGCAGAACTCATTTGAGCGCGGCGGCCCCAGAGCCGGCACGCGGCAGGCAGACCATCTGTCGGGGCGACA
Source organism: Gammaproteobacteria bacterium (assembly GCA_027365225.1). Lineage (GTDB taxonomy): Bacteria > Pseudomonadota > Gammaproteobacteria > Steroidobacterales > Steroidobacteraceae > 13-2-20CM-66-19. Next base: position 60,229 of record DAHXNV010000007.1, read on the forward strand.
GCGGGGGATAAGGCGTGATGCGCACGGGGAGAATTCCGACCTCACGCCGGCGCGCATGCTCAGGAAGCGCGCGCCGCTCGCGCGAACAAAACCCACGCCGCCGGCGGTTCGCCGGCCTTGGATGCGCACCGCCCGCCGCAAGGTGGCGCACGGTGCGCGTCAGCGCAAAGAACTACCCCGCGCGCAGCCCGGCCGGCCATTGACCGCCGGACGGCAGCTGCGCCCGGGTTCCTCTCGAGTGTGCCAGGAGTGTGGATATGACGTCTCGATTCACCCAACGTCGCCGTGGTGCCCGGCTGTTGCTCATCGCTGCCCTCGGCGCCGCGGCGCTCGGCATGAGCGCGTGCAGCACCAAGACCGAGGCGGCGGAATTGCCGGGACCGGTCGGCAACCCCGCGGACTGTCCCTGGCTCAATGCGCATCTGCCGATCGCGCAGCGGGTGGCGCTGCTGATGCGCAAGATGACCCTGGCCGATGAGATCGGAGTCGTCGAGGGCCATGGTGCGCGACCGTACGTCGGTGACATCGCGGCGAATGCCGCGCTGTGCCTGCCGGGGATCGGGCTGGAGGACGGCCCGAACGGTGTCGGGGACGGCATGACCGGTGTGACCCAACTGCCCGCGGGTGCGGCGCTGGCCGCGACGTTCTCGCGCACGCTCGCCTATCAGTACGGGCGGGTGATCGGTGCCGAACAGGCGACCAAGGGCTCGTCCGTCGATCTGGGCCCGACGGTCAACATCGACCGTGATCCGCGCTGGGGCCGGGAGTTCGAGAGCCTGTCGGAGGATCCGCGCCTTGCCGGGACGATCGCCGCGGCCGAAATCCGCGGCATCCAGAGCCGGGGGACCATCGCCCAGGTGAAGCATTTCGATGCCTACAACCAGGAGACGTACCGCAACACGCCCGAGGACGACGTGCTCGTCTCGCGGCGCGCCCTGCATGAGATCTACATGCCGGCCTTCCGCACCGCGATCCGCCGCGGGCAGGTCGGCTCGATGATGTGCTCCTATGCGACGGTGAACGGTCACTACAGCTGCCAGAACCCTTACCTGCTCACCGACGTGCTGCGCCGCGAGTGGAATTTCGACGGGTTCATCACCTCCGACTGGGGCGCCATCCACAGTGTGTCGGCGGCCGAGGCGGGCGCGGACCTGGAAGAGCCCACCGATCGGTACTTCGGGCGGCCGCTGCAGCAGGCGGTGCGGGCGGGCAGGATCCCTCGCGCGACGCTCAATGCCATGGTCGCGCCGATCCTCGATCAGTTGTTCCGTTTCGATTTCTTCAATCATCCGCGACCGGCCACGATCAGCGCGGTGGCGAGCACCGCGGCGCACCGGGCGATCTCGACCCGGATCGCCGAGGCCGGCACCGTTTTGCTGAAGAATGCCGGCCACCTGCTGCCGCTCGCGACACATGAAAAGATCGTGGTGATTGGACCTGCGGCCTCGGCTCAGGTCACCTCGGGCGGGGGTGGGAGCGCCGCAGTGATTCCCTCGAGGGTGATCAGCCCATGGGCGGGGATCGAGGCGCTCGCCGGCACCTCCCGCATCCGCTACACCCAGGGCCTGCCGACCAATGCCGAACTGATGCCGATCCCGGCCGCGGACCTGGCGTGGGCCCGGGGCGGCACACGCGCCGGCCGGCGCGATTGGGCGGCGCTGACACTGCGAGCGCCGGCAACCGGCACTTACATCATCGGCTTCACCAACCGCTGCGGGTGCTACAGCGTCGTGAGCGTCGCCATCGACGGCCGGGTGCTGATCAACAATCCCGGTACGCCACCGAATCCCACCTATTCGGCCGCGGTTCATCTGAACAGGGGGCAGGCTTACCGACTCACGGTGACGGGCGCCATGATGAGCGGTCCGCTGCCAAAGACGCTGCAGCAAAAGCTCGCGAGAATGCGCAAGCTGATGCGCACGGGCGGGCCGGGGGACGTGCTCACCTGGGCGACTCCTGCGACCGTGCGCGCCGATATTCACCAGGCGGTGGCGGCGGCCCGGGCGGCGCAGGTGGCGGTGGTCGTGGTGGCCGATGACACCGAGACCGAGGGAGCGGATCGACCCGATCTGCGCCTGCCGTCCGCTCAGAACGCGCTGGTGCGCGCGGTGGCGCGCGCCAATGCGCATACCGTGGTCGTCGTGCAGGCCGGCGCGCCGATCGTCATGCCGTGGCTGCGGCAGGTGCCGGCGATTCTCGACACCTGGTATCCGGGACAGACCGACGGGCGGGCGCTGGCCAATATCCTGTTCGGCAAGGTCGATCCGAGCGGGCACCTGCCGGTGACCTTCCCGGTGAAGCTCGCGGACGTGCCGGCGGCCAAGCCCGCGCGCTTCCCCGGCATCGACGGCAAGGTGCACTACTCGGAAGGGATCCTGGTCGGCTATCGCTGGTACGACGCCAAGCACATCAAGCCGCTGTTCCCCTTCGGGTTCGGCCTGTCCTACACGCAGTTCCGCTACAGCGACCTGAAGGTGAGCCGCACCGCGGTCGATGGCGTGACGCCGATCCGGGTCAGCGCGCGGGTGACCAATGACGGGCACGTGAGCGGCGCCGATGTTGCGCAGCTGTATCTGGGCCTGCCGGCCGCCACCGGGGAGCCGCCGCGCAAGCTGGTGGGCTTCCAACGCGTGACGCTCGCGCCCGGCCAGTCGAAAGTGGTGCACTTCAGCATCACGCCGCGGCAGGAGTGGTGGTGGGACCATGGCTGGACCGAGACCGCCGGGACCTACCGGGTGTATGTCGGGGACTCCTCGGCACGGGCGGATCTGCCGCTGCGCGCCGCCTACACGATGAAGACGGCGATTGGAGCGCGGCAGGTCAGGGTCTCGGCCCCGAAGACCTTCAAGCCCGGCACCCGCGCCCTGGTGCGCGTGACCCTCGGCGCCGGCGGTACCGAGACGCTTCACGATGCGAGTCTGAGCCTGCAAGCCCCCGGCGGCTGGCGGGTCGTGCCGGTCGGTCCGGTGAGCCGCGGCAAGCTGGCGCCGAACGCGGCGTTCACGGCGCAATTCGCGGTGACCCCGCCGTCCTGGGCAGTCACGCAGTACGTGACGCTTTATGGCACGGCCGATCTGTCACACGATGCGCGCGCCCATGGAGGCACGCACTGCGGGGGTGCCCGCCGCGACGGCGGGGTGACGGTGCGCCTCGGCTCATAGACCGCGTTGGTTTTGAGCGGCGATCCGCGTCGGCCCCGCCGCAGGCATCCGGCGGGGCCTTGTTTGTCTCGGGTCAAGCGTGGTTGCGGCGCCGGTAGCGAGTACGTGCGCGAGCTGATCGGACAACATCAGGATCAGCTGCGCCAAGGTATCGATGTGTGGCGCGTGCTGCGCGGCGCGGGCGACGTCCCGGCGTGGATGCAGGGGACGGACAGCACATAACCTCTCCCGGTGGCGCATCGCTTCCGGCCATCACCGCGCCGACGCGATACATGTTGTAGTCATGGTTGTGCGCAGTTGCAGCACGGGATTGACGGTCGGCCTCGCTCGGGGCGGTGAGTGCCGGGGCGGCGCGCGCGTAGCGCCGATGGGCGTGCGGGTGGCGCCGCTGTGGCGTGCACATTGAGTTGCAAGAGTGCGCGCTCGGCGGCCGCGTGCGCCGTGCGGCCCGGGCCGATGTGGGCGCGCGCGCAACAGACTCGATCAAGCAGTTGATTCTATTGGGTCGCGGGCGTTGCCAACGGGCAACGCTGGGTTTTCGAAAGGTGCGATACCTCCACACACAAACAGAGGCGTATAGTCCCGGGCGATGATCCACGTCACATGGGGGGTATCTGCCATGACGATCAGGATTGATAATACCGAAAATCGCTGTGTTACGACCTCCACCGTCGGCTACATGTGCTTGGCGCTGACGTTGTGGATGGTCTCGATGAGCATGGCGGGTTGGTTCAGCCAGGAGTACGCGCATGGTGTCGATCTGCTGACGCCCATGGCCGTGATCCTGGCGATCATGGGCATCCTGGCGCACCTGCGCGCGCGCAGTCTCGATGCGGTCGTGTTCTTCGGCGGCGCACTCTTGTTCTGGACCGCGCACGCGGCCGGGGGAGCCGCGGGCGAGCCGGCCAGTTATGTCGGTTGGTACTGGGCGGTGTGGGCGGTGTTCTTCGGCTACGTGTGGCTCGGCTCGTTCCACGACTCGCTCCCGCGCCAGCTGTTTCTGCTCGGCATCACGCTGATGCTGCTCGCCATCGCACTCGATATGTGGACCGGGCTCGGGTTCTTCCAGGTGATCGGCGGGTACATCGGGCTCGTCACGGCACTCCTGGCGGCGCTGGTCTCGGCGAGCGGCATCGTCATGTTCGGCAAGGAGCAGCACAGCCCCAACGACGAGCACTCCGTCACCGGTGAGGGCCGGGCGCACGTGGCCTGAGCGCCTCGTGCGCGGCGGGCGGTGCGCGCGGGGAGCGCCGTAGCGCGTGAGCGGGCGGGGTGGGGCGCGAGCCCCCCCCGCCCGCCGGTTACGGCCGCTGGCGCTGCCGGCGGCGCCTGAGGTCGATCCGGTCGATGCCGATGTCGATCACCTGCAGCATGGTCGCGAATGCCGCGCGCCCATCGCCGGTCTCGATGGCATCCACCACCGCGGCATGGGCGTTGACCGTGGTCTGGTGATCCGAGGGATCGTCGATCGGGGAGCTGTGCAGGAACGAGGCGATGAGCGCCGTCTCGATGACCCCGGCCACCGAGCGCATCATGGGATTGCCGCTGGCATCGCCGATCACCAGGTGAAAGTCCAGATCCGATTCCGCGAAGCTCTGGCGGTCATGATTGCTGCGGCCCATTTGCCGGACGCATTCGCGCAGGCGCGTCACGTGCGCACTCGAGCGTCGCACGGCCGCCAGGGCCGCGGCGGCCGGCTCGATGGCGCGGCGTACCTCGACGATGTAATGCATGAATGTGTCGTCGAATCCGAGCCTTACGCGCCACGCGAGAACGTCGGCGTCGAAGTAGTTCCAGTACACGTGCTCGCGGACGCGTGTTCCGACTCGGGTCTTGGAAACGACGAACCCTTTGGCCGCAAGGGTCTTCATGACCTCGCGGATCACGGTGCGCGAGACCCGGAAGCGCTGGATCAGCTGCGGCTCGGGCGGCAGGTTCTCCCCCGGCGGGTACAGCCCCTGGAGCAGCTCCATCGCCAGAGTGGCGGCGATCTGATCGTGGCTGGACTTGGCCCGCTCCAGGGTGAGGCGGCTCAAGCGCGGCAGCGGCTGTGCGGCCATCACGGGTCGCTGGTGCGGCGACGACGAGCGCTCATGGGAATCCCGACCCCCCGTGGCGCCGGAACGGATGCGGCGCTTGATCTTATAATACGGCCTTCCTTCCAAGGCGGACAAGGAAGCGGGCGATGAGCGAGTACGTGCAATGCATGCGCCGCGGGGGGGTCTGCGAGCTGCGGCTGAATCGACCTGACAAGCGCAATGCGCTGACGCTGGAGATGTACCGGGCGCTCGGCGAGGGGTTGCAGGCGGCGGAGCTCGACCCGCAGGTCCGCGCGGTGCTCTTCTCGGGAGAGGGCGCGTGCTTCACGGCGGGCAACGACCTGAATGATTTCCTGGCCGGTCCGGCGTTCGACGATCCCGGTCACCCGACGGTGCGATTCGTGCATGCGCTGCCGGCGTTCAGCAAGCCGCTGGTGTGTGCGGTGCACGGCCCGACCGTGGGCATCGGCGTGACGCTGCTGCTGCACTGTGATCTGGTGATCGCCGCTCGGCGCAGCACCCGTCTGCTGCTCTCGTTCGTGTCCCTCGGCCTGGTGCCGGAGGCGGCCAGCACGTTGCTGTTGCCGCGCCTGCTCGGGCAACAGCGCGCCGCGCAACTGTTGTTGCTCGGGGAGCCGCTCGATGCGCCCACGGCCCATGCCTGGGGACTGGTGAACCGGGTGGTCGATGATGCCGAGCTGATGCAGGCGGCGCGCGAGGTCGCCGATGCGCTCGCGCGGCAGCCCCCCGAGGCGCTCAAGCGCACCAAGCGGCTGCTGCGGCTCGATCCGCAGGGCGAGGTGCGCGAGCGCATGGGCGTCGAGGTCAGCGAGTTCGCGGCATGCTTGCGGGGTGAGGAGTTCGCCGCCGCGGTGCGCGCGTTCTTCGCGCCGCACCGCTGAGGCGCGGCGCCTTGCGCGCGCTGGTGAGCGCTGCGGCGACGGTGTAGGCTTGCCCCGGATGAGTGCAGAACTCAACAGTCCCGCCCGGCGCTTGCGCGATGCGCTCGGCGCATTTGCCACCGGCGTCACCATCGTCACGACCCGCGACAGCCAGGGACGTGACGTCGGGCTCACCGCCAATAGCTTCAACTCCGTGTCGCTGGATCCGCCGATGGTGCTGTGGAGCCTGGCGAAGAATGCCGCGAGCCTCGGGGTCTTCATGGAGGCGGCCCACTTCGCCGTGCACGTGCTCGCGTCCGATCAGGAGGAGCTCTCGCTCAGGTTCGCGGTGCGCGGCGCGCAGAAGTTCAGCGGTCTGGCCCTCGAGCGGGGCGTGCAGGGGATTGCGCTGCTGTCGGGCTGCTCGGCGCGCTTCCAGTGCCGCACCGCCTTTCGCTACGAAGGCGGCGATCACATGATCTTCGTCGGCACGGTCGAGACGTTCGATCACTCCGACCGGCTGCCCCTGGTCTATCACGGGGGCGGCTATGCGTTCGCGGTCCGCAAGGAGGTGCCGCTCGCGGCGGATGAGGGCGAGCCGAGCAGCAGCTTCAGCCAGGATTTTCTGATCTACCTGCTTGGCCGCGCGCGCTTTCAGCTCTTTCTGCTGCTGCGCCGCGAGCTCGAGCGGCACGGGCTGAGTGAGGATCAGTGGTTCGTGCTGAGCATCCTCGGGGTCTCGGAGGACCGCACCGTGGCGGAGCTCGACCGGCTGCTGTGGTACACCGGCAAGCGCGTGACCTACGAGCTGCTGGCGAGCCTCACGGCCGCCGGGTTCGCCGATCTGCACGGCAGCTACGATCCCCAGGCGCGCGTGACCCTCACCGCCGAGGGCCGGGCGGCGGTCATCGAGTTGGTGGCGGCCGCGAAGGCCGCCGAAGAGCATGCCGAGCGCAGTCTCGGCGCGGCCGAGACTCATTTGCTCAAGCGTGCCTTGCGCGCCATCATCCGCGAGTCCGATCCGGGGCCCCCGACATTGCTCGCCCCCGCGCACCCGGAGTGAGACCGGAGATGCGATGAGGGCTCAGCGCGGGGATTTCGCCGACCGGCTCGCGGTGCTGCGGGGCATTGCGGCCGATGTGGCCGCGAGGCATGCGGCGGACGTCGATGCGCGCAGCCGCTTCCCCAGCGAGACGCTGGCGGCCCTGCGCGAGGCGCGGCTGCTCGCCGCGCCGGTGCCGGCGGCCCTCGGGGGCGATGGCTGCACCGTGCGCCAGCTCGCCGAGATCTGCTCGAGCCTGGCCAAGGCGTGCGGCTCGAGCGCCATGGTGCTCGCCATGCACTACGTGCAGGTGGCGTGCATCGTGCGGCACGGGCTCGGGGAGCCGTACTGGCGCGCCTTTCTCGAGGAGCTCATCGAGCGGCAACTGCTGATCGCCTCGTTGACCTCCGAGACCGGGACCTTCGGGGAGATGCGCGCCAGCCTGTGCGCGCTGCAGCGCGAGGCAGAGGGATTCGTCCTCGAGAAGGACGCCACCACCGGATCGTACTGCCAGCAGGCCGATGCGATCCTGGTGACGGCGCGGCGCGAGCCGCACGTGCCGGAGACCGACCAGGTGTTGGTCTGCGTCAGGCGTGCGGACTGTCGGCTCGAGCCGACCGGGGAGTGGGACGCGATGGGCATGCGCGGCACGTGCAGCCCGGGCTTTCGGCTGCATGCGCGCGGCTCGCGGGCGCAGATCCTTCCCGAGCCGTTCGCGGACATCGCCGTGCAGACCCTGGTGCCGTACTCGCACATCCTGTGGTCGAGCCTCTGGTGGGGCATCGCCGCGGCCGCCCTCGGCCGCGCCGGCCAGTTCGTGCGCGATCTCGCCAAGCGCCATCCCGGGAGCCTGCCGGGCAACGCGGTGCCGCTCGCGCAGGCGAGCGCGCAGCTCCAGACCCTGCAGCACCACTGGCTGGGGGTTGCCGCGGAATTCGACGGGCTCGAGGCTCCGGGGGCGCCCGGGCGGGGGGCGCTCAACACGATCGGCTGGGCGCTGAAGCTCAATCACCTCAAGGTCGCCTCCTCGGAGGCGGCCCCGCGCATCGTGCACCACGCGCTGCAGATCGCCGGGATCCTCGGGTACAAGAACGACTCGCCCTACAGCGTGGCGCGCCATTATCGCGACGTGCTGTCCGCCCCGCTGATGGTCTCGAACGGGCGCATTCTCGCGAAGAATGCCTCGATGCTGCTGGTGTATCAGGAGACCTGAGGGAGCGGCGCGCCGCGAGCGTCCCTGGCAGCGCTCAGCCGGTGAGCCAGGTCACCGTCGCGAGCCCCGCGAAGGTCATCGCCAGCGAGGCGATGACGTGCACGGCGATCTCGGTGAGCGCCCAGCCGGTGCGCGCCCCCCGCAGGTCCCCCACGACCTCCGCGGAAAACGTGGAGAAGGTGGTCAGGCCCCCGCAGAATCCCGTGATGATCATCAGCCGCCACTCCGGGGGCAGCGCCGGGTAGCGCGCAAAGAAGGCGATCGCACAGCCGATCACATAGGCCCCGATGATGTTCGCCGCCAGAGTGCCGGGCGGGAGCGATGGGAAGAGCGCATTCAACCGGTTGCCGAGCCACCAGCGCAGCAGTGCCCCGAGCGCCGCGCCGACCCCGACCGCCACAATCGATTTCCACATGCCGAGTTTCCCCTCCACGCGCCCGGGCACGGCCGGCCGCTCAAATCCCACGGATCGCTATGTTCCGGGTTACGCTATCCCATGGCAAGGGGCCGCTCTTGCACTGATCGGGACCCGGCGGCGCGCGCCGAGGCGCTGGCCGATCGCGGCCGCGATGCGCCGGAATCGGCCCCGCCAGGCATTTACCGGTGAGTTCTCGGGCGCAGCGGCTGCGGTTTGCCGTCCTCACGAGCGCGATCGATGCCGGGCCGCGCAGTGCCGGACCCCGGTACAGCGCCGCAGGCCCAATGAGCAGAGGACGATGAGTTTCCTCGCCGAGCATCGCGCGCCATTGCGACCGGTCGGATGAGGCGCGGGTCGGGCGAGGGCTGTTGACGATGTTCAATCATTGATTGAGTCGACAACCGTCGGCATCAGGTTGACGCGAGTTCGGGAATTGCCGCTCGCGCGCCTCGCCAGCGCACGAGCGCGGTTCACGCGCGACCTGCGGGCTGCACGGACCGGATGACACGGAGCGCCGGCCGAGGCCGCGCCGGCGCGGTGGGTGCGCCAGCGCACCGACGGGCGGGCGGGGCAGATGGGACGTTGAGCTGCGGCCGTGCGGGAATTTGCCAAGGCGTGCTAGATTAGATTCAATCCATTGGACGCAGAGGCCAAAGAGGAGGCGCCGTGAATGCCAGTGACGAGAGCTTGATGTCCTCATCGGACGCCGCGCAGGGCGAGCGGGGCGCCGACGGCGCGCGCTCGTTCGAGGGCCGGCTGCTCGAGCGGATGCTCACGCGTCTCGGGAGTCCGGAGGTCGAGTTCACCCTCTGGAGCGGCGAGCGGATCGCTCCGGCGGGGGTCGAGCCGGTGTGCCGCGTGCGCATCGGCAGCCGCGCCACGCTGCTGTCGATCGTGGCCGATCCGGCGGTACGCTTCCCGGACGCCTATTGCGACGGGCGCGTGCAGATCGAGGGCGATCTGGTGCGCCTGTTGGAGAGGGTGTATCTGGCCGGGGAGCGCGTCCCGGTTGCCTCGTCCCTCGGCCGCCTGCTCGGGCGGCTGCGCCGCCCGCACGTCAATACGCTCGCCGGCTCGCGCGCCAACATCCATCATCATTACGACATCAGCAACGCGTTCTACGAACTGTGGCTCGGGCAGACCATGGCGTATACCTGCGCCTACTACCCCACTGCCGAGACCTCCCTCGATCAGGCGCAGATCGCCAAGATGGACCACGTGTGCCGCAAGATGCGCCTGCGCGCCGGTGAGCACGTGGTCGAGGCCGGCTGCGGCTGGGGCACACTGGCGCTGCACATGGCGCGTCACTACGGGGTCAAGGTGCGCGCGTTCAACATCTCCCGGGAGCAGGTCGCCTACGCGCGCGAGCGCGCCGAGCGCGAAGGGCTCGCCGGCCAGGTCGAGTACGTCCAGGACGACTACCGCAACATCAGCGGCCGCTACGATGCGTTCGTCTCGGTGGGCATGCTCGAGCACGTGGGGGTGGACAACTACGAGGGGCTCGGTGCGGTGGTGGCCCGCTCGCTCGGGGTGAACGGGCGCGGACTGATCCACTCGATCGGGCGCAATTATCCCGAGCCGATGCAGCCGTGGATCGAGAAGCGCATCTTCCCCGGGGCCTGTCCGCCCTCGCTGGCGCAGATGACGCGCATCTTCGAGCCGCACAACCTTTCGATCCTCGATATTGAGAATCTGCGCCTGCACTACGCGCAGACGCTGCGGCACTGGCTCGAGCTGTTCGAGCTCGCCGGGGATCGCGTGCAGCAGATGTTCGATGCGAAGTTCGTGCGCATGTGGCGGATGTATCTGGCCGGCTCGATCGCGGCGTTCACGACCGGCACGCTACAGCTGTTTCAGGTCGTGTTCGCCACGGCGCACAACAACGACGTGCCGCGCACCCGCGCGCACCTGTACGTGCCCTGAGCGTCCCGTGCGCAACTGCGAGGTGCTCATCGTCGGCGGGGGACCGGCCGGCTCGAGTGCCGCCTGGCGCCTGGCGCGCGCCGGCTGCGACGTCGTTGTGCTCGATCAGGCGCGCTTCCCGCGCCTGAAGCTGTGCGCCGGGTGGATCACCCCGGAGGTGGTGCGCGACCTCGAGATCGACATCCGCGCCTATCCGCACCGCTTCCTGACCTTCCAGCGCATGCACCTGCACGTGAAGGGCGTGCACCTGCCGGTGCCGTGCGTGCAGCACTCGATTCGGCGCGTCGAGTTCGACGCCTGGCTGCTCGAGCGCAGTGGGGCGCCCGTGATCGAGCACACGGTGCGGCAGATCCGCCAGGAGGGCGAGGCTTTCGTGATCGACGACGCGTTCCGCGCCCGCTATCTGATCGGCGCCGGCGGCACGCGCTGTCCGGTCTATCGGACCGTGTTCCGGGCGGTCAATCCCCGCGCGGTCGAGCTGCAGACCGTGACGCTCGAGCACGAGATCGAATACGACTGGCGTGACCCGGACTGTCATCTGTGGTTCTTCGAGCACGGCCTGCCGGGCTACGCCTGGTACGTGCCGAAACAGAACGGCTGGCTGAACATCGGGGTCGGCGGCATGGCCGAGCGCATCAAGCGCAGTCGGCGCTCGATCCACGATCATTGGGCCCTGCTCACCCGCAAGCTCGAGCGCGACCTGGCGCGGGGCGCCCATTACGCGCCGACCGGCTACAGCTACTACCTGCGCGGGCGCGTCGATGTGGTCCGCCGGGGCACTGCGTTCATTGCCGGCGATGCCGCCGGCTTGGCCACGCGCGACATGGCCGAGGGTATCGGGCCGGCCGTGCGCAGCGGCCTGGCGGCCGCCGACTCGATCTTGACCGGAGCGCCGTACCGCCTGCAGGACATCACCGGGGCCAGTCTCGGTGGCGGCTGGGCGAGCCGCCTGTTCGACTGGGCGATGACGCGCGGAGCGGCGAGCGCGGCGGCGTGATTTTCCGCCCCAGCGGGGCTATTCTGAGCGGGCTTGCGGTCCCGGGTGCCTGCGGGCCCCCCGGGAGCGATGTGCGAGTGATCGCAACGAGCAAGGGGAACCGCTGTGTCTCTCGAGAGCTCCACCCGGGGCGCCCTGCGTGCCCTGCATCCACGGCACTGGATATGGGGGTTGGACCGCTGGCTGCGCCATCGGCTGGGCATCTACGAGTACAGCACCGTCCCGCGGTGTCTGCTGCGGGCCGAGCGCTGCTGGGCCGATGGACCGGCGCAGCTCGCCGGCGGGGTGCGGGTGTGCGCCGGTGATCCGCTCCTGAGGCTGCACCTGTGGAATGAGCGTGTCCCGCCGATGGGTCCTCAGGGACCCTCGATCGCCTGGGCGCGCCAGGTCGAGCAGGATCTGGCGGTCTCGCTGTGCGAGCTGGCTCGTCATCTTGCCCCGCAGGCCGGCGGGGATCCGGTCGTGGCGGTCTGTGCGCAGGTGCATCTGGCCGGTGAGCACCAGCGGGTGCAGATGACGCGTATCTTCGGGCGGTTCGGGTTTCAGAGGATTGTGAGCGCGCGCACGCATCCGCTGCGCGACCTCGGGGAGGGCCTGCTCGTGGCGCTCCTGGTGTTTGCGACCAATCCGATTTCCCTGCGCAATGGTCTGCTGCGCCGCGGCTGCGAGCGGGTGATGATCTCGCGCGCGCAACTCTTGCGCCGCTACGGCACGCCTGGACGCCGGGTGAGCCGTCTGGTCGTGCACGAAGGGCCCAGGATGCGCACGCCGCGCCGCAGTCACGGTGCGGCCGCGGCTCGGCCGGCGGCGTCCGGTGGCTCGAGCCAAGCACAAGCCGAGAAGGTCTCGGCGTCCCGGACGTTGTAAATCAGCAACGTTTTGGGCTCGCACCCGCGACCGCTGGGACTACGCTCGCGTGGGAGAGCGGCGGCTCACGGTTCGCGGAAGTACACAACCCCCATCGAACGCTGTATCCTCTGTGCCACGGAACCCGCAAACGAACGCTTGTTTGACTTTGTGGGCGGGTTGGAGGAGGGGGAATGTTCAAGAAGACCGGTCGGGTGTTCTGGGCTGTCTTCGCCGCCTGCGGGCTGGCCGGCTGCGGCCATGACAGCCAGACGGCGCGCATCTCCACCAGCACCCAGCGCGGTGCGCTCGCGGTCGATCCGCCGCTGCGGGTCGCCTCGCTCAGTGCCTCGGCCTTCGCCGGTGAGCTGAGCGCGAGCGCCTCGGGCAAGGACCTGCTGCAACTGGCGGGCACCCCGGCCTGCGGCGTCGACTTCTATTACCTCAAGTACTGGACGGTGGATCCGGCCGGCTCCCCGACCGAGGTATCCGGAGCGCTGATGGTGCCGACCGGCAGCACCTCGCAATGCTCCGGGCCGCGCCCCATCGTGCTCTACGCGCACGGCACGGCCAGCACCTCGACCTACAACATCGCCGACATCACCGACACCGGCAATGCCGCCAACGCCGAGTCGGCGATGATCGCTGCGGTGTTCGCCGCCCAGGGCTACATCGTGGTGGCGCCGAACTACGCCGGCTACGATATCTCGAACCTCGGCTATCATCCCTATCTCGACGCGGCCGCGAATGCCGACGATATGGAGGATGCGCTCACCGCGGCGCGCACGGCGCTGCCGCATACCTTCACGCCGCAGACCACCGATGACGGCAAGCTGTTCATCACCGGCTACTCCGAGGGCGGCTACGTGGCGATGGCCACCGTGAAGGCCATGCAGGCGGCCGGCGAGACGGTGACCGCCTCGGCACCGTCCTCGGGACCCTATGCGCTCGAGGCGCTCGGCGATCTGATCTTCTTCGGCCAGGTGGACATCGGCTCGACGGTGTTCGCGCCGCTGATCACGACGAGCTACCAGCACGCGTATCAGAACGTGTACAGCCAGACCTCGGATGTGTATTCCTCGACCTATGCGGCCGGCATCGATACGCTGCTGCCGAGCCCGTTGCCGCTCACGACGTTGTTCTCGAGCGGCAAGCTGCCGGAGTCGGCGATGTTCGACAGTGCCACGCCGAGCTCCTCGACCGGTGTCCCGCAGATCGATGCCGCGGCCGATGCGCTGCTTGCCGAGCCGACGAGCCCCCCGTACCCGCCCGCCGAGGCGGCACTGTTCGACGCCGGGTTCGGCACTCCCTACCTGATCAACAACACGTACCGCGTGCAGTACGTGGACGATGCGCTGGAGAACCCGGACGAGGCGGCCATGACCGTGATCCACGGCGGCACGCTCACCTCGGGCGACATCGCCCTCGCCACCGCCCCGACCATCGGGCTGCGGGAGGACTTCAAGTTGAACGACATGCGCAACGGCGGCTGGGCGCCCGAGGAACCGATGCTCATGTGCGGGGCCGACCAGGACCCGACGGTGTTCTTCGAGATCGACACCGGGACGATGGCCGCCGAGTGGAGTGCGCAGGTGCAGGCAGGGCTGGTGAGCGTGCTCGACCTGGATGCGACCCCGAGCGGGCCGTACGCGCCCTTGCAGCAGGGCTTCCAGAGCGCCTACCAGGCGCTGGTGAGCGCCGAGGGGGCGAGCACCGCCATTCAGTCCTTCCATGGCTCCGAGGCGCCGTTTTGTATGGTGGCGGCGCGCGATTTCTTCGCGCAGGTTCCCTAAGCCCCGACCCGAGAGACCGACCATGCAGCACAAAATTGCAACCCTCGCGCTCGGTACCGCGCTGGCGCTCGCGGCCACCGGGGCGTACGCGGGCAACTCCTATCCGAACGACGTGCGGATCGGGGCATATCTGGTGCACTTCGACGCCTCGGCGAGCGACATCACCGGTCCGTACACGGTCCCGGGGCTGGGCACGAGCATCGAGAGCACCACGACGCTCTACCTCGCCTACGTGCGCCAGCTCTCGCAGCACTTTCAGGTCGAGCTCGCCCTGGGCTGGCCGCCGGTCACCTACGCGAAGGCGGTGGGACCGGCCTTCGTCGGGTCCGTGCCCTACAACGGCAAGCGGATCGCCAGCGTCCGCTGGTTCTCACCGACCGCGCTGCTCGAGTACAGCTTCTTCAGCCCGCAGTCGCACTGGCGGCCGTTCGTCGGCATCGGCGTGAACTACTCGCGCTTCTACTCCAGGCAGATCACCGCGGCGGGCGCGGCGGTGAGCGGCGGGCCGACATCGATCTCCCTGCCCGCCTCGGTGGGTCCGGCGGTCACCGCCGGGGTTCTGTATCGTCTGAGTACGCGTTGGCACGTCGTGGCCTCCTACTCCGTCGCCGAGGTCAACAGCCGCCTCACCACAGACACCGCCGGCGTGCGGCGCTCCTCTGAGATACACTTCTGGCCGAACGCCGTGGTGATCTCGGTCGGCTACGCATTCTGAGCGGGAGCGGTCTGGCCCGCGCGCGCCCCGCAGCGCGGTCCCTCGGCCGGCGATTCGGCGCGTGGCGCACTCGTTTCGGCGCCTCACCCCTGGCCGCGTCGCGGCGGGCGCTGAGGATTGTGTATCCTGATGCCCGGACCGCTCAGCCGGGATTGGGAGAACCCTTGGGCCTATCACGCCGCCGAAACCGACTCGGCGCGGCACCCGCGCCGCGCGCCGCGCGCGGCTGGCTCGCGGCGCTTGCGCTGCTGGCCTTCGGTCTGCGGGCGCTGGTGCCGCTCGGCTTCGAGCCGGCCTCGGGCGCCGTGGCGCTCGTGATGTGCCATGAGGGTTTTCCGGCGGACTTCTTCAGGCACGGCGCGCGGGGCCATCGGATGGGCGCGCCCCGGACCCCGTCCCCCTCGGATTCCCATTGTCTCTTCTGCAACAGTGTCTCGCCGGCGCCTGCCAATGCGCTCACGGCGCTGGTCCTGCCTGTGTTGCCGGCCATCGCCCCGCCCGAAGTACACGCGCCGCTCTTGCGCGGGCTCAAGCGCGGTCACACGCCCCAGGCGCGCGCTCCACCGCCCCTGGTCTGACTCGCTGACGCTGAAAGGAAAGGCGCCCGCGGCCGCGGCGGCTCGGGTGCTTGCGCGACGGGTTCGGAGGACGGGAGCGCGGGGCGCTGCCGTGGGAGACAAAGCATGAGTTTCGAGGTGAGAACTCGCGCGGCGCATGCGCGCCGCGCGCATCGTCTTGCGCGCTCGAGCCGGATCGGCGCCGGGCTCGCAGTGCTCGCGGCGCTCGGCATGGTGCCGGTGAGGAGCTGGGCGGCCAGCTTCGGCAGTGTCCAGGTCACGGTGCGCACGGTTCACGGCCAGCCCCTCTCGGGGGTGCGGGTGCAGCTGCGGTCGGCCTCGGGCCGCATTCTGAAGAAGCGTACCGACGCGCGCGGCCGCGCCGTCTTTCCGACGGTGGCGATCGGCCACTACCTGCTGATCGTGCGGCGGACCGGCTTCGTGGCCGAGCGTCAGGCGCTCACGGTGGAGGCGGGATATTTTCCCGCGCCCCTCATCCGCCTGGCGCGCCTCTCGGCGCTGAAGCGGATCATCGTGCAGGGTACTACCGCGCAGCCGGTGGTGGCCTCGGTCACGCCGGTGACGCTGGTGAGCGCGCAGGACATCCTGGAGACCCCGGGCGCGATCGACGTCAACAGCCTCACGATGATCACCGACTACGTTCCGGGCGCGTATGAGGCCCACGACATGCTGCACATCCGCGGCGGCCACCAGACCAGCTGGTTGATCGACGGGGTGGAGATTCCCAACACGAACATCGCCGAGAGCCTCGGCCCGGCGATCGCTCCGGAGGACATTCAAACGCTCGGTGTCGAGCGGGGCGGGTACAACGCCGACGAAGGCGACCGCACCTACGGCATCTTCAACGTGATCCCCAAGAGCGGGTTCGGCAAGAAGAACCAGGGGGTGCTCGCGGTCTCGGCCGGAAATTTCGGCCACACCGACGATTATCTGAGCGCCGCGAGCCACGTCGGCAACTTCGCGTACTACGTGAGTGCCGAGGGCAACCGCAGCAACCTCGGCCTGCAGACTCCCATCGCCCAGGTGATTCACGACGCGTCGCAGGGGTATGGGCTCTTCGCCAACCTCCAGTACGATCCGAGCTCGCACAACGAGCTGCGCTTCGTCGCCCAGCTGCGCCAGGACAACTATCAGATCCCGAATTGCCGCACGCCGCTGCCGGATGACCCGCAGTGCGTCGGGCAGTTCGGCGATGTGCAGAAGGAGGCGGACAATTTCGCGATGCTCTCCTGGGTGCACACCTTTACCGATGAGGTCGTACTGACCAGCTCGCTGATGTATCACTTCGAGCGGGCCGCCTATGACGGGGGCGCGCGGGACTATCCGATCATCACGCATTTCCATCACACCTCCCAGTACGAGGGCGGGGAGGAAAACCTGCGCCTGCACTTCGATCACAATCACGTGGATGTCGGGGCTTTCGGCTTCGCGCAGCAGGATCATGCCGACTTCAATCTCGCCTTCAGCAACGGCTCGCGCAGCCTCGCGGAGCTGGAAAATCCCACCGGCGGGCTGATCGACGCCTGGGTGTCGGACAACTGGCACCCGCTGACGTGGCTGCATCTGCAGGCGGGTGTGCGCGAGTCGCACTTCCAGGGGCTGATCAGCGAGAGCGCGACCGATCCGCGCTATGGGGCGACCGTCGAGCTGCCGAAGATCCACTGGGTGCTGAGCGCCTTCTGGGGCAAGTACTACCAGGCGCCGCCGCTGGAGTCGCTTTCCGGACCGTTCGTGAGTTTCGCGTCCAGCCAGAACAGCCATTTCCTGCCGCTGTACGGGGAGCGCGACCGGGAGCGGCAGTTCGGCCTGACGATCCCGCTCGATGGCTGGCAGATCGAGGCGGATTACTTCGTCACGGAGGCGAAGAACTTCTTCGACCACAATCCGATCGGCGAGTCCGACATTTATCTGCCCATCACGGATCAGGGGGCGCTCATCCGCGGCCGCGAGCTCACGGTGCGCTCACCGCCGTTCTGGAAGTACGGCCAGGTGCACCTTGCATACTCGAACCAGACGGCACAGTGCTTCGGCTCGATCAGCGGGGGGCTGGTGGTGCCGGGCACGGCCTGCGGGGACTATGTCTCGCTCGATCATGATCAGCGCAATACGCTCAATGTCGGCTACAACGTGAATCTGCCCAAGGGGTACTTCCTCGGCAGCAATCTGTCGGTGAACTCCGGACTGATGAACGGCTTTGCGGGCCCGCCGACCTGGCAGCCGAGCCACCTGCCGAGCTACGCGATCCTCGATCTGACCGTGGGCCGCAACGTTACGCGCAACCTGCAGCTGTCGGTCACGGGGCTGAACGTCACCAACGAGCACCTGCTCACGGACAACGCCCTGACCTTCGGCGGGGTGCATTGGAACAATCCCTTCGAGATCTACGCGCAGCTGCTCTACAAGTTCCACTATTGACAAGCGCGGGATCGGGGCGCGCCCCGCCCGGCGCCGTTGAGTCAAAAATCGTGTGTTTTTGGCTCAACGGCCGTCACCTGTGGCGGCCGGGCGTCTCCCTGTGCCTGGCAAACGTTCGTGATGCCGCATGGCTCGGGGTGGACGCGCCTGCATGGGGAGCTGCCGACGGGCGGGGCCCCCGTTCGATCGGCTCGGAAGCGAGCCGGGCCGGGGGCGCCCCTTCTCGGGGTCTGCCCGACCCGGCGCGGGTCCTCGGATAATTCCCACTCGACCCGGAACCCAATCTTGACGATGGGTGACGCCTCTTGGCCAACTGCCGACATTGCACCCGTGATGGATCTTCCGGTACACCGCACGCCCGAATGCGTCAGTAATCTATACGGTTGCAGCGAGAGCCATGTGAGGCTACGGGGTCAGCAGCTCGACGCCAGGGATCCGGCTGGCCGTTCGGTCGAACGTGACCATTGGTACGCGCCTTGCCGAGCCGCACTGACCCGCGTGTAGGCAATCGGCAAAGTCGGCCGCGTTCTGCCGATGGAAGCTGAGCGCTCGCTCGATTGCGGGCTCATCCTGGAACTCGCGTTCCCGCGTTTCGAGCAGCGCGTTGAGCGCACCGAGAACCGTGGACTTGTCGAACTCGTAGCGCGAGCGCAATACCCACTCGAGCTCGAGCAGCACGGTGCTGGGAACGAACAGTCGCTCAACTGCCGCCTCGAACAAGCGCCTCGCTCGCGCCCCCTGCCGCGGATCGTCGTCGACGGAACGAGCACGGAGGCGAGTGACCCCGCCGGTTTGAGCCATTGCGCAACGTCCGCGCATGCCAGCCATGGTGGCGTTGCGTGCGCAGTGAAGCAGGGCGCGCGGCGGCGCATAGAGATTCGTCCTGCCCCTTGAGCCGGTCCGAGAGTATGGATATAACTACAGTCTGTGTGAGGACCGCACCATCGAGCGTGCTTACCGCCTGCGGGTCTGCCCGACCCGCCGGCAACAGCGCGTGTTGGGACGGCTGTTTGGCGCCTCGCGCTACGTGTGGAACTGGGCGCTGGCGCGGCGCTCGCAGGCTTACCAGACCGACAAGATCAAACTCAACTGGGTGTCGCTCTCACGGGAGTTCACCGCGCTTGAGGCGCGGCTGTTGGTCACGGGTGCCTCCGCCGCGCGTGCATTATAAATCGATGCTCCCGAAGCCGCTAACACTTCGAGCCCCCCGTCAGAAACACGCTCGCGTCGTCTTGCCGAGCAACGGCTCGCCGAACGGGTCTCATCCCACGGGGGTCCGGCCGCGGGCGGATGCGGCACGACCCGGGCCGTGAGACGCCGCCGCGGACGGCGGCGTCTCGATGGCCTTCTCGATGGGCTAGAGATCCTCCAGTCTCTGGGCGAGCTGACGCAATCCAGCCGCCATCGCTCGCGCGCGGTCTGGTTCCCGGGTCGCAGGGGAGGGGTCCTCCAGGATCCGGGACAGCACCGCGCCGAGCGTGGTTCGGTTGAGTTCCGTCCGCGTGCCGTCGGCGTTCTCGACACGATAGGTGAGGGTGAGCGGTTCGGCGGTCTCGCCGGTCTCGAGATAGGGAAGCTCGATGCACAACTCCGGCCAGTCGCCGTCATTCCCATCACCCAGGCCTTTCAGCCAATATTCGATCGTCTCGTTGACGGCGCGCTCCACGAGCTTCAATAGCCGCTCGTGGAGCACCTCGTGCAAGGCGTCTTCGAGGGACTCGGAGCCCGCTCCCTGCAGGCGTACCTGAGCTGCCAGTGATTCGACCAGGGTCCATTCGAGGTCGTCCAAGTGCGGGAGCTCCCAATCCGGGAGGTTGAGCACGTAGGGGTGTTGTTGCGTGTTCGTGGTACTCACTCCAGTAGCGTGACAGCGTGAGCGTACGACAGTGAGGTCGTGAAAGGCTACGCAGATAGCCTGCGAGTTTTGATAGAAATAGCGAGTTTACGGGACGGCCGCCGTTCGGGGTTGGGGTTGCGGTGGAAATTCCGGGATCTCCGGGCGAAAATCAGCTCGAGCGTGCGCTGTACAGTAAGTGCGCAGCCCGGGCGGCGCAAGACCCCCGGTGTGGCGCCGCGCCGCGCCGCGCCGAGCCGCGAGCGGCGCGGCTCAGACTTCGATGCGCGAGAAGCGCCAGGCGCCGAGCGCAGTGACCGCGATGGCGAGCACCACCATGACCAGCAGGTCGAGCGAGGTGCTGAAGTAAATCCGCGCAATCAGCGCTCCGCGCAACCCGTCGACCCCATAGGTGAGCGGATCGACGCGGGTGAGCACCGTCAGGAATATCGGCAGGTGCTTCAGCGGATAGAGCGCCCCGGAGAGGAAGAAGATCGGCAGCACCAGGAAGTTCATGATCATCTGAAATCCCTGCATGTCCTTCAGCGTCGAGCCGACCGTGGTGCCGACCGCGGTGAATACCACGGCGATCAATGCCAGGAAGAGGAACCCGAGCGCAATGCCCGCGCCGCCCACTGGGCGGAATCCGGCCATCACGCTCACCGCGGCCACGAGCAGTCCCTGGATCATCGAGGTGGTCGCCGCCCCGCAGGTGCGGCCGATCATGATGTGCAGGCGCGGCACCGGCGCGACCAGTGTTTCCTTCAGGAACCCGAACTGGCGGTCCCAGATGAGCTGAATCCCGGAGAACAGCGAGGAGAACAGCACCGTCATCGCGATGACCCCGGGGGCGACGAATTCCAGATAGCTCCCTTCACCGCTGCGGCGGAACACGGGCGAGAGCCCGTAGCCGAGGGCGAGCAGGTACAGCAGCGGCTGGCCGAGCGAGGCGGCGATCTGCGCCTTCGAGCGGAAATAGCGCTTCAGCTCGCGCAGCCAGAGAACGTAGATCGCACCCATGAGCCTCTCCTGCGGTTGACGGGCACGCACCCGGACCCCGGCGCGACCCCTCGAGGGTGGCCGGCCCCGGCGCCAAACGCGTTGATTCTAAGGGATCCGCTTGCTGTAATCACCGCGCTCGGGATCCGGCCGCGCGACGGTCCGCGCCCTGCGAATGGGGACACGGGAAGCCCCGGAACTCCGCTCGTGCATCGGCTGCGCCTCGCGCTTTGCCTCGGCCCGATCCTGCCGGCGAATTCGGCCCATGCGGGGTCAGTCCCCAATGGCGCGGGCAATGGAGCGGTTCTCAACCCTCGCCGCTGCATCGCTTGACGCTCATGGTGCGACGACCGGCGACAATCACGGGGACGCCGCTTCGGCAGACGTTGCGGGTGCTGGGGGCCTGGCGTCAGCATTCCGGACGCCATGATCGCGTCCAGCCGTTGACGGCGCGTCAGACGGCGTATGACCAAGTCAATTGGACGCGTGGCGGTGCGTCCCGTTGGACCTTACGTTTTCGGTGCCGGGCCGTGGAAAACATCAGAATCGGGACGGCGTCTTGCGCAGTCCGAGGAGCGCTGTCGCACGCGCAATGTGCTTCTGCACGGTCCGATGCGAGACGGAGAACTCGGCGGCGATCTCATCGTAGCTGTAGCCGGCGCGGTGTGCCAGGAAGATCTGGCATGTGCGGTGACTGACCCGGTCCAGAGCCCGGACCACCTGATCGAGGTGCTCGCGCGCGGCCAGTATTCTTTCAGCGCTCGCGGCGGGTTCGACCAGGGCGGGATCGAGCTCGAGCGCCATGAGTTCCTCGGGGGAGACGGGCACGGTGCGCTGCCGGTGGTACTGATTGATCGCGAGGTTGGTGACGATGCGCGCCAGCAGCGCCGCCTCATCGCGCACCTGGCGCGTCTGACGGTACTCCAGGAACCGCAGATAAGCCTCCTGGACCAGATCCTCGGCATCCTCCAGCGGCCGTCCCAGCCGCGTGCAGACCCTGATCAGTCGCGAATACCACGGCGGAGTTCGAGCGGCGTTGTGAGGGGGCGAGGGTGGCGGGTCCGGCGACAAATGGGGGCTGCTCTGTTGCGAAGCATTTTGGATTCCGAAAATCGCAACATCGCGCCCCTCACGCACCCAGGCGCCAAAGAACAGGACCTGCGCACGTGCGAGAACGCGATGCTGATGTGGCCGCCATACTCTGTGGAATGACGTTCGAGTCAAGGTGCTAATCAGAGGTGGACGCGGTGTCGTGTGTCGAGCGTATGCGAGCATTGTGACGAGGCGCCTGAGTGTCGGTTAGGAATGTCGAGTGCGAGGAGATCTGATTGTTAAACGCAGGAGACGTGCCGTCGTGTCACTCCGGAAGGCACGTCCGGCGTTCCCGTGGCGGTCATCGGGGACCGGGGTACTTTTGGAGGCGCGCCGGTTCGCGAGACGGCGCGTGAGCCGCCGGCGGCGGTCGGTGGGATGTGGCGTGGGGCGCGCCGGCGCGCTCTCGTTCGCAGCGAAGGAATGCGAATTCGTCCCGCAGTCGGTGTCTAGATCATGAATGTCCTCGCGAAAAGAAAGAGTACTTGCGCGCCCGCCGGGCTTTGCGCGGCTGCGAAGGCTGTTGCGACGGCACGGCCGTTCCGCGGAAGACGCCGAGGATCTGATTCAGGAAGCGTTTCTGCGCCTGATGGAATACTGCCGCAGGGAAGAGGTTCGCAACGAGGCGGGATTCCTGCAGCGCACCGTCATCAATCTGTCCATCAGCCGCTATCGCGCCGAGTGCCGCCATCCGGCGGCCGGACAGCCGGTCGAGGAACTGGCGGAGATTCTGCCGCTGGTGGCGGCCACGCCCGCGCCGGATGAGGTTTTGGCGGCCGAGCAGCGTCTCAATGAGGTGACGAAAGTGCTCGAGGCGGTCAGCCCGCGGACGCGGGATATCTATCTCGCCCACCGCGCCGGATACAGTTATGACGAACTGGCCGCGACCTATGGCGTGTCGGTCAGTACGATCGAGAAGTCGGTCGCACGGGCCATCGTGGCGCTCATGGATCTGAGGGACGCGACATGAGTGCCGCCGCCTCCGAGCGTGCGCACAGCGATCGGCGGGTGCGGGCCGAAGCGGCCGCATGGCTCGCCAGACTGCACGGTCCCGATCGAACGCGGGATACCGAGAATGGATTGCGCCGGTGGCTCGCCGAGCATCCCGCACATGCCGCGGAATTCGAGCGCGCCACCGACGTCTGGACGGACACCGGCGGTGTGCCGTTTCGCCTCCGGCGCCGATTTGCCGGATCCCGTCGCTCGGCGCGGCGCAGGCGTTTCGGCTGGAGCGTCGCGGTGGGCCTCGCGGCCAGCCTCGCCATCGCGCTTTGGGCACGGCACGTGCTGGCACGCACGATCGTGAGCACCGGGGCCGGGGAACAGAAGACGATTGAGCTGGCCGACGGCTCGTGGGTGACGCTCGACACGAACAGCCGCATCGTCGTGCGCTATGGCCGGCGCGTGCGCCGCGTGATCCTGCGCTACGGCGAGGCTTATTTTCAGGTGGTGCACAACCCCGGACGGCCCTTCGTGGTCCTGGCCGGCAACCGGAAGGTGATAGACCTCGGCACCGCTTTCGTGGTCCGGCGCGGAAATGTTGGCGGCGCAACCCTGATGGTCACAGTGATCAAGGGACGCGTGGCGGTCGCGCCGCTCGACGTGGCCGACCGCGTGCCCACGGTGTCCTCGCGGAGCGTCCTGCTGGTCACGGCCGGCACGCGCCTGCTCCTGCGCCCGCACGCGCTGCCCACGCTGCGGGCCGAGCCGGCGGCCCAGGCCACCGCCTGGCTGCGAGACGAGCTGATCTTCAATAATACGCCGCTGGCGGTCGCAGCCCGACACTTCAACCGGTACAACCGCTGCAAAATCGTGTTGGGTGCGCCCGAGCTCCAGGCTCTGCGTGTCGGGGGGGTGTTCCGGCTCAGCGCCGCGAAGAGCTTCGTGCGCTCAGTCGCCGAGGCTCACCATCTGCGCCTGATCGCGCGAGGCGACACATGGATCCTGGAGCCGCGCACGAGAGTTCCGGACGGAACATCAGACCATCGTCCCTGACGTCTATCGCATACGCCGAAGCGTACATGCATACGGACGCCTGATGTCCGGCGCTCTGCGCTACGGATAACCCGGACGGAACAAACGAAACGGAGTGTCGCGTTCCCGCGGCACATCAGAGCCCCATCCGCCCCGGTGTCCCGTAGACCGAGATCCTCTCTTCCGTGTGGTCCGCGCCATTGAGGCTTTTGACGCGCTGCGGCGTCTTCGACGACAGGGGGTCACGTAATGCCCGTCATTACGACCACCGTCGCAACACAAGTCAACGCATGTGCGATGGACTGCCGGAGAAGCTCACCATGACCAGACCGATCGGGTCCCGCAGGGGCTCGGCGTGGATCGCGTCGATCCTCCTGAGCGCCTGCCCGCTCATCGCCGCCGCGCAAATTCGCTTCAATCTGCCGGCCGAGCCGCTGGCGCAGGCCCTGCAGGACCTCGCAACCGAGGCGGGATTGAACGTTTACTACGACCCTTCCGATGTCGCCGGATTGAAGGCCGATGCGCTCCAGGCGGACCTCACACCGAAGGCGGCCTTTGCGCGACTGCTGGCCGGCACGCGGCTCGTCGCCGTGTACGTGGATTCCGACACCGTGCGGGTGGTGCCGAAGGCTGAGGCGCAAGAGGGACTTCTCAACGGCAGTGCCCCGGGCCGCGCAGGCCACGCGCGCGTATCGCGGCGCGACAGTCGGACGATGTCTGCGAATGATCCCCCGGCCGCCGGCCGTGCCACCGGACCGCATCGGAGTGCGAGTCGGCCTGAGTACAACCATCGAAAAGCACACGCGGCCGCGCTCAAGGAAGTGATCGTCACCGGCTCGCGGCTGCCCACGACTTCCAAGTACACCTCGCAGGAAGTGCTGATCTACAACCGGCGGGCCATCGATCAGAGCGGCCGGAATTCGATCGCCTCGTTCCTCTCGACGCTGCCGCAAGCGCCTGTCGCGTCACAGGAATCAGTGTATGGGTACTATGGAACCGTAAATTTGCGAGGTCTTCCGGACGGCTCGACGCTGGTACTCCTGAACGGCCGTCGCCTCGAAAATACCGCGATATCGGGCGGCACCTTCTTTGATTTGAACGACATTCCGCTTGCGGCGGTTAAAAGAATAGAGGTCGATCCGAACGGCTCGTCCGCGATTTACGGCTCCGACGCCATCGCAGGCGTGGTGAACATCATCCTGAAAAAGCACTTCAATGGATTTGCGGCGAACGTTCGGTATGACTCGGCGAAGAATCTCGGGGACATGCGGGTCAGCGTGGCTTGGGGACGGCAATGGCGGCGCGGCGGTCTGTCGGTGATCGCCAGTTACGGGGTCGACAGCGGTCTGTCGAGCGCGGACCGTCTTCTCACCGCGAACAATGATTATCGAAGTTTCGGCGGACCCGATAACAACTACGCGGCATGCTTTCCTGGCAACGTCTTCTCCATCAATGGTGCGCCGCTGCCGGGTGCGCCACCCGGCAGCGATGCCACGGATGCTGAGGTCACCGGGTCAGTTACGGCCGGCAAGCCGCCCTTCTCGCAGTTTACGTACGGCGCGGTAAATCAGTGCTCGATATTCTATGGGTGCGGCTCTTTTGGGCGGCATAAATCACGCTGCAAGTCGCTCGTCCGGGT
>DAHXNV010000080.1 GCA_027365225.1 Gammaproteobacteria bacterium
TTCGGGTGACAACGCGGTTTTTAGCGCCGCGATCCCGATTTTCGTCACCTACGCCACCAGCGACGCGATCGCCGCGCTCAGCGACGCGAGCGATCCCTACGCGACCCTCGATCTCGTCGGCGGCGCGCTCAGCCTCACCGGCGGCGCCTGGCTCGGCGGCTTCGATCAGGCCGCCGGCAGCCTCGCGCTCGGCGCCGGCACCCTCACGCTGGGCGGCCCGGCGACGCTGGCCGGCGCGATCAGCGGGCCGGGCGTGATCGACATCACCGGCACCGCCGAGGCGCTGAGCGGACTTGCCGTCAGCGGCGGCGCGACGCTCGATGTCAGCGGCCGGCTCGAGACCTCGGGCGCGGTCACCCTCGGCGCGGCGAGTTCGGACGCGAGCGCGATCAGCGTCAGTGGCGGCGGCCAGTTCGTCATCGCCAACCCGACGACGCTCGCGGGCGAGGGCACCGGCGGCCTCTTCAATCGCGGTCTGATCGAACAATTCACCAGCGGCACCAGCGACATCGCCGGCAATCTCACGAATAGCGGCACGCTCGCCGTCGCGCATGGCATGCTCGGCCTTTATGGCGGGGTAAGCGCGCTTGCCGGGACGATCAGCGGCGGCGGCGCGCTGGCCCTGTTCGGCGGCGCCCAAGTCGCGGTCGGCGCCGGCGCCGTCGTCACCATCGCCACCTTGGAGGCGCTCAATGCCGGC
>DAHXNV010000081.1 GCA_027365225.1 Gammaproteobacteria bacterium
GGGTGCCCCGTGGCCGCGAGCTGGCGCTGCACCTCGAGGCCACCCATGCCCGGCATGAGCAGATCGAGGACGACACATCCGGCGGACAGTGTCGGACAAGCCTGAAGGAAGGCGACCCCGGATACAAACGCCCGCGCCGGATATCCCGCCTCCTTGAACATCCGCAACAAGCCCCCGCGAAGCCCCGGGTCGTCATCGACGATGTACACCCTTGTCTGCATCATGCGCGCAGTTCCAAACACCAGGCGAGCCTCGTGCCCCGCCGCCCCCTTTGATTCCCAGTGGCGTGCCCCGCGTCGAAACGCCGGGCGCCGAACACACCACTCGACCCGCCCTCAAGGGTACGCTCTCCCAACGCGGCCTGTCACGTCGGCTTGCATTCAGGGGGTCCAGGCAAAGTTATGGTGAATTCACAACGCGGTATTCTCCACACCACGGACTGTAAATGCGTCCAAAGACGCGGTGTCCGGTCCATGAATTGCTTCCCCGGATGCGCCACGCTACGCAGATGCCGCGCGGTCCGATCCCAGCCTGCCCTTTTTGCCGCGCTCGAGCTTCAGGAAGATGGAGGGGAAGTCCATGCCTGCCACGAATCCTCCCGTTGTGCTCTCGCGGCGGGAGCGCCAGTGTCTCGCCCTCGCGGCCCAGGGCAAGGACGACCGCGAGATCGCCACCCGGCTGCACTTG
>DAHXNV010000082.1 GCA_027365225.1 Gammaproteobacteria bacterium
TGAAATGGCAGGAATCGATAGATGCGTGATCGTTGCAGATAAGGGATTCTTCTCTGCTGATAACATCAAAAAGCTGAAGAAGAAACATCTCAGTTACATAATACCGTTAAGGAGGAATTCATCATTGATACCGGAAAACGATCACTTCATGAACGTTTTCATGTATGACGGTAAGCCCGTTAAGTACTGGAAACGCGAAGATGATGTCTACATTTACGAAGATCCTGTTCTGCGATCTGAGGAGGAGAAGGATTACCTGATCAGGATCAATGAGAATAAGAGGAGCAGGAAAGAGTATGATGAAAATGAGATCAATTTCGGAAAGCTATACCTTTTATCTGATTTAAATGACGATCCGGAGAAAATATATCGATTATACAAGCAGCGTGAATACGTCGAATACGCATTCAACGTTTACAAGAATGATCTTGAGGCGGATCGTTCTTACCTCAGGGACGATCACATGCTTTTCACTTACATGTTTTTGAATCTTTTATCGCTTTACCTCCACTTCCAGATTCTCAACATGATAGATGGGAAATACAGTATAAGGGATGTTTTACTCATATTATCGAGGATAAAGATGTACAGGATGGAAAGATCGGAGATAATGAGCGAGATACCGAAGAAGGCGAAAGATCTGGTATCGGATCTGAAAATTGATCTTAACATGTTATGTAAAAATTG
>DAHXNV010000083.1 GCA_027365225.1 Gammaproteobacteria bacterium
CTGGTCACGCAGCAGTACCGGGTGGAGGGGCCGGTGATGCTCTTCCTCACCACCACCGCGATCGATGTGGACGAGGAGCTGACGAACCGGTGTCTGGTGCTCACGATCAACGAGAGCCGCGAGCAGACCCGCGCGATCCAGGCGCGGCAGCGCTCGCGACGCACGCTCGCCGGACTCATCGCGCAAGAGGAAGCGCAGACCATTACCCGGTTGCACCGCAATGCCCAGCGGCTGCTGCGGCCGCTCGCGGTGGTCAATCCCTACGCCGAGCAGCTGACCTTCCTCGATGATCGCACGCGCACGCGGCGCGATCACGCGAAATACCTGACGCTGATCGAGACCATTACGCTGCTGCATCAGCATCAGCGCGTGCTGCGCACGGCGCGCTCGCGCGACCACTGGGCGTGGTCGATCCTCGCCGCGCTGACCCTGGGGGCGCTCGGCCTGGCGCTGTTCCTGGCCTTTCTGCTGGGCGCACCGCCCGCGCTGGCGATCGCGGCGATCCGCATCGGCACCTTCGCCTTCCTGATGCCAGTGTTCTTCACCGTCACCCATCGCATGCTGCCGTTCTTCTCCAGCAGCGTGATCGCGGGTTATCGCGTGGTGCGGCCCGCGTGGTCGCTGCCCGCGGCATGGCTGCTGTTGCTGGCCCATCTGCTGCTGGGCGCGCTGGATCAGCCGCGCCT
>DAHXNV010000084.1 GCA_027365225.1 Gammaproteobacteria bacterium
CCAGGCCGAGGTGGGCGTCGGCCGCGTCGTCTGCGGCCTTTCGGGGGGTGTCGATTCGGCGGTCACGGCGGCGCTGATCCATGAGGCGATCGGCGATCAGCTCACCTGCATCTTCGTCGATCACGGGCTCTTGCGCGCGGGCGAGGCCGAGGACGTGGTCACGACGTTCCGCGAGCGTCGCAATATCCGCCTCGTTCATAGCGACGCCGCGGCGCTGTTCCTCGCCGCGCTCGAAGGCGTCGATGACCCCGAGGTCAAGCGCAAGACCATCGGGCGGCTGTTCATCGATGTGTTCGAGGAGGAAGCGGGAAGATTTGGCGGCGCCGAATATCTCGCCCAGGGCACGCTCTATCCCGATGTCATCGAGAGCGTGAGTTTTCTTGGCGGGCCCAGTGTCACGATCAAATCGCACCACAATGTCGGCGGCCTGCCGGAGCGCATGCACCTCAAGCTGATCGAGCCGCTGCGTGAGCTGTTCAAGGACGAGGTGCGGACGCTCGGGCGCGAGCTTGGCCTGCCGGAGGCGATGGTCAGGCGGCACCCCTTCCCCGGCCCCGGCCTCGCCATCCGCATCCCCGGCCCGGTGAGCGCCGCGAAACTCGCGATCCTGCGCCAAGCGGATGCCATCTTCCTTGAGGAAATCCGCGCGAGCGGCCTCTATGACGCGATCTGGCAGGCCTTC
>DAHXNV010000085.1 GCA_027365225.1 Gammaproteobacteria bacterium
CTTCTCTTCACCCACATCATAACATAAATCGCCCCTTCGTAGGTTCGTTAGCGCACACAGGGTAAAATGCTCTCCAGGACGGCGACCGCGCCCGCACAGTGGTCGCGGCCCCATGCGGATGCCGCAGCCCGTTGCCGAGTACGCCGGCAATGTTGGGGGCCCATCGGCTGCGCCGCATCGCTTGAGGGCGTAATTCTCTTTACCAGCGCCAGGCTCGAGAGACGGTCGGCCGGTCCCGGTCGAGTTCGGCGATAACTGTTGCCGCGTTTGGTCCCGAGACAGCCGGCTCGATGAGGTTCGTCGCTCGCGGTGGAATCGCCGGGGCACCCCACCGCCTCGGAGCGGATCGCGGTGGGATTCCACATTGCGCAGTACCCTGCAGTTATGCGACGGGCCTACGGAGCGCCACCTGACTCGATGCACGGCAATTCGTGTGAGCGCTTCGCTAACGACTCACGGCGCGTAAGCCGGCATGACATCCGCGGAAGGGCTGGCTCTTTGACTTCGGGCGGATTGGCTGTTCCTGACCTCAGGAATGGGGCCGCCGCGGATCGCCGCAGACCGCCAACTTGTTCGAGCTGAGGTGCGATTGCGGCCGCTCGCGCAACGGGGAGCCGCTCTTGCCGCGGCACACGCTGCTTACCCGATTGATGACCAAGGCCCGGGAGATCGATCTTGACC
>DAHXNV010000086.1 GCA_027365225.1 Gammaproteobacteria bacterium
GAAGCGCATTTTGCTGTGGCACACCTGGGTATCGAAAGAGGAATAAAAGGCTCAGAGGCGAAGCATGTTTCTGTAAAAAAATACTATGAGAATGTGAATAGGCCGATGCCGGCTATCCCGACAGTTAAGACGAAAGTACCAGAACTGAAGGATCGGAGCCTAGCCGAAAAGGTTCCTTTTTCTGATGCGAAAAAGAATCGTGATGAACTTGAGATAAGAGTCAAAGCGCTGGAGCGGAAGCGACAAGATGAGATTCGGCTTCGTGAAAAGTCCCTGATTAAAGTCGCAGAACAAGCTTGGAACAAAGCGCAAAACCATGATGCTTTGATGAAGCGAAACAGCGATTTGCAAATGACGCTCATAGAAAAAGACTCTGAACTTTCACAGAAAACAGCACTACTGGATGAGCAGAAAGTGGAGATTGATATCTTAAAACAAGACCTGAAGCTGCAAGCAGATCGCATGAGATCACTCCCGATCGGCGAGGTCATCGAGCGCATTTATGGAGGATTTTTAGACAAGTATTCGAAAGAGAGCCATTCGACTAGGATGTATCAAATCGGTGACATAAAAATCGGTGTATCTCCTGCAAAAACAGGAGTTGGTGAGGTCTGGAAAGATAATAAATCCGACCTTGGAAGCAAAGGGGCCATCAACTTGGTGATGCACTTGTCTGGCGTT
>DAHXNV010000087.1 GCA_027365225.1 Gammaproteobacteria bacterium
GGCATCGACTCCCCCAAAACGCTGCCCGGCCAAATCCACAGCTTCGCCAAGCCCGCGTTGATCACGGACATCGGCGACATGGCCGATAGCACCTCCTCCGCACGCTTCGACCACGGCGTCGAGGTCTGCCCGCGTCGCGAGACCGTAGCTGGCCGCAGGGTCGTCAGCACACGAGTCGACGAGCACGAGGCGCCAGCCGGCGCTCGCCAACGAGCACGCCACCTCTGCGCCGATGCCACGTGCTGCGCCAGTGACCACAGCCACGCGGCCCTCGGAGGGTGAAGAAGCTGGAACTGTCACGAGGGCTCCGTTTCGCCTGGGGTCACTTCGGGAGATCGGACTGCGCCGACGTTCTGCTCACGCCTCCCGACGTACTGCCCATTACCGGTCGTTCCTCAGGGAGGAGCCACTCGACGCGGGGCTCGGGGGGCCGACCCACTGAGAGAGCGTCGCGAGCAGCTCGGCGGCCGCGGCCTCGGCCTCGGCCACGACCACCCGCACCCCCCGGCGCTCGTGAAATGCCCCGGTCAGGTCCAAAATCCTCTCCCTGGCGGTATCGCCCTTCGGAGGCGGAACCACTCTCGTCCTTGGCCGAAAGGGCTCGACGCCAACTAGCTCAACGCCTGAGCGCTCGACCCAGCTGCCATTCTCGCTACGGTTGGTGCCGTCAAGCGGGCCGTT
>DAHXNV010000088.1 GCA_027365225.1 Gammaproteobacteria bacterium
CAAGGGACCAACGGATATAATTACTGACGGCGTGACAACTATACTTGGAAATGGGGGGAATTCCAGAATGACAATGGGTGGAACCGGAGACCTTCTTGCAGGACTGCTTGCCGGTTTGATCAGCAGGAAGGTTCCGACGCTTAGAGCATGTTCCATGGTATCTTTTATAAACAAGAGGGCAGCTGAAAGATGCATGAATCATAGAAAAGTATGGTTTGGAATAGATGAAATGGTAAATGAAATACCCCAGGTATTCATGGAAATGGAAGAAGTCCGATCAAAAATTAAGGAAATGTAAACTGTTTTATGCTGTTTGATATTTGAACTTTATTGGGAGAAAACACTGATAAGGTTGAAATCAAGGAAAATCTACTCACAGATGAAGAAGTAGAAGACTATTTTGAACAATTCAAAAAGGTAAGCCTCAGAAAGCCCAGCAGTGCAGCCATCATCTTTGGAGGCCAGGTATACAGCTATTCAAAACTGCTCCGCTTTGTGGAATCATTTTCGTCTGGAATCAAAAAGCTATTTTCCATCAAGAAAGGTGATAAGATCTTAATAACACTGCCGCCAGGGCTTCCATATGTAATCGCATTACTTTCAATGACGAGGATCGGAACCATCGCAATACCACTGGAACCATACCGCTGCAGCGGCAACGCCATCGCAAGG
>DAHXNV010000089.1 GCA_027365225.1 Gammaproteobacteria bacterium
GCAATGGATGATTACCTTGGGCCAACAGGTCTTACGCTTTACTCCCAGACTGGAGGAGCATATATATTAACCATGCTTATGGATCAAAATTTCTCACTGTATGCCATATTTCTATCCATTACAGTCCTGAGCGCATTCAACCTTTCCATCTCTTATTTGAGAGCCTTTATCAGTGCGCTTGATAGAATGAGAAAAGACAAAATAATACCTTCATGGAAAACAAAATTTCAAGATTCATCCATTGATCTGTTCATCTTATTTCTCGTTACCCTGATCATAGTGATAATTTCGAACTTTATTGGATTCTTTAACATGTTTCTTACAATTCTGACGTGCGTAGCATTATCATATATCCTGGTACATATTATCACTGCGATTGCAGTAATGAAAGATTCAAATTACATGATACGGAAACCAAGTTTCATAATTTCTCTTATTTCCATGATACTTCTATCTCTTGTCCTGTACTTTGAAATTACTTATGATCCCAATCTCTACTCAAACATAATCACTTTTGCAATGGTTCTACTGAGCACTTTGATTGTTTTTGCGGTCAATATATACAGGCGAAAATATCTCACAAAGGTTACCTTCGGTGGCAAAATATCGCAACTACAATGACCTTGTTCTTTGTTCCGGGTAACTATCATAAACTCTTTTAGAGAATCAT
>DAHXNV010000008.1 GCA_027365225.1 Gammaproteobacteria bacterium
ATCGAGACCTGTCGCATGGATGTGCGCGACGCCACGAGCGTTGCAGCCGGTGTGGCCCGTGCCGGCGACGTTGACATTCTGTTCAACTGTGCCGGTTGCGTGCACCACGGAACGGTCCTGGACTGCACCGACGCGCAGCTCGATCTCGCCTACGACCTGAACGTCAAGGGGATGGTCCGCACCCTTCGCGCGGTGCTGCCCGGTATGCTTGCGCGTCGTGACGGGTGCATCATCAACATGTCGTCGGTGGCGAGCAGCGTCAAAGGTGTGCCGGTGCGCTGCGTCTATGCAACGACCAAGGCGGCCGTGATCGGCTTGACGAAATCCGTGGCCGCCGACTACGTCAGCCACGGCATCCGCTGCAACGCCATCTGTCCCGGGACCGTCGAGACCCCATCGCTCGAAGGCCGGCTGCGCGCCCAGGGCGACTACGAGCGGACGCGCGCGGCCTTCGTCGCCCGCCAGCCGATCGGGCGGATCGGCCGGCCCGAGGAGATCGCCGCTCTGGTGGTCCACCTCGCCGGCGCCACCTACACCACCGGGCAGATTCACGTGATCGACGGCGGCTGGAGCATCTGAGCGCCGCCGCTGCGCACAGTGGAGCACACGCATGCCTTGGAAACGCCGGCCCTTCGATGGGCGTGACATCGCTTCGGCTCACACCATCGCGGATCTGCGCGCGGTGGCCCGCCGGCGGGTGCCGGGCTTCGTGTTCGAATACGTGGAAGGCGGCGCGGAGGACGAAGCGACGCTGACAGGCAATCGGGCCGCGTTCGGGGCCTTGCGCTTCGTGCCGCCCACTCTGATCGATACCGAGGGCCGCAGTGTGGGCACGGAGCTGTTCGGTGTGCCCTGCGGCGCACCGCTGGCGATTGCGCCAACGGGTCTGAACGGCATGCTGTGCCCGGATGGGGACATTGCGCTCGCGCGCGCGGCGGCCGCGTTCGGCATTCCCTTCACGTTGAGTACGCTCTCGACCACGCTGCTGGAGGATGTGGCGAGCCACGCGGGCGGGCGGTTGTGGATGCAGCTGTACGTCATGAAGAACCGCGCCATCGCCGAGGACATCATGCACCGGGCCGCGGTCGCCGGTTACGAGGCGCTGCTGTTCACCACCGATGCCAACGTCTTCGGCAACCGGGAATGGGACAAGCGCAACTATCGCAAGCCCGGCAAGCCCCGTGCGCGCGCCGCGCTCGACGCGCTGCGGCATCCGCGCTGGCTTGCCCAGGTTCTGGCCCGGCACGGCGTTCCGCGCTTCCGCAACATCGAGAAATTCCTGCCGCCGGGCGCGGCCAGCGCCGTCGGCGGCAGCACGATCATTCCGCAGATGTTCGCCCCCACGTTGACCTGGGCGGACATCGCCTGGGTACGGGAGCACTGGCCGCGCAAGCTGCTGATCAAGGGCGTGCTGACGGTGGCGGACGCGCGTCGCGCCGCCAGTCTCGGCTGCGACGGGATCGTGCTCACCAATCACGGTGGGCGCCAGCTCGATTACTGCGTTGCGCCCATCGAGGTGCTCGGCGAGATTGCCGCCGAGGTCGGCGATCGTTTGGCGGTGCTGATCGACAGCGGCGTGCGCCGCGGCACGGACATCGCCAAGGCGCTGGCACTCGGGGCCGATGCCGTGATGGTCGGTCGGGCGACGCTCTATGGCTTGGCGGCCGCGGGCGAGCCCGGCGCGAGGCGGGCCCTCGAGATGCTCACCGTCGAGCTCGATCGGGTGATGGGTCAGCTCGGCTGTCGCTCCGTCGCCGACATCGGATCGCACCTGCTGCGCGGCTGAGCGGGATCGGCCTCGAGCGGACTTCGCCAGGACCCCGGGGTGTGGGTCCAGCGCTTTGCGCTACCGTCCGTCCGGCCAGAAACACGGAAACTGTGCCGTACCCGCGGTAGTGCGTCACGTTTCCGCGGCGGTGCTCCTCAAGCGCGGGTCGCCGCAGCCGAAGTAGCCGATGGACGATCGGCCTTTCCGCTCTCACTGCAAGGTAGCGAGCCGCATGTCGGCACCCTGGGCTCTCGCACGCGCGCCATCGGCCGCGCCGGCTTCGGTTGGCCCGCGGCGCGTCAAACTTCTGCCGTACGCGACCGGCGCGCTCGCCGCGCTCTCGGTCATGAGCACCCTCGTGGCGGCCGATCGTCTCGCGAGCTGGCCCATCGCCTCCGGCTCCACGGGCTATGGCCGCGCCGCACTGGCCGGATCCGCCCTGATCTCGGTGCTGCTCGTCATCGTGTGCCTCGCGCAACGGGCTGGCCGGCGCAGCACGGAGGCCGCACTGCGGGGCACCATCGCCAAGCAGAGCGAGCGGCTCGAGGAGATCCTCGCCACGAGCAAGCTCATGGAACTGTTGCAGGTCTGTCATTCCCTGAACGAAGCGAATCGTGTCATCCGCGGCGCGCTGCCCAGGCTGTTGCGCGACGCCGCCGGCGCGTTCTATGTGTCTCGCGGAGCGGAGAGTGCCTTGGAGCTGCAGGTCAGCTGGGGTGGCCTGACGCCGGCGCAGAGCTTCTCCTCGGAGGACTGCTGGGCGCTGCGCCGAGGCCGGCCGCATCCGTATGAGCCCGAGCGCTCGAGTGTCGCATGTCAGCATCTCGGCAGCGTCGCTCGGGCATGTCTGTGCGCTCCGCTGGTCGCGGACGGACACGCCTTCGCGGTCTTGCACGTGCAGAGCGTCTCCGGTGAGCCGGTCTCGGCGGACGTGCAGCGCGTCACCGCGGCTCTGGCGGACCAGCTGTCACTCGCGGTCGGCAATCTGCGCCTGCAGGAGGCGCTGCGCACCGGCTCGGAGCGCGATCCCCTGACGGATCTGTACAATCGTCGGCATCTGGAGATCTCCCTGCACCGCGAGCTCGCCCGCGCGCAACGTCACGGGCACGCGGTGAGCCTGGTTATGCTGGACGTCGATCATTTCAAGGAATTCAACGACACTCACGGGCACGATGCGGGCGACGCGGTCTTGTGCGAAGTCGCGCAGGTACTGAAGCGTCATTCGCGTGCCGAAGACATTGCCTGCCGCTACGGTGGCGAGGAATTCCTGCTGGTGCTGCCGAGCTGCTCCCTCGACGATGCCTATGCCAAAGCCGAAGCGATCCGGGAAGCGATCGCGCAGCGCCGCGTGTTCATGCACGGCAATGCGCTGCCGCGCATCACCGCCTCGCTCGGCATCGCGAGCTACCCGCTCCATGGCGAGCGCCTGGAGGAGCTGATCAGCTGCGCCGACGCGGCGCTCTATCAGGCCAAGGCGAGCGGTCGTAACCGGATCATTGCCAGCTCCCCGCCGGGCGACGTCGTGCTGTTCGAGCAGAAAGGCCGCAGCACGGGTTGAGCGAACCGGCGTTGCTCCATATAGCGCATGCCGTGCGGCACGTCAGCGCTCAGCAGCCGGGACCGCAGCCTGGCCGCCGAAGGCCCTTGCCTTGAGCGTCTCAACGTAGTTTCGCACGAATCTTTCCGCGGTTTCCGGATCGAGAGGCACGCCCCCGCGCTCCCGTGACGACTGCATGAGTTCCTCGCGACTGTTGACCCGTGGGAAAGGCTCGCCGGGCACTGGGACGCCAAGGAAGGCACACAGCGGCTCCCAGCCTTCGCTGGGTGAATAAACCAGCAGTCTGTCCGAGGGCAATGCGTCAACGACCGCCTGGTTCCGCCGTGTGAACCAATCGATCATGAAACCCCGATCCCGAACGCGTCCGCCGAAAGCATCGAAAATTGCGCCCTTCATCAGGGTCTCCGTCGGCGAGCCCGCAAGCGAACCCATCATTTGATCAGAAAAGATCGTTTCGCTCACGGAATCGAACCAGCTGTCGGCGTCCCGGACGGTCAGCACCAGCTTCCCGTACGGATAATATTCGGCCAACTCTCGCCAGAAACTACAGGCGGGATAATCGGTCGTGGCATGGTAGCCAGTGAAGACCGTGTCCCAGTCGGGTTTGCCGCTCACCGCGTCGAGCCAGAGGGGAATGTTCCTCCGTCCGCCGGCGAAGACCTCGGTCATGTGGTAGCACGGCCCAAAACCAAGGTGTTCGAGCGCGAACTTCAAGGACAACGTCCCGGTCCGGCCGAGTCCGGCGCCGATGACCTTCAATGCCATGACGCTCTCCTCACTGGTGATGCTCCAACTTACCAGACGCGCCCGAATCCAACGGGTCCGCGGATGTGTGGCTCGTTCCCTGCGCCCCTGCCGGCACCTGCGAGCGAATCGGCGGCAGGCCCCGCGATAGCGAGGGTGTGCGCACCCCATCCGGGGTGTCGTCCCGGCCAGCCGCGGTTTCCGTCGTACGTCATCCCGTGGTCGGAAGCACTTTTCCGGGGTTGAGGATGCCGTGCGGATCGAGCGCCGACTTCAACGTGCGCATCAGGGCTATTTCCTCGGGCGTACGGGAGCAGGCCAGGTAGTCGCGTTTGTGCAGGCCGATGCCGTGCTCGCCGGAGATGGACGAGCCCGGCCGTGTGCGCAGCGGCCCGTATACTCGTTCCTCGATCTCGTGGTCGCTCTGCGGCGTGCCGTCCGGGAGTCCAACCATCACGTGCAGGTTCCCATCACCCAGATGGCCCCACACCACGAAGCGGCACTCGCTCCCCCAGCGGGCCACGAGCGCCCGGTGCACCTCGTCCAGATAGCCCGGCATGTCGCCGATCTTGAGGCTGACGTCGAAGGCCGACACGGGACCGTCGCGCGTGACCTGCGCGACGTCGTCGCGCAGACTCCACATCGCCTTGCGTTCGGTGTCGGATTTGGCGATTACCGCGTCGACGACCTCGCCGTCCTCGAGCGCTTCCGCCAGCACATTCTCGAAGTGCTCGGCGTCGGCCTGAACATTGACGCCGCGCGACTCGACCAGCACATAGAATTGGTGGCCGTGCGGCACAATCGGCCGGCCGGGGGCCGGCGCAGTGGTGACCAGCCGGTAGTATTCCGCCCACATCACCTCGAACGACGAGAGCGAGCCGCCGAGGTCGCGCTCCAAACGGCGCAAAGTGCGCGGCAATTGCTCGAATTCCTCCACCGCCAGCAAAGCGACGTTTTCGCTCAGCGGTTTCGAGCGCAGTCGCAGCACGGCGCGGGTCACGACGCCGAGGGTGCCTTCCGAGCCTATGAACAGCTGCTTCAGATCGTATCCCGCGTTGTTCTTGATCAGCGTGTTCAAACTGTTGATCACCGTGCCGTCGGCCAGCACGGCCTCGAGCCCGAGTACCATGTCTCGCGTCATGCCCCAGCGCAGCACCCGGTTGCCGCCGGCATTGGTGGCGATGACGCCACCGAGGGTGGCCGAGCCGCGCGCGCCGAGATCCAGCGGCAGCAGCAGCCCGTGGGCCTCGGCCGCCTCACAGGCGTTCTGCAGGATGCACCCGGCCTGCGCGCGCATCACGCGGTTGGTCGTGTCGATCTCCTCGATTGCGCTCATCCTCGCCAGCGACAGCGCGAGCGCGCCGTCGGCCGCAGCGCCATCCACCAGGCCAGTGCAACCGCCCCATGGCACCACGGGCTGACGCGCAGCATGCGCCTGCCTGAGAATGAGCGACACTTCGGCCGTCGAGCGCGGCCGCAGCACCGCCAGCGGAACGCCCAGCTCGACGCCCAAGCCATGCGTCTGGGCGGCATCCCGAACCTCCAGGGCTGCCGTGCCGCGCAGCACGGCCTCCCGGCCCAGTGCGGCTTCGAGCTCCTCGACCAGTGATGTCATGGGCGGACTCTCGCCTTGCTCTAAGTATGATAAATATCATGAGTGGCCGCGCCCGGCGGCGTCAAGTTGCCAGCGCTATACTGGTCCGATAGACCGCGCCAAGAGTACGCCTTTGATGCCACCGAGGAAGCCCGTCTCCTCCAACAGCTCGCCGCGCGCGCAGGCGCTGCGCCTGCATGGCACCATCGCCCGTGACATCGGTGTGCGCATCGTATCGGGACAACTCACGCCGGGCCGGGTGTTGAAAGGTGAGATCGCCGCCAGCGAGCGGCTGCGAGTGTCGCGCACCGCGTACCGGGAGGCGCTGCGCATACTCGCCGCCAAGGGCCTGGTCGAGTCCCGCCCGAAGCTCGGCACGCGGGTGAGCGAGTCGCGGACCTGGCATCTGCTCGATCCGGACGTCGTGTCGTGGATCTTCAGCACGCAGCCGGAACCGCGCCTGCTCACCGGGCTGTTCGAGCTGCGCACCATCGTCGAGCCGGCCGCCGCCGCGCTGGCCGCCGCGCGCCGCAGCAGAGAGCAGCTGCGCGCCATGCGCCTCGCCCTCGAGGCCATGTCGGCCGAATCCCTGGCCGTCGAGGCGGGGCGGCAGGCCGACCGGCAGTTCCATTCGGTGCTGCTGGAGGCCTCGGGTAATCCGTTCCTCGCGTCGCTCATCAGCGGGATCGCCGCCGCCGTCACCTGGACCACCATCTTCAAGCAGCGCGGCGCGCCCCTGGCCCGCAATCCGCTGCCCGATCACCGCCGCGTGTATGAGGCGGTGGACCGGCGCGACCCGGCGGCCGCGCGCGCCGCCATGACCGATCTGGTGCGCCTGGCGTTGCTCGATACGACCCGCGCACGCGCCGGTGCGCCGATCAGGACGAGACCAGCTGCTCGCTCTGCACGGCGCCGCTAGTGCGATAGCCCCACAGCGCATAGAACAACACATAGCCGTAGCAAACCCACGGCAGGATGTATGACAGATGCAGGCCGATATGGTCCGCCAGGACCCCCTGCAGCTCCGCGAGCGCGCCACCGGCGATCGCCATGATCAGCAGTCCCGAGCCTTCCTCGGTCAGCGGCCCGAGGCCGCTGATGCCGAGCGTGAAGATCGTCGGGAACATGATCGAGTTGCACAGGCCGACCGCGAGCAGGCAATACATCGCGACGTGACCGGATGTGGCGAGCACCGTGGCCACCAGCGCGAGCGCGCCGAGCGTTACCGCGCTCAAGAGCCGCTGCGGCTTCATCCGGCGCAGGAGCCACGCGCCGATGAATCGCCCGGCCATGGCTCCGCCCCAATACAAGGTGAGATAGTCGGCGGCCCGCTGATGCGACAGTCCGCCGATCGAAGGTAGGGACATGAAATTGATCAGCGTCGAGCCGATGCCGACCTCGCAGATCAGGTACAGCGCGATCGCCGGGACGCCGAACACCAGGTTGCGGTGCTGCCAGAGACTGTGGCGTGCTCGCTCGGTCCGCGCCATGCGCCGCGTCTCCTTGCCCAGATCCGGCAGCCGCACCCGCCAGACGAGTATCGCCAGCGCGAGCAGCACCACCGCGATGATCGCGTAGGGCAGCTCCACCGTGTGTACGCTCGCGGTCCGCTGCGTGGCCGTCAGATGAACGGCGCCGTGCGCAGTGTCCGCGGCGCCGTGCCCGAGGATCAACAGCCCGCCGAACAGCGGTGCCAGCATCGTGCCGGCGGAATTGAGCGCCTGCACGAGGTTCAGGCGGCTCGAGGCCGTGTCGGGCGGACCGATCACCGCCACATAGGGATTGGCCGCCACCTGCAGCAGCGTGATGGAGGCGGCCAGCAGAAACAGCGCGACCAGGAACAGCCCGTAGGACTCCAGCATGGCCGCCGGGATGAACCCGGCGGCGCTCACGGCCATGCCCAACAGGCCGAGCACCACCGAAAGCTTGTAGCCCGTGCGCTCGAGGATCTTGGCCGACGGGATGGCCATGATCAGATAGGCAAGGAAGAACACGAGCTGAATCAGCAGGACTTGCGCGTAATCCAGCTGGAAGGCCGTTTTGAAATGCGGGATGAGGGTATCGTTCAGGACAGTCACGAAACCCCACATGAAGAACACGGTGGCGAGCACCACCAGCGCCGCCGTGTACGCCTGGGCCGTGCCGCCTTGCGGGCGCGCCACGCTCGAGTCGCCGCCGATCATGCCTGCCATGCTGAGGGCTCCGGATCGCAAGGCGCCGCCCCGCATGCGCGGGCCGGCGCCAAGGGTCGCCGTTTAATCAGACAAATGAGGTCCAGACAATACGAAGCGGCCGGACCGGCTGTCAAGCGCTGCTTATTAATCGGATAATTAGCCTTCCTTTGCATTATGATTCTGCTCCGAATTCGTGCTGGCCGGGGGTGTTCATGGCATTGCGTCTGGTGCAGATCGAAATCGCCGCCGAACGTTGCGTGGCGGCTCTTGCGGACGAAGGGCACGGGCATCGGCTGGACGGAGTCGCCAGCGTTTACGAGCTTGCGACGCAGACCATCGCTGCGGGCCTCACCCTGCACGAGGCGGTGCGCCGCCGCCGCACGGATCAGCGCATCGCGCTCGCCAGCGCGCGGTTGCTGCCGCCGATCGACCATCCGGATCCGGCGCATTTGTACCTGACCGGCACGGGGCTGACCCATCTCGGCTCGGCCGAGAGCCGCGACAAGATGCATGCGCTTGCCGCTGGCGAGGCGGGTCAGACCGACTCCATGCGCATCTTCCGCGAGGGTCTCGAGGGCGGTAAGCCGGCCGCGGGCGGCCCGGGGGCGCAGCCGGAGTGGTTCTACAAGGGCGACGGCTCGAGCGTCGTGGCGAGCGGCGCGCCACTCGAGTCGCCCGCCTTCGCCCTCGATGCGGGCGAGGAGCCGGAAATCGCCGGCATCTACCTGATCGACCCCGAGGGTGTGCCGCGGCGGCTCGGTTTCTGTCTGGCCAACGAGTTTTCCGATCACGTGACCGAGCGGCACAACTACTTGTGGCTCGCGCATTCGAAGCTGCGGCCGGTGGCGCTCGGGGCGGAACTGCTCACTGGCGAGCTGCCCGCCGACGTACGCGGTACCAGCCGCATCTACCGCGGCGGGCGGCTGCTGTGGGAGAAGCCGTTTCTCACCGGCGAGGCGAATATGTCGCACTCGATCGCCAACCTCGAGCATCATCACTTCAAATATGCGGCCTTCCGCCGCCCCGGCGACGTACACGTGCATTTTTTCGGCACGGCGACCCTGTCGTTCTCCGACCAGGTGCGTGCCGAGCCGGGCGACGTCTTCGACATCCGTGCCGACGCTTTCCTGCTGCCCCTGTGCAATCCTCTCAGGCGCGCCGTGGCGCTGGGCGCCGCGCCTCGCCCGCTCTGAGCGAGCACGGATGCGCTGCGCGGCGCCCGCGCGGTCAGCCTGGTTTGGCGAGGCGTCGCTCACCATCGAGCCGATGCGGCCAGCGGAGCAGCTCGGCGGCGCGCAGCTCGAGCGGAAGCAGCGCTTCGGGGAAGTCCTGATAGCACACCGGCCGCAGAAACCGCTCGATCGCCAGGGTGCCCACCGACGTACTGCGACCGTCGGAGGTCGCCGGGAAGGGGCCGCCATGAACCATGGCATGACATACCTCTACGCCGGTCGGCCAACCGTTGACGATGATCCGTCCGGCCTTGCGCTCGAGTGCCGGCAGCAGTCCGTGCGCGAGCGGCTGATCGGCCTCGTCCATGTGCAACGCCAGGGTCAGCTGACCCTCGAGCCGCTCGATGATCCGGCGAATCTCCGCGACCGTCGCGCACCGCACCACGAGCGAGGCGGGACCGAAGGTCTCCTCGGAGAGTTCACGATCCTCCAGAAACGTGGCGGCGGGAACGCTGAACAGGGCCGCGCGGCCGCAGTTCTCCGCGTCGCCCGCCTCGCCGCGCGCGATCAGCTCGGCGCCGTGGGCCAGCATGTGCTCGACGCCCTGCGTGTAATTACGATGAATGCCCGCGGTGAGCATCACGCCGGGCGTGATGTTCGCGAGCGCCGTGCGCGCGGCGTCGAGGAACGTCTGCAGACCCGGACTGTGCAACGCCAGGATGATCCCGGGATTGGTGCACATCTGGCCGACGGACTGCGTCAGCGAAGCGGCGAACTCGCGCGCCAGGCGCTCGGCGCTCGAGCCGAGCACCCCGGGCATCAATATGACCGGATTGACGCTGCTCATCTCGGCGAACACCGGGATGGGCTCGGGGCGCCTTGCCGCCACGCCCATCAGCGCCAGACCTGCGGCGCGAGAGCCGGTGAACGCCACGGCCCGAATGCGCGGATCGGCGGTCAATGTCGCGCCAAGCTCGGTGCCCGGGCCGTTGAGAAGCGAGAACACGCCTTCGGGCATGCCCGTCTCAGCCGCCGCGGCCGTGATGGCCTGTGCGACCCATTCGCTGGTGCCGGGATGCGCGGGGTGGCCCTTGACCACGATCGGACAGCCCGCCGCGAGCGCCGCCGCGCTGTCGCCGCCGGCCACCGAGAAGGCGAGCGGAAAATTGCTCGCGCCGAACACCGCCACCGGCCCGAGCGCGATCTTGCGCTGGCGCAGGTCCGCGCGCGGGGCCGGCTGGCGCTGCGGCATCGCCGGATCGACGCGCAGGCCCAGCCACTCGCCCGAGCGCAGCTCGGCGGCAAACAGGCGCAGCTGATTGGCGGTGCGGGCACGCTCGCCTTCCAGGCGGGGCAGCGGCAGCGCTGTTTCGCTGTGCGCGCGCTGCAGCAGCGGCTCGCCTTGCGCCAGGATGTGCTTGGCGATCGCCTCGAGAAACAGCGCGCGCCGCTGCGGCGGCAGTTCGCGATAGGCATCGAACGCGGCATGCGCAAGCGCGCAGGCAGCTTCCACCTCGGCGGAGCCCGCGGCGCTGAAGGCGGGCTCCAGCGAGCGGCCCGACGCGGGATCGAATGCTGGAAATTTTCGCGGCGTTTCCCGTCGCTCGCGGCCGATGAACAACTCCCCAGTCAGTGCCATGTGAACGCGATGCTCCTGATGACGTGTCCGGTGCAAGCGCGATGGTACGCCACCGCGCATAATGATGCGCCCTTCCCCGGCCCTTGATTTATACGGAGTGCATTGCACGATGACAGCTCTTTATTCCGACCTGAAAGATTGCGTCGTTCTGGTCACCGGCGGCGGCTCCGGGATCGGCGAGGCCATCGTGCGGGCGTTCGCGGCGCAGCAGGCCAAGGTCGCCTTCATCGATGTGGCCCGGGAACCCTCCCGGGCGCTCGCGGCGGAGCTGGCCGGCGCCGGCGCGACCGTGCATTTCGAGCCTTGCGATCTGACCGACATCGCGGCCCTGCGGCGCGCGATCGCAGCCATCGCCGAGCGGTTGGGACCGATCATGGTGCTGGTCAATAACGCTGCGAACGACGAGCGGCACGCCACCGAGGAGGTGACCGAAGCGGTGTGGGACAGCCGCATCGCGGTCAATCTGAAGCAGCAGTTCTTCTGCGCACAGGCGGTGTTGCCGGGCATGAAGGCCGCCGGGCGCGGCGCGATCGTCAATCTCGGCTCGATCTCCTGGATCATCGGCCAGGGCGGCATGGTCGCCTACACCGCCTCGAAATCGGCGGTGCTGGGGCTGACACGCTCGCTGGCACGCGATTACGGCCCGCATGGGATCCGGGTCAACGCGGTGGCGCCCGGCTGGATCATGACGCCGCGTCAGCTCGAAAAATGGGTGACGCCGCAGACCGAGCAGGAAATCCAGGCCCGGCAGTGCCTCAAGCGCGGACTGCAGCCCGCCGAGGTGGCCAGCGTCATCGTGTTTCTCGCCTCG
Organism: Gammaproteobacteria bacterium; assembly: GCA_027365225.1. GTDB lineage: Bacteria > Pseudomonadota > Gammaproteobacteria > Steroidobacterales > Steroidobacteraceae > 13-2-20CM-66-19. The sequence continues at coordinate 11,461 of DAHXNV010000008.1, forward strand.
GATGCCGCCAGCGCCTGCACCAGCCAGCAATACATCGTCGACGGCGGCTGGGTGTGATCGCCATCCGGGCGCGCCTGGCGTTACGATGTGTCGAGCGCCGCGTCGCGGCAATCGGATCGGTCCCATGAGCGCCACCGTTCTCGCCCCGCCCGAAACACGCCTGCTCATCGATGGCCAGCGTGCGGCGGGCGAGGGACCGCTCGAGACCATCTTGGATCCGGCCACCGGGCGGTGCATCGCATCCGTTCCCGAGGCCACCGGCGCGCAACTCGAGGCCGCGGTTGCGGCCGCCGTGGGCGCTTTCGAGCGCTGGTCCCGCACGACGCCGGCGCAGCGGGCCGGGCTGTTGCTCGAGATCGCCGCCCACCTCGATGCCGAGGCCGAGGCCTACGCGCAGCTCGAATCGCTCAACACCGGCAAACCTCTCGAGGCGATGCGTACGGACGAGATGCCTGCCATCGCGGATGTCTTCCGCTTCTTCGCCGGCGCGGCGCGGCTCCAGAGCGCCCCGGCCGCCGCCGAGTACGTGCGCGGTTACACCAGCCTGATCCGTCGCGATCCGGTGGGCGTGGTCGGTTCGATTGCGCCCTGGAATTATCCGCTGATGATGGCGGCGTGGAAACTGGCGCCGGCGCTCGCGGCGGGCAACACGGTCGTGTTGAAGCCCTCGGAGCAGACGCCGCTCACCGCGTTGAAGTTGGCCAGGGCACTGGCCGAGCTGCTGCCCAACGGTGTCGCCAACATCGTGTGCGGACACGGCGAGACGGTGGGAGCGCCGCTGGTCGCCCACCCGAGCGTGCGCATGGTCTCGCTGACCGGTGACGTATCGACCGGACAGAAGGTTCTCGCGGCCGCCGCCGGCAATCTGAAGCGAACGCACTTGGAACTCGGCGGCAAGGCGCCGGTCATCATCTGCGCCGACGCCGATCTGGCGGCCGTTGCCTCGGCCATACGCGTCCTCGGCTTCTACAACGCCGGACAGGATTGCACCGCAGCGTGCTGCCTGTACGTGGCGGCGCCAGTCTACGACCGTGTCGTGGCGGACGTGACCGAGGCCGCGAGCAGCCTGAACGTGGGCAATCCGAGGAGTCCCGGTGTGGATATGGGGCCGGTCATCTCGGCCGAACAGCGCCGCCGCGTCGCCGGGTTCATCGAGCGCGCCGCCGCCGTCCGGCATCTGAGCATCACGACCGGCGGCCGAGCGCGCGCCGGCGAGGGCTTTTTCTACGAGCCTACCGTGATCGCGGGCGCCCGTCAGGACGATGAGATCGTCCGGCGCGAAATCTTCGGGCCGGTGGTGACGCTCACGCCGTTCACCGACATCGAGCAGGCGATCCGCTGGGCCAATGATTCGGAATACGGGCTCGCCTCCTCGGTGTGGACGCGGGACATCGGCACGGCGATGCGGGTGGCCGCCCGCCTGCAGTACGGCTGCACCTGGATCAACGCGCACGGCATTCTGGCCCGGGAAATGCCGCACGGCGGGTGCAAGCGCTCCGGCTACGGCAAGGACCTGTCCGTGTACGCCCTGGAGGACTACACGGTGCCGCGGCACGTGATGGTCAAGCTCGATTGAGTCTGCTGCCGAACGGATCGGCACGCAGCCGCCGGGAGATGCGGCCGAAGCGCACATGACGCTCGGTTGCGGCCGTCATCCTGCCCTGCCGTTGCCGCGCCGAACGCCTACTGTGGCGCTGCGACCGCGCGCTCGAGCTCGCGCAGGTCGCGGCCGCGGGTCTCGTGGCCGTACCAACCGATCAGCGCAAGACTCATCATGACCGGAACCGCAATCACCGCCGCCGACACATTCAGCGCCGGCACCAGCGCGAGGACGCCGAGCCCCTGGCAGAGCAGGCCACCGGCCTTGCTGCAACCGGCCACCCATCCGGTGGCGCGCCCGCGGATGCGCAGCGGATAGTTCTCGGCGGAATACGGCAAGAGAATGGAGATGACTCCGGTCGAGCCGACCAGGAGCAGCACTGGGGCCAGCAGAGGGTTCTGCGCCACGGGTAGTCCGCTTTGCTGCAGGATCAGCGCGAGCACGCCGGCCGCGGTGGTCGCGGTCATGACCAGAAGTGCGCCCTTGGTGCTCCAGCGCGAATAGAGAACCGCTGCGACGGCGACCACCGGAGCGGCGAGCAGCGAGGAACGGGCGATGAGGGCGGCGGCAAGTCCAATGTTTCGACCCTCTGCCATCAACTCCCCGGGCAGCCACAACAGCAGCCCGAAGTTGACGAAACCCCAGGACAGGCCGGCGACGGTCAGCGCCACAGTGGTGCCGAGGAAGCGCCGGTCCGTCGGCGGCAGGCGCGAATGGTCGAGCCTCGCCTCCTCGTCCCATTCCTCGCTGCGGCTGACCACCACCGAGCCGAAGCGCTCGAGCGTTGCCCGCGCCTCGTCCGGTCGCCCGATATGGATCAGAAAACGCGCCGACTCCGGGATCAGCGGCGAGAGACCGATCAGGAGCAGGCCGGACGGCAGATTGAGAAACCACATGATCCGCCAGCCGAAATGCGGCTGCAGCAGCGCCGAGAATCCCGACGCGGCCAGGTATCCACCCAACGTGCCGAGGCCGCCGACGAGCACCAGGCTCCAACCGCGGTGCCGCGTCGGCATGATCTCGGCGAGCAGTGCGTAGGCCACCGGCAGTAGACCGCCGGCGGAGGCGCCCATGAGAAAGCACATGAACACGTTCCAGCCGAATGACGGCATCGCCCCGCAGATCGAGGTGCCGATGAACATCACGGCAGCGAGCAGGATAGTGGCGCGCCGGCCGTAGCGGTCCGCGAGCGAGCCCCAGATGAATGATCCAAGCGTCGCGCCGGTCAGCGCGGCGAACGGCAGCACCGAGACCCCCGCGACGCTTAGGCCGTACTCGGCGCGCATGCCGGGTATCACGAAGCCGAGCGTGCTCACCTTCATGATATCGACCGCGAGTGCGACGGCGAGGGCCGCACCGGCCGCCCAGTGCCATACGGTGAGCGGCGCATCCTCGGGCGCCACGATGCGCTCGTGAATCGTTGCGGGGTCGCTCGAGGCCCGCTTGGGCAGCAGTCCATAGGCGGCCGCTGTCGCGCCGGCAAGGATGCACCCCATGCCGAACAGCATCGGTGTTCCCATCGGCATTCCGGCCATACGGTAGTGCGTGGCGCGCGCCATGAGGAATGCCGGAATATGCAGCAGCACGCCGATCACGACGCCGAGACTGCCGAGCCAGAAGGCGAGCGGACTGCGCCGGTCTGCGAACGCGAACCATCGGCTCAACGGGTTCTCCTGCAGGCGGCTGCCGGCGCCCCGGTCCTCAGCGCAATACGACGAGCAGGTCCTTCGGGTCGACCTGCTGGCCCGGCGTGACCAGAACCTCCGCGACCTCTCCGTCGACCTCCGCGCGCACCTGAGTCTCCATCTTCATCGCCTCCAGGCTCACCAGGATATCGCCGCGAGCCACTGTGCGACCGACGCTCACCGCAATCGTCGCGATCGTGCCCGGCATCGGCGCGCCGACCTGCTTCGGATCATCGGGTTGGGCCTTGCGCGGCGCCGGGCGCTTTGCGACCTGACTACGGTCCGCGACCCGCAGTGAGCGGGGCTGTCCGTTGAGCTCCATGAACACCGTCCGCGTGCCGTCCTCGTGCACGTCGCTGCAGGCTATGTAGCGCACGAACAGGCGCTTGCCCCGCTCCAGATCGATGCTGATCTCCTCGCCAGGCTCCATGCCGTAGAAGTACACCGAAGTCGGCAGTATCCCGACGTCGCCGTAGCGGGTCCGTTCGGTCGCATAGTCGATCCACACCTTCGGATACATCAGGTAGGAGGCCAGATCGTCGTCGGTGACCGGCCGCGTCGAGTACTGTTGGATCCCGGTCCGCTCGGCCTGCAGATCGACCGGCTGCATCGAGGCGCCAGGCCGGCCCGTGAGCGGGGCGGCGCCCTTGAGCACCTTGCGCTGCAGCGCCGGCGGAAACCCGCCGTACGGTTGGCCGAGCTCGCCGTGGAAGAACTTCACCACCGAATCTGGGAACGGCACGTCCACCTGCGGGTCGAGCACCTGCTCGGCGGTGAGGTCGCTGGTGACCATCAGCAGCGCCATGTCGCCGACCACCTTGGAGCTGGGTGTGACTTTGACGATGTCGCCGAACAGTTGATTGACTTCGGCGTAGGCTCGGGCCACGCGCGGCCAGTGCGCGCTGTCGATTCCCAGGGCGCGCGCCTGCTCGCGCAGATTGGTGTACTGTCCGCCCGGCATGCCGTGCACGTACACCTCGGAGGCCCCGGAGCGGATGTCGCTCTCGAACGCCGCGTAGAGCCGCCGGACCTGCTCCCAGTAGCCCGATAGCAGACGCAGTTTGTCCGGATCGATGCCCGAGTCGCGCGGACCATGGCGCAGCGCCTCGACGATCGAGCCGAGGTTCGGCTGGGATGTCAGACCGCTCATCGCATCGATGGCGCCATCCACCGCGTCCGCGCCCGCCTCGATCGCCGCCAGCACGCTGGCCGCGGCGATGCCGCTGGTGTCATGCGTGTGGAAATGGATGGGCAGGTCGATTTCCGCCTTCAACGCCTTGACCAAGGCATACGCCGCGCGCGGCCGGCACAAGCCGGCCATGTCTTTGATGGCGAGGATGTGCGCGCCCGCGGCCTGCAGCTGCCGCGCCATCGCGAGGTAATAGTCGAGCGTGTATTTCGTCTCGCGCGGATCGCTGAGATTGCCCGTGTAGCAGATCGCCGTCTCGCACAGCCGGCCGGTCTCGAGCACCGCGTCGATCGCCACGCGCATGTTCTCGACCCAGTTGAGCGAGTCGAAAATGCGGAATAGGTCGATGCCGCCGAGCGCCGCCCGCTTGACGAAGAAGCGCACCGCGTTGTCCGGATAGTTGGTGTAGCCGACCGCGTTGGACCCGCGCAGCAGCATCTGCAACAGCAGATTGGGCATGCGCTCGCGCAGGGTCGCGAGGCGCTCCCAGGGATCCTCGCGCAGGAAGCGCATCGCCACGTCGAACGTCGCGCCGCCCCAACATTCCACCGAGAACAGGTTCGGGACGAGGCCGGCGTAGTAAGGCGCTATGGCCGCCATGTCGATGGTGCGCATGCGCGTGGCGAGCAGCGACTGGTGCGCGTCGCGCATCGTCGTGTCGGTGAGCAGCACGCGCTGCTCGGCCTGCATCCAGCGGGCGAAGCCCACAGGTCCGAGCGCGTTCAGCCGTTGCCGGGTGCCCTCGGGCGGCTCGCCCAAGGCCACCGGCGGCAGCTTTGCGCTCTCGATCCGCTCCGGGCGTGGGCGGGCGCGCGTCTCCGGGTTGCCGTTGACGATGGTCTCGGCGATGTAGGTGAGGATGCGGGTCGCGCGGTCGCGCTTGCGCGGCCACTGGAACAGCTCCGGTGTCTCGTCGATGAAGCGCGTGGTGTAGGAGCCGTCGGCGAAGCGCGGATGCGTGATGACCTGATCGAGGAATCGCAGGTTGGTGACCACGCCGCGGACGCGGAATTCCCAAAGCGCGCGATGCATGCGCGCGATCGCCTCGCTCGGCGTCGATGCCCAGGCGGTCACCTTGACCAGCAGCGAGTCGTACGAGCGGGTGATGATGGCGCCGGTGTACGCCGTGCCGGCATCGAGGCGAACCCCGAAGCCCGCCGGGCTGCGGTAGGCGCTGATCTTGCCGTAGTCCGGAATGAAATTGTTCTCCGGATCCTCGCTGGTCACCCGGCACTGCAGCGCATGTGCCTGAATGCGGATGTCCTGCTGGGCCGGGACGCCGCTGTCGGGTGTGCCGATGCGTGCGCCCTCGGCGATGCGGATCTGCGCCTTGACCAGATCGATGCCGGTAGCGCATTCGGTGACGGTGTGCTCGACCTGGATGCGCGGGTTGACCTCGATGAAGTAGAAGCGGCCGCTGTCGGCATCCTGGAGGAATTCCACCGTCCCGGCGTTGATGTAGTCGGCCGCTCGCCCGATGGCGAGCGCGGCCTGACAGATCTCGGCGCGCTGCGCGTCGGTCAGGAACACCGCCGGCGCCCGCTCGACCACCTTCTGATTGCGCCGCTGCACCGTGCAATCGCGCTCGAACAGGTGCACCAGCGTGCCGTGGGTATCGCCGATGATCTGGACTTCCACGTGCCGGGCGTGGCGCACGAGTTTTTCCAGATACACCTCGTCGTTGCCGAACGCGCTCTTGGCCTCCCGTCGAGCCACCGGCAGCAGCTCCGCGAGCTGCGCATCGCTGTCGATCGCGCGCATGCCGCGCCCACCGCCGCCCCAGCTCGCCTTGAGCATGACCGGATAGCCGATCTGCCCGGCCAGGCGCCGGCACTCGGCGAGATCGCCGGGCAGCGGGCCGGTGGCCGGCATCACGGCCACGCCCGCGCGCTCGGCCAGATTGCGCGCCGAGACTTTGTTGCCGAGCAGGCGCATGGTCTGCGGCCGCGGACCGATGAAAATGATGCCGGCCCGCTCGCAGCCCGCGGCGAATTCCGGGTTCTCGGAGAGAAAGCCGTAGCCCGGGTGCACCGCATCCACGCGCGCCTCGCGCGCGATCCGCAGAATGTCCTCGATGTCGAGATAGGCGTCGATCGGACCTTTGCCCTGCCCGACCAGATAGGCCTCGTCAGCTTTGGTGCGATGCAGCGAAAAGCGGTCCTCCCGCGAGTAGATCGCCACGGTCCGCAGGCCGAGCTCGGTTGCGGCCCGCATCACGCGGATGGCGATCTCGCCTCGATTGGCGACCAGAATGCTTCGAATCCCGTGTGACATGCGCTCGTTCACCGTTAAAATTCACCTCCGATCATAGCGGTTGCGCGCCGCGCGCGCGCGGGACTGATCCTGAATGTATGCCATCGCGATTCATGGCGGCGCCGGCGGGTTGCCGCGACAGCAGCTGCCGAGCGAGCAGCAACGGCGCTATCACGATGCCTTGGCCGCCGCGCTCGATTGCGGCTACGCGCTGCTCGAGGCCGGCGGCTCGAGTCTCGATGCGGTCATCGCGGCGGTCCGTCTCCTCGAGGACGATCCGCTGTTCAACGCGGGCCGGGGCGCAGCGCTTACGCGGGAAGGGATTGCGGAGCTCGACGCGGCCGTGATGGACGGCAGTACGCTGCGCGCCGGCGGCGTAGCGGCGGTGCGACACGTGAAGCATCCGATCGAGCTTGCCCGTCGCGTGATGGAAAAATCCCGGCACGTCCTGCTGGTCGGGGCGGGCGCCGAGGAATTCGCGCTCGAGGAGGGCTTCGAGCTGCTGCCCAATGCATACTTCCGGACCGCCGAGCGTCGGGCCGAGTTGGATCTGTTGCGCAGCGGGCAGCACGTTTCGGAGCTGGTGCCGGCCCCGCACGGCACGGTCGGAGCGGTGGCGCGGGATGAGCACGGCAATCTGGCCGCGGCAACCTCCACCGGGGGCATGGGCAACAAGCGGCCGGGCCGGGTGGGTGATTCCCCGGTCATCGGCGCAGGGACCTACGCCCGAAACGGCGCATGCGCGGTCTCGGCCACCGGACACGGCGAGTACTTCATGCGCCTCGTGGCCGCCTATCACGTCTGCGCCGCGGTGGAGTACCGTGGGCTAGGCGTTCAGGAGGCGGTGCGCGAGACCATACACGAGCGCCTCGCCGGGCTCGGTGGCCGCGGCGGCATCATCGCCGTCGACGCCGGCGGGCGGATCGCCCTCGACTTCAACACCGAGGGCATGTTCCGTGGCGCCCGCGACTCCAGCGGCCGGCGCGAGATCGGCCTCTAGCCGGAATCTCTGTGACCGCCGCGATGCACGGCGGTGGCCAGCTCGGCGACCACCAGCCGTATCCCCTGCAGCCCGGCCCGCGTGTGGGCAATGCCGCCCTCGGCGGCACCCTGCACGAGATCGTCCCAGACCTCCGGCGCATCGAGCCAGCGGGGCCGCAGCCACCCTGCGGCGCGGCGGGCGAGCAGCAGCATGCGCAGGATCGACTGCTTGGCGATCTGCTGCGCGCACTGCGGATGCATGCCGAGCGCCAAGGGCGCATGGTTTGCGTAGCGCCCGGCGATCGACCACGCATAGCAGAGTACGAACTGTGCGCCCGTGATCGCCCGTGGCGTCGCGGACTGCGTCTCGTACTCGGCCTGTGGTGCGTCGCAGATCTGTGCGGACTCCAGATTCCGCCAGCGGCGCGGATCGGCAAATCCGGCGTCGAACAGCAGATACGGATGGCTGGCCAGGCGTCTGCGGGCCTCGGCGTCGAGTGCCAGCCATCGCTCGGCGATCCGGCATGCGGCCGGATTTACCGTTCCGGCGTGAGCCTGTTCCACGAGCACTTCCAGGCAGTAGGCGTTCAAGTCGGGCAGCGGCTCGACCACCTCGCGAGGCGGCTGTGGAATCCAGGAACGGTACCCACTTATAGTATTCCAGTCATAATCGACCATTGAAAGACCCTCCGTGCAACCCTCCCCACGCGGATCATGGTAGCTCTCGGGCAGTGGTTCCCACTGCTGCATTTCTGTCATTTTTCGCAGCTAAGTGAGATTGTTCTTTTCTGGAATTGGCCGAGAATGTGCCGCGTGGGCCGCAGTCGCGGCATAAAAATTACGGGGAAGGAACGGATATGCGTATCGTGGAAGATCGCTATGAGGGGGAACTGCAGAACTTTCATCTAGCTCTGCGGCTCGTTCTGCGCGAGGCTCGCACGCGGACCATCCGCCTGTACACGGGTCTCACGGATCACCGGATCCGCCGGTTGTGGCAGCGCTACTGCGGCGGCTCGCGGGGTCTGGCGCGCCACCGCGGCAAATCGCCGCACCAGGCCAGCTACTTCGTCCGCTCGGTGCGTGTGCGCGAGGAAGCTTCGGTGCTCGCCGCGGCCTACTGCGCCTACGGGCTGACCCGCGAGGAGCAGGTGCCGGGACAGCCGGATGCCGTGCCGAATGTGGTCATGGGTATGCTGCTCAGCGATATCTTTGACTACTACTCGGCCATGGCGCGCAAGCCGGCGGTGTCGTTCGAGCACGCGGTGTTTCTGTCCCAGTGCTTGCGCGAGGGCAATGAGCTTGCGGTGCGCCGCTGCGCCAAGTGCCACGGGCACATGGTGGTGGAGCGCTTCCCGGTCCGGGACCGCTGGTGCGACCATTGTGTCGCCCACAGGGGCGCGCCGCATACCCCCGGAGGCTGACGCACGCGCGCTGTCCCGTCATCCATGCTGGCTCGTCCGATTTTCTTTTCCGGTGCGTATCTCGACCGTCGCACCGAGGCTCGAGAGCAGACGGATTGGCTGGGCAGCGCGCTTGCCGACCCGCACACGCAGTTCCTGCTGGTCCGCGACAGCACCCCGCTGCTGTTCGGTGGACCGGAGCCGCGCATCGCGTTCGTCAGCGGGCGGCATCCGGCGGTGGCGGCCGCCGAGGCACACCAGTTCGTGCTGCTCGGATGGTTCCGGCAGCGGCGCTGTGTGCTGCTGATGCTCGCGCCCGAATGGCAGGACATCGACCTGCCCGAGGGCGCGGGCTTCCAGGAGTTGCGCGCCCTGTCGCCACAGCTCGCGCCAGAGCAAGCGGGCCTGGGGGCGTGCGCCCGGGCGCTGTCGATCTGGCGCGCACGGCAGCGCTATTGCGGGGTCTGCGGGGCGCCCACCGCGCCGGCCCGGGCCGGCCACAGCGTGGTCTGCGCCGACAAGCGGTGTGGGCATGAGTTCTTCCCGCGTCTCGAGCCGGCCATCATCGTGCTCGTCACCGATGGCGAGCATGCGCTCCTCGGCCGCCAGCACGCTTGGGAGCCGGGGCGCTACTCGACGATCGCCGGCTTCGTCGAGCCGGGTGAGAGCCTCGAGGACACCGTGCGCCGCGAGGTGATGGAGGAAACGGGTATCCAGGTGCTCTCCACTTGCTACGACGGGTCCCAACCCTGGCCGTTTCCCGCCTCGCTCATGGTCGGCTTCCAGGCCGTTGCCGCGCCCGGGGCGGTGCGCGTCGGTGGCGAACTTCAGGACGCCCGCTGGTTCACACGCGCCGAGCTCGGCGGCGGTGCTGTCCGGCTGCCGCCGGTCTATTCGATCTCCCGGCGGCTCATCGACGCGTGGCTGGGAGCGCATCCCTAGTGTGTCTGCTGGTGCTGGCCTGGTGTGTCCACCCCCGCTATCGGCTGATCGTGGCGGCGAACCGGGACGAGTATCACGATCGCCCGGCGGCGGCGCTCGCGCCATGGCCGGCGCCCGATGCGTTTCTGGCCGGCCGTGATCTGCGCGCGGGCGGTACTTGGCTCGGCATCGATCGCGGGCGCCGCTTCGGCGTCATCACCAACTACCGCGACCTGCACCAGGCTCCGCTCGGGGCGCCCTCGCGCGGCGGGCTGATCCCCGATTTCCTGCGCGGCACGAGCGGCGCGGCCGAGTATCTGCGCGCGGTCGAGCCGCGCGCAGCCGATTATGGCGGCTTCAATCTGCTGCTCGCTGACGGCGAGTCCCTGTGGTACGCCTCGAACCGAGCGCAACCTTTCGCGCGCCGGCTGGAGCCGGGCGTTTACGGCCTTTCCAACGAGCAGCTCGATGCGCCCTGGCCGAAGGTCCTGCGGGTGCGCCGTAGCTTCGAGCAGTGGCTGGCGTCGTCCGCCGCGCAAGCCGAGCCGGCTGACCTGCTGGCGCTGCTCGATGATCGGCGCCCGGCCGAGGAGAGCGAGTCCGCGCTGACGCAGGCCGAACCGCTCGGCTGGGCGCGAGTCCTCTCCGCGCCGTTCGTCGAGCACCCCGAATTCGGCACGCGCTGCTCCACCGCCGTGCTGCTCGAGCACGACGGCGCTCTGCGGATCAGCGAGCGACGCTTCGATCGCTCGGGTCGCTATGCCGGCGAGGCGCAATACCGCCTGCGCGCCGCCGAGTGGTGTTGAGGGAGCCCGAACCCGCCCATCGCCGGCGGTCATAACAGATTACAATGACTCGCTTGACGCCGAGCCGATTCGGGCCGCAAGGGTGGATGGCGAGTCGCAATCCGTTTTGCGGGACTGTGCTGGCGCGGCTCTGCGGCGCACTGGTGTTGGTGCTCGTGAGCGTCGCGGCTCATGCCAACATCGCACTGACCGTCCGTGGCGTGGGCGGCGAGGTCCGTGCGAGCGGCATCGTGGCTGTCGCCTGGCGCTGGTCCCTTCATCGGCCATCAATCTGCGTTACATCTTGGGCAATCACTGGACGCTGCGCCTGCGGGCCGGGCAGGGCAAGACGCTCGGGATGCGCAAGAGCGGGACGATCGGCGGGCTGGATCTGATGTTCACCGCGATCAAATGAGGGCCGGACGAGGGCTTGACGTCCGTGAATTAATATGCACAATGCGTGCACTTTTATGCAAAAGACCACGGTTGCCTAACCTCCCATGGACGCCCAGCAGCTCGAGCGGCGCCGGACCATCCTGCGCATCCTGCGCAGCGGCGTGGTCCATCGTCAGGCGGACCTGACGCGACTGCTGCGTGAGCAGGGGTACGAGGTGACCCAGTCCTCCGTCAGCCGCGACCTGCGCGATCTCGGGGTGTTCAAGGCGAGCGGCCGCTATGTGCTGCCTCCGGAGGAACTCACGCGTGCCCAGGGCGATTTCGCGATGCTCGGTCAGTTCGTACGCGGCTTGCGGCGCGCGGGCGCTTCCCTTGCCGTACTGCGCACCACCACGGGCGCGGCGCAGAGTGTTGCGGTCGCCATCGACCGCGCCGATTGGCCGGAGGTCGCCGGTACCCTGTCCGGCGACGACACCATTTTCATAGCCACCGCCTCAGCGCGCGCGCAGGACGAGCTTGTCGCTCGGCTGCAGGCGCTTTTTCGGATTTAGCCCATGACCACAGCCTCCACCGCGGGCGAGCAGCCCATTGTTCTTGCGTATTCCGGTGGCCTCGACACCTCGTTCCTGGTGCCGTGGCTGACCGAGACCTACCGCCGGCCGGTCATCACCGTGACGGTGGATACCGGCGGGATCGACGCCGAGGCGGCGCGCACGCTCGCGGAGCGAGCCCGCGCGCTGGGGGCGATCGAGCATCATCAGGTCGATGCGCGCGCCCAGTACTTCGAGCAGGTGCTGCGCTTCCTGATCATGGGCAATGTCCGGCGCGGGCAGGTGTATCCCCTGTGCGTGGGGGCCGAGCGGGTGATGCAAGCGCAGACCCTCGCCCACATGGCGCGCCAGCTCGGCACCTCCATGATCGCCCACGGCTGCACCGCGGCCGGCAACGATCAGGTGCGCTTCGAGGTCGCGCTGCGCACGCTCGCGCCGGAACTCGAGGTCCTTGCCCCGGTGCGCGATCACGCCTTCAAGCGGCCGCAAGAACTCGCGTTCCTGCAGGAGCGCGCTCTGCCGGTGCCACCGTTCGGCGCGGCGTACTCGATCAACCGTGGCCTGTGGGGCGTGACCATCGGCGGCCAGGAGACCCTGACCTCCTCGGGGGGCATTCCCGAACACGCCTGGGTTCTCACGCGCGAGGCGTTCACCCGGCCGCGGCCGCCCGAGCACCATGTCATCGCCTTCGAGCGTGGCCGGCCGACGGCCCTCGACGACCGCGCGCTCGAGCCGGTGGCGCTGATCGAGGCGCTGGAGTCGATCGCCGCGCCGTTCGGCATTGGCCGGGGCATCCACCTCGGCGATACCATCATCGGCACCAAGGGCCGGGTCGCTTTCGAGGCGCCGGCCGCCGAGGTGCTGCTCACCGCGCATCGCGAGCTCGAGAAGCTCGTCCTGACCGGTCGCCAGCAGCGCATCAAGGAGCTGCTTGCTCAACCCTACGGCGACCTGGTGCACGAGGGGCAGCTGCTCGACCCGGTCTGCCGCGACATCGAGGCGCTGCTCGAGTCCTCGCAGGCGCGCGTGACCGGCTCGGTACGCGTGGCGCTGCGTCCGGGCAATCTCTTCATCGAGGGCGTCGAGTCGCCGCACTCGCTGATGAGCGCCTCCAAGGGTGTCTACGGCGAATCGGCCGGCGAGTGGACGGCGCGCGACGCGCTCGGCTTTTCCAAGATCGTCGCGCTGAGCGGCGTGTTTCACCGGCGCGCCGGCGCGCCGGGCGAGAGCGCCTGAGATGGCCAACGGCATGCGCAGCGTCGTCGTCGACAAGATCGCCTCGGTGGCCCAAGCGTGCGGCCTTTCGCACGAGGTGCGCGTCGCGGCCGACATCCCGGCCGAGGAGGGCGTGGTGATCGTGGTCGAGGTGCTGACCAACAAGTCGACGTACAATCAACTGGAACTGAGCAGCGGCCGCATGGCCAAGGTGCGCAAGGGCGATGTCGTGGTCGGCGCGCTGGGGCACCGCAAGGCCCTGTTCGGCTATTCGGGCCACATCCCGCCGGCGGTCAAGGTCGGCGACGTGATACAGATGCTCAACATCGGCGGGGTGCTCGGGGTGTGCGATTCGATCAACCCCGACAAGGGCCAGCCGTTCGACTGCCGGGTGATCGGCGTCGTGCTGCGCTTTCCCTACCTCGGCGAGCGCATCGGTGTGCCGGCTCGGGCTGGACACCGCAAGCTCGATCCGTCGGCGCGTTTGGAGACCCTCAACGTCCCGGTCGTGGCGCTCGCCGGAACGTGCATGGAGGCCGGCAAGACCGCAGCCGCCTGTGCCGTGATCAGCCGCATGCGCCATCGCGGCCTGACGATCGATGCGTTCAAGGCTACGGGCGTCTCGCTGCGGCGCGACATTCTCGCCATGGAGGATGCCGGCGCGCGCCGCTCCGCAATCTTCACGGATTTCGGCGTCGTCACCACCACGCGCGGCAACGGCCCGGCGCTGACCCGGGCGATGCTGACCGAACTCGCCGCCGGCAAGCCTGACGTGATCGTGTTCGAGCTGGGCGACGGCATTCTCGGCACCTACGGCGTGGATGCCATCCTGGAGTGTCCCGACATCCGCGCCGTGCTGACCGGCGTGGTGCTTTCGGCCAACGATCCGGTGGCGGCCTGGGGCGGCGTGAAGCTGCTGCGCGAGCGCTTCGAGATCGAGCCGTGTGTGGTGACCGGACCGGCCACCGACAACCAGGTCGGTGTCGATCTGATCACGGATCAGCTGCGGGTGCCGGCGTTCAACGCCATCAGCAGCGGTGCGCAACTGGGCGAGCATGTCATGCAGGCCGTCGGCCTGGCGCGCCAAGGCGAGCCATGAGCGAGCGCATTCCCGCCGTGGTGCTCGGCGGCACCGGCTACGTGGCCGGAGAGTTGCTGCGGCTGCTCGCCGGACATCCGCACTTCGAGGTGCGCGCGGTGATGTCGGACAGCCAGCCGGGCGAACCGCTCGGGGCGGCCTTCCCCCACCTCGCGGCGGCCTATGGTGAGGCGTGCTTTCAGCCGCACAACGAGATCGAGTCACTCCTGACCCGCGTGCCGCACAGCGCGGTGTTCTGTGCCGCGCCGCACGGGGTCTGCGCCCAGCTCATCGATTCCCTGCTCACCGCTGCCGAGGCTGCCGGCACCCGGCCGCGCGTGGTGGACACCTCCGCCGACTTCCGCTTCCGGTCGGCCGACGCCTATCAGCGGGTCTACAAGCATCCGCACGGCGCGCCGCAGCGCCTCGCGCAGTTCACCTGCGCCATGCCGGAGCATCTGGCCGAATCGAGTACCCCGCACGTGGCTCATCCGGGCTGCTTCGCCAGCGCAGTGCTGCTGGCGAGCGTGCCGCTGCTCACCCTGGGACTGACGCCACCGCAGCTGTTCGTGTCGGGAGTGACCGGCAGCACCGGGTCGGGACGCAAACCGGTGGCGGGCACGCATCATCCCGTGCGTCACAGCGATCTCTATGCCTACAGTGCGCTTGCGCACCGTCATGCGCCTGAGATCGCAGCCTGTGCCCACGCCGCCGCGGGTGTGTGGGCGGATATCGCCTTCGTCCCGCATTCCGGACCGTTCGCGCGCGGCATTCACGTGACCGTGCAGGCGCCGCTGGTGCGGCCGCTCGAGACCGCCGAGGTGATCGGTGCGCTGCGCGGGTTCTATGCCGGATCGCGATTCGTGCGCGTGCTCGAGGCGCCGCCGCGCGTGAAAGACGTCGTCGCCAGCAATTACGCGCACCTGAGCGCGGTGAGCGATGGCCGAACGGTGGCCGTGATGTGTACTCTCGACAATCTCACGAAAGGCGCCGCCGGCGGCGCGGTGCAGTGGATGAACCGGATGTTCGGCCTGGCGGAGACCGACGGTCTGACGGCACCGGCACCCGGTTGGACCTGAGGCGCAAGGAACGACATGAACGCAACGACACCGGGCCATTGCGCGCCGTCCGAGGCGCCCCGCGACGCTCTGGCGCCGGTCTACGCCCAATACCCGTTCGAGGTCGATCACGCCGAAGGGGTCTGGCTGATCAACGCGCGCGGCGAGCGCCTGCTCGACCTGTACGGCGGGCACGCGGTGGCCGCCCTCGGTTACGGCCACCCCGGCTGGACCGAAGCGCTGGCCGCGCAGGCGCGCGCCTGCCAGTTCCAGACCAACGCGCTGCCGATGGCGATCCGTGCGCGTGCGGCGCAACGGCTGCTGGCGTTCTCCCAACTCGAGCTCGCCAGCGTATTCCTGGTCAACAGCGGCGCGGAGGCCAATGAGAACGCGCTGCGCCTGGCTCTGCGGGTGACCGCACGGCCGCACGTGGCGGCGCTCGAGGGGGCCTTCCACGGCCGGACCGCCGCGGCGGCGGCCGTGACCTGGGGTTCCGAGGCCTGGTACGGCTTTCCCCGCAAGCCCTTCGATGTCAGCTTCATGCCGCGGCACGAGCCCGGCGCCATCGCCGAGCACGTGACCGAGCGCACCGCCGCCGTCATCGTCGAGCCGGTGCAGGGCCTGGCCGGCGCCGTCGATCTCGGTGCGCCGTATCTTGCGGCCCTGCGCGAGCGCTGTGACCGGGTCGGCGCGCTGTTGATCTTCGATGAAGTGCAATGTGGGCTCGGGCGCGTGGGCGCCCCGTTCGCCGCCACCCTGTACGGGGTCACGCCCGATCTGCTGACGACGGCGAAGGCGCTCGGCAATGGCTTCCCATGCGCGGCGCTGCTGACATCGGCGCGGGTATCGGCCGCTTTGAAGGTCGGTGAGCTCGGCACGACCTACGGCGGTGGGCCGATGGCCTGTGCGGCATTGCTCGCCTGCATCGAGGCGATCGAGTCGCAGCGGCTGTTGGAGAACGTCCGGCACATGTCGGAGACGATCCGCCGCACGTGTCACGTCGGGCCCGTGAGCGCCATCCAGGGCGAGGGGCTGTTGCTCGGGCTGCGCATGCGCCGCCCCGCCAAGCAGATCCAGGCCGAGCTGCTGCGCCGCGGCATCCTCGCCGGCACGGCGAGCGACCCGCAGGTCCTGCGGCTGCTGCCGCCGTTCATTCTCCAGGCCGCGCACGTCGAGCTGCTGCGCCGGGCGCTGGCGGACATCGGCGAATGAAGCGATTCCTCGACCTGGCGGAGCTGGCCCGCGCGGAGGTGCTCGCGCTGCTGGAGCTGGCCGGACGGCTCGAGCGGCAGCCGGAGCCGCGCGCGCTCGAGGGCAAGATCCTCGGCCTGCTGTTCATGAACCCCTCGCTGCGCACGCTCGCCTCGATGCAGGCCGGCATGGCGCGGCTCGGGGGTAGCTCCTTCGTGATCACACCGGGGCAGGGCACCTGGCAGCTCGAGACACGCCTCGGCGCGGTGATGAGCGGCGCGGCCGCCGAGCACGTGCGCGAGGGCATCCCGGTGCTGGCCTCCTACTGCGATGCGCTCGGGATCCGCGCCTTCGCCGATGGGCGCGATCTGGCCGCCGATCTGGCCGAGACCAACTTCAACGCGATGGCGGCGCTGACCAGCAAGCCCCTGATCAACCTCGAGTCCGCCGTCAATCATCCCTGTCAGGCGCTTGCCGACTGGAAGACGCTGGACGATCTGGGCGTGGCGCGACACGGCCGCTTCGTGCTCTCCTGGGTCTATCATCCGCGGCCGCTGCCGCTGGCGGTCCCGGCCGCAGCGCTGCACATGGCGGCGTTGCGCGGGATGGAGGTGGTGGTGCTGCGGCCCGCAGGCTTTGCGCTGCCGCAGGCGATCATGGACAAGGCTCGCCGCGCCGCCTCGATGAGCGGCGGCTCGATTCGCGAGAGCGACGTGCGGCGCGAGGCGCTGGCGGGCGCGGCCGTCATTTACGCCAAGGAATGGGGTGCGACCGAATGTTACGGCGATACGGCGGCGGATGCGCGTCTGCGCGCCGCGCACGCCGACTGGTGCGTGCGCGGCGACTGGTTCGAGCATGCGGCGCCGGAGTGCCGCCTGATGCATTGCCTGCCCGTGCGGCGCAACGTCGCCGTGGCGGACGAGGTCCTCGATGGCCCGCGCAGCGCCGTGCTGCGCGAGGCGTACAATCGGCTGACGGCGCAAATGGCGGTGTTGTACCGCCTGCTGAAGGGGCTGTGATCCGGACATGGTTATCGATATTCCGACGAGGACTCTCAACTGACATGATCATGCAACCCGGCGACCAGGCACTGGCCATACGCGCGCTGAAAAGCGCGGCACCCTACATCCGCATGTATCGCGGCAAGACGTTCGTGGTGAAGGTGGGCGGCGGGGTGTTTGTCGAGGAGGCTGCCACGCGCGCGCTCATCGAGCAGATCGCGCTGTTGCATTATTTCGGCGTCCGAGTGGTGTTTGTACACGGCGGCGGCCCGCAGGTCACGGAGCTGGCCAACGCGCTCGGCCTGGAGTCGCGCATGGTGGAAGGCCGCCGCGTCACCGATCGCCGATCGATGGACGTCACCACGATGGTGCTCAACGGCGCGATCAATACCCGCATTCTGGGCGTGTGCCGCGAGCTGAACGTCGAGGCCGTCGGAGTCAGCGGGGTCGATGCCGGCCTGGTGCGTGCGCACAAACGCCCGCCGGTGCAGATGGCCTCGACTGGCGAGTTGGTCGACTTTGGGTTCGTGGGCGATATCGACGTGGTCGATCCGGCGGTGCTGCGCACGCTCCTCGACAGCAATCTGATGCCGGTGGTGAGTCCCCTGTCGGCCGACGATGCGGGGACCCTGCTCAACATCAATGCCGATACGGTGGCCGCCGCCCTGGCCGCGGCGCTCGGCGCCGAGAAGCTCGTCCTGTGCACCGGCGCACCCGGCATCCTCGCCGATCGTGCCGATCCGGGCTCGCTCATTTCCTACACCGACCTCGCGGGCCTGCGCGAGCTGTGCCAGCAGGGGTGCATCGCCGAGGGTATGTTGCCGAAGACCAAGGCCATCGAAGCAGCCATCCGCGGCGGGGTGCGCCGCGTGCACGTGGTGTCGTACCAGGCGCCCGAGGGCATCCTCGGCGAGGTATTCACCAACGAGGGGACCGGCACGCTGATCGTCGCGGACGTCAATGCGCTGACGCCGGCCGAGCAGCACGGCGCCGGGGGCTAGCGTGAGCCGGCTGTGGGACAAAGGCGCGCCGCTCGATGAGCGGGTGCTGCGCTTCACCGCCGGGGAGGACTTCAGCCTCGATGAGCGGCTCATCGCCTATGACATCCGCGCGTCGATCGCGCATGCCGAGATGCTGCTCGAGCAGGGACTGCTTGCTCGGGCGGACCTCGAGGCCATTCGCGGCGGTCTGACGGCGCTCGGGCAAGCCCATGCCCAAGGGCAGTGGCACGTTGAGCTACCCGACGAGGATGGGCACACCGCCCTGGAGCGCCGGTTGACTGAACGAATCGGTCCTGCGGGGGGCCGGGTCCATCTTGGGCGCTCGCGCAACGATCAGGTGCTCGCTGCCCTGCGGCTCTATCTGCGCGATGCGCTCGAGGACCTGAGCGCCGGCGCGATAGCGGTCGCGCAGGCCCTGGAGCGGCTCGGCGCGCGCGAGCAGACCACGGCGCTGCCGGGCTACACGCACATGCAGCAGGCGATGCCGAGCTCCGTGCCGTTGTGGGCGGGTGGCTTCGCCGCCGAGATCCGCGACGATGCCGAAGCCCTGCGCCACGTCCATCGCCGCCTGGGCCGCAATCCGCTCGGATCGGCGGCCGGCTACGGCACCCCGGGGCTGCCGCTCGACCGCGAGGCGACGCGCGAGAAACTCGGCTTCGCGTCCGTGCAGGAACCGGTGACTGCCGTGCAGCTCTCCCGCGGCAAGGCTGAGGCGGAGCTGCTCTTCCACGTCACCATCCTGCTGCAGGACGTCGGACGCCTGGCCGCCGACGTGCTGCTCTTCTGTACGGAGGAATTCGGCTTCGTGCGCCTGCCGGAGGCGTTCACCACCGGCTCCTCGATCATGCCGCAGAAGCGCAATCCGGACCTCTTCGAGCTGATCCGCGGCCGCTCGGCCACCGCCCAGGCGTGCCTGCTGGAAGTCCTCGCCATCTGTGCCAAGCTGCCGTCAGGATATCAGCGCGATCTGCAGCTGTTGAAGTTTCCGCTGTTTCGCGCCATCGATCTGGCGTTGGAGACCCTGGGCATCCTGCCCGCCGCGCTCGATGCGCTCTCGTTCCGGACCGAGCGTATCCGGTTGGATCCGGCCATCCACGCTGCCGAGGAAGCCAACCGCCTCGTCGTGCGCGAAGGCATCCCCTTCCGCGAGGCCTACCGCCGCGTGGCGGCGAAGCTGAAGGGATCGGGATAGACGGGGTCCGCCGCTGCGCAGCGGGCACGCCCCTGGCGCCCCCTCGGCTCTCATGATCGCGAATCCCGTCTCGGCCGCCAGATCAGCAAGATCACCGGGAGCTGGCTTTTCAGGTGGTGCGCGAGCGCACGGCCGCAAAGCGTTCCTCCGCCGGTCGCATCGCCACCCCGGCGCGCGCCGGGCTGTCCAGCCGGTGCACGCCGGGGCACGCGCATCCATCCACGAGCCGTTCGCCCGCGGCACCTCACTGGCGCGAGACGCCCGCTCAGAAAGCAGAGCGCTCTACTTGGTGACGATCTCGGGTTCCATCGCTGCGAGCTTGGCGAGCAGATTGTTCTGAGCCGTCATCGGGATGTGATGTTGGTCCATGGTACGAGTCAAGTCGCTGGCCAAGGCGTTGAAGGCGGCCTGGGTCACGCCGAGGTTCGCGTGGATGGCGTGCATGTTCATATTGAACTTGCAGCCGCCGCCCTCGAGATTGCAAAACTGTATGGTCAGTGCCGCCTTTAGTGCCGGAATACTCGTATGGGCGAAATAGGCGGCGATCCGGGGATCGGTTGTGACCCGGTTGACGAAGTCGTTGACCATGGATCGCATGCCGGCGAGCCCGCCGAATTGCCGAAAGTAGGAGGTGGAGGCCGAGGACACCGGCGAGAATGCCAAGCCTGCGGCAAGCACGCCACTCAGGAATGTTGTGGAGACAATGCGTTTCATGTCAGGGTCACCTTGGTTGCTTAGAAGCTCGCAGTGAGCGAAACATAGGCGCCGTTCTGGCCCGGCAGCGAGGCAATATGGCCCAGATGTGCATAGGCGGCGGTAAGTGACAGGTGTCTGTTGAGGAACCAGGCGGCGAAAATATCCTGCCACGGATCGGTGCGACTTACGGCGTCGCCGAGCCCGTTGTAGCCGACCAATTGATTCTGAGGCATGGCGCGGAATTCATAGCCCACTGCTACTCGACGCGTGATGAATTGGGCAACGGAGATCCCGGGTTCCAGTCTATAACCGTGCGTGTAGCTGCCGTTGCGGCCGATGCCGCCAAAACCGAGCAGGCCATCCTGGTTGGCGTCGGTCACATCGAGAGTCAGGTTGACGAATGTGTACCGTCCAAACAAGCCGTCAATAAAAAGCTTGCTTGCCGCAACGTAATAGTCCATGCCATCTGGCCGAGCCCCAATCGCATCGATCGTGGCGCCATTTTCGTTGTGGTGATAGCGCAATCCGACGGAGATTTCGGGCATGAGCGTGTTCTGATCGTAAACTATGTGGCCATGTAGACGCACCTTTATCCCGATGATGTCCTGTCTGAAGGCATAGTCATTGCCGAACTGTAACGGTGCGGGCAGCGCCGAGACTGGCGCGCCGAAGAAATTCCCGATGGCGGCATCGAGCGCCCCTCCGGTACGACCCAGAGTCAATTGCTGGTGTGCAAATGACAGTTCAACACGGTCGTATAGACCGATCGCGGCACCGAAGTCGTGCAGGCGGTAATTGGGCAGATTGACGTAAGTATATGCTGCCGTTCCGCCGATCTGATCGTTGGTTTCCTGGCCGGCAATCACTGCCCAGGGATTGATGCCACCCCCGGCCGATCCGTCTACGGAGGTAATGCCGCCAGTCCCGGCGAGGCGTCCGGCCGCGAACAACGCGTTCTGTGCCCAGACCCGCGGTGCAGCAGACATCGCAATCACGATCGCAATGCTCGCTAGGCGTGCTATCCAGCGGCGCTCCCGTGAACGACGCTCGGATGCTGATCGGTTCCGATTCGACATGATGTGCCCCCTTGTTCAAGCAGGATTGCGGAACTTGTCCGGCTCTCAGGGGCACATACGGACAACCCGCTCTGGCGGATGCAGGTGTTACGCAAAAGATATTTCCTGACGCGATCCTCGTGGCGCAGACTGGGCTGCCGCCGGCAGCGACGAACGCTATCGTGTGCTCGATGATCTGATGGCGCCCGTCGAGAGGCTCAATGCAACCTGGCCGCAGCGGGCACCGTGCGCCGATGGCGGCAAAATACGGCTCTGAGCGTCCTTCGCCGCGGCGCGCCCACCCTCCCGGCGTCCCGTTCGGGCGGTATGCCCTGAGGCCGGTCCCGTGCGCTGCGCGATGAGAATTCCGCGCGGCCTCGCGGCGGCGGTTGAGGCATAATACGGCCGTGATCGGCCAAGTGCGCTCTCAGATCCTGCCGCGGCCGGCGCCACCGGACCGGGCCTTCCGTGGTGGCGATGCCTTCTATCTGCCGAATTTCTGCGCTTCGCGGGCAGCGTTCACCATCGTCGTCGTGGCGGAGCTGACCGCCATCGTGGTGTCGATCGCCCGCAGCGCGGCGCAGGGCTTCTGGTCGGAACTGGCGCTCAGCTCGCTGTTTCTCCTGTGGGTTGGACTGCTGTCCGCGGCGCTGCTGTGCGTGCTGCGCCCGCTGCTCGCGCGCCTCGGGGTGCAACGCGGCTCGAGCGTCGCATTGGCGCTGATGATCGCGGTGGTCGCGGCGGTGTCGGCCGGCGTGTTTCTGCTCGGCCAGACACATCTGGTGCGCGCCGCCGGCGCGGACTCGCTGTTCCCGCGGCGCTTCGGGCCGTTCGTGCTGCGCAACACGACGATCGGTTTCGTCATCGCCGCGGTGACGCTGCGCTATTTCTACGTCACGCATCAATGGCGACGCAACATCGAGCTGCGCGCCGCGGCGCGCGTGCACGCCCTGCAGGCGCGCATCCGGCCGCACTTCCTGTTCAACAGCATGAACACCATCGCCGCGTTGACGCGCAGCGAGCCGCGCGCGGCCGAGCAGGCCGTGCAGGATCTGGCCGACCTCTTCCGCGCCTCCCTTGCCGAGCCGCTCGCGACCATAACGCTTGCCGATGAGCTCGAGATCGCCCGCACCTATCAGCGCATCGAGCAGCTGCGCCTCGGCGAGCGGCTGCGCGTGGCCTGGCATGTCGAGGCCCTGCCGCTCGATGCGCGAGTGCCGGGACTGCTGCTGCAGCCGCTGCTCGAGAACGCAATCTATCACGGCATCGAGCCGCGCCCGGCCGGTGGCACCGTCGAGATCAACGGCGAGCGCACCGGCGAGCTGCTCTGGCTGGTGGTGCGCAATCCAGTCGGTGTGCCGGTGCGCGAGCGAGAGGGCAATCAGCTCGCACTGCAGAATATCCGTGAGCGCCTGACGCTGCACTACGGCGAGCGGGCGCTGCTGAAGGCCGGTCGTTTCGACGAGGAATACATCGTGACGCTGCGTTTTCCGTACCTTCGGGCGCTGGCGCCTGCGGGCAGCGCGCGCGACTGACGGCCGCCCATGCTCAGGGTGCTCATCGTCGATGACGAGCCGCCGTCCCGCGAGCGGCTCGGTCAGCTGCTCGATGAAATCGGCGGCGTGCAGATCGCCGGGCAGGCCGCCACGGGGCTCGAGGCGCTCGAGCAGGCGGCGCGTCTGGCGCCGGATGTCGTGCTGCTCGATGTGCGCATGCCCGGCTTGGACGGTATCGAGACGGCGCGTTACTTGAACGTTCTGCACGAACCGCCCGCGATCATCTTCACCACCGCGTACGATCAATACGCGGTCCATGCGTTCGAGACGCACGCGGCGGGCTATCTCCTCAAGCCCATCCGCAAGGACAAGCTCGCGGCGGCACTCGCGCATGCAGGACGGTTGACGCGGCCGCAACTGCGGCAGCTGGCCGCAACCACCGGCGCGCGGGGCCGAACACATGTCGCGGCGCGGCGCCGCGATCAGGTCAGCCTGATCGCCGTGGAGGAGATTCTCTATTTCCAGGCGGATCAGAAATACACCACGGTTCGGCACACTCAGGGCGAGGACCTGATCGAGGAGTCGCTGCGCACGCTCGAGGAGGATCTCGGGGAGAATTTCGTGCGCATCCATCGCAATACACTGGCCAATACCCGCTACCTGCAGCGCATCGTGCGTGACGCGGACGGGCACTACTGCGTCCTGCTGCGCGGGTGCTCCACCCCGTTGCCGGTCAGCCGCCGCCTGGCCGGGGAGCTGCGCGAGCGGTTCAGGGTCTGACCGCGGGCCGGCAGTTACGGTATGCTCGCGCCGATGCGCATCGGCTTCACCAAGATGCATGGCCTCGGCAACGACTTCGCGGTGTTCGATGCGCCGGCCGGGCCCGCACCCCTTGCGCAGGCGCAGCTGCGCCGGCTCGCCGACCGTCACACCGGCATCGGTTTCGATCAGGCGTTGCTGCTGCAACCGCCGCAGCGAGCCGGAACGGACGCGTTTTACCGCATCTTCAACGCCGATGGGCGCGAAGTGGAGCAGTGCGGCAACGGTGCGCGCTGCGTTGCCGCACTGATCGCCGGGCGCGGCGCCGGGCGCGGCGGCGGCGTCACGCTCGACAGTCCGGCCGGGTTGGTGCACGCGCGTGTGCGGCCCGGCGGGCCGGTTTCGGTGGACATGGGGGCGGTGCGCTTCGAACCGGCTGCCCTGCCGTTCGATGCGCCACAGGAGGCCGACCGCTATCGGCTCGAGGTCGAGGGCGAGGCGCTCGAGATCGGCGCGGTCTCGATCGGCAATCCCCATGCCGTGCTCCTCGTCGACTCGGTCGACACCGCGCCGGTGGCACGCCTGGGCCCGGCGATCGAGCATCATCGGCGCTTCCCCAAACGGGTCAACGCCGGGTTCATGCAGGTGCTGGACCGCGCGCGCGTCCGTCTGCGCGTGTACGAGCGCGGCGCCGGCGAGACGCTCGCCTGCGGCACGGGCGCATGCGCGGCGGTGGCGGTCGGACGCCGTTGGGGCCTGCTCGATCGCGACGTCAGCGTCGGCGCGCGCGGCGGCGAGCTGCTCGTCAGCTGGGGTGGTCCCGGCGAGTCCATCTGGTTGACCGGACCGGCCCAAGTGGCCTTCGAAGGCCATATCGATCTATGAGGAGCTGCCACTCATCATGACAACACGCGAAGCCCACGGAATCACCGCGAGCGAGGTGGACGAGGAGTCCATCGCCGCGTTCCTGCAACTCAACCCGGATTTCTTCGAGCGCCACCAGGGATTGCTGCTGCGACTGCGGCTGCCGCATGCGCGCGGCGGCTCGACCATCTCGCTCGTGGAGCGTCAGATCGAAGTCATGCGCGAGAAGCATGCGCAGCTGGAGGGCAGGCTCGCCGAGCTGCTCGCCGTCGCCCGCGCCAACGATGTCGTCGCCGACAAGCTGCACCGCTTCACGCGCCGGCTGCTGTTGGCCGGCAGTCGCGCGGATGCGATCGGGCGGATCGAGACCAGCCTGCGCGAGGACCTCGACGCCTATCACAGTGTGCTGCTGCTGGTCGGGGAATACCCGGATCTGGCGCCGCAGCGCTTCGTGCATGCCGTCAGTCCGGAAAGCCCGGCGCTGAAGTCCTTCGAGACGCTCTTCAGCGGTGGCAAGCCGCGCTGTGGTCAGGTGCGTGATTCGCAGCGCGAGCTGCTGTTCGGACCGGACTCGGCGCAGATCGCCTCGGTGGCGCTCGTGCCGCTGATCGACAAGGGCGCGCCGCTCGGTCTGCTGAGCCTCGGCAGTCCCGATCGCGACCGATTCCATCCGGGCATGAGCACCGAATTCCTGGCCCGCATGGCGGACCTGATCGTCGATGCCCTGACGCTGCGCCGCAGTGCCTGAGCGCCAAGCGGCCGCGGCGGTGGCGATGAGTCCGGAGGCAAGCGACTGGTTGGAGCGCTTCCGGCGCTACCTCGCGAACGAGCGGCGCGCATCATCGCACACCGTCTCGAGCTACCTGCGCGACCTGCGCGCGCTGAGCGCATTCTGCGCTCGCGAGGGAATTCCGCGGTGGAGCGACCTCGATGCCGTGCGGGTGCGCATGTTCGCCGCGACAGCGCATGCCGGCGGGCTGGCCCCGCGCAGCGTCCAGCGGCGCCTCTCGGCGGTGCGCAGCTTCTACGATTTCCTGTTGCGCGAGGCCCAGGTGCAGCGCGAGCGGGGCGCTGCCGGCGCGGGTGGCGATCTGCGGGCGCTGCGGGGCAATCCGGCGCTCGAGGTGCGCGCGCCCAAGGCCGCGCGCCGCCTTCCCGGTACGCTCGACGCGGACCAGATGGCGCGGTTGCTGGCCATCACGGATACCACGCCCCTTGCGGTTCGCGACTGCGCCATGATGGAGCTGCTGTACTCCTCGGGACTGCGGCTCGCCGAGCTCACCGGGCTCGATCTCGAGCATCTCGATCTGTGCGACCGCACCGTACGCGTGCTCGGCAAGGGCCGCAAGGAACGGATCGTGCCCGTCGGAGGCAAGGCCGTGCAGGCCCTCGAGCGCTGGCTGAAGCAGCGCGCGGCCTGGACGGCCGGGGACGAGCAGGCGCTGTTCCTCGGGCGCGGCGGGGGGCGGCTCGGCCGCCGGCAGATCGAGAAGCGCATCCTCTATTGGGCGCGCCGCCAGGGCCTGCCGCAGCACGTGTACCCGCATTTATTCCGCCATTCCTTCGCCTCGCACCTGCTCGAATCCGGCGCCGAGCTGCGTGGTGTGCAGGAGCTGCTCGGCCATGCCGATATCGCCACGACGCAGATATACACGCACCTTGATTTCCAGCATCTCGCCCGCATCTACGATGCGGCGCACCCGCGGGCGCGGCGCAAATCCTGATGCGCGGGATCTGGGCGATACCCGCTGACTCGACCCGGCGAGCAATTCATGACTGATCGCACATCCTGCTTCGATCCGCACGGCACGACCATCCTCGGCGTCCGCCGCAACGGCAGCGTCGCCCTCGGGGGCGACGGCCAGGTGACACTGGGCAACACAGTGATGAAGGGCAATGCCCGCAAGGTGCGCCGCCTGTACAACGACAAGGTGCTCGCCGGCTTCGCCGGCGGCACCGCCGATGCGTTCACGCTGTTCGAGCGCTTCGAGGGCAAGCTGGAGAAATACGGTAACCTGACCCGCGCGGCCATCGAGTTGGCCAAGGATTGGCGTGCCGACCGGTATCTGCGCCGTCTCGAGGCACTGCTGCTGGTCGGGGATCCGGCCAAGCTTTTGGTGATCTCCGGGAACGGGGACGTCATCGAGCCGGAATTCGAGGCGGCCGCCATCGGTTCCGGCGGACAGTTCGCCCTGTCGGCCGCGCGGGCGCTGCTGGCGGCCTCGGAACTTCCCGCCCGCGACATTGTCCAGCGTTCACTCGAGATCGCCGCCGACATCTGCATCTATACCAACCGCAATCTGACCATCGAGGAACTGCGGCACGACGCGTCCTGAGGGACTCGGCGGACGCCCTACATCATGTCCACGCTCACTCCCCGCGAGATCGTCCAGGAGCTCGACAAGCACATCATCGGCCAGAATGCCGCCAAGCGCGCCGTCGCGATCGCGCTGCGCAACCGCTGGCGGCGCATGCAGGTGCTCGAGCCGTTGCGCCAGGAGATCACGCCGAAGAACATCCTGATGATCGGCCCGACCGGGGTCGGCAAGACCGAGATCGCGCGCCGCCTGGCGCGGCTGGCGAATGCGCCGTTCGTCAAGGTCGAGGCCACGAAATTCACCGAGGTCGGTTACGTCGGGCGCGATGTCGACTCCATAGTCAAAGAGCTGGCCGACGTCGCCGTCAAGATCACGCGCGAGCAGGAAATGGAGAAGGTGCGGCAACGCGCCGCCGCGGCCGCCGAGGAGCGTGTGCTCGATGCGCTGCTGCCCAAGCCGCGCGTGATGGGCTTCTCGACCGACGAGCCGCAGCAGCCGCGCGATGCCGAAACCCGCGAGAAATTCCGGCGCATGCTGCGTGCCGGGGAGCTCGAGGATCGCGAGATCGAGATCGAGCTGCGCTCGCAGCCGATGGGCGTGGAGATCATGGCGCCGCCTGGCATGGAAGAGATGCAGCAGCAGCTGCAGTCGATGTTCCAGAATCTCGGCGGCAACCGCACGCGCAGCCGCAAGCTGAAGGTGCGCGAAGCGGTGAAGCTGCTGGTCGAAGACGAAGCGGCCAATCTGATCAACGAGGACGAGCTGAAGATCAAGGCCGTCGAGAACGCGGAGCAGAACGGCATCGTGTTCATCGACGAGATCGACAAGGTCACGCGCCGGCAGGAGACCATGGGCGCGGACGTGTCGCGCGAAGGCGTGCAGCGCGACCTGCTGCCGCTCGTGGAAGGCTCGACGGTGACCACCAAGTACGGTCCGGTCAAGACCGACCACGTGCTGTTCATCGCCTCGGGGGCCTTCAGCCTCTCGAAGCCCTCGGATCTGATTCCCGAGCTGCAAGGACGCTTGCCCATCCGCGTGGAGCTCGAGTCGCTGAAGGTCGAGGACTTCGTGCGCATCCTGACCGAGCCGGATGCTTCGCTCACCGCCCAATACCAGGCGCTGATGAGCACCGAGGGCGTTACGGTGCGCTTCTCCACCGATGGCGTGCAGCGCATCGCGCAGATCGCCTATCAGGTCAACGAGCGGACCGAGAACATCGGCGCGCGCCGCCTGCACACCGTCATGGAGCGGTTGCTCGAGGCGGTCTCATACGATGCGTCGGAGCAATCAGGCTCCGAAATCAACATCGACGCGCGCTACGTCGACGAGCACCTCGGCAGTCTCGCCCAGGACGAGGATCTGACCCGCTACATCCTCTGACGCGAGCCGCCGGGCACGGGCCGTGTCCCTGGCGGCGGCGCGGCGCTCCCACCGTCAATGTCCGCGCAAATCACCCGGCATGCGGGTGATCGTGGACCCACCGGGTGAGGAAGTTGATGAGCTGGATCGTCCGCCGGTCGCCGCTGGCCAGCCGCGACTCGTTGCCGTGATAGGCGAAGAGCGACGGTCCGGTCTTGAAGCGTCCGTCGACGATGATCGTCGGTGTGGCGGTGATCTGATACACCGTTTGCAGTTGTCGCGCCCTGTCCAGCTCGACGTGCACGTCGAACGAGTCGTAGGCGTTGACGAAGGCGCTGCCGGAGATGCCGTGCCGCTCGGCGAAGGCTTCCTGGAGCGCCAACGTCTTTGCTTTCGTACTGCCGATCATGACGTTCTCATTGCCGCCGGCGGCCAGCTCCAGCCGGTGAATGGTGTTGAACGCCGTCGGGACCAGGTCATCCCGTCGCAGCGCCAGAAGCGTGTAGAACAGCCGCGCATCCGACACCTGCAAGGGCGCCCACATGACCGGCACCTGCACGAATTGCACGTAGGCCGGTTTGGTCTTGCGCCAGGCGGCGATGTGAGGCTCGAGCGCATGGCAGAACGGGCAGGCGAGATAGAAGAATTCCATGACCTGCACCTTGCCCGGGGGTGCGTTGGTGGGCTGGGCTGGGCTGAGTACCTTGTAGTTGATGCCGGCCTTCCACCGGCTGCTGATCGGCAGGTTGGCCGCCGCGGCGCGCGCGCCCGGGCCGCCGATGAGACACGCCAGCAGCGCAACCGAAACGGCCAGCACCCCGGATTTGCGTACGACTCGCATCGCCTTAGCTCCTTTGCAGGTGTTCGTGGTCCCACTTGGTCAGGAAGTCGATCAGCTCGATCAGCTGCTGCTCGCCGCCCGCCATGTCTGGGTTGGTCTTGTACCGGCCATCGACGATGATGGTCGGCGTGGAGTCCACCTGGTAGGTCTGCTGGATCTGCTCGGCCTGCTGCAGGTGCGTGTTGACGTCGAACGAGTCGTAAGCGCTGGCGAACGCCGCGGCCGAGACGCCGTTCTTCGCCGCGAACGCCTCTTGCATTCTCAAGGTGTTGCCCGGGGTGCTGCCCACCAGGATCGACTCCGAACCGGTTCGCGTCTCCAGCGCATGGATGTATTGGAACGTCTTGCCGACCAGATCGTTCCGTCCGAGGGCCTCGAGGGTATAGAAGAGGCGGGCATGCGCCTGCTGCACCGGGCCCCACATCACCGGCACGCGCACGAACTGCACGTAGGATGGCATGGTCTTGCGCCAGGCGCGGATGTAGGGCTCGAGCGTATAGCAGTGCGGACAGGCGAGCCAGAACACCTCCATCACTTGCACCTTCCCCGGCGGCGCGTTGGTCGGTTGCGCCGGGGAGACCACGTCGTAGTTGATGCCGGGCTGCCACTTGGGGCTGGCCGGCAGGGCGAGCGGACTGGCCGCGGCCGAGCGGATCGAGGCGGAGCCGGCGCCGCTCGAGGTGACGGGCGGCGCGGCGGCGGCGCTTGGCGAAGCGCTCGCGCTCGCAGCGCTGGTGCCATGGGCCGCGGCGTTGCTCGAGGCTGGCGGCTGGCGGGAACTGCAGGCGCACAGCGCCAGGGCGGCCACGGCGGACAAAGCGAGCTGGCGGATCATGGTCTGGGCTACTCCTTCTCTGGACTGCCTAACGCAAGCCTTGCACGGACGAGGCCGCCGCCTGCATTTGCGCGCAGGCCAGGTGTTCGGCGATCGCGGATATGATGGGATCGCGGCGCCCGCCGGGGGTGCTCGCGCCGGCCACTGCGGCCGCAGAGGCCGCGAGGACGGCTGCAACGGCCGGGAGAACGCGTTTTTCCGCCATGGCTCGCTCGCTTTGATTCCGACCCGATGGTGCGAAAGCCGGGAATTGTACACTACGAGGATGAGCGCATTTCCCCACGCAAAGTTTCTGCTGAGCGCCGCCGCGGCCGCGCAATTTCCCGCCGATCATGGCGCGGAGGTGGCATTCGCCGGTCGCTCGAACGCCGGCAAGTCGAGCGCCATCAATGCGCTGGTGGGGCAGCGGGCGCTCGCGCGAGCCAGCAAGACCCCGGGACGAACCCGGCTGATCAATTTCTTCGCGCTCGCCGCCGAGGCGCGCCTGGTGGACTTGCCGGGCTACGGCTACGCCAGCGCGCCGGAGCGGGAGCGGCGCGCCTGGCCGGCGCTGATCGAAGCGCTGCGGCGGCGGAATTCGCTGCGGGGCGTGTTTCTCATCGTGGATGCGCGCCGTGGAATCGGCGAGGGGGATGCGGCGCTGCTGCAGTGGGCGGCGGGCCGGCCGGCCCACGTGCTGCTCGCGAAGTGCGACAAGCTCTCCCGCGCCGAGGGCCGCAAGGCGCTGGCGGATGCCCGCGATGCGCTGGGCGAAGGGGCGGCGGTACAGCTGTTCTCGGCGCACAGCGGCGAGGGCGTCGAGCAGGCTCGGCAGGTGCTGGTCGCCTGGCTCGCGATCCACCATTAAAAGACCCCGATGGCCGGCAGGCCACCGGGGCAGACCAACCCGGCACAGGTCTCGTGTGAACCGGGTTTCGACCCGCTCAGGGAGGGAAGCGGGGAGTGCCGTAACACTCGCGAAATTCGACTGGGGCCGTGCGGGGAAGTTCCGTGGGACCGAGGCTCGTCATGGCTGATATTACATACAGTTTTACGGCGGGCAGTGCTGTCTCCACAATCATGCCCCATGCCTCGGCCGGGAGGCCGGCGCCCCGCCTTGTATCGGAGACATCATGCTGAAACTCCGTGATCCGAGTCTGTTGCGCACGCAAGCCTATGTCGGCGGCCTGTGGATCGATGCGGATTCCGGCGCGTCCGCCACGGTGCGCAATCCGGCCACCGGCGCCACGCTCGGCACCGTACCGCAGCTCGCTCGCGCCGAGACTCGCCGGGCGATCGCGGCTGCGCATGCGGCCTTCCCGGCCTGGGCGGCCAAGACCGCGTGCGAGCGCGCAGTGCTGCTCGAGCGCTGGTACGCGCTGTTGATGGCGCAGCAGGATGATCTGGCGATGCTGATGACCGCCGAGCAGGGCAAGCCGCTGGCGGAGGCGCGCGCGGAGATCGCCTACGCCGCCTCGTTCATTCAATGGTTCGCCGAGGAGGCCAAGCGTCTCTACGGCGAGATCATTCCGGGGCATCAGAGCGACAAGCGCCTCCTGGTGCTGCGCCAGCCGGTCGGTGTGGTCGGCGCCATCACGCCATGGAACTTTCCGGCCGCGATGATCACCCGCAAGGCGGGACCGGCGCTCGCCGCCGGGTGCACGTTCGTGTGCAAGCCGGCGATCCAGACGCCGCTCTGCGCGCTCGCGCTGGCCGCGCTCGCCGAGCGCGCGGGCATCCCACCCGGGGTATTCAACATCGTCACCGGCAGCGATGCGGCTGCGATCGGCGCGGAACTCACCGGCCATCCGCTGGTGCGCAAACTCACCTTCACCGGCTCGACCGCGGTGGGCAAGATCTTGATGGCGCAATGCGCCGGCACGGTGAAGAAGATCTCGCTCGAGCTCGGCGGGAATGCGCCATTCATCGTGTTCGACGATGCCGATCTCGACGCCGCGGTTGCCGGTGCGATCGACAGCAAGTATCGCAACTCCGGCCAGACCTGCGTGTGCGCCAACCGTCTGCTGGTGCAAGGCGGCGTGTATGATGCCTTCGCGCACAAGCTCCGGGATGCGGTCGCCACGCTGCGGGTCGGCGATGGACTGTCGGGGCCCACCGATCAGGGACCGCTGATCGATGCGCGCGCCCTCGCCAAGGTGGAGCGCCACCTCGCCGATGCCGTGCAGAAAGGGGCGCGCATCCTGCTTGGCGGCCATCGCCATGCGCTCGGCGGTACGTTCTTCGAGCCGACCGTGGTCGCCGGCGCAACCGCCGAGATGCTGCTCGCCCGCGAAGAGACCTTCGGGCCGGTCGCGCCGCTGTTCCGCTTCGACACCGAGGCCGAGGCGATCCACATGGCCAACGATACCGAGTTCGGGCTGGCCGCCTACTTCTATACGCGCGATCTGGCGCGCAGCTGGCGCGTGGCCGAGGCACTCGAGTACGGCATCGTGGGCGTGAACACCGGACTGATCTCGACCGCGGCCGCACCCTTCGGCGGCGTCAAGGAGTCGGGCATCGGCCGGGAAGGCTCGCGCCACGGCATCCTGGAGTACACCGAGATGAAGTATCTGTGCGTCGGGGTGTAGCCGGCGCCCCGCGCTCAATGCGCCTCGTCCCAGTTCGCCCCGGTGCCGATCTCGACCCGCAGCGGCACTCGCAGTGCCGCCGCCTCCGTCATGCGCTTGCGGACCGCCTCCGTGACGGCCGCGACATGCTCACGCGCGACCTCGAGCACCAACTCGTCGTGCACCTGCATGATCAGATGCGCCTGTTCCTCGTGCCCGGCGCACCAGGCGTCGACCGAGATCATGGCGCGCTTGATGATGTCCGCGGCGCTGCCCTGCATGGGCGCATTGATGGCGCTGCGCTCGGCGTACTGACGGGTCTGTGAATTGCCGGAGCGGATGTCCGGTAGATAGAGCCGGCGGCCGAACACGGTCTCGACATAGCCCTGCTCCCGCCCCCGCCGGCGCGTCTCGTCCATGAAGCGCCGCACGTCCGGGTAGCGTTGAAAGTAGCGCTCCACGTAGCTCTGCGCCGCCGCGCGATCGATGCCGAGCTGGCGTGCCAGGCCGAATGCCGACATGCCGTAGATGAGTCCGAAGTTGATGGTTTTCGCGAGCCGCCGCTGCTCGGGCGTCACCGCGGACGGCGAGACCGCGAACACCTCGGCCGCGGTCGCCTGATGGACGTCGCGCTCTTCGGCGAAGGCGCGCAGCAGACCCTCATCGCCCGACAGGTGCGCCATGATGCGCAGCTCGATCTGCGAGTAATCCGCCGCCAGCAGCACCTGCCCGGGCGGCGCGATGAACGCCTGGCGGATGCGCCGCCCCTCGGGCGTGCGGATCGGAATGTTTTGTAGATTGGGGTCGGTGGACGACAGCCGGCCGGTCTGTGCCACCGCCTGATGATACGAGGTGTGGATGCGCCCGGTGCGCGGGTTGATCTGCTCGGGGAGTCTCTCGGCATAGGTCGATTTCAGCTTGGCGAGCGCGCGGTAATCGAGCACCGTGCGCGGCAGCGGATAGGCCGCCGAGAGTTCCTCCAGCACGTCTTCGGCCGTGGACGGCTGCCCGGTCGGGGTCTTGCGCAGCACCGGCAGACCGAGCTTCTCGAACAGCACCTCGCGCAGCTGTTTGGGCGAATCGATGTTGAACGCCGAGCCCGCCTCCTCGTGCGCTTGCCCGACGAGCTGCGCCATGCGCGCGGTCAGCTCACCGCTTTGGGCGCGCAACCGCTCGCGGTCGATGAGCACGCCGCGGCGCTCCATGCGCAGCAGCACCGGCACCAGCGGCTGTTCGATGTCCGTGTAGAGGCGCTCCAGGGCCGGGACGCTCGTGATCTTGGGCCACAGCGTCCGATGCAGCTGCAACGTGATGTCGGCGTCCTCGGCGGCGTACTCGGCGGCTCGGGCGATCGGTACCTGGCTGAAGGGAATGGCCTTGGCGCCTTTGCCGGCGACCGCCTCGTAGGCAATGGGGTGGACCCCGAGGTACCGGCGCGCGGCCGAGTCCATGTCGTGCCGCGTGGCCACGCTGTCCCACACGTAGGACTCGAGCATGCTGTCGTAGCGCATCCCCGCGAGGGCGATGCCGTGATTGGCCAGTACGTGCGCGTCGTATTTCAGATGATGGCCGAGCTTGGCGCGCCGCGGGTCCTCGAGCAGGGGCCGCAGAGCCTCGAGCGTCTCGGTGCGATCGAGCTCGACCGGCGCGCCCGGGTAGTCGTGCGCGAGCGGCACGTAGGCAGCCTTGCCCGGCTCGACGCTGAACGACAGGCCGACGATCTGCGCCTGCATGTAATCGAGACTGGTGGTCTCGGTGTCGAAGGCGATCAGCTCGGCCCGTTCCAACTGGGTCAACCAGCGCTGGAGGTCTTCACGTGTCAGGACCGTCGCGTAATCCCGTGCCGCCGGCGCTGCGGCCGGCCGCTCGGGCATGGTGCTGGCGTGCTCGGTCGTACGGTCATCCACCGCGGTGCCCGCGGCGGCTGTCGCGGCCGCCCGTTGCGCGGCATCGGCATCGGCACCGGCCCGATCCGCCGTGGCCGGGTGCTCCTCCTCGAGCTGATGCAGCAGCGCGCGCAGTTCGAGGCGCGAATACAGCGTGCGCAGGCGCGGCACGTCGGGTTCGCCGGGCGCCAGATCATTCGGACCCATCGGCAGATCGACATCGGTACGAATGGTCGCGAGCTGGCGCGACAGCTCCAGCGTGGCGAGCCCGGCGCGCAGGTTCTCACCCACCTTGCCGCCGACCTCGCTCGCATGTGCGACGAGGTTGTCGAGCGTGCCGTACTGCGCGAGCAGCTTGGCCGCGGTCTTCGGTCCGACCTGCTGGATTCCCGGGATGTTGTCCGAGCTGTCGCCTGCGAGCGCCAGATAATCGACGATCTGCTCGGGCATGACATCGAACTTCGACTTGACGCCCGCGCGGTCGAGCCGCGTATTGTTCATCGTGTTGATCAGCGTGATCGAGCCGTCCACCAGCTGCGCCATGTCCTTGTCGCAGGTGCAGATCACCACCCGGCTCCCGGCGGCGGCGGCCTGCCGCGCCAGCGTGCCGATCACGTCGTCGGCTTCGACGCCCGCGACGCGCAGCATCGGCAGGCCCCGCGCGGCGATGATCCCGAGCAACGGGGTCACCTGAGCGCGCAGCTCCGGCGGCATCGAGGGCCGGTGCGCCTTGTAGGCGGTGAACAGCTCGTCGCGGAAGGTCTTGCCGGGCGCATCGAACACCACCGCGACGCGTGGTGCCGGGTATTCCCGGAGGAACTTCGCCAGCATGTTGAGCACCCCGAGCACAGCTCCGGTCGGCTCGCCGTGCGAGCTGGTCAGCGGCGGCAGGGCATGGAATGCGCGATAGAGATACGACGAGCCGTCGAAGAGCACCAGGTCCGGGATGTCGGGCATGCGCCCAGTATAACGAACGCCTGCCGCAGCGCTTACGGTGCCGGCGGGCTCGCGCTCCCCTCGTCGGAGCGTTTCTGGGCGGCCCGCGTCGTGTCGCGCAGCGGGGATTTTGCCGCGCTCGAGGGCGCCGGATGCGTGACCACGGCGGCTCTGCGCGCCGGCAGGTAGAGGGGGCCCCTGAACCCACAGGCCGCGCAGCTCAAGAGCAAACAGGCGCCGCCGGCGATGAGACGAGTGCTGCGCGCGATCATGAGTGCCTCACGTTACCTCCGCCCGGCGCGGTACGACCGCCATCGTCAGACGCGAGACGCAGATCAGCCGCTCGCGCTCGTCACGGATCTCTATGCCCCAGACCTGGCTGCCATGGCCGATGTGAAAGGGTCGCGCCGTCGCGGTGACCCTGCCGCAACTCACCGGGCGCAGGTGGTTGGCGTTGAGCTCCTGGCCGAGGCACATGAAGCGTTCCGGATCGATGCAGAGGTTGGCCGCTACGCTGCCGACGGTCTCGGCCAGAGCGGCCGATACGCCGCCGTGCAGGACGCCGTAGGGTTGGTGGAGATCGGGCGTAACCTCGAGCGTTGCCTGCAGATAATCCGCCCCAATGTCCGACAGCCGAACGCCCATGCGCTCGGCGAACCCGCCGCGCGCGACCTGCGCCAGGGATTGGCGCGAAATGTCGCTGAACCAGATGCTCATGCGGCCGGATTCTAGCCCGGAACGCGCGCGGCCCGCAGGGGGCCTCGAAATCGCGACTTACCGTCGCTGCACGGATAATGGCACTCTTGGCACCATCCTTCGTGCCTCGAAAGAGAGCGTGCGCCCGTGAAGCTCTACACGTATTACCGAAGCTCTGCCGCTTACCGGGTCCGCATCGCGTTGAACCTCAAGGGCATTGCCTATGAGCAGGTGCCCGTGGACCTGCGCGCGGGTGCGCAGCGCGCGGCCGAGTACCTGGAACACAACCCGCAGGGCCTGGTGCCGAGCCTGCAGGACGGCGGCGTAACGTTCGGTCAGTCGCTCGCCATCATCGAGTACCTCGAGGAGAGGCACCCCGAGCCGCCGCTGCTGCCCGGCACGGCGCTCGATCGCGCACGCGTGCGCGCACTGGCGCTCGCCGTCGCCTGTGACCTGCATCCGCTGAACAACCAGCGTGTATTGAACTACCTGCGCGGGCCGCTGGGTCAGGACGAGAGCGCGGTCGAGGCATGGTATCGGCACTGGATCGCCGAAGGCCTCCGCGCCTTGGAGCAGATGGCGCGGCATACGAGCGACGGCCATCATCTGTATGGCGGGCATGTCACGCTGGCCGACGTCTGTCTCGCCCCGCAGGTCTTCAATGCCCGGCGCTTCAACTGTGACCTCGCGCCCTACCCGACCCTGTGCAGCGTCGAGGCGTATCTCGCGACGCTTCCGGCCTTCGCCGCCGCCGCGCCCGCGGCGCAGGCGGATGCGCCCTGACGCGCCGCTCAGGCGTGCGGATCGCCGTTCCTGGCCGGCTCGAACAGTTCGGTTTTCAGGCGGAAGATCGCCGAGATGTCCTCGTCACCGTGGCCACGGGCGATGAGTTCGGCGTATTCTTCCAACATGCGCTCGACCATCGGCAGTGAAACGCCGAACCGCGCCGCCATGTCGCGGCAGATGGTCAGATCCTTGGCGTGCAGTCGGACGCGGAAGCCCGCGGGATAGCTGCCGCGGAGCATGTTGGGCGCGCGATGCACGAAGTACCAGCTCGAGCCGGCGCCCTTGCTCAGCGTTTCGATGAGCTTCTCGAGCGGCAGGCCCTGCGCGTGCGCGAACGCCATCGCCTCGGCGACCGCCTCGATGATGCCCGCGCACATGATCTGATTGGTGGCTTTGGCGGCCTGACCGCTGCCGACCGGTCCGAACAGCGTCACGGTGCGGCCCAGGGCTTGCAGCACGGGACGGGCCCGCTCGAAGGGCTCGGGGTCGCCGCCGCACATGATCGCGAGCGTGCCATCGCGCGCGCCCTCCACGCCGCCGCTCACCGGGCAGTCGAGAAAGCTCACGTCCCGGGGGCGAAGCAGATCGGCGGCGCGGCGCGCGGTGTCCGCGGCCGTGGTGGAGCAGTCGATCAACAGCGCGCCGGCGGAAAATCCCACGGTGAGCGCGCCCGCCATTTCCAACACATCGGCATCCGCCGAGACACAAGTCACCACCGCCTCGACGCTCGCGGCCAGCTCGGCCGGTGATGCGCTGGGGGTGACGCCGAGTTCTTCCGCGAGCCTCTGGGCCTTGTGCGGCGTACGGTTCCAGATCGCGCTCAGCAGGCCCGCCTTGTGCAGATTGCGGGCCATGTGCACACCCATCGCGCCGAGTCCGACGAATCCCACACGCATCGCTGTCGCCGCCCCTCCGTCCGTTGCCCGTCATCCTCGGCCGCGACCCATGCAGCGTTGGCGTGTCGATGTGCGCGCCGCCGAAGGACACCCTGCGGCGGCAACGAACGTCCGCGCGCAACCGCGCGGTGCCGTGCCGCCCGGGACGGCCATCACGACGTGCCGGTCGCGATCCCCGTCCCCGACCCCGACTATAGGGCTATTGGGACGAGAGCGGAACCATGCTCAGGAGCTGGAATTCGATCCCGATCCGCAAAGCCGGTCCATTTCCTCGCGCGCTTTGATGCGCGCGGCATCGTCCTGCGCGCTGGTCATGTAATGGCGATGGCCGTTCTTGCCGACGGTGTACAGGCGCCGCGCATACAGAAGGTGCTGGTAGACCGCTTTGGCCTCCTTGCAGCGTTTGGCTCGCAGTCTGGCTTCCACCGTCGCGACGGTGCGCTCGGCCTTCCTGTGCTCGAGCGTGCGGTTCACCGCTTGATCTTCAGCCGCGACGCTGTCCTGCGCATGCGTCGCGCTGGCGCTCGAGGCGGCGGGTGTCCCGGTTTGCGCCCTGATGCGTACGGCTCCAGGGCGCCACTGATCGCTGAAGTGGACCACGCCATGTTTGCCCACCCAGCGATAGACGTTGGCGTGAGCCGCGGACACGGTCCCGGCGAGCAGTAAGGCGGCAATCGAGCTGATGCAGATCGCAGTGCGTGACATAGGTGGCTCCTGGCGGCGCGGAACGCGAACCGGACCCCGCGGCGCCTTTTTTACTCTGGCACAGCTTGGACCGGCAGGCCAAGGCCTGGCTCTCAAAAATGAGATCCCCAGCCGGCAGGGCCGGCCGGGGACCCGCACGCGCTACATGTCGTAGGCCCGCTCGCCATGTATCGTGGTATCCAGACCTTCGCGCTCGTCTTCCTCGGACACGCGCAGTCCGATCGTGTGCTTGACCAGGTAGAAGCCGATGGCCGCCACGACCGCGGTCCAGATGATCACGACGCCCACGGCCTTGGCCTGAATCAGCAGCTGCGCCCAGATGCCGGGATAAGCCGCGCCGCCCGGGCCCCCGAGCGCCGGGTCGTTGAAGATGCCCGTCGTCAGGGCACCAAAGACGCCCCCTAGGGCGTGGACGCCAAAGACATCGAGCGCATCATCCACGCGAATCATCCTCTTGAGCCCCGTAACGCCCCAGAAGCAGATTGGGCCGACCGCCAGCCCGATCACGAAGGCACCCGGTATGCCGACATTGCCGGCCGCGGGCGTGATCGCCACCAGCCCGGCGACCGCACCCGAAGCAGCCCCCAGCATCGACGGCTTGCCTTTGATCAGCCACTCCGTAGCCATCCAGGTGAGCACCGCGCACGCGGTGGCAAGGTAGGTATTCATGAAGGCGAGCGCGGCCGAGCCGTTCGCCTCGAGAGCCGAGCCGGCATTGAAGCCGAACCAGCCGAACCACAAGAGCGAGGCGCCGATCATCGTCATGGTGATGCTGTGGGGCGGCATCGGCTCCTTGCCTAAACCGATGCGCTTGCCGAGGAACATGGCGCCCACCAGCCCGGCGACCCCGGAATTGATGTGCACCACGGTGCCGCCGGCGAAATCCAGGGCGCCCCACTGCCACAAGAGGCCACCGACCGGTTTTGCGCCAGGCGCCGTGTCGAGTCCCGGCCAGTACCACACCATGTGCGCCACCGGGCAGTAGCAGAACGTGAACCAGAACACCAGGAACAGCAGAATGCCGGAGAACTTCACGCGCTCGACCAACGCGCCCAAGATCAAGCAGCAGGTAATGGCGGCGAAGGTGCACTGGAACGCAACGTACACCAGCTCGTTGAGCACGACGCCTTTGGTGAAGGTGCCGATCGTGGAAAACGCGCCGGTCGCCGGATTGAACGTGCCGGCGAGGAACAGGCGGCTCAATCCGCCGATGAACGCGTTACCGGAGGTGAACGCCAGAGAGTAGCCGTAGACACACCACAGGACGGTGATGAGGGAAAACCCCACGAACACCTGCATCAGCACCGAGAGCATGTTCTTGGTGCGGACCAGGCCGCCGTAGAACAATCCGAGCGCCGGCACCGACATCAGCAGCACCAGGGCGGTGGAGGTCAACATCCACGCCGTGTCGCCCTTGTTCGGCACGGCCGTGCCCGCGTGGGCCATCGACGGGCTGAGTGCCGCGAGGAGGAGGGCCGCCTTCGATACGAAGGACCTGGGGGTCTTTGTAGTGCTGTGCACGTTGTCTCCCGAGCGGTTCGGTTGAGTCGCGCGTTTTTGACCGATCGCGCCGCAATTCGGGCTGCACGATCGGCCGGGACGCGCGTAAGCTGATGACGCGGGCGCTGGTGCAGAAACCGTGCCACGGAGATTTTCATTGTTGTTTCAGGAGCTTGAGCGTTTTGGTGCCGGGTGTGCGCACTGTTTCGGTGCCCGGCGCGAGACGCTCCGCCCCAATACAGGGCATGCGAGGTGAGTGATGACGGATTTGTTCGGTATCGATGCGATCGCCAGCCGGCTCGCCGAGAGCGTCCCGCCGGCCGTGCGTGCGGTGCAAAAGGATCTGGAGACCAATTTCCGGGCCGTGTTGCGCGCCAGCCTGAGCAAGCTCGACCTGGTGACCCGCGAGGAATTCGATACACAGACCCGTGTGCTGCAGCGCACGCGGGAGCGCCTTGCCGAGCTCGAGGCTCGGCTGGCGCTGCTCGAGGGTGCCCCGGCGGCCGGCAAGTGATGCCGGTTGCGCTGACCGCCGCTGGCGTGTGCGATGTTCTTCTCGCTCGCGCGACTGATCTGCCGCGCCCAGGTGGGGCTCGCGGCGCCGCTCGTGCAGGTGGAAGTCACGTTGGCCGGCGGCCTGCCGGTGTTTCACATCGTCGGGCTGCCGGCCCCCGTGGTGAGGGAGAGCCGGGAGCGGGTCCGCGCCGCGCTGCTGTCCTGCGGGTTTGAGTTTCCCGCCGGACGCATCGTCGTCAATCTCGCCCCGGCCGAGATCCCCAAGGACGGTGGACGTTTCGAGCTGCCGATGGCCATCGGCATCCTGCTGGCATCCGGGCAATTGACCGCGCAGCCCGCAGCGCCCCCGTGCGAGGTGTACGGCGAGCTTGGTCTCGGCGCCGAAATACGGCCGGTCCGCGGCATTCTGCTCGCGGCCGCTCACGCGGGGCGCGCCGGCCACGAGCTCATCGTGCCCGCGGCCAATCTCGAAGAAGCGCTGATCGCCGGCACACCGGTGCGCTCGGCCTCACACCTGCGCGAAGTGTGCGCACACTGGTCCGGAGGGCACAGCCTGCCCCTGCACCGAGGGTCGCGACCCACAGGATCGGGGGCGGCGCATCGGCCGGATCTGCGCGATGTGCGCGGCCAGCTGCGCGCCAAGCGGGCGCTCCTGATTGCGGCGGCCGGCGGCCACAACCTGCTGCTGATCGGTCCACCCGGCAGCGGCAAGACCCTGTTGGCGCGGCGCCTGCCGACGCTTCTGCCGCCGCTCACGGACGCCGAAGCGCTCGATTGCGCGGCCATCGCCTCGGTCAGCCAGGCGGGCTTTCGGTTGGAGCGCTATGGACAGCGGCCGTTTCGCGAGCCGCATCACACCGCTTCCGTACCGGCACTGGTCGGCGGCGGCGCCCGCGCGCTCCCCGGAGAGGTCACCCTGGCACACCATGGCGTGTTGTTTCTCGACGAGCTTCCCGAGTTCGACCGCCGGGCGCTCGAGGCGCTGCGCGAGCCGCTCGAGGCCGGCGTCGTCAACGTGTCACGCGCGGCGGTGCACGCGACCTATCCGGCGCGGTTTCAGCTCATTGCCGCCATGAACCCCTGTCCGTGCGGCCACGAGGGCGATGAACAGATCCCATGCCGCTGCACCCCGGCGCAGGTCGCCCGGTACCGCGCGCGGCTCTCCGGTCCGCTGCTCGAGCGCTTCGATCTTCACGTTCCGGTGGATCGGCCCGAGCCTGGAGCGTTCAGCGCCGGCGCCGCGCGCGGCGAAGACAGTGCGGCGCTCGCCGAGCGCGTCGCCTGCGCCCGGGCGCGCCAGATTGCGCGTCAGGGCTGTTGCAACGCAGCGCTGACCGACGAGCACTGCGAGCGCTGGTGTGCCACGGATGCGGCGGGCGAGCGCCTGCTGGAGCAGGCCGTCGCGCGCTTCCATCTCTCGGCGCGGGCCCGCCGGCGCATCGTGAAGTTGGCTCGTACCATCGCCGATCTGGACTGCGGCGCCGGTGACATCACCCCCGCGCAGCTCGGCGAGGCGGTGATGCTGCGCTGCCTGGATCGAGAGCGTCTTACTTCGGTTTGCCCTTGACTATCCGCGGATCGACCAGCGACACCACATCGTTGAGTGCCCGCTTGACCACCGCATCCCCTCGGTTCGCACCGCCGGCCTTGGGTGCCCCCGTGAGGCCCCGCCTCGTGGCAGGCGCTGCAGGTCCGCTCTAATGTTTGCCCGTGTTCGGCATGCTGAGGCCGCCGCTCGAGGCGCCCGCCGCGGGCGCGCCTGCCGGGCCGGCAGTGCCCCGCCCGGCGACCGCTTTCGTCTTGGACGGCGCGACGTTCCCTTGCGGCTTGTGGATGTACTCGGTCTCCGACAAGACTTCCCGTTCTTGCGTGTGGGCGCCGACGTAGCGTGCGACGACGAAGAAGACGATGGCGACCGTCACGAGAGTGCCTATGACCAGGCTGAACACTCGGATGAAATGCGAGTCCTGCTTGCTCACGATACCTCTCTCGGGAATCTGTGAACCGGGAAGGCGCCAGTATAGCCGCTCGCGGGCGCAATGGCTGAATTGGGCGCACGGCGGTGCTCGGGCAGCCTACCGGGGCGCCTCGGGGAGCATGCTCTCGGAACCGCGGCGGCGTCTCCATGGACGGGCGCGCGTCGAGCCGCGTATCATTGCCCTCCCCCGGCGGAAGGGGCCGTGCAGGACACGTCCCTGGACAAGCCCCCGGCCCGGCCATCCGTGGCCAGGCGCGCGCCGTTGCGCGGTGCGCCCGTAGCTCAGTTGGATAGAGTGGCAGCCTCCGAAGCTGCAGGTCGCTGGTTCGAATCCAGTCGGGCGCGCCAATTTGCACGGATCGGTGGACCCGAGCGGTCGGGCGGTTGGTTCGACAAACGCGCCGGGAGCGCGTTTGGACGGTGCGCAGCACCGGCCCCGCAGGGGCGCCCGCCAGGGACGGTGGGGCGCAATCCAGTCGGGCGCGCCAATTTGCACGGATCGGTGGACCCGAGCGATCGGGCGGTCGGTGCGACAAACGCGCCGGGAGCAAGCGCGGCCGGACCGCAAGACGCTTGAACAGCGAGGAACTCGACGCGATGAAAGCCGTTTCCCTGGCCATTCTCACCCTGCTTCTCGCGCCTGCGGCAGCAGTGGCCACCGCGGCGCCGAGCGCGACCTCGGCGGGCAAGTTCACCGGCAAGGGCCAGCTCGGCTTTCTTGCCTCCCAGGGCAACGCGCACGGCAAGTCCGGCAACTTCGCGCTCGATCTCAGTTATGTCATCGGGCCCTGGAAGCACATGTTCGATCTGACCGGTCTGTACGGACAGAGCCAGGGCATCGTATCCGCCGAGCGCTGGACGGCCCTGTGGCAGACCAACCGCAGCCTCAGCGCCGACGTGTTCGCCT
Source organism: Gammaproteobacteria bacterium (assembly GCA_027365225.1). GTDB lineage: Bacteria > Pseudomonadota > Gammaproteobacteria > Steroidobacterales > Steroidobacteraceae > 13-2-20CM-66-19. The sequence continues at coordinate 54,533 of DAHXNV010000008.1, forward strand.
TCGGCTCGCTGCGCTACGAGCACGACATGTTCGACGGCTTCCAGTACCAGCGCAACCTATCGGCCGGCTTCGGCTATACGGTGCTGAAATCCAAATCCATCACGCTGAGCACGCAGCTCGGCGCCGGCTACATGATGTCCCGGCCGGAACTGCTCATCCGCAACGCGCAAGGCGCCGTGGTCGAGCGCATCCCGCAGCTCGTTCAGAACTACGCGATCGCCACCGCGGGTATCAATTACGATGAGAAAATCACCTCGACCACGACGATTACGGACAAGCTGCTGGTGGACGCCGGATCGCAAAACACGCTTCTCACCAATCGGCTCGCCTTCACGGTGAAGATCTCAACCAAGCTCGCGATGAGCCTGGGCTATGACATTCAGGATAACACCCGTCCGCCGGCCGGCATCAAGACTCTCAACTCGACCGAAATGGTCAATCTGGTCTACGCGTTCTGAGCGCCGTGATCGCCGCGGCGCAGATCCTCGGTGACCACGCCCGCAGCGCGCGCCTCCTGCTCGTGGCTTGAATCCCGCCAGGGCTCCTCGAGCGCCGCCTCGTACCAGAAGCGCATCGCCGGTAGCTCGAGCAGCCGCCGCGCGTACTCCAGCGCCGCCGCTGGAAGCGGCAGCTCGTAGGTCTGGATGCGAAACGCCACCGGCGCGAAGAATGCATCCGCGCCGCCGCAGGCCGCGCCGGCGAGATACGGTCCGCCGAAACGCCGCAGGCCATCCTGCCAGAGCGCCTGCAGCCGCTCGAGATCGGTGCGCAGCGCGCCCTCGATGCGCTGCAGTCGCACGCGCAGGCCGCAGTTCATGCCGCAGATCTGGCGCAGGGCGCCAAAGCCGGAATGCATCTCGGCGGCCGCGCAACGCGCGAAGGCACGCGCGAGCGGATCGCCCGGCCAGACGCCCGCATGGCGCTCGGCCAGATACTCCACGATCGCGAGGGAATCCCAGACGACCGTCGAGCCGTCGTGCAGGCAAGGCACCTTGCCGTTGGGCGAGAACCTGGAAAAGTCGTGGGGCTGGGCGGCGGTCCCGAACGGAACCAGCCGCTCATCGAACGGGATCCCGAGGGTGCGCATCAGCACCCAGGGGCGCAGCGACCAGGAGGAATAATTTCTATTGGCGATGTAGAGCGTGTACATGAGTCGCTTCCCGGTCAAAGCCAGCGGTAGGCCGCCAGGACCCCCGCAACGCCGCCCGCTGTCAGCACCCAGCCGGGCCACACCGGGTGGCCCACGGCCGTCCACACCAGCCCGCCGAGCAGCACCGCGCCGGCCACGGTCACCGCGTCGCGCCGCCGGGCCGCGGCCCGCAGCTCCTGGCGCAGCGGACTCAACTCCGTCACCTCGGTGTGCGATTCAGGCTCCTGGGCGCGTCTGAGGGAGGCCCGCAGCAGCACCGGCAGGCCCTGGATCGAGTCGAGCACCTCGGGCAGCTGGCGCCACAGGCTCTTGATCACGCGGCGCACGCTGGCGCGCTCGCGCATCCACTCGCGCAGGATCGGCGTGGCCGTGTTCCAGATGTCCAGTTGCGGGTACAGCTCCCGTCCCAGTCCCTCGATGTTGAACAGCGTCTTCTGCAGCAGCATCAGCTGCGGTTGGATCTGCATGTCGAAGCGGCGAGAGATCTCGAACAGCCGCAGCAGCAGGTGGGCGAAGGAGATGTCGGCGAGCGGCCGGTCGAAAATCGGCTCGCACACGGTGCGCACGGCCGACTCCATCTCATCGACGCGGGTCTGCGGTGGCACCCAGCCGGACTCGACGTGCAGCACCGCCACGCGCCGGTAATCGCGCTGGAACACCGCGAGGAAATTCTCGGCCAGATAGTGCTGGTCGCGCGGATCGAGCGTGCCCATGATGCCGAAGTCGATGGCCGCGTAGCGCGGCCGGGCCGGCTCGTCGGCCAGCACGAAGATGTTGCCCGGGTGCATGTCGGCGTGGAAGAAGTTGTGGCGGAACACCTGGGTGAAGAAGATCCGCACGCCGTTTTCGGCCAGGCGCTTGAAATTGGTGCCCATGGCCTTCAGCCGCGTCATGTCGCTGATCGGAATGCCGCGGATGCGCTCCATCACCATCACGTCCGTGCGGCAGTAGTCCCAGAACACCTCCGGCACGTACAGCAGATCGGAACCGGCGAAATTGCGCCGCAACTGCGCGGCGTTGGCCGCTTCGCGCATCAGATCGAGCTCATCCAGGATGGTCTTCTCGTACTCGTGCACCAGCTCGAGCGGGCGCAGCCGGCGCGCCTCGCGCCAGTAAGTCTGCGCAAGGCCCGCCAGGGTGTAGAGGACCGCCAGATCCCCCTCGATGCGCATGCGCATGCCCGGCCGCAGAACCTTGACCACCACCTCGCGGCCGTTCTCCAGGCGTGCCGCGTGCACCTGCGCGATCGAGGCTGCCGCCAGCGGCTCGTCCTCGAATGCCGCGAAGATCTCCCGGATCGGCCGGCCCACGCTGCGCTCGATCGTCGCGCGCGCCGTTGCCGCCTCGAAGGGCGGCACGCGGTCCTGCAGCTTGGCGAGCTCGTCGGCGATGTCCGCGGGCAGCAGGTCGCGGCGCGTGGAGATGGCCTGCCCGAATTTCACGAAGAGCGGCCCAAGTTCCTGCAGGGCCAGGCGCAGCCGCAGTCCGCGCGGCGCGTCGCGGTCGCGCCGGAACCACATCCACGGTGCCAGATAGAACAGGAAGCGCAGCGGCCGGTACAGATGGGTGGCGTCGACGAAGTCGTCCAGGCCGTGCTTCAAGAGCACGCGCTGAATCTGCACGAGTCGAGCGAGGACCCGCAGATTGATCATCCGGCGCGCCGGCGTCACGGCGCAGCCGCTCGGTGCTCTAGCAGCTCCAGGCGCGCGGCCAGCCGGTCGACATCCTCGCGCAGCGCATCGACGTCGCGCAGGAAGGCCTCGCCTTCAGGCCGCGACACCAGATCCCGGCGTTCGTGGCTCGCGTACTCGCCGATGTCCCGCCACAGCGCATCGAGGGCGGATCGGCTCCAGCGCAGCGTGCCGCGCACCAATTGCCCGGCGCGGTGGGCGGGGACGTCACCGACGAGCAAGGCCAGCTCCTCTTCCAGGTCGGGCGCGAGCAGCCGCAGCAGCTCCTGGAATTTCTCCGCGATCTCAACGTCACCACGGATTTCGACGGTGCCGCGCCGCAGCGGCTCGCCGGACAAGGCCGCGCCGGTCAGCAGCAGGCTCAAGGGGCCCCCGACAATGGATGCGTCCGCGGTTTCGGACCCGCGGCGCAGGCGCAGCGAGTTCCCCGTGGACTCGATCAGCAATCGCAGCAGATCCGGTGCCTCGACCGCCAGGCGCCGTCCATCGAGTTCCGTGCACAGCTGCCGCGCGCGCACCGAGCGCGGCAGGCCGCGATTGAGCAGGTTTTCCACAGTCGAGCGGATCATGCGCGAAGGTCAGTACTTGTAGCCGCGGTGGACGGCGACGATGCCGCCGGAGAGATTGTGATAGCGGCAGCCCTCGAGGCCCGCAGCGCGCATCATTTCCAGTAGTTTCTCCTGCGGCGGATGCATGCGGATCGATTCGGCCAGGTAGCGGTAGCTCGCCTCGTCGTGCGCCACCCACTTGCCGATCTTCGGCAGGATCCCGAACGAGTAGGCGTCGTAGAGGGGCTTCAATCCCGGCAGCACCGGACGGGAGAACTCCAGCACCAGCAGCTGGCCGCCGGGCCTGAGCACGCGGAACATGGAGGCGAGCGCGGCGGGCTTGTCGGTGACGTTGCGCAGCCCGAACCCGATGGTCACGCAGTCGAAGGTGTCGGGTCGGAACGGCAGGCTCTGCGCGTCGGCCAGCACGTACTCGACGTTGCCGACCACGCCGCGGTCGATGAGCCGGTCGCGGCCGCGCTCGAGCATCGCGGCGTTGATGTCGCTCAGGATCACGCGGCCGCGCTCCCCGACCTGCCGGGCGAGTCCCGCGGTGAGATCGCCCGTGCCGCCGGCGACATCCAGCGCGGACTGGCCCGGGCGCAGCCCGGTGAGCGCCAGCGTGAATTGCTTCCACAGCCTGTGCGCGCCGCCGGACATCAGGTCATTCATCAAGTCGTAGCGGCCCGCGACCGAGTCGAACACGCCACGCACGCGGCGGGCCTTCTCGCCCCACGCCACGCGCTCGTAGCCGAAATCGGTCGCCTGATCCTCGCTCATTTCGCTCGCCGGATGGTCAAGACCCGGACATTGTATCCTCGGGCGCCGCCCGGAGCGCGATCCGGCGGCCCCGAAGCGCCCTCTACCGCGACTGCGGTCGCGGCGTCAAGCACCATCGGAAAGAGGGAAGTATTTGCAATTTGGTGGACGCGGAGCACACAATCTGCGCCGCGTACGGGGGTCTTGAAACCTTCGGGGCCGGACGGTGTCTAAACCCCTCCGGCCTTTTTTATGGGATTCTCCGGCGCTCGGGCCGCGGCGGGCTAGGGCTGCGGGCCCGGCTTGCACTATCATTGTGCATCCGCCGCCAGCCGTGGAATCTCGTGGACGCCACCGATACCTCGCATCCCGATTATTACCATCGAGTGGTTGACTGTCAGTGGGCGTGTCCGGCGCACACGGACGTTCCCGAATACATCCGCCTCATCGCCCAGGGCCTGTTCACCGAGGCCTATCTTCTCAATCGTCAATCCAACGTCTTTCCCGCCATTCTCGGCCGGGTGTGTGACCGGCCGTGCGAGCCGGCCTGCCGGCGCGGCCGGATCGAGAGCAAGCCGGTGGCCATCTGCCGGCTCAAGCGCGTGGCGGCGGACAATCGCGGCGACATCACCGGGCGGCTGCCGCCCGTGCCGCGCCTGAAGAACGGCAAGCGCATCGCCTGCATCGGTGCCGGCTGCGCCTCGCTCACGGTGGCCAACGATCTGCTGCCGCTCGGTTACGAGGTGACGATCTTCGAGCAGAACGATCGGCCCGGCGGACTGATGCGCAGCAACATCCCGGCGTTCCGGCTGCCGGAGCCGGTGCTCGATGAGGAGATCGGGATGATCCTCGGGATGGGGGTCGAGCTGCGTCTCGGCGAGCGTATCGACAGCCTCCGCGCCCTGATCGAGACCGGGCGCTTCGATGCGGTGTTCGTCGGCTCGGGCGCGCCGAAGGGCAAGGAGCTGCGTTTGCCGGGACGCGACGAGGCCGCGGCCAACGTGCACATCGGTATCAGCTGGCTCGAGTCGGTCGCGTTCGGACACGTCGATCGCATCGGCGAGCGAGTACTCATCATCGGCGTCGGCAATACGGCGATGGACTGCTGCCGCACCAGCCTGCGGCTCGGGGCCCGCACGGTGCGGGTCATCGCGCGCAAGCCGCGCGGCTTCTTCAAGGCCTCGCCCTGGGAGCTCGAGGACGCCGAAGAGGAAAACGTCGAGATCCTCGTCAACCGCTCGCCGAAGGCGTTCGTGATCGACAACGGCCGCCTGGCCGGCATGCGCTTCGAGTGCATGGAATACGAGCTGGACGCGCACGGCCGCATCGTCGCGGAGCGGGTCGCCGACGAGCAGTTCCTCCCGGCCGACGACGTGATCCTCGCGATCGGCCAGGAGAACGCCTTCCCGTGGATCGAGCGCGACCTCGGCATCGCGTTCGACAAATGGAACGTGCCGGTCGTCGACGCGAGGACGTTCCAGTCCACCCGTCCCGGCGTTTTCTTCGGCGGCGATGCGGCGTTCGGACCGAAGAACATCATCTGGGCCGTGGAGCACGGCCATCAGGCGGCGATCTCGATTCACCGCCACTGCCACGGCGAGCCGCTCACCGAGCGCCTCCCTCCCGGGCTCAACCTGCAGAGCCGCAAGATGGGCATGCACGAGTGGGCCTATGCGAACGACTACGCGCCGATCGAGCGCCGGCTGATGCCGCACGTATCGTTGAAGGAGCGGTTCAAGAAGCTGAATATCGAGGTCGAGCTCGGCTTCAGTGCCGAGCAGGCCGCCGCGGAGGCGCAGCGCTGCCTCAACTGCGACGTGCAGACGGTGTTCAGCGCGAAGCTGTGCATCGAATGCGACGCCTGCATCGACATCTGTCCGGTCGATTGCCTGACGATCACGAGCAACGGCACGGAAGTCGAGCTGCGCGCGCACCTGAAGGCGCCCGCGCAGAATCTCGCGCAGCCGCTGTACGTGTCGGCGGCGCTGCCGCAGACCGGCCGGGTGATGGTCAAGGACGAGGACCTGTGCGTGCATTGCGGGCTGTGCGCCGAGCGCTGCCCCACCGCCGCCTGGGACATGCAGAAATCCCTCCTTCATTGGCCGCATGCCGAGGACGAGGCCCGCGCGCTGGAGCAGCGCAAGCCCAAGATCGCCTGACCCCGCCATCGTGGAGCCACCATCGGCAACAGCCACGGACCCCCCGTGCTCGCCCGCCCAGGGTCGCGCCGCGATCGCTGTCTGCCCGATGCACCGTTCGTCAATGACTTGCCAAGCGCCATGACAACCGCCAACCGCGTCAATGATTTCACCATCAAGATCGCCACGGTCAACGGCACCGGCTCGGCGAGTGCCAACACGCTGCTGATGAAGTCGATTTTCCGCAGCGGCGTGCCGGTGATGGGCAAGAACTTCTTTCCGTCGAATATCCAGGGGTTGCCGACCTGGTACGAGATTCGTGTCTCGCGGGACGGGCACGTGGCCCGCGCCGGCACGGTGGACCTGATGGTGGCGCTCAATCCCGAAACCTACGCGCGCGACGTGCGCGAGCTCGCCCCGGGCGGCTACCTGCTGTACGACTCCACCTGGCCGCGCCCGGTGCTGCTGTCGCGCGCCGACATCACCGTCATCGGCGTGCCGCTGGCGAAGCTGTGCAACGAGAACTTCACCGGCGTGCGCACCCGCATCCTGATGAAGAACATCTGCTACGCGGGCGCACTCGCGGCGCTGCTGAACCTCGACCTCGAGCGGATCCGCGATCTGCTCGGCGAGACCTACGGGCGCAAGCCGCAGCTGCTCGAAAGCAACATGAAGGCCATCACGTTGGGCTTCGAGTACACGCGCGCGCATTTTCCCTGCCCGCTGCCACTGTCGGTCGAGCGGATGGATCGCACCGCCGGGCACATCATGATCGACGGCAACACGGCGGCCGCGCTCGGGTGTGTATTCGCCGGCGCGACCGTGGCGGCGTGGTACCCCATCACGCCCTCGACGTCGCTGATGGACGCCTTCAAGCGCTTCTGCGAGCGCCTGCGTATCGACCCGGACAGCGGCGCAAAGCGCTTCGCGTTCATCCAGGCGGAGGATGAGCTGGCCGCGATCGGCATGGTGCTCGGCGCGGCATGGAACGGCGCGCGCGCCTTCACCGCGACTTCGGGGCCCGGCATCTCGCTGATGAACGAGTTTCTCGGGCTGGCGTACTACGCCGAGGTGCCGGCGGTGGTGTTCGATATCCAGCGCGTGGGTCCTTCCACCGGTATGCCGACGCGCACGCAGCAGGGCGATCTGTTGTCCTGCGCCTACGCCTCGCACGGGGATACGCGCCACATCTGTCTGTATCCCGCCGACCCCGGGGAATGCTTCCAAATGGCGGTCGAGGCATTCGATCTGGCCGAGCGGCTGCAGACCCCCGTGCTGGTCGTGTCCGACCTCGACATCGGCATGAACGATTGGATGGTCCGCGAGTTCCCGTGGGACGACGCCTACCGGCCCGATCGCGGCAAGGTGTTGACCGCCGAGCAGATCGAGTCGCTGGAGAAGTTTCACCGCTATCTCGACCCGGACGGTGACGGCATTCCCTGGCGCACGCTCCCGGGCGTGCACCCCAAGGCGGCCTATTTCACGCGCGGTTCGGGCCACAACCAGTTCGGCGCGTACACCGAGGACGCCGCGGAGTACCAACAGGTCCTCGACCGGCTGTTGAGAAAATGGCAGACCGCCAGGCAGTGCGTGCCGCGCGCGCTGCTCGAGGGCGAGGGGAGCGAGATCGGCATCGTGTCGATCGGCAGCGGCGACAGTGCGGTGCGCGAGGCGCTGGCGTTGCTGCGTGCGCAGGGCGTCGCGATCGACTATCTGCGGGTGCGGGCGTTCCCATTCGGCGAGGAGGTCGAGCGCTTCCTCGCCGGTCACCGGCTGGTGTTCGTTGCCGAGCAGAACCGCGATGCGCAGTTGCGCGCCCTTTTGACGCTGGAGACGGCGGTCGAGAAGGCCAAGCTGAGATCCCTGCTGCACTACAGCGGCTTGCCCGTGAGTTCGCGGTTCATCGTCGATGGCGTCCTCGCCGAGGTGCGTGGCCCGGCGGGGGCGAGTCACGGTCGCCGCGATCGGCCGGTCCCGGAGGGTCAGGCCGGATCGGATGCCGCGGCAGAGGCGGCCGCGATCTCCGGGCGCGAAGCCCTCTCGCCCGCGCCAGCCACGACCACCGTGTGATGCCGGAACCCACCATGACCTTCATCGCCAAGCCCAAAGTCACCCACCCGTCACTGCCGCCGAACGCGCTCGGCCTGACGCGCCGCGCCTACGAGGGGGCGCTCTCGACGCTGTGCGCCGGCTGCGGTCACGATTCGATCACGGCGGCGATCGTGGAGGCCTGCTGGCGCCTGTCGCTCGAGCCGCAGAACCTCGTGAAGCTCTCGGGCATCGGCTGCTCGTCCAAGACCACGGCCTATTTCGTCAGCGGGGCGCACGGCTTCAACGCGGTGCACGGCCGCATGCCCTCGATCGCGACCGGTGCGAATGCCGCCAATCGGCGCTTGAGCTACATCGGTGTCTCTGGCGACGGCGATACCCTCTCGATCGGGCTCGGGCAGTTCTGTCATGCGATCCGCCGCAATCTCGACATGCTGTACATCATCGAGAACAACGGGGTGTACGGCCTCACCAAGGGTCAGTTTTCCGCTTCGGCCGATATCGGCAGTCGTGCCAAGAAGGGCGAGACCAATCGCCAACCGCCCATCGATCCGGTGCTGCTCGCGCTCGATCTCGGTGCTCCCTTCGTGGCGCGCAGCTTCTCCGGCGACAAGCGCCAGCTCGTGCCGCTGATCGAGGCGGGCCTGAAGCACCGTGGCTTTGCGCTCATCGACATACTCTCCCCCTGCGTGACGTTCAACGACCACGAGGGCTCGACCAAGAGCTACGCGTATACACGGGAGCACTATGAGCCGGCGGTGCTCGCCGATTTCGTGCCCCGCGAGCAGCCCATCAGCATCGACTACCCCCCCGGCGAGGCCCGCGAGGTGGCGTTGCATGACGGCAGCCGCATCGTGCTGCGCAAGATCGGTGCCGACTACGATCCGACCGACCGGACGGCGGCGCATGCGGCCGTGCAGGCCCGGGGGGGCTCTGGGGAATACCTGACCGGGCTGATCTACCTCGAGGCGGCGGACCGGCACGCGGAGTTCCACCAGGTGAACGCGACGCCGGAGGCGCCCCTGAACAGCCTGCCGTTCGAGCAGCTCTCGCCCGGATCCACCGCGTTGCGGACGATTCTCGCCCGCTATCGATGAGCGGCCGGCGGATGCTGCTTGTGTCTGATGAGCAGACTCGGTTACCATGACGCCGGGTCTGTGACCATTCCCTTTCCTGTCGCCTGCGGCCTGCTCGGGTGCCGAGCGGGCTTAGGGAGAAAAGCCGAATCGTTGCCCGACCAGGTGGCAGTAATTCTGCCGGTAGTTGTCCGGAAGTCGTCCCGCCCGCAAAACACAAACAGAGCGCATCGGGATGGCCAATTCCGTTTCTGGAGTCTGATTGCATGACGAAGATTTACGTCGGAAACCTCCCGTTTTCGGCCACTGAGAGCGAAGTCCGCGAGCTGTTCGCGCAGCACGGGACCGTCGAGTCCGTAAGCCTGATCACCGACCGGGAAACCGGCCGGCCACGTGGCTTCGGGTTCGTGGAAATGGCGCGCGCGGATGCCACCCGCGCCATCCAAAACCTCAACGGCAAGGATCTGGGCGGCCGCCCGCTGCGGGTCAATGAGGCCCAGGAGCGTGGTGCTGGCGGCGGTCGTGGCGGCGGTGGCGGCGGCGCGCCGCGACGCTGGTAATCTCTCGAGCCCGACCGGCCCCGGGAGGGTTCCTTCCGGGGCCGGTTTGCTTTAGTCGGTTTTTGGGCGCTTCAGTGAAGCGCTCTGCTAGACTCGCGCCCGCGATCTTCAGACGTCCGAGGAGACGATTCAATGGGCAAGGGTGATATCAGGACCCGCCGCGGCAAGATCTACCGAGGCTCATTCGGCAAATCTCGCCCGAAGGACCCCGCGGCCAAGAAAACAGCCAAGCGCGCCGTGCGGAAATAACGGGCACGCGATTCCCCGGCGGTAGGACTGCGGCGACGCCGCGGCCGGCGAGGCCGCCGGATAGAGACCTTTTATGATGACCCCTTCCGCCCACTTCAACTGGCGGCCCCATCCTTGGCACGGTCTTTCACCCGGACCGGAATGCCCGGAGGTGGTGACCGCCTACATCGAAATCACCCCGTTCGACCTGATGAAGTACGAGGTCGACAAGGTGACCGGCTACCTGCGCGTGGACCGACCGCAGCGCACATCCTCGCATCCGCCGACCCTCTACGGGTTCATCCCGCAGACCTATTGCGGTGAGCGTGTCCGGCGCCTCGCGCCGGGCTGCGCGCGCGGCGACGGCGATCCGCTCGACATCTGCGTCATCAGCGAGCGGCCGATCGCCCACTCGGAGATCCTGCTGCGCGCGCGCATTCTCGGGGGCTTGAAGATCGTCGATCGCGAGGAGGCCGACGATAAAATCGTCGCGGTTCTCGAAGGCGATTACGTGTGGGGCGGCGCGCGCGAGCTGAGTGACCTGCCGGCCGCACTGATCGAGCGCCTCGAGCACTATTTCGTGACGTACAAGATGGTCGTCGGGGAGCCCTCGGGCATCAGGCTCACCGGCCGTTACGGCCACGAAGATGCCGCCCGCGTGATCCGCGCGGCCATCGCCGACTATCGAGAGGTGTACGGGGCGCCCGAGGCGAGGCACACGCCCTGAATCACGGCGCGAGGTGCATGCGCGCGAACCGGTTCGTGACGCCCGGGTCGATTTCGACGGCGGTCGCGAGGTCCGCCCTGCCCGCTGCGACCTTGTGCGAGTCCAACTCCGCCAGACCGCGCCCATAGAGGGACGTGGCGAGTTTGGGCGCGAGCGCGAGCGCGGCGTCGTAGCTCGCGATCGCGCGGGCGAACTCACCCAGACGCAGATACACCAGCCCGCGGCTGTCGAGAATGGCGGCAGAGTGCGGCAGGCGCGCGCGCGCGCGATTGCAGTCCCGCAACGCCCGGTGCAGCCCGATGTCACCTGCGGCGCGCGCCCAGCACAACGAATTCCAGGCGACCGGCAGCAGGACGTCGCGACGGTGGTAGTAGATCCACAGCTTGATGGCGCGTATGGCGGCTGCATACTGCCCGATGCGGGTGTACAGATTGCCGACGGTGAGTCCCGCCTCGGACTCGTTGGGCGCCAACAGCGCCACGATGTTGATGTCGGTTCTGGCCTGAGCGGCGCTGCCCGGCGGCGCGTGTTTCCAGCCGAGCAGCAGCTGCGCGCGCGCCAAGTGTGCCGCGTACAGGTCCGGCTGCAGAGCGATGGCGGCGCTGAAGTTCGCGAGAGCCTTGGCGGGCTGTCGCATTGCCCGGTACACGATGCCGCGGCGCAAACGATACTTGGCGTCCTTGGGCTCGAGCCGGCACGCGCGGTTCAGGTACGCCAGCGCGCGATCGTACTGACCGTCGGACATGAGCGCCATGCCGCGCCGCATGAGCGCGCTGGCGCGCGCGTGCAGCGCTGCGGCGGAGCGCGCCCGCGCCGGGCCGGGCCGGCTCGGAGGCCCGCCCGCCTGGGGCTGCAGGCCGGGATTGACCACCACGGGCGCGGCCGAGCCCCGCTGAATGAGATAGCGGTGCCCGATGGCGAATATCGGACCGCCGTTGTACGTGAAGTAGAGCCGGCGCCGGCGGCTCGATATCAGAACGTGGTTCGACAGGAAGAAATCCTCACCGAGAATCATCCCCACGCGCAGTCCGGACATGTGAATCGCGCTCACCATGACGTGCGTATGCTCGATGACCTCGTCCGCGATCTGGAACTTCGCGATCGGCGCGACCCAGGTGTTGATCCACTGCCTGCCGATACCGCCGCCGACCCTGCCGAGCCGCTTGACCCCTGGACTCGAGGGCGTGATCCCGGCCCGCTGGGCCGCCGCAACGGTGAGCACCGAGCGCGTTGCCCCCGTATCGAACAGGACGCGGAGGCGCTTTCCGTTGACCCGGGCATGTCCGATCAGATACGGGTGACGCGCGCTCGAGGGTTGCAGCCTGACCACGCCAATGTGCGCAGCCCGTCCCTGCGCCCAATAGGCGAGCGGCACGCCGCCGCAGTGCTCGGTCTTGATGAAGCGCATCAGGCCGCGGGAGAAGTCGAGTTCCAGATCCCACAGACGCAGCACGCTGCCGCCGAGCACACCGACGGCACCGGATCCGAACGCGTTGCCGCCGACGAAGAATTTCGCGTTCCGAAACTGCACGCCGAGGAACTCGAACCTGCGCACGGTCGCGAACTCGACCGCGGTGGAGCCGTTCACCCCGCCGATCCGCACATACGGCATCGCGTCCGTTGCGAACAGATGATACTCGGCGCGTGCCGCCGGGGAGATCATGCTCCAAAACGCCCCTGTATCGACGATGAAGCGCGCCGGCTTGCCGTTGATCCGGGCCCACACCAGCGGTTGCATGTCCTTGACGGTGACGGCAATCGGGTGCGAGCGCTCGATTTGACATTGCGTCGCCAGCGCCGGTGTCAGACACAGCGCCCCAAGCGCCGCGATCGCCCCCCATTTGCCCCGATGCCACATGAGCTCGTTGCTATTGTCTCGGGCCCGGACATGTGCCCCGCGCACGAGCCTAGCGTACACCGCGCTCGCCTGGCTACCGCAAGTCAGGGGCTTGTGGGCCGAGGTGGGTCGCTCAAGGGCTTTTCGGCTCGAGCCACACGGCCTGCGCGCTGCCGCAAAGCTCGCCCTCCTCGCCGTACACCGCCGTGCCCGCGGTGTGCTTGCGGCCCTCGGACTCGATGCGCCAGCCGATCACGACACAGCGTTCCCCAACGTGTACTCGGCGATTGATGCGCAGCGTGATCTCGCCGAGGAGCATCATGCGGTCGTCGGGGCTGACGGCGTAGAAGCCCGGGCAATCGAGCGCCGCGGACATGAACTCGGGCCGCACCTTGTCGTCACCTGCCTCGAGCGAAGGGTCAGGCACCCACGGGGCGGCCACCAGATCGCGCTCCGGCAGCGGGCCGGCGAAGATCCGCATGCCATCGCCGCGGACGCGCTGCGTGCCGCAGACGAAGCAGCTCGGGAATCGGTGGTGCTTGAAGCCGGCGTAGCGGCGCGAGGCCTCCACGGCCTCGAAGTAGGTGGGTCCGGGGCGCGGTGTGAGGGTCAGGTCCGCCGGCTGCGCCAGGCCGATCCGCTCCGATCCGAGCAGGATGGCGAGCGCAGCATCGGGGAGGGCCTGCACTTCGAGGGGCGTGTCGAGCGGCGGTGGACGCAACAGCCGCACCGTAACCGGATGCGTGACCTGCGCGGCGACACATCCGGCGAAATAGCCGCCGTTGGCGGACTGCGCCGGTCCGCGAAAACGCTTGGCAATCGTGATCGTCGGCATGTCGAGACCCTTCTCACGATCAGGCACACAGTGCGTCCGGCGCTCAGGGCTGCCTGTTCCGCAGCGACTGCAACCACTGCGCCGGATCGCTTCCCTGCTCCAGAATCTCCACCAGCGCCGAGCCGATCACCACGCCGTCGACGTGTCCGCGCAGCTGCTCGAGCTGTTCGCGTCCGCGGATCCCGAACCCGGCACACACTGGAACATTGGCGTGCCGGCGCACGATGTCAAGATACTCGGTGACGTTCGCCGCCACGCCGGTGTTGCGGCCGGTGGTGCCCGTGATCGTGACGGCATACACAAAGCCCTGGCCGCGCGCACAGATCCGCGCGAGCCGCTCCTGCGAGGTGACGGGGGTGACCATCTGCACCAATGCCAGTCCGCGCGCCGTCAGCGCCGCATGCAGGGCATCGCCTTCGTCGAAGGGCAGATCCGGCACGATGAACCCCGTGACCCCGGCGCGCTCGGCCGCTGAAGCCAGCGATTCGATGCCGAAGGCGAGCAGCGGGTTGAGATAACTCATCAACAGCAGCGGCGTCGCGAGAGGGGGTCGTATCGCCTCGAGCTCCGCCAGAATCCAGCGCAGGCTGACGCCCTGCTCCAGCGCGGCGCGGCTCGAGCGCTGGATCGTCACCCCGTCGGCCATCGGATCAGTGAACGGTACGCCGATCTCCACGACATCGGCCGCCCCGGCGATGCGCCGCAGGTCCGTCCGGAAGCGTTCGCGGCTCGGGAAGCCGGCCGTCAGGTAGGCCACGAGCGCCGGGTCGCCGCCCGCGCTTGCCGTGCGGATCGCCGCGCTGATCCGCTCGTGGGCGCTCATGGGCGCTCCGCCAGCAGCGTCTGCTGGAAGGTCGGCATGTCCTTGTCACCGCGTCCGGACAGGCACACCAGGACGGTGCCGCCGGCATGAGCGTGTGCCCACCGGCGGGCACCGGCGAGCGCATGGGCGCTCTCGAGGGCCGGCAGGATGCCTTCGAGTTCGCACAGCGCGCGCACCGCCGCGAGGGATTCCTCGTCTCCCGCCGTCTCGTAGCGCACGCGGCCGCTGTGCGCCAGTAGCGCATGTTCCGGCCCCACGCCCGGATAATCCAACCCGGCCGAGACGGAGTGCGTCTCCTGGATCTGGCCGTCGGCGTCCTGCAGCAGCATCGAATAGCTGCCGTGCAGCACGCCGGGACGCCCGAAGGAGAGCGTCGCGGCATTGCCGCCGAGCATGGCGCCGCGCCCGCCGGCTTCGATTCCGATGATCTCGACGCCGCGGTCCGGCACGAATGCATGAAACATTCCGATGGCGTTGGAGCCGCCGCCGACACACGCAATCACCGCATCCGGCAGCCGTCCCGCGACCTGCTGGTACTGGGTGCGCGCTTCCCGGCCAATGACCGCTTGCAGTTCGCGCACCAGGTAGGGATAGGGGTGAGGCCCCACGGCCGAGCCGAGCAGATAGTAGGTGCCCAGCGGGTCCGACACCCAGTCGCGCAGCGCCTCGTCGATGGCCGCGCGCAGGGTCCGATCCCCGCCGGTGACGGGCACGACCTGGGCCCCGAGTAGCCGCATGCGTCCGACATTCGGCGCCTGGCGCTCCATGTCGATCGCGCCCATGTAGACGGTGCACGGCAGCCCGAGCCGCGCGCAGGCGGCCGCGCTGGCCACGCCGTGTTGCCCGGCGCCGGTCTCCGCGACGATGCGCCGGGCACCGAGGCGCTGGGCGAGCAGCGCCTGTCCCAGCGCGTTGTTGATCTTGTGCGCGCCGGTGTGGGCGAGATCTTCGCGCTTCAGCCAGATGTGCGCGCCCCACGCCGCCGACAGCCGCCCGGCGTAGGTCAAGGCCGTCGGTCGGCCCGCCCAGGTGGCCAGCTCGCTCCCGAGCGCTTGGCGGAACTCGGCGTCGTGCAGATGCGCTTGCACGCCCTCGGTCAGCCGCTCCAGCGCCGGGATCAATGTCTCGGGCACATAGCGTCCCCCGAAGGGGCCGAACCGCCCGCGCGCATCGGGAAAGCGCCCCGCGATCAGCCCCTGCAGCGCTTCGGAATTCGTACTCATCAGTTACTCCACGGATGCCGGACGCGCGGCGCGTGCCGCGGCCACGAATCGCCTGACCGCTTCGGGATCCTTGATCCCCGGGCGTGACTCCACGCCGCTCGAGACGTCGACCCCGAACGGCTGCACCGCGGCGATCGCGCCAGCCACATTATCCGGGTCGAGCCCACCGGCGAGCACCAATTGTGCGCGCTGCGCGACCGCGGACGCCGTCCGCCAGTCGCAGGCTCGACCGGCGCCGCTCACCGCGCCCTCGAACAGCAGGCGCCGGGGCAGTGTGTCGCCGGCTTGCCATCCGCGCAGCACCGGCAGCCGCTCGATCTCGCGCGGCAGCACCAGTCGCCGCAGGTCTTGCGCATCGCTCTGCAGGATATCGGGACGGAACCCGGTGATGATCTCATCGACCTGCGGCTGCTCGGGGTGGCGTGTGACCGCTACACAGCGCACCTTGCCCCGCGCCGGCCCGGCCAGCCGGCAGGCCGCCGCGGTGTCCACATGCCGGACCGACTCGGCAAACACGAAACCGATGGCGTCGGCTCCGGCGGCCACAGCGGCTTCGACGGCCTCGGGCGTGGTGAGCCCGCAGATCTTGATCCACAAGGCGCGGGCCGAGGGGTTCATTCGGGGCCGCTCGGGCCGGCCGCCCCGCCGTCCCGGGCATCCTGTCCGAGCGAGTGCCGCCGGCCCTCCCGCCCGGCGCGCAGAAGGTCCGCGGCGCTCGCCGCGGGGTCGGGGGCGCGCATCAGTGCGCTGCCGACCAGCACCAGGTCGTAGCCTGCCCGACCCATGCGGCGGGCGTCCTCGGCGCTCGTGACGCCGCTCTCGGCCACACGCGGCAGCGCGCGTGGCAACAGGGGGGCCAGCGCCTCGAGGCGCCCCGGCATGACCGCCAGCGTGCTCAGATCGCGGCAATTCACTCCGGCGAGCAGCCCCTCACCACCCATCCGCGCGGTCAGCCGGTGCAGCCGCTCGATGTCAGTCTCGTCGAACGTTTCCAGCAGCGCGAACAGGGCCAGCTCGCGGGCATGCGCGATCATGGCCTCGAGCTCGTCGTCCTGGAGCATGCGCACGATGAGCAGGACGCCGCCGGCGCCGGCAGCGCGTGCCTCGGCGACCTGATAAGGGTCGACGAGGAAATCCTTGCGCATGGCCGGCACCCCGAGCGGAGTGAGCTCGGCCGCGGCGCTGCGCAGATGCTCCAGGGAGCCATCGAAGCGCTCCGGCTCGGTCAGGATGGACACGGCCGTTGCGCCGGCAGTGGCATACGCAGCGACGCGCGTCCCGAGCTCGCCCGCCGATTCAGCCAGGGAACCCGCAGCCGGCGAGCGCAGCTTCACCTCGGCGATGAGGCCGAACCCGCCGGGCGTGAGCCGCAGCGGCGGTGCGGGCGAGTGCGCGCGCGCCCGGCGCAGCATGTGCTCCGGTGGACAGGCGGCCCGGGCGGCTTGCGCCCGCGTGCGGCTCGAGGCGGCCATCTGCGCGAGAAAGTCGCGACTCATGCCCCACGCCCCACCCGGGCCAGCGTGTCCAGCACGCGACCGGCGGCTCCCCCGTCGATGGCCTCACGGGCCCGATCCATCGCGGCACGCGGGTCGGCCACCACGCCGGCGACCTCCAGGGCGAGCGCGGCGCCGAGCAGCAGACAGTCCCGCTGCGCGCCCTGTGCCCGTCCCGAGAGCACCGCGCGCAGCGCCTCGGCGTTGTGTCGGGCATCACCGCCGACCAAGGCGGCCGGCGGGCAGCGGGGCAGCCCGTAATCCTCCGGCGCGCGGGTCTGACGTGTCACCCGGCCCGGCCGTACGTCGAAGACTGTGAAGGGACCCACCGGCGTTGGCTCGTCCCAGCCCTCTGCGCCGTGGATCACGAATCCCCGCTCGATATGCATCCCCGCGAGGGTGTCCGCCATGAGCGCCGCGACGTCGAGGCTGAACGCGCCGATCAGGCGCAGCGGCGGATGGGCCGGGTTGGTCAGCGGTCCGAGGATGTTGAACACCGTCCGCACCCCGAGCGCGCGCCGTGCCGCGGCTACGGCCTGGGTCGCGGGGTGGTAGTGCGGGGCGAACAGAAACGTAAAGCCGCACTGCGCCAGGCACTGGCCCACCGCCCGCTCCTCGAGCGGCATGCGCACGCCGAGCGCCTCGAGCACATCGGCGCTGCCGGCGCGGCTCGACACCGAGCGATTGCCATGTTTGACGACCGGCAGACCACAGGCCGCGGTCAACAGCGCCGTGCCGGTGGAGATGTTCAGGCTGCCGGAGCGGTCCCCGCCGGTGCCGACGATATCGATGGCGCGGGCCGATGCGGGCAGGTCCGGCCGGCGCGCCAGGCGGCGCATCGCCTCGGCGAACCCGCGCACCTCGTCGGCAACCGCGCCTTTGGCGCGCAGCGCCGCCAGCACCGCGCCGATCAGCGCCGGGGAGGTGTCGGTTTGGGTGAGCAGCTCGAGCAGGCGCTCGGCCTGCGGTTGGGTCAGATCCGCGCCCTCGAGCAGCCGCTCGAGCAGCTCGCGCGCCTCACTCATGCGAGGCCCCCGGCGCTTTGTTTCAGGAAGTTCCCGAGCAGCTGCGGTCCGAGGGGGGTGAGGATGCTCTCGGGATGAAACTGGACGCCCTCTACCGCGAGCGCCACGTGGCGCACCCCCATGATCTCCTTCGCCTCGGTCCAGGCGGTGACGGTGAGGGTCGCGGGGAGCGAGTCCGGTGCGGCGATCAGCGAGTGGTAGCGTCCGACCTCGCACGGCTGCGGCAGTCCGGCAAAGACCCCCAGGCCGTCATGTTGGATCATCGACGTCTTGCCGTGCATCAGCCGTCCGGCGCGCACCACCTTGCCGCCGAACACCTCGACGATCGACTGATGGCCCAGGCACACGCCGAGCACCGGAATGCGTCCGGCGAACGCGCGGATCATGTCCATGGACACACCGGCATCGTCCGGGGTGCCCGGACCCGGCGAGATGCACAGATGCGTCGGAGCGAGCCCCGTGGCCTGCGACACGTCGATCGCATCGTTGCGGTAGACGCGCACGTCGGCGCCGAGGACGAGAAACGCCTGCACCAGGTTGTAGGTGAAGGAGTCGTAGTTGTCGATCAGCAGCAGGCGTGCCATCAGAAGCCCTCCTGCGCCATCTCGAGCGCGCGCGCCATTGCGCCGCTCTTGGCGAGCACCTCCTCGTGCTCCGTGGACGGATCGCTGTCGGCGACGATGCCACCCCCGGCCTGATAGCTGTACTGGTCGCCGCGAAACACCAGCGTGCGGATGGTGATGGCGTGATCCATGTCGCCGCGGGCGCCGAAGTAACCGACCGTGCCACCGTAGAGGCCGCGGTTGACCGGCTCGAGCTCATCGATGATCTGCATGGCCCGCACTTTCGGCGCGCCCACCAGGGTCCCCGCCGGAAACGCCGCGCCGAACAGGTCGAACGCGTCGCGACCGTCGGCCAGCGTGCCCTTGACCCCGCTCACCATGTGCATCACGTGGCTGTAGCGCTCGATGGAGCGGTACGGATCGACCGTCACGCTGCCGGCGCGGGCCACCCGGCCGAGGTCGTTGCGGGCCAGATCGACGAGCATGACGTGCTCGGCGTTTTCCTTAGGGTCCGCGCGCAGCTGCGCCTCGCGGGCGCGATCGAGCGCCGGATCGTCGGCGCGTGGCCGCGTACCGGCGATCGGTCGCAGCTGCGCCGTGCCGTCCTGCAGGCGTACCAGCGCCTCGGGTGAGGAGCCGACCACGGTCAGGTCCCCGAGCGCGCAGTAATACATGTAGGGCGACGGGTTGATCAGGCGCAGCGCGCGATACGCCTGAAACGGCGTCAGCTCGTGCTGGCCCGCGAAACGTGTCGACAACACCAGTTGGTATACGTCGCCGGCGGCGATGTGCTCCTTGACGCGCTCGACGCTCAGCACGTAGTCCGCGCGGCTGGTCGTGGGGATTGCGGGGCTGCAGCGCCCGCGCCGGGGTATGGCCGGCAGCGGGCCGCGCAGCGCCCGGATGATCTCGGCGCGCAGCTGCGCCCGTTCGGCCTGCGAGCCGGCATGCAGCAGCGCGATGCCGCGCGTCAGGTGATCGAACACCAGCAGCGAGCGGGGCGCAACATAGTGCAGCGCCGGCACCTCGGGGGTCTTGCCGGCGGCGGCGGGGAGTTTCTCGAAGAAGCGCACCACATCGTAGGCGGCGTAGCCGACCAATCCGCCGGCGAGCGGAACGCCCGGAATGTCCGGCTCGGGCGCCGGCGTGCGCGCGAGCGCGGTGCGCAGTCCGTCGAGCAGTTCCGCGGCCGAGCGAGGGACGGGACGGCGCTCGGCGCCGATGGTGAAACCACCGCTGTCCAGGCGCACGGTGAGGGCGTCGCCGAAGCCGATGAACGAGTAGCGGCCGAGCCGCGCGCCGCCCTCGACGCTCTCGAGCAGGAAGTGCGGCACGAACGCCCCGAGTTTCATGAACGCCGAGACCGGCGTGTCGAGATCCCCGGGTATGTCGAACGGTGGCTTCAATGCATTCTCCTGATCAGTCAGGCAATAAAAAACCCATTCCGGCGGTTTTTCCGGAATGGGTTCTGGTCGTTCTACCGATGTCGCGAGGTTACAACGAGCAGCCCGCGGCCCACTCCGGATGTGAAGTGCGCCACCACCCCTGCGGATTGGCTGGATGCGGTTGAAGCATGGCCGGGAGCCTATCATCACCGGCTCGCGGGATACAATACCCGCCGGTCCAGCCGCCAGGTTCGCCGCAATGCCGTCCTTCGATGTGGTCTCCGAGCTCAACGCGCACGAGCTCGCCAATGCCGTCGATCAGGCCAACCGCGAGATCGAGCAGCGGTTCGACTTCAAGGACACCGGCGCGCGCTTGGCGCTCGAGGGCTTCACCGTCACGCTGCATGCGCAGGTGGATTTCCAGCTCAAACAAATGCTGGAGATCCTCAAGCTGCGCCTGGGCAAGCGGGGTATCGACCTCGCCTGTCTCGAGGCGAAAGAGCCGCAGATCGGCCTGTCGGCGGCCCGCCAGGAGGTGCTGCTGCACCAGGGCATCGACGCCGACGCGGGCAAGAAGATCACGCGGCTGCTGAAGGACTCGAAGCTGAAGGTGCAGGCGAGCATCCAGGGCGAGAAGGTGCGCGTCACCGGCAAGCAGCGTGACGAGCTGCAGGCGGCGATTCAGCTGCTGCGCGGGGCGAAGCTCGATCTGCCGCTGCAATTCAACAACTTTCGCGACTGAGGGTGCCAACATGACGATCGCAAGGCTGATCGGAGGGCTCTGGGTCGGTTTCCTGGCCCTGTGGTGGACCTGGGCGCTGTTCAACAAGAAGGCCGACCGCGGCGCCGCCTGGCGAGGTCGGTCGTGGGGATTTCGAGTGGGCATGATCGTCGCGATCATGCTCGTGATGCGGCTGGTGCGCCGCTCCGGATTCGCCGGATGGCTCTCGGGTCACGAGCCGGCGCTGCTGCACCCGGCGCCGCCGTGGCAATGGATCGGGGTGGCGGTGTGCGTCGCGGGCTTCGCGTTTGCGATCTGGGCGCGGGCGTATCTCGGCGGCAATTGGGGAATTCCCATGTCGATGCGCCAGGGGCACGAGCTGGTGACCTGCGGACCCTACGCCCGGGTCCGCCATCCCATTTACTCGGGCTTGGTGCTCGCGGGCCTCGGCACCGTGCTCGCGCTCGGTGTCATGTGGCTGCCGGCGCTCGTGCTGGTCGGGCTGTTCTTCGTGATGAGCGCGCATACCGAGGAGCGGATGCTCGCGGAACACTTTCCCGCGGCGTATCCGCCCTACAAAGCGCGTACCCGGATGTTGATTCCGTTCGTGTATTGAGGCGGGGCGTGGGGACGCTGCGCGAGCTGCGGGACCCGGGGACCGGCCGGAACTGCGCGCGAGTGTTGCAGGCGTTGCGCGCCACTGCGACGCGCGCGTCCGCTGCGCGCACCGCGGCGCGAGAATTCAGTGGCTGGCAGCCGTGCTCGACATCAAGCTGAAAGACCTGCGCTACCTGGTGGCGCTCGCCGATACCCGGCACTTCGGGCGGGCCGCGCAGCGCTGCTGCGTCAGCCAGCCGACGCTGTCGGCGCAGCTGAAGAAGCTGGAAGCCTCACTCGGGGTGCAGCTGATCGAGCGCCGGCCGAGCAACGTGGCGCTGACCGAGGCGGGCCGGCAGATCGTCGAGCGCGCCCGGCTGATCATCGCGGCGTGCGAGGAGGTCGGTGCGCTTGCGCGCTCGCACCGCGATCCGCTCGCAGGGACGCTGCGCGTGGCGCTGTTGCCGACGATCGGTCCGTATCTGCTGCCGCACGTGGTGCGTCCGATCCAACGCGCGCTGCCGCGGCTGACGCTGCATCTGCACGAGTATCGGACCGCGCCGATGCTCGAGAAGCTCAGAGCCGGCGAGTTGGATCTGGGCATTCTCGCTCTGCCGGTCGAGCTGGAGGGTCTCGAGGCGCTCGAGCTGTACCGCGAACCGTTCGTGGCGGCGCTGCCCGAGCGGCACCGGCTCGCGCGACGCGAGCGCATTCACGCCAGCGACCTCGCCGGGGAGCCGCTGCTGCTGCTCGAGGAAGGGCACTGCCTGCGGGATCAGGCGCTTGCGCTGTGCAGCCAGGCCGGTGCGCGCGAGCAACAGAACTTTCGCGCCACCAGCCTCGAGACGCTGCGGCAGATGGTGGCCGCCGGCGCGGGCATCACCCTTCTTCCGCAATCGGCCACCGAGGGAGCATACGGGGGCGCGCGCGGCGTCGTGGTCGTGCCGTTCGCAAAACCTGCGCCCACGCGCCAGGTCGGCGCCGTGTGGCGCAAGACAACCGCGCGCAAAGCGGTACTCGATGCGTTCTGCGCGGTGGTCGCGGAGCGCGGCGCGCAGGCCGTGTGTGTCAAGAGCCGCTGAACGGCGCCGGCATGGCATAATCAGTGCGTTGTGGGCCGATTCAACGCACTCACCGATCACGTTACCCCGTACGATCGCTTCTGTCGCAGTGACATTGCCGTCGAGCGGTTCCTGTTGGAGGGCGAGCAGACTCAGGCGCTCGAGGCGTACTTCGGCGCGCGCGAATACCGCGAGCTGCGCGAACTGGCCGCCGCGGCGGCGCGGCGGGCCCCCGCGGCGGCGCTCCCGCACGTGTTCGTCGTGCCCGGTATCCTCGGATCGCAGCTCGGCCTGCGGCGCCGCGCGCCCCTGCCCGATGACGTGCTGTGGCTCGATCCGCTCGACATCCAGGGCGGTCGGCTCCTCTGGCTGGATCCGGCGCAGGGTGCGCCGATCGTGCCGCTCGGCGTCGTGCTCTACTCGCACCTGAAGCTCAAACTGCGGCTGCGGGCCGCCGGTTTCGCGGTTACCCTGCATGACTACGACTGGCGTCTGGACATCGAGGCGCTTGGGCAGGATCTGGCGGCCCGGTTGCGCGAGCATTCGGGGCAGGCCGTCGCCATTGTCGCCCACAGCATGGGCGGGTTGGTCAGCCGCGCGGCGCTGGCGCTGCCGGGCACCGGCCATGTCGAGCGCGTGGTGTTGCTCGGTACGCCGAACCGCGGCGCCTTCGCGCCGCTGCAGGCCTTGCGGGGCACCTACTCGGTGGTGCGCAACATCGCGCGGCTCGACCTCGGCCATTCGTCTCTGGAGCTGGCCGAGCGCGTGTGGAGCGGTTTCCCCAGTCTGTATCAGATGCTGCCCGGCGGGCAGGGGGGCGGCCCCGATCTGACCCATCCGATGCAGTGGCCGTTGAGCGTGCCGGCGCCGCGGTTGGCGCTGCTCGAGCGCGCCAGGCGGTGGCACGGCATGCTGGCGCAGCCCGATGAGCGCTTCGTGGCCATCGCGGGCGTTGCCCGCGCGACCGTGACGGCGGCGCAGCGGGGTGAGGATGGGTTCGTGTACACGGTGACCCGCGACGGTGACGGCACCGTACCCACCCTCAGCGCGGCACCCCCGGGCCTGCGGGCCTATTACACGCGGGCGGCCCACAGCGAGCTGACACGCGACGCGCAGGTCGCGGCCGCCATCATCGATCTGTGCAAGGACAACGAGACCCAGCGTCTGCCGCAGCGTTGGCGGAGCCGTGCACGCGCGCGCGCGACGGTCACAGACGCGCAACTGCTCGGCATGAATGCCGGGAAGCTCGATTGGGCGCGTCTCGAGCCTGGGCAGCGACAGGCTTTTCTCGATCAGCTCAACGAGCCGTTGCCGCTACGCTTGCGCATCGCATGAGGCGATGCGCGTCGTCCGCGCGGCGCGCGCAGGATCCGGGTCAGATGTACTCCGCGCCCGTTTCGAGCACGCTCGAGGCACCGCCCTCGACCACTTGCGTGAGCATCGCGGCCGCCGGCAGCACCTGCCTGGCATAGAAATGCGCGGTGCGAATCTTCGCGTGATAGAAGGCGCGCTCCTCGCCGTCGAGTTTGCGGGCCGCGATGGCCGCGGATTTGGCCAATAGCCAGCCGCCGATGACCAGTCCGCACAGTTTCAGGTAGGGGACCGACACCGCGAAACCGCGCGCCGGAGTCTCGGCCATGCCCGCCAGCAGCGCGCGCGTGGCATGCTCGAGCCGCTCGACGGCCTGCACGGTCGCTTCGCGCACTTGACTCACCGCCGGCACCAAAACCTCGAGCGACTGCAGCTCGCGGCGCATGTCGCTCACCAGCGCCTGCATCGCCGCGCCCTGATCGCGCCCGAACTTGCGGGCGATCAGATCGTTCGACTGAATGCCCGTGGTGCCTTCGTAGATGGTCGTGATCCGTACGTCGCGCAGATATTGCGCCACGCCCGTCTCCTCGACGAAGCCCATGCCGCCGTGGACCTGGATTCCGAGGGTCGCGGTCTCGTTGCCCGTCTCGGTGCACCAGCCCTTCACGATCGGAATCAGCAGCTCGCCGCGCTCGAGCGCGGCGGTGCGCAGCTTCGCGTCCGGATGGTGCGCGCCGAGATCGAGCTGAGTGCCGGCGTAGAAGGCGAGCGCACGCGAGGCCTCAGTGCAGGATTTCATGGTGAGCAGCATGCGCCGCACGTCCGGATGCTCCACGATCGGCGCCGGGCCGGACCCCCGGGCCGTCGGCGGCTTGCCCTGCAGGCGTGTGCGCGCATACTCGAGGGCCTGCTGGAACGCGCGCTCGCCGACGGCATAGCCCTCGACGCCCACCGCCAGGCGGGCCGTGTTCATCATGACGAACATGTACTCGAGGCCGTGGTTGGGCGCGCCCACCAGATAACCCACCGCGCCGCGGTCGTGGCCAAATTCCATCACGCAGGTCGGACTGGCATGGATACCGAGCTTGTGCTCGATGGACGCGCAGCGCACTTCATTGCGCTGCCCGAGCGAGCCGTCGGGCGCGACCAGCACCTTCGGGACGATGAACATCGAGATTCCGCGGGTGCCGGCCGGCGCGCCGTCGATCCGCGCCAGCACCATGTGCAGGATGTTCTCCGTCAAGTCGTGCTCGCCCCAGGTGATGAAGATCTTCTGCCCGAACAGCCGGTAATGATCGCCTTCGGGCACTGCGCGGGTGCGGATCTGCCCCAGATCCGAGCCGGCCGAAGGCTCCGTCAGCACCATCGTGCCGGACCACTCGCCGCTGATCATCTTGGGCAGGAACAGCCGCTGCTGCGCCTCCGAACCGCACAGCTCGAGGGCGTGCGCCGCCCCGTGGGTCAGCATGGGACAAAGTTTGAACGCCAGATTGGCCGAGGCGACGATTTCCTGGACCGCGCTGTTGAGGGCCTGCGGAACCCGCTGTCCGCCGAAGCGGGGGTCGGCGCCGAGCTGCGGCCAGCCGCCCGCGGCGAACCGGCGGTAGGCGTCCTTGAAGCCCGCGCAGCTGCGCACGCCCTCGGCGCTCCAGTGCGCGCCTTCGAGGTCGCCGGCGCGATTCAGGGGCGCGAGCACATCCTCGGCGAAGCGCCCGGCCTCCTCGAGGATCGACGCGCCGAGCTCGTCGGAATAGTCGGCGTAGGCCGGGTAGGCGGCAAGGGTGGCGGTGCCGAGCAGCTCCTCGAGCACGAAACGCAGCTCTCTCAGCGGCGCGCGATACATGGTCGTTCTCCCGGATCACCGTGGATGCGGGCATTTTAACCGGATTCCCGGCCAATCCTACCGGCGAGTAACGTTCCTTCCCGCCAGTAGGATCGGGGTCGGCGCCGCGCGGCGGTGAGCCGCGGGACTCACCGGCCGGTCGCAGGCGCGCGCGGCGGCCCGCTTGCGTACCCGAATATGACAAGTGGGCGGTGCGATCGCGATCCGTGGTATCTCGCGAAACCGAAACGATGGAGCGGAACGCGAGCGAGTTCACGGTACCTCACGCGCCGTGATGTCACCCTTTCGCTACATCCAGCCTCGCACTCGCTCCGCAATGGGAAATGTCATGCACTCGGCCGCCCGGCACGCGCACCGGACTTCGGATATCCACGCGGTCGCGGCGAGCGAGCCGCAGGGCGTGGAGTCGATCGGCCGCCAGCTGTGCGAGACCTTGCCGCCGCTGCGGCTTCATTCCGTTTCCATCTACGACAGCCAGTGCAACGTGCTGTGGCTGAGCGAGGGCGTGCTCGGTCCGGACGAGCATGCGCTGGTGGTCGATGCGCTGGAGCGCTTCGCGGCCGAGCCCGGCGCCGGCGAGCGCGAGCAGCGCGTGGAAGATGGCCGCGCCGCGGTCTTTCTGCCGATCGGCCCGCCGCAAGGGGCGCTGGCGGGGCTGGTGATGGTGCTGGCGGATGCCAAGTTCGCCGGCGACAGCCTGCTCGAGCGCATCATGACCCGGGAGGTGCGCGAGCACGTGCAGGCACTGGCCGGCGTGGTCCAGCCTGGGGCGCCGGGCCGCGTCGACCATGATCCCACCAGCCTCGTGCTGAGTCTGGCCGACGATGATGCGCCGGCCGATTCCCGGCCCTCGCCGGATCGACCCGCTCACCGGGAGCTCGCGCCGGCGGCGGTCGACCAGATTCTCCAGACTGGCGAGCTGGCGCTGGAGTTCGAGCCGCGGGCCGAGTCCGCCGCCGAGGTGCCGGCCCCCGCCCAGGGACCCGAACCTGCGCCGCAACTGCCGCCCGCGACTTCCGGCGCCGCAGCGCCGGCGGTGCCCAGCGCGCCGCCGCTGCTTCTGGAAGTCCTGCCATTCGTGAAGCTGCGCTCAGGCGGGCGGATGCGCTGGTTCGAGGTCCTGCCGCGCGGCACGCCGCGACAGAATCGCGATCCGGCGGCACTCGATGTCCTGGCCGTGCAGGGGCTGCTCGGCTGGCTCGCCGAGCATCGTGACGCCTGGACGGCCGAGCCGACGACCTTCACGCTCAATCTCTCCATCGCGACGCTCGAAGACGATCGTTTCCTGCGCCAGCTGGGCAGCACCCTCGGCCGCAGCGCGATTTCCCCCGATGCCCTCGGGTTCGAGATTGCCGAGCCGCTGTGCACGCAGCGCCGTGCGCAAGTCGAGCGGTTCATCAGCGGCTGTGAGCGGGTCGGGTGCTCGGTGGTCATCGATGGGTT
The DNA here is from genome assembly GCA_027365225.1 of Gammaproteobacteria bacterium. Taxonomy (GTDB): domain Bacteria; phylum Pseudomonadota; class Gammaproteobacteria; order Steroidobacterales; family Steroidobacteraceae; genus 13-2-20CM-66-19. The sequence goes on from DAHXNV010000008.1 coordinate 81,619, forward strand.
CTCATTTGATTCGGCCGTGATCCCGCTGCTGCGCTCCAAGACTGTGCGGCTGGTGAAGATGGATCCGCGCCTGACGGTGGCGGCCCTGAAAGACAAGCTTTCCCAGGCCCTGGTCGTGGCGATCGTGCAGGCGGTCAAGGTTCTGGGCATTCATTGCGCGGCCCAGCAGATCGACTCGACGCATGTGCTGCGTTGGCTGACGGCGGTGGGATGCGACTTGGGACAGGGCTCGGTCCTGGCCCGCCGCGTGCCGATCGAGCGGCTGCAAGCGCCCGCGCCCGCCTGACGGATACCCTGGGGCGAGATCAGGTAAGCTTGGCGGCGCGCCGCGGTTTCCCAGGCAGGGGCGCGGCCGGGTGAGCGATGTGAAGATCAAGACCGTCATCGTCGACGACGAGGCGCTCTCCAGGCGCGGGCTGGAGCGTCTGTTGCGCCGAACAGAGGATTTCGAGGTGATCGCCGAATGCGGCAACGGTCGCGATGCGATCGCCTTGATTCAGCGGGAGCATCCGGACGTGCTCTTTCTGGATATCCAGATGCCCATGCTGTCCGGCTTCGAAGTGCTCGCGCGCCTGCCTCAGGAGAGTCTGCCGCTCGTGGTGTTCGTCACCGCGTTCGACCAGTATGCGTTGCGGGCATTCGAGGCGTGCGCGGTGGACTATCTGCTCAAGCCCCTCGACGAGGCGCGCGTCGAGACGACGCTCGAGCGCGTGCGGCACACCCTGGCGGCGCGTCATGCCGCCGATGAGCGTGACAAGCTCATGGAAGTGGTTGTGCAGATCACCGGTGCCGGCGAGATCGAGCTCGAGACGATGCTCGCCCAGGGGGGCACCGCGATCGAAGCGAGCCATCCGCAGATCCTGCCGATCCGTCAGGGACGGCATACCACCCGGGTGCCGGTGGCGTCGATTCAATGGATCGATGCGGCTGGCGACTACATGTGCGTGCACGCCGAGGGCGACACGCACATCCTGCGCGGCACGATGAAGGAGCTCGAGGAGATTCTCGACGCGCGGATGTTTCAGCGGGTGCACCGCTCGACGATCGTCAATCTGCATTTCGTCAAGAGCCTTCGGGCGCACATGAACGGCGAGTATTTCCTCACGCTCGAGGGTGGGCAGGAGCTGAAGCTCTCGCGCACCTATCGCGACAAGATCGAGCTGTTTCTCGGGAACAGTCCCGTGCGGCGCGGGGCCGCCCCATAGGGGCGGCGGTTCGATCCATTCAGCGCGCGCGGCCGTTCCGCGGTGCGCGAGTCCCGGCGAGCGCCCGGATGCGCCGCTTCAGCGGCGAGGGTGCCGCCGCGCCCAGCCGGCACGTCATCGTGTGCACGTAGTCGGGCACGGCCCAGCGGCACTGCGAGCCGGCCGGGAACACATGAGTGTCGCCGGCCTGCAGCCGCCGCCGCAGGCCCGCGACCTCCACGATGGCAGCGCCCGCCACGACGTGGACAATCTCCTCGGTTACGTAGGTCCACTGAAAGCGACCGCTGGTGCAGTCCCACAGGTGAACCGAAGTGCCCCCGTCGGTGCTGTGCGCCAGCAGTTTCTCGCGCGCCCGCGGCTCGCCTTCGAGTATCCAGGCGGGGCGGATCGGCGTCGGCTGCAGGCCGTGGGCATCGTGCCTGCGCGCCACGGGCCCGTCGAGCGAAACAGTCTGCTCGAGCATGTCGATCTCGGCCCGCTCCCGGGCGGGGTTGCCGGTTACGGTGATTCGAGGCGATTTTCCCAAAAGGAACTCTCCGCGCCCTGCCGGCGGTCAGTGCGACCCAGGATACGAGCCGCCCCGCGGACGTTCCGTGAGATGGCGCACAGCGGATTCCGCGGCTGCGGCGCCGCACGCTACACTGCGTCGCTTGCGGGGCGCTGCGGCCTGGGCGGCGGAGGCTCCACCTGCGATTCTGAAGAGGGGGCATCCGATGAACCGAATCTGGCTCCAATCGTATCCGGCGGGTGTACCGCCCGAGATCGATCCGGCGCAGCTGAGCTCGCTCGGTGAGCTGCTGGAGCGCGCCTGCTCGACATATCGCGACCGCCCCGCGTACGAGCAGTTTGGCGCCGTCCTGACGTACGGGCGGCTCGACGATCTGACGCGCGCATTCGCCGCCTGGCTGCAGTCGGTGGGGCTCGCCAAAGGCGACCGAATCGCGATCATGCTGCCGAACTGTCTGCAGTACCCGGTGGCGCTCTTCGGCGCGCTGCGCGCCGGACTGGTCGTCGTCAATACCAACCCGCTGTACACGGCGCGGGAGCTGGCGCACCAGCTCATGGACTCCGGCGCCGAGGCGATCGTCGTGCTGGAGAACTTCGCGCACATCGTCGAGCAGGTTGCGCCGCACAGCCAGCTGAAGCACATCCTGGTGAGCGCGGTGGGTGATCTACTGCCGGCCCCGAAATCATGGGTCGTCAATTACGTGGTGCGCCACCGCCGCAAGCAGGTGCCACGCTGGAACATCCCGTTCGCGGTGCCGCTGCGTGCCGTGCTGCGCGCGGGTCGGGCGCTGAGCTGGCGTCCCGAGCCGTTGGTCGCGGACGACCTGGCGATGCTGCAGTACACGGGCGGCACGACCGGCATCGCCAAGGGAGCCATGCTGACGCACGGCAATCTCTGCGCGAACATCCTGCAGGCGCAGGCATGGCTCGGGGATTCCTTCTCGGACGAGCCCGGAACGCTGATCACGGCCATCCCCCTGTATCACGTGTTCGCGCTCACCGCCAACTGCCTGCTGTTCGCCCACCTGGGATGGAAGAACGTGCTCATCATCAACGCGCGCGACTTTCCGGCTCTGGTGGCGGAGATGAAGCGCCAGCCGTTCGAGTTCTTCAGCGGCGTCAATACCCTGTTCAATGCAATGTTGCATACCACCGGGTTCGCGTCGGTCGACTTCAGCCATCTCAAGATCACCCTCGGTGGTGGTATGGCGGTGCAGGCTTCGGTCGCCCAGCGCTGGAAGCAAGTCACCGGCAACAGACTCACGCAAGCCTGGGGGTTGACCGAGACGTCCCCCGCGGTGGCCATCAACCCGATCGATGCGGAATTCAACGGCTCGGTGGGATTGCCGATTCCGTCGACGGACGTGTCGATCCGGGACGATGCGGGGAACGACTTGCCGATCGGGCAGCCCGGCGAGGTCTGCGTGCGCGGGCCGCAGGTGATGCGCGGCTACTGGAATCGTCCCGATGAGACCGCCCAGGTGATGCTCCCGGGCGGGTGGTTGCGGACCGGCGACGTGGGCTACATGGATCAGAAGGGCTACATCTACCTGCAGGACCGCAAGAAAGACATGATCCTGGTGTCGGGATTCAATGTCTACCCGAACGAAGTGGAGGAGATCGCGGTCACGCACCCCGGTGTTCTGGAGGCCGCTGCCATCGCTCAGCCGAACGAGCATTCCGGCGAAGTTGTCGTGCTCTACGTGGTACTGAAGGATCCCTCGGTCACGGAGCAGGACATCATCGAGCATTGCCGCAAATCCCTCGCCGGCTATAAGGTGCCGAAGCACGTCTACTTCCGCAAGGAGCTGCCGAAGAGCAACGTCGGCAAGATTCTGCGCAAGGAACTGCGCGAGGAATTGACGCGCCAATAAAACGAAACGCCGGCATCTCCCGAAGGAAATGCCGGCGTTCGATGACTCTGCAGTCAGCCGGTTAGATGCCGGAGGCGGTGGTTACTTTTTGCCGCTGCCCGAGACGCCGAGATCGGTCGCGGCGCCGCTGCCTGAGACGCCGAGATCGGTCGCGGCGCCGCTGCCTGAGACGCCGAGATCGGTCGCGGCACCGCTGCCTGAGACGCCGAGATCGGTCGCGGCACCACTGCCCGAGACGCCGAGATCGGTCGCGGCACCACTGCCCGAGACGCCGAGATCGGTCGCGGCACCACTGCCTGAGACGCCGAGATCGGTCGCGGCACCGCTGCCCGAGACGCCGAGATCGGTCGCGGCACCACTGCCTGAGACGCCGAGATCGGTCGCGGCACCGCTGCCTGAGACGCCGAGATCGGTCGCGGCACCGCTGCCTGAGACGCCGAGATCGGTCGCGGCACCGCTGCCCGAGACGCCGAGATCGGTCGCGGCACCACTGCCTGAGACGCCGAGATCGGTCGCGGCACCGCTGCCTGAGACGCCGAGATCGGTCGCGG
>DAHXNV010000090.1 GCA_027365225.1 Gammaproteobacteria bacterium
AGTTGTCCCTATCTTGAGATTCCCCCTAAGTTCTTCCTGCTTTTTGTCTATGTAGACGTGAATTGGTGTTACAACAGATGCAGCCTTGCTTATCATTATTCTGAGATTGCTGTTTTCTTCTTTGTATATTGCCAGTTCTTCCTTCAATGCAAAAGGATCGATAACCATACCATTCCCAAGAACTATATCAGAAGCCCTTAGGGCTCCTGATGGAAGCAGGTGAAATTTAAATTTCCCTCTGGAAGTTACAACGGTGTGACCTGCATTTGTACCGCCATTAAACCTGATTACTGTCGTTTTTTCATCCGTAAGGAAGTCCACGATCTTTCCCTTACCTTCATCACCAAACATAAGCCCCAGAACTATATTTCTCATGAGTTAACGTATGGTATCACTTGTGAAATAAATTACTTTCCCAAATTCAATAAAACTTTTGAGAAAGGGAATTGGAAAGCAAACTTAAGTCAATTGAAAATTAATATCCAATACTAATTTTTCAGATATTTCCCTATCTGTGAAAAAACTATAATGGAGAAATCAATAACAACGGAGAGAACCATGGCATACATATCTATTGAAGAAAATAACAGATTGAGTATTCCGGATAACCCCAACATTGGCTATATTGAAGGCGATGGTATAGGACCGGATATAACCAGCACTATG
>DAHXNV010000091.1 GCA_027365225.1 Gammaproteobacteria bacterium
GGGACGGGGTCGCCTCGACCTGCGCACCGCGGTCGCTCTCGAGCGCAGCCTGTTGGAACCGATCGCGCAGGCGGCGGATCTGATCATCGACACCTCGAACATGGGCATGCATGCGCTGCGCGACGTGATTGCCGTGCGACTTGGCGAGGCGCGCGGTGAGCGGCTCGCCATGACGTTCGAGTCCTTCGGCTACAAGTACGGCATTCCCGGCGAGGCGGATTTCGTGTTCGATGCCCGCTCGCTGCCGAACCCGTACTGGGAGCCGCGTCTGCGGTCGCAGAATGGACGCGACCCCGAGGTCATCGACTTCCTCGAGCGCCATACCCAGGCGGCGCGGCTGATCGAGGATATCGAGCGCTTCGTGCGCACGCGTATTCCGGAATTCGAGGCGAGCCGCCGCGGCTACCTCACGGTGGCAGTGGGCTGTACCGGCGGCCAGCACCGCTCGGTGTACATCGTCGAGCAGCTCGCCGCCCGCCTCCGGCAGACGCATCCCCTGGTCAGAGTGCGCCACACGATGCTCGGTACCCCGGGACCGGCACCGGCGCCGGGGTGATCGGCGGCGCGCCCGCTCAGGTGATCGGGGTGACGCCCGCTGCGTCCGGCGTGGCCTGCAGCCGCTCGCCGGCCACGAACGCGCGCAGGGCCGTGCGGGCGCGC
>DAHXNV010000092.1 GCA_027365225.1 Gammaproteobacteria bacterium
GACCAATATTGTTAGTGGATGGGATAAGGGAGGGGAGACCATATTTTACGAGATTTGCAATTCCAGCCTGATTATTGAGCAGTCCAGGAATTACCGTCAACTGCATAGTCCTTTCCACGATGAATATGGCAATGGCAATAATTGCGAGAATATACAGGTTAATATACTCTCCAGAAAAGAGGTATTGCGGACGTATCAAAAGCTTCAATCCGCCTCTTTCGACAAAAAAATACAACAGGATGCCCAACGCCAGGAAAGGAAAGACCTCAAGTGTCAGGGAACCAAACAGCATAGCCAGCCCGACCAGGAAATAGCGTTTGACAGAAATCAGGTAGAACATGGAAAAGAAGAAGAAGGGGATAAACGACATCCAGTGGAAGTCATACAATAGGGAGGAGATCATTGGAAAGCTGAAGAGATACAATACAAGAAGCGCTATGGTGTAATTCCTTTTCAAACCAATGTGCCTTGAAAGAAGGTACAGGGGAATGGTTCCAATTGCCACTGCAAATCCCTCTGTGGCGAAGAGCATTATCGGGGTTCCGACCAGATTGTAAAGGAATGCATAGGGAAGTTCAATGTAAGTAGCGTGTATCTCAAGGTACGAGAGGGTTCCATATCCCTGGAAGTCACCAGCTTCATACAACAGTAGACC
>DAHXNV010000093.1 GCA_027365225.1 Gammaproteobacteria bacterium
GGCCATGCATCAGGTGTAATCAGGCATGCAGAGATCTTTCATACGGAGAGGTCAGATGCACGGTAAACACCTCAACAGGCTTTGAACTGACCAGGAGACGTTTCACTGGATTGAAAGGTGAAATTACTATCGCTGGAGGTGGAATTTCAGGACTGGAAGCAGCCCTGAAGGCAAGGGAAAGTGGATTGAAAGTTACCGTCTATGAAAAAGAGGGAGCAATAGGTGGAGACCTTAGAAAGATAACAGATCCTTTCAAGAAAAAGGAATTTGACAGATTGCTGACCTATTATGAGAAAGAGATTAAGAGGCTGGGAATCGAAGTTTGCCTGTCCACTGAAGCAGAGAGGGCAGATATTTTTGCCATTCCGCCAGTAAATTACAAAGATCTTCCGGAAATTGCGGAGCTTTCAATAGATTCAAATATATATAAACATCAGGATCAGGCACTTGCCCTTGCAGATCAATGCACTGTTATCATGTCAGAAAGAAGCCTGGACAGCATGGATAGAAACAGGCAGGTCGCCTACAGAAAGATTGCAGAGAGCAAGGGCATAAAATTTGTGAGAGATCCAGATATGGAATTCAATGTTAAAAACTATACAAAGAACCAGCATGACATCAAATCTGCAATGGAGCAGGGAATGTCAAAACTGG
>DAHXNV010000094.1 GCA_027365225.1 Gammaproteobacteria bacterium
CTGCCGGCACGCGCAGCTCGGCGCTGACGATCGCCCCCGAGGCGTCGCGCACCCCGAGCAGCACGCTCACGTCGGTCTGCGCCGGCCCGACCGGCGAGGCGTTCGCCGCGTCGAAGGCGTAGCGCAGCGCCGGGTCGGCCTGCAGTTGCTTCACCACCGCGGCGCGGCGCCGAGCCAGCGCTACAAGGGCGGCATCCGCCGGCCGGTACGTGTCGCACTGGAACACGGGCGCGGCCCAGGCCTCGACCTCGTGCCGGGAGCACCAGCCGTCCGGGGTTTCGCCGGGGCGCGCCGCGAAGTGCGCACACGCCGAGCAGCGGGCCATGCCAGGAGGCGGTGCGTCCGTCATACCTTTGGTCGTTTTCCTCCCTTTTGTCGTAGCGTCGGTAACTTCAGATGGCGCGCTTCCAGAGAGTACCGTCTGCTGCACCGGGGATGCTCCACTCTCTGCACAGGCCGCTCGCGCAAGGCTCATCAGGTCACCCATAGAGCCTCCGATTTACGAGAGCGGGGTACGACATAAACGACCGATACGACCGAAGCCCCGAGCGTTCGCGGCTCGCATTCAGCGTTACGCGCTACGACATAAACGACCGATACGACCAAAGTCCGTGGTGTGCTCACTGGACGCCCCCTTTTGTCGTATTTGTCGTT
>DAHXNV010000095.1 GCA_027365225.1 Gammaproteobacteria bacterium
GAACATGGAACAGTGCTTCGGCTTCATCATAGTAGCGCTCGAACGCGCAGTACTTCAGCGGCCACGCGGGAGACACGCCGCCCGAATGAATCACCTCATCGAAGTCGCGTTCACGCAATCGAAAGAGGGCGGCGCCGTACACCTTCGAATTGCCGCCTACATAGTAGTGCAGACCGGGATGGAAACTGTCTCCCTGCGCGTTGGTCCAGGTCTCGTCGGCCTGATATTTCCCCTCCACGAAGACAGACTTCGCGCTCCAGTTGGCTTCCTCGCGCGGCAGGTACTCGCCTCGCTCGAGAATGAGAATTCGCTTGCCGCTTGGCGCAAGACGTTGGGCGAGCGATGCCCCGCCCGGGCCGCTGCCAATGACGATCAAGTCGTAACGCAGTGGATTCAAGATGCGCATCCGCTGACGGGCCCTTAGTGTAGCAGGGCGCAAGCAGGAATGAGCACAGCTGATGCGTTCTCGGGCGTGCCGGGTCCAGCCGTTGGCCCCGTGTATCCCGAGTTTGACACCAGCCAGATATATGGGCGCGATTTCCCGAGGTAAAGCTAAGGAGATCCCGCGAGTGCCGGAGGCGGTTGCGTATCTAGCCCTACTTTCGCAATTGAGGTGACCGAAAGGGATGATTTCGTGGGTTTTTTTACG
>DAHXNV010000096.1 GCA_027365225.1 Gammaproteobacteria bacterium
GTGCACCGAAGAGCTCGCCCCGGTTGAACGCATCCAGGCGCACCAGCCCATTCGAGACGGTGTAGGCCACACCGAGCAGCCAGGCGGCGTAGCCGACGCAGCCCACCCAGGCATGCGCAAACAGCACCGGCTCGGCGTGCTGTGGGGGTGCGGAGTTTTCCAGTTCGTACTCGCGCAGCTGCGCCGACGCGCGATCAACGTCGGCCGCGGCGACCTGCAGCACCACCCAGCCGTCCAGGTCGATGACCCGGCTCGCAATACCGAGCGCCGTGAGAACGAACGCACGTTCCCTGCAGGCGCGCCGGGCGCGAGAGCGGAAGATCTCGACGTCGATCCCGCACACCGACACGCTCACGCACACCGTGCAGACTGTCCCGCTCGGCAGCCGGGGTGTGGGTCGGGGCGCGCACTTGTACGTATGGCGCTAGGCATGGTGCCGCGTGAATATACTGTTTTCGATGACCTTCAGCGGCGAAGCCTGCGGACATGACGAGCACGTTCACCTTCGAGCCCGACCTCCTGCGTCGTTACGACCGGCCGGGACCGCGCTACACTTCCTATCCCACGGCGCCGCAGTTCACCGCCGCGTTCACGAGTGCGGACCTGCGCGAGCACATCCGGCGCAGCAACGCGAGCGGGCATG
>DAHXNV010000097.1 GCA_027365225.1 Gammaproteobacteria bacterium
GCGTCATCGAGTCGACCGACTTCCTCGATGTCTCCGGCAAGGATCCGTCGCGGGTGCTGGCCGAGAGCCTGATCCAGGCCTGCGGCCGGCAGGGTGTCATCTATGCCTATAACGCCGGGTTCGAGCACAGGGTCATCCAGGATCTGGCGCAGCGCTTCCGTGCCCTGCGCGAGGATCTGCTGGCGATTGCCGACCGGCTGTTCGATCTGCTCGCGGTCGCGCGCGAGCACTACTACCACCCCGCCCAGCGCGGCAGCTGGTCGATCAAAGCGCTGCTGCCCGCGATTTCGGAAGGCGATCCCTACGCCGACCTCGAGGGCATCCGCGAGGGCGGCATGGCTGCCGAGGCGTTCCGGCGTGCCATCCAGGACGACACGGCGGATGCCGAGCGGCAAATCATCGCCGCGCAGCTGCAACGCTACTGCGCCCTCGATACCCAGGCCATGCGCACGGTGCGGGACACGCTGACCGGTGCGGCTCCACCGGCGACCCGGCGCGCGGGCGCTCAACGGCGACGCACATAGCGCTTCTGGATCTTGCGCACATCGCGGCCCAGGCCGCGCAGCCACCAATCGATCTGATCGCGCTCATCGACCGTGGCATGGACGCGGAACCAGTTCTTCTGCGCCGTCGGCGCGATGGT
>DAHXNV010000098.1 GCA_027365225.1 Gammaproteobacteria bacterium
ATCCCTTGGTGGACCGGTGCCCTCTCGCAGGAGCAGCCGAGGCAGCCTCGCGCTCCCCGAGGACCGGGTCTGGCAGGAGTTGCTCGCCGGGACCGGGCCCAAGGTGGCCGCCTCAACTACCGGTGCGTTCACTCGACTTCTTCGCGCCTTGGTGCGCGATCCCCACATCGGGCGGCGAGTCGTGCCGATCGTGCCCGACGAGGCACGGACGTTCGGGATCGACGGCCTCTTCCGCCAGGTCGGCATCTACCAGCCTGGGGGCCAGCGCTACGAGCCGGTCGACGCCGGGCTGCTGCTGTCCTACACCGAGGCAGCCGACGGCCAGATCCTCGAAGAGGGCATCACCGAGGCCGGTGCAATGGCCTCGACGCTGGCGGCGGGCACCTCCTATGCGACCTTGGGCGAGGCAACGGTGCCGTTCTTCGTCCACTACTCGATGTTCGGCTTCCACCGGGCGGCCGACCTGCTGTGGGCGTTCGGTGACGCTCGCGGGCGGGGGTTCGTGCTGGCGGCCACGGCAGGGCGCACCACCTTGCAGGGCGAGGGCCTGCAGCACTGCGACGGCCAGAGCCTGCTGTACGCGTCGGTGCACCCGTCGTGTAGGGCGTACGACCCGGCGTTCGCCTACGAGGTCGCGGTG
>DAHXNV010000099.1 GCA_027365225.1 Gammaproteobacteria bacterium
ACCATCCACAGGACCTGCGCGGCGAACTGATCGACGACCTCCGGGCGTGCGTGGGCGTGGGCGAGCACATCCCCGCGCGCGATATCCACCTCGTCCGCCAGCGTCAGTGTGACGGCATATATATGAATTTTCAAGGAAGATGTCCGCTGACTTCTGCAGCAATATAATTGATCTTTTTGATTATTCTGGAAAAGATAATATTTACACAATGAGAATTAGAAGAGACCATTACATTGAAATCATGGATGATCCCAGGGCCATAGAACTTTCTAAAAATATAATTTCAATGAAAGAAAGAAACGCCAGAGATGTGATGACTTACCTTGCAGTATTAAAGAGATCCGGAAAGGGATCCATGATTGAAGAGGTCATTGAAATCCTCTCTGGAACTGATTTGAATGGAGAGATTCATGCAAGTTTTGGAGACTATTATCAATCAAAGGGAGAATTTGAAAACGCAATATATCATTATGATAAAGCTGATGCGGACGGGTTTGACCCGGACAGGATGCCGGGTTATGCTGACTGCCTTATTGAACTTGGGAAATACGGTGATGCCTCGAAAGTTATTTCCAGAATGAAAGAAAAGGGAATTCTGGAAGTAAAGTTGTATCTAAGATCAGGAGAGATAGAAAAGAT
>DAHXNV010000009.1 GCA_027365225.1 Gammaproteobacteria bacterium
CAGCAGCCGCTGCGTGCGGGTCGGGTCGCCGAAGATGCGCATCAGATTGTCTTCCATGGACAGATAGAACCGGCTCGAGCCCGGATCGCCCTGGCGCCCGGAGCGGCCGCGCAGCTGATTGTCGATGCGGCGGGACTCGTGCCGCTCGGTGCCGATGATGTGCAGGCCGCCCGCGGCCAGGGTCTGGTCGTGACGCGTCTGCCACGCCGCGCGCGCCGCCTCGCGAGCGGCCGTGTCGTGCGGGTCGAGCCCGGCAAGCTCCGCCTCGAGGTTGCCGCCGAGCACGATGTCGGTGCCGCGGCCGGCCATGTTGGTGGCGATGGTGACCGCCCCGGGGCGCCCGGCCTGCGCCACGACGTGCGCCTCGCGTTCGTGCTGCTTGGCGTTGAGCACCTGGTGGGTGACGCCGTCCTTCTGCAGCAGCTCCGCGAGGTATTCCGAGGTCTCGATCGAGGTGGTGCCGACCAGGGCCGGCTGGCCGCGCTGCACGCAGTCGCGGATGTCCTCGATGATCGCCTTGAACTTGTCGGCCTGCGTCAGATAGACCAGGTCGGACGCGTCCTTGCGGACCATCGGCTTGTGGGTCGGAATGACCACCACCTCGAGCCCGTAGATCTGCAGGAACTCCGGCGCCTCGGTATCGGCCGTGCCGGTCATGCCCGAGAGCTTCTTGTACAGGCGGAAGTAGTTCTGGAAGGTGATCGAGGCGACCGTCTGGTTCTCCTCGCGCACCTGCACGCCTTCCTTGGCCTCCACCGCCTGGTGCAGGCCGTCGGCCCAGCGCCGCCCGGGCATGGTGCGACCGGTGAACTCATCGACGATGATGACCTCGCCGCCGCGCACGATGTATTCCACGTCGCGCCGATACAGCGCCTGGGCGCGCAGCGCCGCGTTCAGGTGGTGCATCAGGCGGATGTTGGCCGCATCGTAGAGGCTCTCGCCCTCGGTCAGCAGCCCGCTTTCCAGCATCAGCTGCTCGACATGCTCGTGACCCTCCTCGGTCAGGTGCACCTGCTTGTCCTTTTCCTCCACCGAGTAGTCCCCGGGACCGTCCTCGACCTCCTGGCGCTTCAGGCGCGGCACCAGCCCATTGATGCGCGCGTACAGCTCGGTGCTCTCCTCGGCCGGGCCGGAGATGATCAGCGGCGTGCGCGCCTCGTCGATCAGGATCGAATCGACCTCATCGACGATGGCATACGCCAGGGTGCGCTGCACGCGCTCCTCCAGGCTGAAGGCCAGATTGTCGCGCAGATAGTCGAAGCCGAACTCGTTGTTGGTGCCGTAGGTGATGTCGCACGCGTAGGCGGCGCGCTTCTCCTCGGGCGTCTGGGAGTTCTTGATCACCCCGACGGTCAGGCCCAGGAACCGGAACACCGGGCCCATCCAGTCCGCGTCGCGCTGCGCCAGGTATTCGTTGACGGTGACGACGTGCACGCCCTCCCCGGGCAGGGCGTTCAGGTAGGCCGGAAGGGTCGCCACCAGCGTCTTGCCCTCGCCGGTGCGCATCTCGGCGATCCGTCCCTCGTGCAGCGCGATGCCACCGATCAACTGCACGTCGAAATGGCGCATCTTCAGCGTGCGCGAGGCCGCCTCGCGCACCACGGCGAAGGCCTCCGGCAGCAGCGCGTTCAGCGTGGCGCCCTCGCGCAAGCGGGCGCGGAATTCCTCGGTCTTCGCCCGCAGTTGCTCCTCGCCGAGGGCCTGCAGCGCCGCCTCGAACCCTTTGGCGGCGCGCACGTAGCGCGTGTAGCTGCGCAGGAGCCGATCATTGCGGCTGCCGAAAACACGTTTCAGGGTATTGAGCAAGTACAGAATCCCGCTTCGCCGTTCAAGTATCGCGCCGCAGGCGGCGCAATGGAGCCGCGTATTGTACGCACACGGCCCCGTTCAATCCTAATGGGTGGCGGCGCCTCGAAAATCAAGCGGCTGCGCGGCGAAAAACAGCCCCGGCGCGTGGGCGAAATCGAACGTCCGGCGGCTGAGACCGGCCATGGCCGTGAGGCGCTGGCCGAGCGCATCGAGCCGGATCATGTCGGCCTGCACGCCGCCCACCTGTATGGCCAGGGCTTGCGCGCGCGCCTGCATCCGGGCGCGGAGGTCATCGAGTTCAGCGCATTGCGCGGCCAGGACATTCATCCAGTGCCGGGTCCGCGCCAGCGCCGTATCCGTGTTGCGACCGAAGGAAAGCCCGAGCGCGAATGCTCCGCCGGCGAGCGCCAGCACCGCGGCGAGCAGCGCGCCGGCGGCGAGCCACGCGAGCGCGCCCACCCGGGGCCGGCGCATCGCATCGAAGTCCTCGCCCCGCTCGCTCATGACCTGTGACCCCTCGACCGGCACGTCACGTGTAGACTGCCCTGGGTCCGGGTCTGCTGCGTGACCGGGTGGGACTATGCCGAAATTCACCAGGGGGTACAAGCGAGGCACGCGCGCCGTCCTCAGGCACTCATCGGCGCCGCGCGCGATCGGCGAGCTCCTGGCGCGCAAGACACCGGCACTGTCGCAGATCGACGACCAGGCGGCGCGTCAGGCATTCTGGCGCAGTTGGTTGGCCGCCCACCTGCCCGATACCCTCGGCGCGCACTTGACCGGCGCGGTCGAGCGCGACGGAGCCCTGACGTTGTTTGTCGACTCGAGCGCCTGGGCCGCGCGATTGCGCTATGCGCTGCGCGAACTCGAGCCCGGCATCCAGGCCGCGCGCGCGGGCGTGGTAAAGGTGGCGGTTCGCGTGCTGCCGCGAGCCTGACCTCAGGCGCCGAGCGCCGGCGCCTCCACGTAGGACACGGGCGCCTCGTCATACGAATCGAACGCGACCGTTTCCCACGCCGCCGCATCGGCGATCAACGCGCGCAGCAGCTTGTTGTTGAGTTCGTGGCCGGACTTGTAGCCGCTGAACTCGCCGATCAGTCCGTGGCCGAGCAGGTACAGATCCCCGATCGCATCGAGAATCTTGTGCTTGACGAACTCGTCCTCGTAACGCAGGCCGTCCTCGTTCAGCACGCGGAAATCATCGAGCACGATGGCGTTGTCGAGATTGCCGCCGAGGGCGAGATTGCGCCGGCGGAGCGACTCGAGGTCGCGCAGAAACCCGAAGGTGCGCGCGCGACTGACTTCCTTCAGGAACGAGGTGCTCGAGAAGTCCATCGATGCGCGCTGCGCGCGCCGCTTGAACAGCGGATGGTTGAACTCGATCTCGAAATTGACCTTGAAGCCGTCAAAGGGGGTGAACTCGGCCCACTTGTCCCCGTCGGTGACCCGCAGGCTCTTCTTGATGCGGATGAAGCGCTTGGGCGCGGCCAGCTCCTCGATGCCCGCCGATTGCAGCAGAAACACGAACGGGCCGGCGCTGCCGTCCATGATCGGCACCTCCGGGGCCGAGAGCTCCACCACCGCATTGTCGATCCCGAGCCCGGCGAACGCCGAGAGCAGATGCTCGACCGTGGAGACGCGCGCCTCGCCCTTGCACAGGGTCGTGCCGAGCATGGTGTCGCTGACGTTCTCGGCGTGGGCCCGCACCTCCGCCGGTGCGGGCAGATCCGTCCGCCGGAAGACGACGCCGGAGTCCGCGGGCGCCGGCCGCAGCGTCATCAGCACCTTTTTACCGGTATGCAAACCCACGCCGGTCGCGCGAATCGCATTCTTCAGGGTTCGTTGTCCAATCATGTCTCGTTTTTCTGCAAGTCGCGCGGGCGGCCCGCTGCGGCGGGAATGGCCCGCTACCGTACCATAGCGGCGCCTTTTACTCCATGTCGCCGGGGCGCGCCACGACCGCCGGCACAGTTCGCCCGCACCCGTGCGGCCCCGTGGCGAACCGGCGGCTCAGTCCGCCTGCCGGCGCAGGAAGGCCGGAATGTCGAGCAGGTCATCCGGGGCGATGCCCTGACGCAATCCGTCGCCCACGGCCCGCTGGCGCTGCACCGTCGGCCGGTCGAGCTGGGCGTAGTCGCTGCTCGAGGGCGCAGTGCGACGCACCACACGCATCGGCGCCTCGGCACGCGCCTCGCGCGCCGGGGCCGCTTCCCGCTCGCGGCTCGCGCCGATCGTGGGCCGGGCGGTGCTCGGAATGGCCGGACAGCCGAGCCCGGTCGCCACCACCGTGACGCGCACCAGATTGGACATATCCGGATCGATCACCGTGCCGACCACCACCGTGGCGTCCTCCGAGGCAAACTCCTTGACGATCTGACCGACCTCCTGGAACTCCCCGATCGACAGGTCCATGCCCGCGGTAACGTTGACCAGGATGCCGTGGGCCCCGGCCAGGTTGATCTCCTCCAACAGCGGCGAGGAAACCGCGGCCTCGGCGGCCGCGCGCGCGCGGCCCTCGCCGCTCGCCGTGCCAGTGCCCATCATGGCCATACCGGTCTCGGACATCACGGTCCGCACGTCGGCGAAGTCCACGTTGATCAGGCCCGGCCGGGTGATCAGCTCGGCGATGCCCTGCACCGCCCCCTGCAACACCTGATTGGCCGACTTGAACGCGTCGAGCAGCGTCGTCTGCGCCCCGAGCACGGTGAGCAGCTTCTGGTTGGGAATGGTGATGAGGGAGTCGCAGTACTTGCCGAGTTCGGCGATGCCGTGATCGGCCACGTGCGAGCGCTTTCCGCCCTCCATCTCGAAGGGCCTGGTCACCACCGCCACGGTGAGAATCCCCATCTCCTTGGCGACCTGTGCCACCACCGGAGCGCCACCGGTGCCGGTGCCCCCGCCCATGCCGGCGGTGATGAACAGCATGTCGCAGCCCTTGATCAACTCGACGATGCGGTCGCGATCCTCCATGGCGGCCTGCCGGCCGACCTCCGGGTCGGCGCCCGCGCCGAGACCCTTGGTTATGTTGCTGCCGATCTGCAGCGCGGTTTTCACCTTCGCGTGCTTCAGCGCCTGCGCGTCGGTGTTGACACACATGAATTCCACGCCGTCGATTCCGGTCGTCAGCATGTGCGCGACGGCGTTGCCGCCCCCGCCACCGACACCGATGACCTTTATCACGGCGCTCTGGTTGTAGCCATCCATCAGTTCAAACATTGCGCGTTCCTCGATGTTGAGCAATTCGGATTGATTCACTCACGATTAGAAATTCCCCTGAAACCACGCCCGCATGCGGTTGATCGTCGCCTTGGCGTTGCCGCCGCGCGCACGCGCCCGCCGCGCGGGCAAGAGATTGTCCCGGGCATACAGCAGCAGCCCCACGCCGGTGGCATAGATCGGGTTGCGCACCACGTCGGCGAGCCCCTGGATCTGCTGCGGCAGCCCGAGGCGCACCGGCAGATGAAACACCTCCTCGGCGAGCTCGATGACGCCCTCCATGCGGGCGCTGCCGCCGGTGAGCACCACGCCGGCGACCACCAGCTCCTCGAAGCCGCTCCTGCGCAGCTCCTCGCGCACCAGGCCGAACAGCTCCTCGTAGCGCGGCTCGACGACCTCGGCGAGCGTCTGGCGGGCGAGCCGGCGGGCCGGACGGTCGCCGACGCTCGGCACCTCGATGGTCTCGTCGGGGTTGGCGAGCTGCGAGAGCGCGCACGCGTAGCGGATCTTGATGTCCTCGGCATGCTGCGTGGGGGTGCGCATCGACACCGCGATGTCGTTGGTGACCTGATCGCCGGCGATCGGAATCACCGCCGTGTGGCGGATCGCCCCCTGGGCGAACACCGCGATGTCGGTGGTGCCGCCGCCGATGTCGACCATGCACACCCCGAGGTCCTTCTCATCCTCGGTGAGCACCGCGAAGCTCGAGGCGAGCTGCTCGAGCACCACGTCCTCGACCTCGAGCCCGCAGCGCTTGATGCACTTCTCGATGTTCTGCGCGGCGCTCTCGGCGCCGGTGACGATGTGCACTTTCGCCTCGAGGCGCACGCCGGACATGCCGATCGGATCGTGGATGCCCTCCTGGCCGTCGACCACGAACTCCTGCGGCAGCACGTGCAGGATCTTCTGGTCGGCCGGAATGGCGACGGCGCGGGCCGCGTCGATCACGTGCTCGACGTCCCCCGGAGTGACCTCGCGGTCGCGGATCGCCACCACCCCGTGCGAGTTGAGGCTGCGCACGTGGCTGCCGGCGATGCCGGCGAACACCGCATGGATCTCGCAGCCGGCCATCAGCTCGGCTTCCTCCACGGCGCGCTGAATGGACTGCACGGTCGACTCGATGTTGACCACCACGCCCTTCTTCAACCCGCGCGAGGGTTGCGAGCCGACGCCCAGCACCTCGATGGCGCCGTTCGGCCCGACCTCCCCGACCAGGGCGAGAACCTTGGAAGTGCCGATGTCGAGGCCGACAATCAGGTCGCGGTCGGTTCGCTTTCGCATCGCGGCCTCCTATACCGCCGGCGCATGATGGCGCCAGCCAATGGCAAAACCGTTCATGTAACGCATGTCGACGTACGCAATCGCGTGCGCGCGCCGCTTGACGATCGCCAGCGCCACGTCGACGAACTTGTCGAATCGCGAGTCCAGGTCGGACCGTCCCAACCTGACGCGGATCCCGTCGTTCAGGGTGAACTTCCACGTGCCCCGCGCGCTCAGCGCCAGCGAGGCGATCGCAACGCCGCTCGAGGCGAGCTCACCGCGCATGGCCAGATAGCGGCGCATCACCTGCCCGGAGGTGCCGGGCGGCCCCGACAGGCGCGGGAGCGCCGCCGGCGGATCGGTCAGGCCGGTCACGAACACCTTGCCGGCGCGGTTGACCAGGCCATCGCCGTTCCAACAGGCCGCCGCGACCTGTTCGCCGATGCGCACCGCGAGCGCATCGGGCCACATGCGCCGCACGCTCACCGTCGCGACCCAGGGCAGCGCCGCGACGGCCGCGCGCACCCGGCGCAGGTTCACCGTCAAGAGCCCCGAGCCGAGCGCGACATCGGCGACGGCCCGCTCGACCGCCAGGGGCGAGACGTGGCGGAACGCGCCGGTCACCCGTACCGCCCGGATCGGGCGATCGAGCGCCCACAACACCCCGAGCAGGGCCGCGAGCACGGCCGCGGCGCGCAGCAGCCGGCGCCCCCGGCGCCGCGGCCGCGCCGGGCCCACCGCTTGCCTGCGTCGATTGCCGCCACGGTGTCTCATGGTTTGGCCGCACCCTCGGCCGCGCGGCGCGTGAAGCTCGTCTCGAGCACGCGCCAGACGAGCTCGTCGAAATCGATGCCGATGGCGTGGGCGGCCTTCGGCACCAGCGAATGGCTGGTCATGCCGGGCACGGTGTTGATCTCGAGCAGCAGCGGCCGGCCCGTGGCGTCGGTCATGAAATCCGCCCGCCCCCAACCCTCGGCGCCCGCGGCCGCGAAGGCCGCGCGCGCGAGGCTCGCCAGATGCCGCTCGGCCGGCTCGGACAAGCCTGAGGGACACAGGTAGCGGGTGTCCTCGCGCACGTACTTCGCCTCGTAATCGTAGAAGGTGCGCGGTGTCTCGATCCGGATCGACGGCAGCGCCTCGCCCTGCAGCAGCGCCACGGTGTACTCCGCGCCGCTCACCCACGACTCGGCGAACACGCAGCGCTCCACGGCGCGCGCGGCGGCGTAGGCGGCCGGCAGGTCATCGGCGCGCTCGACCTTGCTCATGCCGACGCTCGATCCCTGACTGCAGGGCTTGACGATCATCGGCAGGCGCAGCCGCTCGAGCGCATGCTCGAAGTCCTGCGGACCGTTGAGCTCGAGCGCCGCCGGGGTGGGCACCCCGCACGCGTGGGCCAGACGCTTGGTGCGCAGCTTGTCCATGGTGATCGCCGAGCCCATGACGCCCGAGCCGGTGTACGGCACGCCCAGATACTCCAGCGCCCCCTGCACCGTTCCGTCCTCCCCGCCCGGCCCGTGCAGGGCGATCCACACCCGCTCGAAGCCCAGCCCCGGGAGCTCCAGCAGCGAGCGCTCGCGCGGATCGAACAGCTCGGCGGCCACGCCGCGGCGCCGCAGCGCCGCCAGCACCGCCGCGCCGGACAGCAGCGAAATCTCCCGCTCGCTCGAATCGCCCCCGGCGAGCACCGCGACCCGGCCGAACTCGGCGCTCGATGCGGCACGACGCAGCCAGGTCGGGTCGTAATTCAGACGCATCGGCGTACCTCCCCCACGATGCGCACCTCCGGACGGAGCGTCAGGCCATGCGCGCGCTCGACGGTTTCCTGCACGCGCCGGATCAGGGATTCGATGTCGTTGGCACTCGCCGTGCCGTGGTTGATGATGAAGTTCGCGTGCTTGCTCGAGACCGACGCGCCGCCGACGGCCGCACCCTTCAGACCGCTCGCCTCGATCAGACGCGCGGCGTGATCGCCCGGGGGGTTGGTGAACACCGAGCCGCAGCTCCACTCGCCGATCGGCTGGGTTGCGCGGCGCCGCTCGAGCAGCTCCCGCACCGCCGTCTCGCTCCCCGCCGGCGCCGTCTCGAAGCGCAGCGTCGCGGCGAGGAACCCTTCCTCGGGCGCCGGGGGATCGACCTGCCGATAGCCGACGCGATACTCGGCGGCGGGCCGCCGGTGCTCGCGGCCGCGGCGATCGAGGGTCTCGACCTCGATCACGTGCGGCCAGGTCTCCTCGCCGAACGCCCCGGCATTCATGGCCAGGGCGCCGCCGAGCGTGCCCGGAATGCCCGCGAAGAACGCCGCCGGACCCAGGCTCCACTTGATGCACTGGCGCGCGATGCGCGCGCAGGCCACGCCGCATTCGCCATACACCGAGGTCTCGCCGCGCCGCTCGAGCCGATCGAGCATCCCTTGGGTGCTGATCACCACACCGCGAATGCCGCCGTCGCGCACCAGAAGGTTGCTGCCGAGGCCGAGCCAGAGCAGCGGCACCTCCGCCGGCAGGTCGCGCAGAAACTCCGCCAGATCGGCCCGGCCCTCGGGCGTGAAGAACACCTCGGCCGGGCCGCCGACATGCCACGAGGTATGGCGGCTCATCGGCTCCTCGCGCCGGATCCGCGCCAGGAATTTCTCGGGCACCGCGCAGCTCATGCGTCACTCCGGGGCGCGAGCACGGCGGGCAGCGTCTGGATCAGCCCGTGTGCGACCGCGCTGATGTTGCCCGCGCCCATGGTCACGACCAGATCGCCGTCGCGGATCACGTCGCGCAGCGCATCGGCCAACTCCTCCACGCGCTCGACGAACAGCGGCTCGACCTGGCCGCGGCTGCGCACCGCGCGGCAGATGGCGCGCCCGTCCGCACCGGCGATCGGCTCCTCGCCGGCCGCATAGACCTCCGTGACCAGCAACACCTCCACGCTCGAGAGCACCTTGCCGAAATCGTCGATCAGATCGCGCGTGCGGGTGTAGCGGTGCGGCTGGAAGGCGAGCACGATGCGCCGGCGCGGATACCCCTGGCGCAGCGCCTCGAGCGTCGCGGCCACCTCGGTCGGGTGATGGCCGTAATCGTCGACGAGGACGATCGTCCCGGCGCCGGTGACGATGTCGGCCACGTGCTGCAGCCTGCGGTCGATGCCCTGGAATTGCGCCAGCGCCGCGCAGATCGCCGCATCCTCGACGCCCAGATCCGTAGCCACCGCGATCGCCGCCAGCGCATTGAGCACGTTGTGGGTGCCGGGCAGGTTGACCAGCACCTCCAGCGGCGCCCCCGAGGGACGGCTCACCGCGAAGCGGGTCTGCAAGCCCAGACGGCGCACATCGACGGCGCGCACGTCGGCATCGGCGCTCAATCCGTAGGTGAGCACGTGGCGGGCGACCCGCGGCAGAATCTCGCGCACGCGCGCGCAGTCCAGGCACAGCACCGCCAGGCCGTAGAACGGCAGGTTGTGCAGAAAATCGACGAAGCTCTGCTCGAGCCGGGCGAAGTCCCCGCCGTGGGTGGCCAGATGATCGTTGTCGATGTTGGTGACGACCGCCACCAGCGGCTGCAGATGCATGAACGACGCGTCGCTCTCGTCGGCCTCGGCCACGAGGTAGCGTCCCGAGCCGAGCCGCGCGTGGCTGCCGGCGCTCTTCAGCCGCCCGCCGATCACGAAGGTCGGATCCTCGCCGGCTTCGGCGAGGATGCTGGCGATGAGGCTGGTGGTGGTCGTCTTGCCGTGCGTGCCGGCGACCGCGATCGCATCGCGGAAACGCATCAGCTCCCCGAGCATCTCGGCGCGCGAGACCACCGGAATGCGCTGCGCCAGCGCGGCGGCGACCTCCGGGTTGCACTTAGGGATCGCTCCCGAGACCACCAGCACGTCGGCCCCGGTGATGTGGTGGGCGGCGTGCCCGATGGCAACATGCGCGCCAAGCGCCGCCAGGCGCTCGATCACCGCGCTGTTGCGCACATCCGAGCCCTGCACACGGTACCCGAGGTTCAGCAGGACCTCGGCGATGCCGCTCATGCCGCTGCCACCGATGCCGACCAGGTGGATCGTCTCGATGCGCCGCATGCGGTCGAAGCCGCTCGGGAGGCCGGTGCGGCTCATGCGGCCCTCCCCAGCAGTTGCACACAGCGCTCGGCGAACGCCTCGGCGGCCTCGGGACGGGCGAGCGAGCGGGCCCGCACGGCCATCTCGATCAGCCGGCTCCGATCGGCGCACAGGCGCTCGAGCTCCCCGGCCAGCCGCTCGGCCGTCAGTTCCCGCTCGACAATCAGCACGGCCGCGCCCTGGCGCACCAGCAGCCGCGCGTTGCATGTCTGGTGATCGTCCACCGCGGCCGGAAACGGCACCAGCACCGCGCCGATCCCGGCGGCCGCCAGCTCCGAGACCGTGAGCGCCCCGGCCCGGCAGATCACCAGATCCGCCCAACCGTACGCCTCGGCCATGTCGGCGATGAATGGCTGCACGTCGGCGGCCACGCCGGCCTGCGCGTAACTCTCGCGGCACGCATCGCGCCAGCGCGCGCCGGCCTGGTGGCGCACCTCGAAGCGCGCGCCCGCGCGCGCCAGCGCGTACGGCACCACGGTATTGAGCCGCACCGCGCCCTGACTGCCGCCGATCACCAGCAGGCGCACCGCGGCGGCGCGCCGGGCCAGCCGCACGCCGGGCTCGGGCAGCGCGCTGATCTCGCGCCGCACCGGATTGCCGATGGCGCGCGCGTGCACGTGGGCGGCGAAGGTGCCGGGGAACGCCTCGAGCACCTCGCGGGCAAGCGGCGCAAGCGCCCGGTTGGTGAAGCCGGCGACGGCATTCTGCTCGTGGATCAGCAGCGGCCGCCGGGTGAGCCACGCCGCGATGCCGCCCGGTCCGGTGACGAAGCCGCCGAGTCCCACGACCACGCGCGGGCGGCGCCGGCGCATCACCCCGAGGGCCTGCCACAGCGCCACGGTGAGCCGCCATGGCGCGGCGAGGCGCGTGCGCCAGCCCTTGCCGCGCAATCCGCCGACCGAGAGCCACTCGATGGCAATGTCCTCGGCCGGCACCACTTGCGCCTCGATGCCGCGCCGGGTACCGAGCCAGATGACCTCCACGGAGCGCTCGCGCAGGCGGCGCGCCAGCGCCAGCCCCGGGAACACGTGCCCGCCGGTGCCGCCCGCCATGATGAGTACCGGCCCCTTCATGCCGCGCTCTGGCTGTTGGCCGGGGTCGCGCCGCGGGTCTCGATCAGCGTCTCGTGGTGGATGCGCAGCACGATCCCGACCCACACCAGCGTCGTGATCATGTTCGATCGCCCGTAGCTCATCATCGGCAGCGGCAACCCCTTGGTCGGCAGCACCCCCATGTTCACCCCGATGTTGATGAACGCCTGCATGCCGAGCCACAGGCCGAACCCGGCGGCCAGCAGCTGATGGAAGACGAGGCCGGCGCGTCCGGCGCGCGCGGCGATCTGGAACGACCGCCAGATGAGCGCGACGAACAGCGCGATCGTGAGCAGCGCGCCGGCAAGGCCGAGCTCCTCGCACAGCACCGCGAACAGGAAGTCGGTGTACGCCTCGGGCAGATAAAAGAGCTTCTGCACGCTGTTGCCGAGTCCGACACCGAACAATTTGCCGCGGCCGATCGCGATCAGCGACTGGGTCAGCTGGAAGCCGCTGCCGTAGGGCTGGGCCCACGGGTCGAGAAAGCCGGTCAGTCGCCGCAGGCGGTATGGGGAGGTGATCGCGAGCACGGTGAAGGCGAGCGTGGCGAGCAACGTGATCGCCACCACGTGGCGCGGGCGCGCGCCGGCGAGGAACAGCATGCCGAAACCGGTGGCGAACAGCACGAGCGCGCCCCCGAAGTTCGGCTCCCCGAGCATCAGGGCCGCGAACAGCGCCAGCATCCCGAGCGGCTTGGCGAGACCGCCGAACGAATCGGCCAGCTCGTCCTGGCGCCGCGCGGCATAGCTCGCCACGTAGATCAGCACCAGGATGCGCGCCAGGTCGGAGATCTGGAAGCTGAAACCGGCCAGGTGCAACCAGCGCCGCCCGCCGTTGACCCGCTCGCCGAGTCCCGGAACCAACACCGCCAGCAGCAGCAGCGTCGCCATCACCAGCAGCGCGGGCGAGAGCCGCTCGAGGCGCTCGCATTTGAGGCAGAACGCCGCGATGCCGCCGGCCACGCCGATCAGCACGGCGATCAGCTGCCGCTCGATGAAGTAGAACGGGTTGCCGGTGTCGCGCCCGGCGATGGAAATCGACGCCGAGGTGAGCATGATCAGCCCGAACAGCAGGATCGCCAGCACCAGCGCGAGGGTCACCGGATCGACGAACACGGCGCGGCCCCGCACGCTCGAGCGCGCGAACGACATCGCGGTCCGCTGCGCACTCATGCCGGCAACTCCCGCACCGCCTGCGCGAACGACTCGCCGCGGTGCGCGTAGTCGCGGAACATGTCGAGACTGGCGCACGCCGGGGAGAGCAGCACGGTGTCTGCGGGCTCGGCGGCGCGCGCGGCCGCCGCCACCGCCGCGGGCATCGAGGCGCAGACCTCGCTCGTGCAGACACCGTCGATCGCCCGCGCGATACGCTCGGCGTCGCGGCCGATCAGCACCACGTGCCGCGCCTTGCCGCGCAGCGCCGCCGCGAGCGGCGTGAAGTCCTGATTCTTGCCCTCGCCGCCGGCGATCAACACCAGCGGGCCGTCCATGCCGCGGATCGCCGCGAGCGTCGCGCCGACGTTCGTGCCCTTGGAGTCGTCGATGTAGGTGACGCCGCGCACCTCGGCCACCCACTGGGTCCGATGCGGCAGGCCGGTGAACTCCCGCAGCTCCGCCAGCATCGCCGCCCGCGGCAGCTCGAGCGCCTCGCCGAGGGCGAGCGCCGCGAGCGCGTTGGCCGCGTTGTGCAGGCCGCGCAGGCGCATCTGCGCCACGGGCAACAGCGGCTCGCCGTGCCGCCCCAGCCACGCACCCTCGCGCTGCAGCACGGTGTAGGCGGCCCCCGCGGCGCCCTGGACCGAGAACCCGAGCACGCGCTGTCCGCGGTGGGTCATGCGGGCCACGAGCGCATCGTCGAGGTTGACCACCGCCGTATCGCAGCGCCCGAACACCCGCGCCTTAGACAGCGCGTAGTCCTCCACCGACGCGTAGCGATCGAGGTGATCGGCGCTGACGTTCAGCACGGCCGCGGCCTTCAGATCGAGCGACTCGGTGGTATCGAGCTGGAAGCTCGACAGCTCGAGCACGTACAGATCGGTCGGGCGCGCGCAGCGCTCGGCGGCGGCCAGCAGATCGAGCGCCGGCTCGCCGAGATTGCCGCCGACGCGCACCAGCAGGCCGGCGCGCGCCGCCATGCGCCCGAGCAGGGTGGTCACGGTGCTCTTGCCGTTGGTGCCGGTGATCGCCGCCACCGGAGCACTCGCGGCCCGCGCGAACAGCTCGATGTCGCCGAAGATCTCCAGGCCGCGGCGGCGGGCTTCGGCGAAGAACGGCAGATCGAGCGGCAGTCCCGGCGATGCCAGCACGCACACCGCCTCATCGAGCAGTTGCGCATCGAGCCCGCCCAGGCGCACCACGATGTCCGGATCGAGCGCGCGCAGCGGCTCGAGCTGCGGCGGATCGGCGCGCGTGTCGGTCACGGCGAGTCGCCAGCCGTGCGCGCGCAGATAGCGCGCGCACGCGAGTCCCGTTCGCCCGAGGCCGGCGATCACGGCCGTGGAGGGTTTGTGCGCAACCGTGCTCATCTGAGTTTCAGGGTCGCGAGCCCCGCGAGCACCAGGATCAGCGAGATGATCCAGAAGCGCACGATGACTTTCGGCTCGGCCCAGCCCTTGAGCTCGAAATGATGATGGAGCGGGGCCATGCGGAAGATGCGCCGGCCCGTGAGCTTGAAGGACGCCACCTGCAGGATCACCGAGGCGGTCTCGAGCACGAACACCCCGCCCATCAGCAGCGCCACCAGCTCCTGGCGCACCATGACGGCGATGACCCCGAGAGCCGCGCCGATCGCGAGCGCGCCGACATCGCCCATGAACACCTGCGCCGGATAGGCGTTGAACCAGAGAAATCCCAGGCCGGCCCCGGAGAGCGCCGAGCAGAAGATCAACAGCTCGCCGGTGCCCGGGATCGAGGGAATCTCCAGATAGTGGGCGAACAGCGCATTGCCGCTGGCATAGGCGAAGATGCCGAGCGCGAACGACACGAGCGCCGCCGGCATGATGGCCAGCCCGTCGAGCCCGTCGGTCAGATTGACCGCGTTGCTCATGCCGACGGTCATGAGGTAGGCGATGAGGATGTACGCCGGCGCGGGCAGCGGCTCGGCGAACGACTTGAAGAACGGCAGAAACAGGATCGTCTGGGCCGGCACCCGCGCCGTGTAGAACAGGACCGCGGCCACCGCCAGGCCCACCACCGACTGATACAGATACTTCCAGCGCGCCGGCAGGCCGCGCGTATTGCGCACCACCAGTTTCAGGTAATCGTCGATGAAGCCGATCAGGCCGAAGGCGAGCGTCACGATCACCACCAGCCAGATCCGCCGGTTGGTCAGCTGCGCCCACAGCAGCGTGCTCACCAGCGTCGCCACCAGGATCAGCGTGCCGCCCATGGTGGGCGTGCCGGCCTTGGGCAGATGGCTCTGCGGGCCGTCGGCGCGCACCACCTGGCCGATCTGATAGCGCGAGAGACGCTGGATCATCGTCGGGCCGATCAGCAGCGAGACCACCAGGGAGGAGCCCATGGCGAGGATCGCGCGGAAGGTCAGGTAGGAAAAGACGTTGAACCCGGAGTGCCAGGCGACCAGCCGGTGTGCGAGCCAGTAGAGCATTCAGTGCGCCTCCGGCTCTTCGGCGCCGCCGACCAGCGCCTGCACGACCCGCTCGAGCCGATTGATGCGCGAGCCCTTCACCAGGATGCAGACCCCGGGACCGGCCTCGCCGAGCGCCGCGCGCAGCGCCTCGGCGAGCACCTCGGCCTCGGGGAACCAGCGCGCGCCGGCGCCGAAGCGCTCGACGGCGAGCGCCGCGAGCGGCCCGGTGGCATAGAGCCGCTCGATCCCGTGCTCGCGCGCGAAGTCGCCGATCTGCACGTGCGAGTCCTCGGCAGACGCGCCGAGTTCGGCCATGTCCCCGAGCACCAGCCAGCGTCGCTGCGGCAGCGAGGCCAACACCTCGATCCCGGAGCGGACCGAGCTGGGATTGGCGTTGTAGGAGTCATCGAGAATCCAGGCGCCCCCTGCGGCGCGCTTCGGCTGCAGCCGGCCGCTCACCGGGCGCACCGAGGCGAGGCCGGCGCTGATCTGCGCCAGGCTCGCGCCGGCGGCGGCAGCGGCCGCCGCCGCCGCCAGCGCGTTGAGGACGTTGTGCCGGCCGCCGAAGTGCAGCTCGATCGGCGCGGCGCCGAGGGCGCAGGTGAGGGTGAAGCGGGTCCGGAACCCCGCGCGGGTGAGACTCGATTGCGGCTCCCCGGCGCGGAAGTCCGCCGCCGGCGAGAAACCGAACGTGATCCGCCGCGCGGCGGTCATCTCGCCCCAGAGCTGCAGAAACGGATCGTCGGCGTTCAGTACCGCGGTGGCGGCAGGCTCCAGGCCCGCGACCGCCTCGCCCTCGGCGCGCGCCACGCCGGCCAAGGTACCGAAGCCCTCGAGGTGCTCGGCGCCCGCGTTGGTGATCAGACCGACCGTCGGACGGGCGATGCGCACCAGCTCGGCGACTTCCCCGGCGCGATTGGCGCCCATCTCGATCACCGCGCCGCGATGCTCGGGCTCGAGCCGCAGCAGCGTCAGCGGCACGCCGATGTGATTGTTGAGGTTGCCGCGGGTCGCGAGGCACTCGCCACGCTGGCCGAGGATGGCCGCGGTCATCTCCTTGGTCGTCGTCTTGCCGTTGCTGCCGGCGACACCGATCACGGGGATGGGCAGCGCGGCGCGCCGCGCCTGCGCGGCGCGCTGCAGGGCCTGCAGCGTGTCGGCCACCACGATCTGCGCCGCCGCCAGCGGCTGCTCGCGCTCGAGCACCACCCCGGCGGCGCCGCGCTCGAGCGCCACGGCCAGGAACTGCGCGCCATCGAAACGCGGCCCGCGCAGCGCGACGAACAGCTCGCCGCCGCGCAGCGTGCGGGTGTCGATCGAGACGCCCGTGAACGGGCGATCCTCCCCGCGCAGCCCACCGCCGCAGTCGCGCGCGAACTGAGCCAGCGTACGAGTCAGGCTCATGGCTGCGCCGCCTCGAGCCCGAGCGCCGCGCGCACCACGGCCTGGTCGCTGAACGGGCGCCGCTCGGCGCCATAAGTCTGGTACGTCTCGTGGCCCTTGCCGGCGATGAGCACGACGTCGGCGCCGGCGCTGCCGGCGAGCGCTTCGCGGATGGCGCGGCCCCGATCATGCTCGATGCGCGCGCCGCGCCCGGCGATGCCGGCGAGGATGTCCGCGGTAATGCGCTCGGGCGGCTCGTTGCGCGGATTGTCGTCCGTCAGAATGATCTCATCGGCGAGCTCGGCGGCGATGCGCCCCATCAGCGGCCGCTTGCCGCGGTCGCGCTCGCCGCCGCAGCCGAACACCACACGCAGCCGACCGCGGCAGTGGTGCCGGGCGTTGCGCAGCGCCTGGGCGAGCGCATCCGGCGTATGCGCGTAATCGACGATGGCCAGCGGCCGGCCGGCGTCCCCGCCGAATGCCTCCATGCGTCCCGGCGCGCCGCGGCACTCCCGCAGCGCGGCGCACGCCGCCGCGAGCGGCACCTCGGCCCCGAGCAGGATGCCGAGCACCGTCAGAGCGTTGTCGGCGTTGAAATCCCCGATCAGCGGCACGGTGAGCTCCGCCTCCCCCCAGCTCGAGGCCACGCGCATCTGCACCGCGGCGCCCTGCGGCCGCGTCTGCACGGCCCGCACCCAGTGCCCCTGCGCGGGCGGCCGCGCGCTCGCGCGGCGGGTCGTGGCGATCAGGCGGCCGGGGTCGGCGCGCGCGGCGAGCGCCGCGCCGAATTCATCGTCGATGTTGATCACGCGGCTGACCAGAGCCTCGCTCTCGAACAGCCGGGCCTTGGCGCGCCCGTAGGCCGCCATGGTGCCGTGATAGTCGAGATGGTCGCGGGTGAGATTGGTGAAGGCGGCGGTGTGCACGCGCACCCCCGCGATGCGCCCCTGATCGAGCGCGTGGGAGGAGACCTCCATGCCCACCCAGCCGGCCCCGAGCCGGCGCAGCTCGGCGAGCTGGCGATGCACCGTGACCGCATCCGAGGTGGTGCGAGCGGTCGCGGCGAGCGCACCGGGAATGCCGGCGCCGAGCGTGCCGATATAGCCGGCCAGCCGGCCGCAGCGCGCGAGCGCCTGCGCGCACAACCAGGCACAGGTCGTCTTGCCGTTGGTTCCCGTCACCGCCATGACCGCCAGGTGCTGCGATGGGCGGGCGAAAAACCGGTCGGCGATCAGGCCGGCGCGCGCCCCGAGCTGCGGCACGGCCGCGACGAATACCGTTGGATCGAGCGCCTCGAGCTGCTCGGCGGACTCGGCCGGCGGCTCGTACAGCACCGCGCGCGCGCCGCGCGCGGCCGCATCGGCGGCGAAGGCCAGTCCGTGGTGCGAGCGGCCGCGGCAGGCGAGAAACAACGTTCCCGGACCCGCCGCGCGGCTGTCGAGCGTGACATCGCGGATCTCGAGCGGCGGCGGCGCCTCGAGCAGCCCCTCGGTCAGTGCGCGCAGCGCCCGGCCGGGAAACCCGATGTGCGCCGCGGCGCTCATTGCAGCACCGGACCTTGCAGCGTGTTTCCAGGCCCGAGCGGCTGATCGGGCGCCACCGCCAGCAGGCGCAGCGCCCGGCCGATCACCGTATGGAATACCGGCGCGGAGACGTCTCCGCCGTAGTACAGGCCGGCGCTCGGCTCCTTGATCACCACCACGGCGGCAAGCCGCGGACGATTCACCGGCGCGACGCCGGCAAATACCGCCGTGTAGAGGTGGTGGCGGTAGCGGCCCCCGACGTCGATCCAGGAGGTGCCGGTCTTGCCCGCCACGATGTAGCCCGGAATGGCCGCCGCCGGGGCCGTGCCATGCGGGCTCGCCACCCCGAGCATCATATGCAGCAGCTCGCGAGCGAGCGCCGCCGGCATGATGCGCCGGCCGGGCGGCGGGGTGTTCTCGCGCAGGAACGAGATCGGCCGCTCGAGGCCGAACGCCCCGAGCGTCGCATAGGCGTGGGCCAACTGCAGGGCCGTCACCGTCAAGCCGTAGCCGTGCGACATGGTGGCGATGCGGATCGGGCGCCAATCCTTGTACGGCAACAGCGCGCCGGTGGGCTCGCCGGGATAGCCCGGGGCCGCGAGACGCCCGAAGCCGAAATCATGCAGGGTCTTCCAGATGAGCGAGCGCGGAAGCGACAGCGCGACATGCGCCATGCCGACATTGGAGCTCACCGCGAGGATGGTGGCGATGTCGATGGGGCCGAGATCCGTCTCGTCGCGGAATATGTGGCCCTGCACATCGATGTATCCGGGCGAGGTGTTGACGATGCTGTGGTCGTTGTAGCGCCCGCTCATCAGCGCGGCGGCGATGAAGAACGGCTTGATGGAGGAGCCGGGCGCGAACGTATAGTCGATCGCGCGGTTCATATACAGCTGCGGCAGCAGCTGCGCGCGATCATTGGGATTGAACGGCGGCTGGTCGACCATGGCGAGCACCTCGCCGGTGTCGACGTCGATGATCACCATGCAGCCCGAGCGCGCGCGCTGCGCCACGATCGCGGCCTTCAGCGCCCGGTAGGCCAGATACTGGATGCGCATGTCGATCGAGAGCACCAGATTGTGCCCCGGACGGGCGGGGCGGATGCTGTCGACCTGCTGGACGATCTGGCCGTAGCGGTCCTCGATCACGCGCTTCTCGCCGTCGATGCCGGTCAGCCACGAGTTGTATTCGAGCTCCAGGCCGGACTCGCCCTGGTCCTTCATGTTGGTGAAGCCGATCAGCTGCCCGGTCACCTCCCCGGCCGGGTAGTAGCGCCGGTAGGCGCGCCGCAGGTAGACCCCCGGAATGCCGAGCGCCTTGATGGCGTGCGCGCGCGGCGGGGGAAGTTGGCGCGCGACGTAGAGAAATTGCAGATTGGCGTTGCTGCTGATGTCGCTCCAGAGCGTCGCGGGATCGAAGCGGAGGGCCTGGGCGAGCTCGGCGACGCCGCCGTTGGCCTGCAGGATCTGTTTGGGATTGACCCAGATCGAATCGACCGGGGCGCTGACCGCGAGCGGCTGGCCGTGCCGGTCGGTGATGACGCCCCGATGCGCCGCAACCGAGACCACGCGCAGAAAGCGCTCGTCCCCCTGGCGCGAGAGAAAGGTGTAATCGACCAGCTGCAGATCGACGGCGCGGCCCACCAGCACGAGCGAGATGAGCACGAGCGCCCCGAGCAGCAGTTGGGCCCGCCAGCGGTAGGCGGGCGGACGCGCTCGGGCGCGACGCGACTTCATGGGCGCACGACCACGATGTGCGCGGGCGATGGCATTCGCATGTGCAGCCGGCGCGCGGCCACGCTCTCGATCAGCGCATGGGTCGACCAGGCGCTCTCCTCGAGCTGCAGCTGGCCCCACTGCACATCCAGGGCGTCGCGCCGGTGCCTGAGCTGCTCCAAATGGATGAACAGCTCCCGCGAGCGATAGCGGCAGTACACCACCCCCATCCCGGACGCGAGCACCGCCAGCCACAGCGCAGCCACCGCCAGCCCGAATGTCGCCCGCGTCTTCTTCACGCGATCTTCTCCGCGACCCGCAGCAGCGCGCTGCGCGCCCGGGGGTTGCGCGCCACCTCGGCTTGGCCGGCACGGAGCTTGCGCCCGATCCGCCGCAGCCGCGGCGCGAGCTGCGGGGGCACCGCCGGCAGATCCGCCAGCGCCGGATCGAGTTGCGCATGGCGCGCGATGAATTGCTTGACCAGGCGGTCCTCGACGGAATGAAAGCCGATCACCACGAGCCGTCCGCTCGGGGCGAGCACCTCGAGCGCCGCGGCCAGTCCCCGCTCGAGCTGTCCCAACTCGTCGTTGATGTACATCCGCAATGCTTGGAACGTACGGGTGGCGGGATGTTTCCCGGGCTCGCGCGTGCGCACCGCCCGCGCCACGAGCTCGGCCAGCTCGACGGTGCGCTCGATGGGCGCATGCTCACGGGCGGCGACGATCGCCTGGGCCACCCGGCGCGCGAACCGTTCCTCGCCGTAGGTCGCGATCACCTGCCGAATCTCCTCAACGCCGGCGCGCGCAAGCCACGCGGACACGGCCTCCCCGCGCATCGGGTCCATGCGCATATCGAGCGGGCCGTCGGCCCGAAAGCTGAACCCGCGCGCCGGCTGATCGAGCTGCGGCGAGGACACGCCGAGATCGAACAGCACGCCGCGGCAGGGGCGGCCGCCGGCATGGACCGACACCAGCTCGGCGAGTTGCGCGAACGGCGCGTGCACCAGTGTGAGCCGCGTCTCGAGCGCAAAGCGCGTCCGCCCGGCCGCGATGGCCTCGGGATCCCGGTCGATCGCGAGCACACGGCCTTCTCGACCCAGGGCCTGGAGTATGAGTGCCGTATGACCGCCTCGCCCGAACGTCGCATCGACATAGAAGCCATTCGCCTCGAGGACCAATGCCGCGAGCGCTTCGGCGCCGAGCACCGGAATATGCTCAGCCACGCCGGAAGCGGTCGCGAGCGACCCCCCGCAGTGCTCGATTCATGGGCCGTGCCCGCTCACACATCGCGAACCACCTTGCCCGCCTCAGCCTCTGACTGCGCGAGTGCGGCGCGGCGCACCGCCCGTGCCTCGGAGCATTGCGCCGCACCGACCGCCCACGTCCCGTCGTTCCCTGTCATCACAACTCCTCGCAACGCCGGCGATCCTCGCGGGCGCCGCGCGGCGCCTCAAAGCGACAGCGTTTCCAGCTCCGAGGGCAGATCCGTGGCCGCCTGTTCCGCCTTGCGCCACTCCTCCAGCCGCTCGCCCCAAATCAACTCGTCCCACAGCTCGAATCGATTGCCCTGTCCGATCAACATGCCGTGATGCCCTAGACCGGCATACGCGCGCAGCTCCGGCGGCAGCAGCATCCGGCCGTGGCCGTCGAGCTCCAGATCCGTCGCATGGCCGACCATGAGCCGCTGCAGCCGCCGCGCCTGCGCATGCAGGCTCGGCAGGGTCATCAGCTTCGACTCGATCAGATCCCATTCGGGCAACGGGTAGATGAGCAGGCAGCGATCCCGGTCCACGGTCACCACGAGCTTTCCCTGGGCGCGTTCGGTGATCTGCTCCCGATAGCGGGTCGGCATGACCATCCGGCCTTTGTCATCCAGGGTGATTTTGGTGGCGCCGCGAAACATGGATCTCGAGCGAGGATGAATCCCATCCCCTCCCACTCTTTCCCACTTCGTCCCACTATAGGAATCGCGGGCGCGCTATGTCAATTGAATTAACGTGAAAAGGTCATATGCGCGTTGAGTTATGTCGCACGTGTCGCCGGGCATCAACAGCGCTGATTTTAGCATTCATCTTCTGAATCAGCGGGTTGTGACCTTAATCTTATCCAATGTATTAGATGCCGCCGGCGCCGCCGTCGGCCGAGAACGCATGTTTGATCCACTCGATGCGCGGTTGCGCCGTCCCGGGCGCCTCGACCGTCACCACGTCGAAGCGCAGCCGCCAGTGCGCCCACTGGGGCCGTGTCTGCAGCAGTCTCGAGGCCGCCCGCAGCAGGCGGGTCCGTTTGCGCCCATCGACGCTGGCGGCCGCGCCGCCAAAGGCCTGAGAGGCCCGTGAGCGGACCTCGATCACGGCGAGCTCCTCACCGCAGCGCGCGACGATATCCAGCTCGCCGCAGCGACAGCGAAAGTTGCACAAGAGAACCTCGGCGCCCTGCGCCCGCAGGAATTGCGCCGCCGCGCGCTCCGCGGCGCAACCGGTGCGCCGGGCGGCAGCGGCCCTACGTCCCCGCTCAGTGGCGGGGCAGAATCCGGATCTGCCCATTTTTCAGCTTCGCCCAGATCAGACCGCGATGAATGTGGCCGCGCGGCCCCAGCCGCAACCGTCCTGTCAGGCCGTTCGGATCGATCAGTCCGCCGGGACCGACATGGCCCTCGAGCAGCGCCACCGTGAGGTGATAGGCATCGAACCCGAACGCGAACAGTCGGCCCAGATGCGGGCCGCCGGCCGGCCAGGCCGCTCGGGCGGCGGCCCGCACGGCATCGGGAAGCGGGCCGCCGAGCATCCACGGCATGTCGAGAAACCGCAGGCCGTCGAGATTCTCGTTGGCCGTCGGATCGGGCACGAACGCGTCGGAGGTGGAATACGTGGGCACGCCGTTGGCGTAGAAAAAGCGCAGCTCCGGCTCGATCTGCCGCTCGGCGCTCGCCGGCGCCGGGGCGAAGATGAACTGGATGTCCTGGCGCCGGCGCGGAACGAACTTCAACGGCATCCCGAACAGCGACTCCAGGTCCCGCAGCCGCTGGTAGCTCTGGTTGATCAGCAGCACGTGCGTGATCGGCCCGGCATAATCGTTGCGGCTCAGATCGATGCGCGTGGTGGCGAGCAGCCGGCCCCCGCCGGCCTGGAACTGCTGGCTGAACGCATCGAGCACCCGCGTGCCCCAGGGGCCCGAGGGCACGATGGCGATCCCGACCCGATGACCATCGGCCAACACGCGCCGCGCCACCATCCGCGCCTCGGCGGTCGGCGAAAGGGCGAACTGGAAGAAGCGCTGCGGGGCACGCGTGCCGTGCGGGAGGAAATTCAGCGCAAGCATCGGCGGATGCGCCGTGCCCTCGGCCACGGCGGCGGCGGCGGCCACGTTGGGACGGGTGAGCGGACCGACGATGAAATCCGCGCCATGGCGCACGGCGCGCTCGATCAGGCTGTGCATCGAGCCTGCCGTCGCCGTGTTGTAGATGCGCACGTGCGGCCGCTGCGCCGGCGGCAACTGGTAATACGCGGTGAGGAAGCCGTCCCGCACGCTCTGCCCCGCGCCGGAGAGCGGACCGCTCTGCGGCAGCAGCAGCGCGATGCGCACCTCGGGCAGGGGAATCCGGACCGCCCGCACGCGCGGCCGGGGAACGCGCGGGCGCCTCGACACCGCAGCGCGGGGGACGCTCTTGGAGGGCACGTACGGGCGCACCGCGGTGGCGCACCCGGCGATCAGCGCTGCGGCCGCGCACAGCGCGGCCAGCCGGAACGTTCGCTGCATGATGGGCAAGCCTTTCACTGCCGGTTCCTTTAGGGTCAAGATTACCTCTCATCGGGCTTAGCGCGAGAATTAAATTGACCAGGATCCAGGGCCGACTGCAGGTCGTGGCGACGCCGATCGGCAACCTCGGGGACCTCGGCGCGCGGGCGCGCGAGGCGCTGTCGCGTGCCGACGCCGTCGTGGCCGAGGACACCCGGCGCACGCGTACGCTGTTGAGCGCGCTCGGCCTTTCCCGGCCGCTGATTTCGCTGCACACGCACAACGAGTCGCAGCGCGTGCCGCAGCTGCTCGCCCGGCTCGGCGCCGGCGAGACGCTCGCGCTGGTGAGTGATGCCGGCACTCCGCTGCTGTCGGATCCGGGCTACGAGTTGGTGCGCGCGGCCGTCGCGGCGGACATCCCGGTCGAGGCCATTCCCGGACCGAGTGCCATCACCGCGGCCCTCGCCTGCGCGGGACTGCCGGTCAACCGCTTCTGCTTCGAAGGGTTCGTGGCGGC
This sequence comes from Gammaproteobacteria bacterium, assembly GCA_027365225.1. Lineage (GTDB taxonomy): Bacteria > Pseudomonadota > Gammaproteobacteria > Steroidobacterales > Steroidobacteraceae > 13-2-20CM-66-19. The sequence goes on from DAHXNV010000009.1 coordinate 23,932, forward strand.
CAAGGAGAGCGAGCGGCGCGAGCAGCTCGCGCGTCTGGCCGGCGAGGCGCGCACGCTGGTGTTCTTCGAGGCGCCCCATCGCATCGTGGCGATGCTGGCGGACCTCGCCGCCGCGCTCGGCCCCGAGCGGCACGCCGCCGTCGCACGCGAGCTCACCAAAACGCACGAGACCGTCTATCGCGGCACACTCGGGGAGCTCGCCGCGCGCGCCGCGCAGGAGGCGAGCTGGCGGCGCGGCGAGTTGACCGTGGTCGTCGCCGGGGCGCCCCAGCGGGACGCGCCCGTTGACGAGGCGCTGCTGCGCCGCACGGTTCAGCTGCTGGCCCGGGAGCTTCCGCCCGGACGAGCCGCCGCGCTCGCCGCCCAGCTCACGGGGGCAAGCCGCGCCGACGCCTACGCGCTCGTGCTGCAACACGTGAAGGCACCGTGACGCCCACGCGACCGGGTGGATCCCGATCGTCGGCGCTCGAGTCGGCACGAGCCCGCCGAGGCAACCGGGAAAACAAAAAAGGGGAGCCGGCCTGTAAGCCGGGTTCTGTCACGCGGTGAGCGCCCCCGCAAGGAGGCGGCCGCGCGAGGCAATCATTCCTCTGCGATCCACGTCGCCGTGAACCTGTAGCAGCCTACCCGGAAGCGCGCGCGGATCGGCGCTGCGAGCCCGTTGCCGGAACCCGCTGCTCCCCTATTTGGCCTTGCTCCAGGTGGGGTTTGCCGTGCCGGTCTTGTTGCCAAGACCGCGGTGCGCTCTTACCGCACCGTTTCACCCTTGCCGTCCTCCCCCCGTGCCGCGTGAGCGGCTCGAGCGAAGGCTTGGGCGGTCTACTCTCTGTTGCACTTTCCGTGAACGGACGCCGCACACGAAGCTCGCGCTTCGCGCACCACGCCGTCCCCCAGGCGTTACCTGGCACCCTGATCCGCCGGAGCCCGGACTTTCCTCCCCCCCGCCCCAATGGGACGGGGCAGCGATTGCCCGGCCGGCTCCCCGGCCCCTGAATACCAGAACCAGCCCGCCGGCGCAAAGCGCCCGATCATTTCACCACGCGCAGCTGCGGGCGCTTGGCGCCCGCGCCGCCCTCCTCGCCTTGCCGGGGCCCCGGGCGGGGTCCGGGCGGCTCGGGCGATTCCGGTCCACCGTCCTGATCGGGGAACATCATCCCCTCGCCCGTCTCGCGCGCGTAGACGCCCATCACGGCCGCGACCGGGAAGCGCACGTGATGGATCACGCCGGCGAAGCGGGCGTCGAACTCCACCATGTCATTGTCGATCTTCAGTCTCTGGGTGGCCGAGTAGCTCAAATTGAGGACCAGCTTGCCCTCCTGCACGTAGGGGTGCGGAATGTCCTCGCCGGCGCGCCCGGCGTCCACGATCACGTGCGGCGTATGACCGCTGTCGGTGATCCACTGGTGCATGGCGCGCAGCAGATACGGTCGTTTGGACGGTGGCTTGAGCATCGCGGCGCTCTAGCGGTGCATCGCCCGCTCGGCATCCGAGAGTGCGCGCGCGAAGGCCGGCCGCGCGAAAATCCGGCTCTGATACCTGACGATGGGCTGCGCCTTCGGCGGCAGCTCGATCTGATAGTACGGCAACCGCCACAGCACCGGCGCGACAGTGGCATCAACCAGGGAAAACTCGTCCGAGAGAAAGAATGGCTTCAATTGAAACAGCTCGACTCCTTGCACGATCGTATCGAGGAGGATTTTTCTCAACCTCGGTAGTTGCCTGCGGTCCTCCTCCCGCCCGATCTGAACGAGCAGACTGTACCAGTCGCGCTCGATGCGATAAAGCGCCAGGCGGAACTGCGCGCGCGTGACCGGGTCGGCGGGCATCAGGGGCGGATGCGGGAAGCGCTCATCGAGATACTCGATGATCACTCGCGAGTCGTACAGCACCAGATCGCGGTCGACCAACGTGGGCAGGGAATGATCGGGGTTCAGATCGAGGAGGTCCTCCGGGAGGCTGCCCGGCGCGACACTGACCACCTCCAAATCGATGTTCTTCTCGGCCAGGACGATGCGCGTCCGATGGCTCCATGCGTCCGCCGGCGCCGAGAACAGCGTCATGATGGTTCGTCTGCTCGACACTGTACCGCTCCCGCCGCCCAGCCGGCTCAACCTGCCCGATCTTACCGCTTCGGGGACCCGTGCCGAGTTGCTTCGTTCGCGGCTCGGGCGCATCGACGCGCCGCGTCCGCTCAGGGCATCTCCTGCCAGCATTCGCGCCTCAGCAGCCAGGCGAGCACGGCGGGCATGGCCGCGGACGGATAGACCCGGTTGCTTACCCCGATGGCGCGCCCCGGCGGGCGAGGACTCGGGCCATCGGCAACGCCGGCGCACTCGGTCATCGGAAGAGCCTCCCAATTTCCGCCCTCAATTTCCGCGCGGTTTCGCCCAACGCCGGGCCGGACCGGTCTTCTTGCGCCACGCGGAGCCCCGCGCGCGGTTTCCGGCTCGTCGGAGACAGGTACATTATACACTTTCGCCCTCCCCCCGCGGGCCGCCCCCCGGCTCGCGGCGCCCGTGCCGATGCGCACCGGGGAACGGGCGGCAGCGAATTAGGAGGATCCACGACATGGCACAACGTTTGAGCCGGGCCCTGACCTTCATTGCCGGATCCGTGGTCGGCGGCCTGGCGCTGGCATTCGTGATCGTGGCGCTGCATCCGAGCCTGATCATCCAGCCGCGGCGTGCCGCGGCGCACGCGCGCGCCGCCCAGACATCGGCGGCGCGCGGCGCGCGGCGGCGCGAGCCGCCGGTGGTCAGCTACGCCTCGGCCGTCGAGCGGGCCGCCCCGGCGGTGGTCAACATCTACACGGCGCGGCTGGTCACCGAGCAAGTCAATCCCTTTCCGCCCTTCGCGCCGTTTTCCGGTCTGTTCGGCAACCTTCTGCCCGAGTACCGCCAGCACATCGAGCGCACCCTGGGCTCGGGTGTCATCATCGACAGGCAGGGACACATCGTCACCAACTACCACGTCATCGCCAACGCCGAGGCGATCCGCGTGCAGCTCGCCGACGGCCGCATCGCCAAGCCGCGCATCGTCGGGGTGGATCCGGACACCGACCTGGCGGTGCTGCAGATCAATCTGCCGCACCTGCCGGTCATCACGTTCGGCCATTCCAGACAGGTGCGCGTCGGCGACGTGGTGCTCGCCATCGGCGATCCTCTCGGGCTGTCGCAGACGGTGACCAACGGCATCGTCAGCGCCACGGGGCGCGAAAATTTCGGCATCTCCGCCTTCGACAATTTCATCCAGACCGACGCGCCGATCAATTTCGGCAACTCCGGCGGCGCGCTGGTCAATTCCAACGGCCAGCTAATCGGCATCAACACGGCGATCGTCGCCAAGAGCCTCGGGGTGGAGGGCATCGGCTTCGCCATCCCGGTCGACATCGTGCGCGGGGTGGTGCACGACATCATCAAATACGGCAAGGTCATCCGCGGCTGGATCGGCATCGTTCCCGAGGACATCTCCACCACCGAGGCGCACCAGGTCGGGCTCGCTCGCGGCGGCGTGGTGATCGCCAACATGTACGTGGACAGTCCCGCGCAGCAGGCGGGACTGAAGGCCGGGGACCTCTTGCTCGACCTCGACGGCAAGCCGGTGCGCTCGGCCGAGCAGGCGCGCGTGGAAATCGCCAGTCGCAAGCCGGGCTCGAGGCTCGCCGTGCGCGTGCTGCGCGGCACGCGCACGCTCAACGTGACGGTACAGGTGAAGCAGCAGCCCAAGTGATGAGCGCACCGGACATTGCGCTACCATTGGCACGCACCCCGATCACGCAGGACCCGGCATGCAGAAGATTCACATCCGTAGATTCGCGACCCGCGCCGAACTCGACAGTGCGCTCGCCGCGCGGCTCGAGCAGGCGATCCTGGCCGCCGCGCAGTCCCCCGCGGCCATCATGCTCTCCGGCGGCCATACGCCGCTGCCGGCGTACCGGCAGCTCGCCGCACGCCTGCGGCCCCTCGACGCCCGCCAGCGCGCGCACCTGCACGTACTGTTCTCCGACGATCGCTACGTCCCGCGGGATTCCGAGGCGAGCAACTACCACGCCTCGCGGCCGCTGCTCGATGCCCTCGCCCTGCCCGAGGCACAGGTGCTGCGGGTGCGCACCGAGCTGCCGCTCGAGCAGGCCGCGCTCGATTACCAGACGCGGCTGCGCGCGCTGTTGGATCAGAGCGTGCCGGTCACGCTCGGCATGCTCGGTGTCGGGGCCGATGGCCACACCGCCTCGCTGTTCCGGCCCGATGATCTGGCCCGTGCGCGCGGTCGGCTCGCCATCGCGGTGAGCCGGCCGGACGGTCTCTCGGGCATCAGCGTGACGCCGGAGTTCCTCGCGCACGTTCCCGAGCCGTTCTTCGTCGTGGCCGGCACGGGCAAGGAGGCGGCGCTCGCGGGACTCGAGCGCGAAGACCCCGGGGTGGTCGCGGTCCAAGCCGTGCAGGGCTGCGCGCGCGCCGAACTCTGGGTGGAGCGAGCGGCCGAGGGCGGTACCTGATCCCCGGCCCGGCGCGCGCCGGCGAAACTCCTTGCCGCCGCGCGCCGGGCGTCAGTTCGCCGACCACGACCATCGTGATCGTGTCGGCCGGGTAGACCGGCCCGCAAGATGGCCCGCGGGGCCGCGCGAATCGATTACAATCGCGCCGGCGCCGCTGGACGGCCCGACCGCAAGAGCACGCGCGCATCGAAGCATGGTCCATGGCGCGCATGCGGCCTGCGGGCGCGCAGCGGCCGATGCGCGCCATGCGTTCCCATCAAACAGGAGACGGACGATGGCATTGACCCGACAAGTTGTCTCGACGCTCAACAACGACGGCACGGACGTGATGGGGCCGAACGTCCTGGCGTTCCACTACCCCGACGAGAACCTGGTATCCGGCAGTCTGCTCACCGTCGAGGCCAATCACTTCGCGGTGCTGAAGTCGCGCGGCGCGGTGCTCGGGGTGTATGACACCGGCCAGTACCCCATCCAGACCCCCGACAAGCCGCTGCTCGGCAGCATCGTGACGGGATTCTTCGGCGGCCAGTCCCCGTGGCAGTACGAGGTTCTGTACGTCAATCGGGCCAAGCTCCTGGTGCGCAACACCGGCATCGGCACCTCGGCGGAAATGGCCGAGATGGCCTATCAGGTCGAGTACTACGTGCACGTCGACAGCAAGGACGATGCGCTGAAGCTGATCACGCACATGCCGTTCGCGAAGCACTTCATCGGCACCGACGAGGTGGCGAGCTACGCCGGTCCCGTGGTCGAGCAGGCGATCAATCAGGTCATCCAGGTCACGCCGATGGAGAAGATCAACGAGCACATCCACGAGATCGTGGAGCTCGTCAAGGAGCATCTCGGCAGCTTCCTCGGTGTGTACGGCGTCACGCTCAACGACGCCAAGGTGCTGATCCTGCCCAAGGACGAGCGCATGCGCGAACTGATCTCGCTGCGCGCCTTCGGCCTCTCCGGACTCGACGCCGTGCGCTACTACGTGGCGCTGAAAATGGCCGAGAAGGGCCTGGTGTCGGCGCCGAACGTGGCCGTCGGCGAGCCGTTCTTCATCGGCGGCGCGACCATGGGCACCTTCCCCGTCACCAACGCCCTGCAGCCGGCCGGTCCCGGGCCGGCAGCCGGCAAATAGCCACTGCGGGCGTGCCGGCCGCCACGCCCGCGGGAGACGCACCGTGGAGCTGAAAACCGCCCCCAACCCGATCGATTCGGCCGGCCCGGTCAAACAGGTTCTCTCCAACCTGTTCTATGGCTGGGGATACAACTTCTACCGGCGCGAGAATCAGCTGCGCGCCGACGACCTGCTGATCCGCAGCAAGCTGAGCGCCCTGCTCGGGGAGTGCCGCAAGCACGCCCGGGAACTCGAAGCGAGCTTCCGCCGCGAGCACCTGCCCGCCCCGACCCGGGAGCATCCCTTCGCCGATCCGGCCGCGCTCGCCAGCGCGCAGTCGCTGCAGCGGGCCGCGCAACAGATCGAGTCACTCGAGACCATGATCCGCACCGCGCCGGTACCCGAGATGGACCGCATCCATCAACGGCATCGCATCGAAGGCACGACGCTCGAGCAGTTGGCCGATGTCGACGGCCAGCTGGTGCTGGCGGTGGTGGCGCTGCGCGATGCGGTGGTGGCGCTGCAGGACGGCGCCACGGCGGCCACCGAGCTCAACCGCCTGCTCGTCTCGAGCGCGGTCCGCGCCTTGTGGGAGCAGCGCGAGCGGATCCTCTCGGCCCTCGGATAGCGGCCGACAAGCCGCACTGGCCATCCACGGCGGCAAGGCACCCGGCCCTCGCGTCCCGCTCGGGCGCTCGCCGCTGCGCGGCTTACCCCTTGCGCTCGCCTTGGCCGCCGAAGCCGAGCCGCATCGCCCCGAACGCCTTGTCGGCGAATTCCCCGTTGCCGCGCGAGGCGAAACGGGCATACAGCGCCGCGCTCAACACATGCGCCGGCACCCCCATCTCGATGGCGGCCTGCACGGCCCAGCGCTCCTCGCCCGAGTCGGGCACTTGACCGCTGTAGCCCGACAGCGAGGGATCGTCGGCCAACGCCCGGGCCATCAGATCCAACAGTTTCGATGAGACGATGCTGCCGTGCCGCCACACCTCGGTGATGGCGGCGGTGTCGAGCCGGTACTGGAACAGCCGCGGATGATCGAGCGGCGCGCTGTTGGCGTCGGCGGACTTGCGCGACTCGCACAGGCCGGCGTCGGCGTTTTGCAGCACGCTGAGACCTTCGGCGTACGCGGCCATCACGCCGTACTCGATGCCGTTCAGTACCATCTTGACGAAGTGGCCGGCGCCGCTCGGGCCGCAGTACAGATAACCCATGGACGCCATCGCCAGGGCATCCTCATTCGCGGCGCCGTGCCGCTGCCCGGCCCTCGGCGCCGAGCCTGCGGCCCGCGCGGGTCGTGGCGCCGCGCGCCGTTCCGCGACCCGCCCGCCGGGGGAGAGCGTGCCGAAGATCGGCTCGAGCGTCTCGAAGGTATCGAGGTCACCGCCGACCATCAGGCAGTACCCCTGCACGACCCCGAGGACACCGCGACTGGTGCCGACATCGAGATAGTGGACACCGTCGGCACGCAGCGCATCGGCGCGGCGGATGTCGTCGGAATAATGCGAGTTGCCGCCATCGACGAGGATGTCGCCCGCGGCGAGCTGCGAGCTCAAATGACCGATCACCTCGTCCACCGCGCTGGCCGGTACCATGATCCAGATGGTGCGCGGGGCCGGCAAGCGCTCGACCAGATCCGCGGTGGAGGAAGCGCCGATTGCGCCCACCGCCGCGGCGGCACGCACGGCCTTGACGGATTTGTCATACGCCACGCACTCATGACCGTCCTCGATCAGACGGCGCACCATGTACGCGCCCATGCCCCCAAGCCCAATCATGCCGATTCGCATCGTATCCCCCTCGAGTCTTCAGTCTACGCTCAGCCGCCGGTGCCGCGGCAACGGCCGCGGGCGGCCGCCGGTGCCGGACGATCGCGCTCGGTACCTCATGCGCACCACCGGCTCCCCATGTCAGTTTGGCACCCGCTTGATCTGGGCGCCGAGCTGCGAGAGCTTCTCCTCGATGGCCTCGTAGCCCCGGTCGATGTGATAGATGCGCTCGACCTCGGTGCGACCCTCGGCCACCAGTCCCGCGAGCACCAGGCTCGCCGAGGCGCGCAAGTCCGTCGCCATCACCGGCGCGGCGGTCAGGCGCGCCACGCCGTGAATGATCGCCGTATTGCCCTCGAGCCGGATCTCCGCGCCCAGCCGCCTCATCTCCAACATGTGCATGAACCGGTTCTCGAAGATCGTCTCGATGATGGTGCCGACGCCGCTCGCCACGGTATTGAGCGCCGCAAACTGCGCCTGCATGTCGGTCGGAAACGCCGGATAGGGCGCGGTGCGCACATCCACCGCGCGCGGCCGGCGGCCGTGCATGTCGACCTCCACCCAGCTGTCCCCGACAGCGATCTCGGCGCCGGCCTCCTGCAGCTTCACCAGCACCGCATCGAGGTGATCCGGCCGCGTGTTCTTGATGCGCACGTGGCCGCCGGTGATCGCCCCGGCCACCAGATAGGTGCCGCTCTCGATGCGGTCCGGCAACACTTCGTAGTGGGTGCCACTCAGACGCTCGACGCCCTGGACCACGATCTTGTCGCCGCCGGCGCCCTCGATCTTCGCGCCCATGCTGATCAGGAAATTCGCCAGGTCGACGACCTCGGGCTCGCGCGCGGCGTTCTCGATGAGCGTCTCGCCTTTGGCCAGCACCGCGGCCATCATCAGGTTCTCGGTACCGGTGACCGTGACGGTGTCGAGCACCAGCCGAGCCCCGCGCAGGCGGTCGGCGCGCGCGCGGATGTAGCCGCCCTCGATGGTGATATCGGCCCCGAGCGCCTGCAGTCCGGCCACGTGAATATTGACCGGCCGGGCGCCGATGGCGCAGCCGCCGGGCAGCGACACGTCCGCTCGCCCGAAGCGGGCCACGAGCGGGCCGAGCACCAGGATCGAGGCGCGCATGGTCTTGACCAGCTCGTACGGGGCCGAGTAGTTGCGCACCGTGCTCGCATCCACCTCGATGCGCATGCGCTCATCGACCGTGACCGTCGCGCCCATGCCGCCGAGCAGCTCGACGGTGGTGGTCACATCTTTCAGGTGCGGCACATTGCCGACTACCACCGGACCGTCCGAGAGCAACGCGCCGGCCAGGATCGGCAGCGTCGCGTTCTTCGCCCCGGAGATGCGCACCTCGCCCTCGAGCGGCACGCCGCCCTGGATCTGCAGTTTGTCCACCTCAGCCGCCCGCCTCGGTGGGCGCCAGCGCTTCGATCGTCAGCGCGTGAATCTCCCGTCCGACGCGCTCGCCGAGCGCGCGGTATATCAACTGGTGGCGGGCGAGCCGCCCGAGGCCTGCGAATTGCTCGGCCACGATGCGCGCCTCGAAGTGAGTCTGGTCTTGCGACTGTACCCGGACCTCGGCTCCGGGCAGGCCGGCGCGGATCAACCGCGCGACTTCCTCTGGGTTCATTGCAGCATATTACCCTGAACGACTCGCCGGACGCGGCATGGCCACCTCGGAGCAGGCTCCGTCGGGCGGCGGGCCCCGTCACCCACGCCGGTCTGCGGCTGTGCCGCCGCCTTGCACGGTGTCGGACACGCCCCGCCGGTGCGCGGCGCGGTCCGCACGTCCCCGTTCACCCCATGCGCAGGTTCTTGGGACACGAACCGGGCCTGCGCGAGCACCGCGCGAACGGGCGCCGAGAACACCGGGAGAGCGCCATGGAATTGCTACAATTCCCAGGATGAATTCCGCCCCCGCCCCCGCCGACGCCGCCGACCAGGGCCTGCTCGCGGCCGCGCGGCGCGCCCTCGCGATCGAAGCCCGCGCGGTCGAGGCGTTGCTCGCGCGTCTCGACGTGCGCTTCGCGGCCGCCTGCCGGCTGTGCCTCGAGTGCCAGGGGCGCGTCGTGGTCACGGGCATCGGCAAGTCCGGGCATGTGGCGCGTAAAATCGCCTCGACGCTCGCCAGCACGGGCAGCCCCGCGTTCTTTCTGCACCCGGCCGAGGCCAGTCACGGCGACCTCGGCATGATCACGCGCGCCGACCTCGTGCTGGCCCTGTCCAATTCCGGTGAGACACCCGAGGTCCTGCTGCTTCTACCCCATCTGACACGCCTGGCCGTGCCGCTCATCGCCATGGTGGGCAAGTCCGACTCGACCCTCGGCCGCTCGGCGACCGTCGTGCTCGACGTCAGCGTGCCGGAGGAGGCCTGCCCGTTGAATCTCGCGCCGACGGCCAGCACAACCGCGGCGCTGGCGATGGGCGACGCGCTCGCCGTGGCCGTGCTCGAGGCGCGCGGCTTCACCGAGCTGGACTTCGCGCGCTCGCACCCCGGCGGCATGCTCGGCCGTCAGCTGCTGCTGCGCGTCGAGCAGCTGATGCGCACCGGGCAGGCGGCGCCGGTGGTGCGCCCCGAGGCGACGCTGGCCGAGGGGCTGCTCGAGATGTCGCGCAAAGGCCTCGGCATGACGGTGATCACCGGCGCCGATGACGTTGTGATCGGGGTCTTCACCGACGGCGATCTGCGCCGCGCGCTCGATCGCCAGATCGACGTCCACCGGGTCACCATGCGCGAGGTCATGACGACACCGTGCAAGACGATCGGCCCGCAGGAGCTGGCCGCCGAGGCGGTGCACCGCATGGAGCTGTACCGCATCACGGCTCTGCCGGTCGCCGATGCCGCGGGGCGCCTGGTCGGCGCGCTGAACGTACACGATCTGTTCCGGGCCGGTGTCGTGTGAGCACCGACATTGCGCGCATCCGGCTGTTGGTGCTCGATGTCGATGGCGTCCTGACGGACGGCCGCCTGTACTACGGTCCGCGGGGCGAGGCGTTGAAGGTATTTCACGCCCGCGATGGCGCGGGGCTGCAGCAGCTGCGCGCGGCGGGCATGGTGATAGCCGTGATCTCCGGGAGACGCTCGCCGATGACACGCCGGCGCTGCCGCGAGCTTGGCATACGGCATGTGATCCAGGGCGTGGCGGACAAGCAGGCTGCATTGCAGCGGCTGTGCGCGCGCCTGGCCATCGAGCCCGCCGAATGCGCCTGCATCGGCGATGACACGCCCGACGTGCCGATGATGCGCGCGGCGGGCCTGGCCTTTGCGGTGGCCGACGCGCACGAAGCGGCCCGGCGCGCCGCCCACGTCGTGACGGTTCTGCCGGGTGGATGCGGAGCGGTGCGCGAGGTCTGCGACCGGCTGCTCGCGGCCCGGCACCCGACTTGAGACGGCGGCGACTGCGTGATTTACCGGATATTCGCGTTCCTGACGGTGGTGGCGGTGATCATCGGCTCGCTGCTGCTGTCGCGCCAGGAAGGCGCGCCCCAAACCACGACCGTCGCGCAAAGCGATGCGAACGAGGGATATTCGGCGCGCGATGCGCAGCTGTGGGAAACCGGCGCGAACGGCCTGCCGCTCTACACCGTCGATGCCGCCCTGATCCGCGAGCGGCCGCGCCACGACACCGTGCGGCTGACCCGGGTGAGCCTGAGCTTCCTCGATCCGAGCGGCAACAAATGGCTCGCGACCGCCGACCGGGGCGAGATCGTGCGCGGCAGCGGCCAGGTGCAGCTGGCGGGCCACGTCCACGTCACCGCCGCGGTGCAGAAGGGGCGGGCCCCCATCCTGATCCGCACCGACGCGCTGACCTTCGACAGCCACACCGACCGGGTGAGCACCGCCGACCCGGTGACCCTGCTGTGGGCGGGGCAGCAGCTCGACGCCAAAGGTCTGATCGTGAGCTTGAAGACCCATCGCCTCCAGTTAGAATCCCAGATCCATGCCATCGTCACGCCCTCGCACTAGATTCGCGCTGCTCGCCGCGGCACTGGCGGGGCTCGGCGCCGCGCGGCCGCCGACTCTGCCGCACCGCACGTACACGTTCGATGCGGCCTCCTCGGAGATCAACTACAAAGCGCAGACGGGCGTGTTCCAGAACATCGAGATCTCGCAAGGCAAGGTCACAGTGTTCGCCGACCGGGCACATGCGATCGGCATCGGCAGGCCCGACGGCCAGTGGACTCTGATCGGCAAGGTACGCGTGCACGCGCCTCCGCATGGCAACTTGAGCTCCGAGCGAGCCGTCGTGCAGGTGCGCAATCAGCGGGTCACGAAGGTCACCGTCACCGGAAGTCCGGCGCATTTCAGCCAGCGGGGCAAGGCCCCGCGCAAGCTCACCGAAGGCCACGCCGACCAGATCGTCTACAATGTGACGGCCGGTACCGTGGAGCTGAACCGCGACGCATGGCTCAGCGACGGCCGCAACCAGATCAGCGGCCCGCAGATCCGATACAACATCCTCAAGGACCGCATCGAGGCGACCTCCGAGGGGCCAGGCAAGCGCGTCCATATCTCCATCGGACCGCAGACCGTCTCGGGGAACAAGCAGGCGCACCCCCGGGGCAACACGGCGCGCGCCCCGGGGAAACCCGGCCCGAAGCCGCCCGGACGCTCGCCCTGATGTCGCTCAAGGCCGCCGGTCTGGAAAAGCGCTACCGATCCCGGAAAGTCGTCCGTGGCATGAGCCTCGAGGTGGCCCCCGGAGAGGTCGTCGGACTGCTCGGCCCGAATGGCGCCGGCAAGACCACCGCCTTTTACATGATGGTGGGACTGGTGCGCTGCGACGCCGGGCGGATCCATCTCGGGGAGCGGGACATCACCACGCTGCCGATGCATCGGCGGGCCGAACTCGGCCTGGGATACTTGCCCCAGGAAGCGTCCGTCTTCCGCCGCCTGTCGGTGGAAAACAACGTGCTCGCGATCCTCGAGAGACGGGCCGACCTGGACCGGGCGGCGCGCGAGCAACGCCTGGAGGAGCTGCTCGAGGAGCTGCGCATCGGACACGTACGGCGCAGCCTCGGTCTGTCCCTCTCCGGAGGCGAGCGCCGGCGCGTGGAGATCGCCCGCGCACTCGCGGCCGAACCGCGCTTCATGCTCCTCGATGAGCCCTTCGCCGGGGTCGATCCGCTGTCGGTGCTCGACATCCAGCGCATCATCGGCGAGCTCACCGGCCGCGGGATCGGCGTGCTCATCACGGATCACAACGTGCGCGAGACCCTCGGGGTCTGCAGCCGCGCGTATATCGTCAATCAGGGAACTGTGATCGCCGCCGGAAACGCCGAAGAAATTCTTGCCAATCCCCACGTCCGTGAGGTGTACTTGGGCGAGTCGTTCCGTCTTTGAGGGGCTGCAGGGCGCTCGGGCCGGGCGACCGCGCAAGCCATCGATCAACCGTATTTGCCGCCGGGACAAGAACGCCGCGACCGTCACCGATGCCACCATGCTGAAACCCTCTCTGCAGCTCAAGCTGGGTCAGCAACTGACCATGACCCCGCAGCTGCAGCAGGCGATCCGGCTTCTGCAGCTGCCTGCGCTGGAGCTGCAGGCGCATATCCGCGAGCTGCTCGAAACCAACGTCATGCTCGAGCCGCTCGAAGACGGCGAGAGCGATTCCGGCGAGGCGCTCGAGGCGGGTGAATCGAGCGCACCGGCCGAGGAGTCGGCCGAGGAGCGGACCGAGGCCGCCGAGAGTCGCGAGAGCGTCGAAGTCCTCGAGGACGACTGGGGCGGACAGAGCGCCGGGCCGGCCGAGTCCAGCTGGAACGGGGACGATCTGGATCGGGTCCAGGAGGTCGCGGACGCCTCGGGGCAATCCCTGCAAGACTATCTGCTCTGGCAGCTCGAGCTCGCGAGGCTCGAGCCTCGCGAACTCGCCATCGCGCGCGCCATCGTCGATGCCATCAATGACGACGGCTACGTGACCGAGTCGATGGAAGAGATCGCCGAGACGCTCAAACCGGAAGTGCACTGCACGGCGAGCGAGGTCGCATCGGTCCTCGGCGGCGTGCAGGCCCTCGATCCGCCGGGGATCGGCGCACGCGGCATCGGCGAGTGCATCGAGCTGCAATTGCGCCAGCTCGACCCGGACACCCCGGGCCTGGCCACCGCGCTCGAGATCGCCCGGCGCCATCTCGAGCGCCTGGCGTGCCGGGAGCTGTCCACGCTGAAGCGCGAGCTGCGCGCCAGCGACGAGGAACTCACCGAGGCCCTGGCGCTGGTGCGCTCATGCCACCCGCGACCGGGCTCCACCGTGAGCACCGGCGCCCCCGAGTACGTCGTACCGGACGTATTCGTGCGGCGCACCGAGCACGGCTGGAGCGTGGAGATCAATTCGGCCACTTTGCCGCGAATTCGTCTCAATCACAGCTATGCAAGCCTGCTCGGCCGCAGCGCCACCCACGCCACGTTGCGTGCGCAGTTGCAGGAGGCGCGCTGGCTGCTGAAGAGCCTGGAGATCCGCCATGAGACGCTGATCAAGGTCGCCCGCTCGATCGTCGAGCGGCAGGTCGCGTTTCTCGAGCATGGCGAGGAGCACATGCGCCCGATGATCCTCAAGGACATTGCCGAGGCGATCGGCATGCACGAGTCGACCATCTCGCGGGTGACTTCCGGCAAGTACATGCACACCCCTCGCGGGGTATTCGAACTTCGTTACTTCTTCTCGAGTCAGATTGAAGGCGCCGATGGTTCGGGCACCTCCTCGACGGCAATACGCGCCAAGATCAGGAAGCTGGTCAAGGACGAGGATCCGCTCGCGCCGCTCAGCGACGGGCGCATCGCCGCGCTGCTCTCCGCCGAGGGCATACCGGTGGCGCGCCGCACCGTCGCGAAGTACCGAGAGGCGATGGGCATCCCCGCCTCGAGCGAGCGCAAGCGCTCCGGATCGGCGCAGATCTGAGCGCTCTTTGATCGACAACCGGTCTTGCACGCGATAGGAGATGATCATGCAGCTGAATGTCACCGGCCAGAACATCGAGATCACCCCGGCCCTGCGCGGATACGTGGAGAAGAAGCTCGAGCGCATCGAGCGGCACTTCGACCAGGTCATCAACGTGCACTGCGTGCTGAGCGTGGAGAAGCTGCGCCAGAAGGCCGAGGCCACGGTGCTGGTGAGCGGCAATTCCATTCATGCCGATTCGATCGAGGAGGACATGTACGCGGCCATCGATCTGCTCGCCGACAAGCTCGACCGGTGCGTCAAGAAACACAAGGAGAAGCTGACCGACCACCACGCGCTCGAGGGACGAGCGCTGCGCGCCTGAGCGCGCCGGCAGCGGACAGCCCGTGCGCATCATCGTCTTGAGCGGGTTGTCCGGCTCGGGCAAGAGCGTGGCGCTGCGCATGCTCGAGGACCTCGATTTCTACTGCATCGACAACATCCCGGCGGCGCTGCTGACACCCTTCATCGCCCACGCCGTGCGCAATCCCGGGGAGACCTATGGGCGTGCGGCGGTGGGGGTCGATGCGCGCAACACGGCCGCGGAGATCGCCACGGTGCCGCGGCTGATCGACGAGCTGCGCCGCAGCGGTATCGATTGCGAGCTGATTTTCCTCACCGCGACCGACGAGGTGCTGCTGCGGCGCTTCGCCGAAACGCGCCGTACGCACCCGATGGGCCGCGGCAGTCTCGATCTGCGCACGGCGCTGTCGCTCGAGCGCGACTTGCTCGAGCCGATTGCCCATGCGGCGGATCTGCTCATCGATACCTCGCACCTGGGCATGCACGCGCTGCGCGATGTGATCGCCGAGCGGGTCGGCGTGCCGCGCACCGAGCGGCTCTCGATCACGTTCGAGTCGTTCGGGTTCAAGCACGGGATCCCGGGCGACGCGGATTTCGTGTTCGACGCCCGGTCACTGCCGAATCCGTACTGGGAGCCGCGCCTGCGGCCGCTGAGCGGGCGCGATCCGCAAGTCATCGCCTTTCTCGAGGCCCATGCCGGCACAGCCCGGCTCAGCGAGGACATCGAGGGATTCATGCGCGCGCGCATCCCTGAATTCGAGGCCAGCCATCGCGGCTACTTGACCGTCGCGGTGGGCTGCACCGGGGGTCAACATCGCTCGGTGTACATCGTCGAGCGGCTGGCCGGGCGGCTGCAGCGGACACACCCGCAGGTCAGGGTGCGCCACACGGCGCTCGCGAGCGCGGCCGGCGCGCCGGCCGCCGCGCTCAGGTGAGCTGGGTCACGCCCGGCGTGCCGGTTGCCGGTTGCAGACGCTCACCGGCGACGAACGCACGCAGGATTGTGCGCGAGCGAATCGCGTCCTGATAGCCGAGCTCGATCAGCGCGCGGGTGTACGGCGCCTCGAAGGCCAGATAGCTGGTCAGCTGATGACCGGGCACTTCCGGCCGGCCGCCAAGCACCCGCAGCAGCGCGCGCAAGCCGGACGGAAGGTCGGCGGCGTGGCGGGCCGCGATCTCGCTCGGATCGACGCTCGGGGCGATCATGAGCGTCTCGATGGCGCGCAGCCCGCGCGCCTGCGGCGCGGCGCGCACCAGCTGGTTCATGCGGTCGATATGCTCGAGATCGCCGTAGATCTGATCGGTGAACAGAGTATCGAGCATGAAGCCGAGCACCTCACCCGGGCTCGGCATCGCGGCCGGCCGGGCGCCGTCGACTCCGGAGCCGTGCGGCGAGCGCACGCCGAGGATGAGCAGCCGATCCGCGCCGAGATGAACGGCCGGGCTCAGCGGGTTGAGCTGGCGCATCGAGCCGTCGCCGAAGTACTCCGCGCCGAGCTTCACGGGCGTGAACAGCAACGGGATGGCGATGCTCGCCCGGATGGTCTCCTGCGACAGCTCGCTGCGGCGGCCCACGTGCTGCGCGCGGGTCCACTCGGACAACTCCGGCACGCCGTCGAAGAAGGCCACCGACTGGCCATTGGCGTAGCTCGTGGCGCACAGCGCGCAGGCGCGCAGATGGCCGCGCGCAATGCTGCGACGGATGCCGCCGCACTCGATCTCCCGTGCCAGCAGCGCCTTCAGCGGCCCGGTCTCGAGCAGCGATTTCGGCGGCGAGAGGATCAGGCCGCCGGAGATCAGCGACAGCGCCCAGTGCAGGCCCGAGCGCGCCACGTGCGGCGCATCGACGTGAAAGACCTGGCCGGTACGGAAGTTCGACCACACCCGCAGCAGACCCGCGACGCCCTCGCGCCACACGTGCGCCTCGGCGGCGAGCACGCTCGCGGCCACCGCCCCGGCGGAAGTTCCGACGATGATCTGGAAGGGGTTGCGCGCGCGCGGCAGTATCTCCGCCAGCGCGCGCAGCACGCCCACCTGGTATGCGGACCGCGCTCCGCCGCCCGTCAGGACCAGGGCCACGACCGGACGGTGCCGCGGGCCGAGCGGCTCGCGGGATGCGATATCGGTTGCTGGCTCCATAATCTCGGACGGAGGCCGGCCGCGACGCGGACCGCCGCCGGCGCCGCATCGCTCCGCCGGCCTCCTAGGCCACCTCGAGGATCTGCAGGGAGTTCGTGCCGCCCTGCACGCCCGACTGCTCGCCCTTGGTGAGAATCACCAGATCCTTGCGCTCGACCAACTTCAGCTCCAGAAGCCGGGTGAACAGCGTGTCGTAGAGCTGGCCGGTGGACTTCGCGTCGGTCACGTCGAAGATGACCGGATATACACCGCGAAAGAGCGTCACCCGGCGGCGCGTCGACTCGTGGCGGGTGAAGGCGTAGATCGGTATGTCGGAGCGGATGCGCGACATCCACAGCGGCGTCGAGCCCGACTCGGTCAGCGCGACGATGGCGCGCACCTTCATGTGGTTGGCGGCATACATCACCGCCATGGCGATGGCCTCCTCGCTGTCGCTGAACAGTCCCTCGGTACGATGCTGCTGGAAGCCGAGCGACAGCTCGTATTTCTCGGCGCCCTCGATGACCCGCGCCATCGCCTCCACGGCGCGCACCGGGTAGCGTCCGGTGGCAGATTCCGCCGACAGCATGACCGCATCGGTCCCATCCATCACGGCATTGGCGACGTCGCTGACCTCGGCGCGCGTGGGGATCGGGTTCTGGATCATCGATTCCATCATCTGCGTGGCGGTGATCACCACCCGGTTCTTCAACCGCGACTGGCGAATGATGGTCTTCTGCAAGCCCGCGAGCTCGGCATAGCCCATCTCGACACCGAGGTCGCCGCGCGCCACCATCACGACGTCGGAGGCCTCGACCAGGGAAGGTAGATTGGCGATCGCCTCGTGACGCTCGACCTTGGCGACGATGCGCGCGTCGCGCCCGGCGCGACGCGCCAGGGTTCGGGCCTGCTCGATGTCGGCCGCGTCGCGGGCGAAGGACACCGCGATGTAATCGATGTTCTCCTCGGCGGCGAATCTGATGTCTTCCTTGTCCCTGTCGGACAGGGCCGGAGCGGATATGCCCCCGCCCTGTCGATTCAGGCCTTTGCGATCGGAAAGCTCACCGCCGATGCGCACGTGGGTGTGAATGCGCGTGTCCTCGACCCGCTCGACGTCGAGGACGATCTGTCCGTCGGCCAGCAGCAGCGCATCACCGGCCCGCACGTCCTTCGGCAGATCCTTGTAGGCGACGCCCACGCCCTCCACGGTACCGGCCTTGGGATCGAGCGCGGTGTCGAGCACGAACGGCCGGCCCTCCTCGAGCAGCACTTTGCCGGCGCGAAACCCCTCGATGCGGATCTTCGGTCCCGCCAGGTCGAGCAGCACCCCCACGCACTTGTTGGCGCGATTGGCCGCTTCGCGCACCAGCGCCAGCCGGCGCCGCCGGTCCTCGACGGTGCCGTGCGAGGCGTTCAGCCGCGCCACATCGAGACCGGCGCGCACCATGTCGGTGAGCACCCCCACATCGTCCGTGGCCGGCCCGAGCGTCGCCACGATTTTCGTTCGTCTGTGCATGATGTCAGTCGCCTGCGCGCTCCTCGAGGGCCGCCACCGCGGGCAGCTTCTTGCCTTCTACGAATTCCAGAAATGCGCCACCGCCGGTCGAGATGTACGAGATGCCGTCCTCGACCCGGTATTTCTCGATCGCGGCCAGCGTGTCGCCGCCGCCGGCCAGAGAGAACGCCTTGCTGCGGGCGATCGCCTGGGCGATGGCGCGCGTGCCCTCGCCGAACTGCTCGAACTCGAACACACCCACCGGACCGTTCCAGATGATGGTTCCGGCCGACTGCAGCAGTGCGCTCAGCCGGTCCGCGCTGTCCGGTCCGATGTCGAGGATCATCTCATCGGCACCCACATCGTCAATGGAGCGCACATCGGCGTGGGCCGTCGCCGCGAATTCCTTGGCCACCACGACGTCGGTCGGCAGCGGAATCTCCGCCCCCCCCGCGCGCGCCTGTTCCATCAGCCGCCGCGCCACATCGAGCAGTTCCGCCTCGTAGAGCGACTTGCCGACCGGCAGGCCGGTCGCGGCGAGGAAGGTGTTGGCGATCCCGCCGCCGACGATGAGCTTGTCGACCTTGGCGAGCAGGGACTCGAGCACGGTCAGCTTGGTCGAGACCTTCGAGCCGGCGACGATCGCCACCAGCGGCCGCGCCGGGCGCTCGAGCGCCCGCTCGAGCGCCTCGAGCTCCCCGACCAGCAGCGGGCCGGCGCAGGCGACCTTGGCATGGCGCACGATGCCGTGGGTACTCGCCTCGGCGCGGTGCGCGGTCCCGAACGCGTCCATGACGAACACCTCGCACAGCCCCGCCATCCTGCGCGCGAGCGCCTCGTCGTCCTTCTTCTCGCCCTTGTTGAAGCGCACGTTCTCGCACAGCACCGCACTGCCCGGGGCGCACTCCAGGCCATCGAGCCAGTCGCCGCGCAAGGGCACGGGCTTGCCCAGCAGCTCCGAGAGGCGCGCGGCCACCGGCTGCAACGACAGCTTCGCGTCGAACTCGCCCTCCTTGGGGCGGCCGAGGTGCGAGAGGATGAACACCTGCGCATGCTGATCGAGCGCGTAACGGATGGTGGGCAGCGCGGCGCGGATGCGCGCATCGCTCGAGATCACCCCGTCCTTGACCGGCACATTGAGGTCTTCACGGATCAGGACCCGCTTGCCGCGCAGGTCCGTGTCCGTCATGCGCCGGATCTTCATGATGCCTTCGACCAGGCGAGCGCGGTGTCGATCATCCGGTTGGAGAATCCCCACTCGTTGTCGTACCAGGCGCACACCTTGACCAGCGTGCCGGCGATCACCTTGGTGAGGGTTGCATCGAAGATGGAGGAATGCGCGTCGTGGTTGAAGTCGATCGACACCAGCGGCGCGGTGTTGTAGGCCAGCACCCCGTTCAGGCCGCTGGCGGCGGCATCACGCACCGCGGTATTGATCTCTTCGACGGTGGTGGCGCGCTTGGCCGTGAACGTCAGGTCCACGAGCGAGACGTTGATGGTCGGCACGCGCACCGCGAATCCGTCCAGCAGCCCCTTCAGCTCCGGCAGCACCAGCCCGACGGCCGCGGCCGCGCCGGTCTTGGTCGGGATCTGCGACTGGGTGGCCGAGCGCGCCCGGCGCAGGTCCTTGTGATAGACGTCGGTGAGCACCTGGTCGTTGGTGTAGGAATGTATCGTGGTCATGATGCCGGCGCTGATGCCGACCGCGTCGTTGAGCACTTTCGCAACCGGCGCCAGGCAGTTGGTCGTGCACGAGGCGTTGGAGATCACGGTGTGCTTGCTCGAGAGCACGCCGTGATTGACACCGTACACCACGGTCGCATCGACATCATCGCCGCCGGGGGCGGAGATCACGACCCGCTTGGCGCCGCCGGCCAGGTGCGCCGCGGCCTTGGCCTTGCTCGTGAACAATCCCGTGCACTCGAACACGTAATCCACCCCGAGGCTGCCCCAGGGGAGCTTGGCCGGATCGCGCTCGGCGAGCACGCGGATCCGATCGCCGTTGACCACCAGCGAATCCCCGTCCACCTTCACCTCACCGGGGAAGCGCCCGTGCACCGAGTCGTGCTGCGTCAGGTGCGCATTGATCTTGGCATCGCCCAGATCGTTTACCGCGACGATCTGCACCTCGCCGGTGCGCTTGCCCTCGTACAGGGCACGCAGCACGTTGCGGCCGATGCGGCCGTAGCCGTTGATTCCCACTTTGATTGCCATGAGCCGATCCCCTTAGCGATTTTCAATTGACCGTATCGAGCAACTCACCGCCCCCGCGCCCGATGCGCCCGGCGGTGAATCAAAACCGTACCATCGCGCCGGCGCCTGGCCGGCGGCGCCGAAGCGATCGATACCGACCACAGCGCCCGCTGCGCCGACATCGCGCCGCCAAGATAGCGTAGCGCCGGCCTGCACCGCCACTCGGGGGCGTGCCGTGCGCGGCCGCACGCATTCCCGGCAGGCCTCATCCTGCGCCTCGAACACCTCGGTCGAGGGCGTCGACACCCGCTGCACGCGCCGCGCCTGCGCGCCCTCCGCCATTGCGAGCGGCATGGCCGGGCGCCCCGATTTGGCGCACCGCACGGCGTCCATCGAGAGGACGCGGATGGCGTTTGCAAGCTCTCGGGATGCGCTCATTCAGAACCTTTCATGCGGCCCCGCCACCGCAATCCGCCCGGCGCGGGGCGCCCCGCAACCGCCCGACATAAAAAAAGGGGGGGCATTGTCCCCCAGCGGCCCACAATGCTCAATCGCCGCATCCTGAGTCGCGCCGAGGCGCCGCTGAGCGGGATCGCGCCCGAGGCCGGACGTCGGTCCGGATGCTTTGCATATTGGGGCTGCCTCTTGCATATTCACGGCGCGCGCGGCGCCGCCGGGCGAGCCGGCGCTTCACCTCGCGACCCAGTTCACTGTGGGTTAAGGAGGTTTTGCTACGCTTTCCCAGGTGAGCAGTGTACGTCTCGTTCAATTGACCGATCTGCACCTGTTCGGCGCCGAAACCGGCCGTTTGCGCGGCATGCGCACGCTCGCATCGGCCACCGCCGCGCTCGCGCAGGCGCGCGGGGAGGGTTGGCCGCCCGATGCGCTGCTGGTCACGGGCGACGTGGTGCACGACGATCCGGCCGGTTACACCCACTTCCATCGCCTGTTTGCAACGCTCGGAGTACCGGTGCTGTGTCTGCCGGGCAATCATGACGATCCGCGAGCCATGCGCCGCGCGCTCGCCAAGCCCCCGTTCGTGATGGGCGGGCACGTCGATATCGGCCGCTGGCGCATCGTGCTGCTCGACAGCGTACAGGCCGGCCAAGCCGGCGGCGCACTGAGCCCGAGGAGCCTGGCGGCGCTCGCCGCGGCGCTCGAGCAGGCCGGCGAGCGGCACGTATTGGTCTGCCTGCATCACCATCCGGTGCCGCTCGGCAGCCGGTGGCTCGATCAGGTGGCGCTCGCCAACCCCGAAGCCTTCTTCGCCGTCATCGACGGACACCCCGGCGTTCGGGGCATCCTCTGGGGTCACGTTCACCAGAGCTTCGATGCGCTGCGCAACGGCGTGCGCCTGCTCGCCACGCCATCGACGTGCGTGCAATTCCGGCCACACGCCGAGCGGTTCGGGCTCGACGCGCTGCCGCCGGCGTACCGCACGCTCGAGCTGCGCGCCGACGGCTCGATCGCCACCGAGCTGGTGTGGGTCGAGGACAGCGCGCGCCGCGGCTCGATCGGCGCCGCCTGACCGGCGCGATCCGCGGCCTGGCCAAGCCCCGCGCAGGGGCGTACACCGGCCCACCATCGAGCGTTCTTCGCATCACCTCGCCGCCGAGCATCGCCGTGCCCGAGCGGATCCGCGCGCCCGGGCAAGGAGCGCCCGCGCCGCGGCGCGCCGGGACACGAGCTCGGGGCCATTGATCTTTCGCCCGGTGATGGTTACTTTGCGCGGCCTGGACGAAGTGAGCACAAGCGCGAGAACGGAATGATCCGCCGACCGTTGATGTGGGGGCTGTCGCTGCTCGGCGTCATGTTGCTGTGCGGCAGCGCATTCGCGAGCGGCGTCTCGCCCTACCTGCCTCTGAACCTGGACCCCGCCGTCCAGAACGCGATCGACCGGGTGCTGATCCTCGGCGACCAGCCGGTGTTGGTGCGGCCGATTCCGGCGGCGCTGGTGCTGCGGGCCCTGCCCAAGGCGTGCCGCGTCGATCGGCCGCTGTGCGAGCGGGTGCGCAAGTATCTGCGCCGCTACATGCGGGGCACCGGCGTCGAGTTCACCAGCGTGACGCTGGCCGCGACCGGCGGAAACTCCAACATCACGCTGCCGAACCAGCACGGGCGGCGGGCCCAGAGCCCCTATCAGGTCTCGGGCGCGGCCTACATCCAACCCAACCCCTACATGCTGCTCAACGTCGGCGGGGTGGGTTACCAGGGCCGCTTCACCCCGACCGGCACGATGCTCAGTCTCGGCTTCGACTGGGCGCAGCTCGATATCGGCTGGCGCGATCACTGGTGGTCGCCGCTCACCGACAGCTCGATGCTGATCAGCACCGAAGCGCCGACCATGCCGTCGATCACGCTGTCGAACACCCTGCCGCTGACGCGGCTCGGCCTGCAGTATCAGGTGTTCGTCGCACGCATGTCCGAGCAGCGGCACATCGAGCTCACCAACGGCACGTTCACCCACGGCTACCCCAAGATGGGCGGCATCATGGTCGGCATCCAGCCGGTGAGCGGCTGGTCACTCGGGGTGCAGCGGGTGATGATCTGGGGCGGCGGCGCCGCCGGCGGCGAGTCGCTGAGCGAGATCATGCAGGCGTTCATCAACCCCGCCAAGGCGCAGAGCACGGGCTTCAACGCCGGCACACGCGTGGTCGCCAAGCAGGAGGCGTCCGTCACCAGCGACTTCATCTTTCCGGGCCCCGAGCCGTTCTCCGTGTATTTCGAGTACGCCGCCAACGACACCTCGATGGGCAGGAGCTATTTGTTCGGCAAGCCCGACATCTCGGCGGGGATCGATTTCGCGCACCTCGGACCCTTCGACCTGACGTACGAATTCAACTCGTGGTCTCCCACCTGGTACGTGCACGGCGCGACCAACGTGCAGACGGGCTACCAATACGGCATCACCAACGACTACCAGAGCATCGGCAACTGGTTCGGCGATCAGCGGGTGCTCGCCACCGCCAGCACGTTCGCCGACCAGGTCGGCGGCCAGAGCAACATGCTGCGCGTCGGCTGGACGCCGCCCTTCGGCGGTTACCTGCAGCTGCGGCTGCGCGAGCTGGCCAACGAGGCGCAGACCGAGTTCGCCACCTACCCGTACAAGACCGAGTACATGGGGGCGCTCAGCTACTCCTTCCCCTGGAACGGCTACGCGGTCGGGGCCGAGATCGGCGGTGGCCAGGACGTCTTTGGCCACCACTACATCATGGTCGAAGGCTTCCTGCGCGACGGCGAGGCCCTGTTCCGCAACTATGATCCGGTGTCCGCCTTCACCGGCAAGCGCCCCAAGGGCGACGATCTGTTCGTCAACGTGGGCGTCAACTACTACCACGCGCTGGTCTACCGGCCGAATGGCGCGGCCACCCAGCGCTATTACAGGCCCTGGGCGTACAGCCCCGCCGTGACCCTCGGCGCGCGGCGGCGCATCTCGGCGCACCAGGACATCGGCGTCGGGGTCGATCTCGACTCGATCAGCGGCCGGCTGCTGCTCGGACTGCGCATGGTCGATTACCGCTACCGCTTCGACTGGCCGATCGCCGTCCATGCCTTCATCGGCGCGGCGCGCTACTCGGGCCGCACTCCGGCCTACGGCCTATACCTGGGTACGGGCCTGGAGTGGCTGCACGCGTATCGCGGCTGGAACGTCGGACTCGACTTCCGCAGCGTGGTCTCGGCCCAGAATATGGGTCATGTGCGCAACGCGCAGTATCAACTCGCCACGTACTACACCATCGACAGCTGGTCGCTGTACCTATCGCACGACTTCTGAGCCGCCCGGCGGCTCAGCCGGCGCGGCGAGCCGGCAGCGCGCACCAGGCCGCGAATACCGCCTCGGCCGGGATCTGGTCGGCGCGGGTGGTGGCCGGCGGTCCACCGACGCCGATCACGCTGAATTGCGCCGCGGCGCGCGGCAGTACGCGCCACTGGGGCATCGCCCCCATGATCACGGCCACCGGCAGGCCGCAGGCCGCGGCGGCGTGCGCCATGCCCGTATCCATGGTGATCATGCTCTCGGCCACCTCCATCAGCGCGAAGCTGGCCCGCAGGCCGAGCCCGAGGACTTCCAGGTCCGCAAGGCCGATGGCCGCGTGCATCTGGCGCAGCAGCGGCAGCTCGCTCACCGCGCCGCGCAGGATGAGCACCGCCTGCGGCGCGCGCGCGTGCACCGCATGCAACAGCTCGCGCCAGCGCTCGACGGGCCAGGAGCGGTCGTTGTCCCGCCGCCATCGCTTGCGGCTGCGGGCGCTGAGGGTGCGCGCCGTGCCCGGCTGGATCAGCACGAGCGGCCGGCTGTTCCAGCCGCGCTCGCGCAGCAGAGCATCCCGCTGTGAGCGCTCCGCTTCGAGCGTGAACAGCCGCGGCGCCCCTGCCGGTCCCGGCGACGGATAGTCCGCCGCCGCCAGGATCGGCGGTGTTCGCACGGCGAGCCGCAACAGCACATCGATGTAGTGCTCACCGTCGGCCGGGCCGCCCTCGAGGAACTCGCAGCGCCGGGCGTCGATGCCGCCAAGCCGCAGCAGGCGGCGGATGCGCGCGGCTTGCCGCGGCATCGTCTCGGCGACGTATACCGGACCCGGCGCACTGCGCCGCAGCACGCCGAGCACCGCCAACCACGCTCCGGTCACCGGCAAGGGCAGATGCCGCGGCAGCGTCCAGCAGCGCTCCACATCGGGACTCCCCCGGTACAGCTCGCGATTCCAGGGCCCCGCGCCAACCACCTGACACGGTCGCCCGAAACGCTCGTGCAGCAGGCGCAACGCCGAGGTCAGCATGATCATGTCGCCCACCCGGCCGAACAGAATCACGACCGGCTGCAGCGCTCGTGCGGGAGTGCTCACGCGGACCTCGATTGCCACGTGCCCGGGGCGCGCTCGTGCGGCAGCGAGCGCCAGGCATCCAGCACGGTCTGCGGGCCGATCCGCTCGACACGCTCGGCCTCGAGCGCAAGCACCGGGGAGTCTGTGCCGCTGCGCGGCAGCCAGACCCGGGCCGACTGGATCCCGTAGAGCACCACGAGCGGCGTGCCGAGCGCCGCGGCGGCATGCGCCGGCCCGGTATCGATCGAGACCATGCTGTGGGCCAGCTCACACAGGGCGAACAGCCGCCGCAACCCGCACGGGGCCACCGCCACCCGGGACATGCGCGCCGCCGCCCGGATGTGCTCGAGCATGCTCGCCTCGGCCGGCGCGCCGCGCAGCACGATCAGTGCCTCGGGCATGGCGGCCCGCATTGCGCGCAACAGCTCGATCCAGTGCTCGAGCGGCCAGACTTTGTCGTCACGACTGGCCCAGTGGCGCAGGCGCCGCCGGCCCATGGTGCGATGATTGCCCGGTTGCACCAGCACGAGCGGCTCACCGTGCCAGCCGTAACCGGCGAGCCAATCGCAGGCCGCGCGGCGCTCGGCCGGCGCCACCTGCAGGTGCGGGCGCCAGAGGCCCGGCGCCGCCGGCTCGGGATAATCGGCCGCCCGTACCGACTCCGGGGTGCGCGCGGCGAACTCCAACAGGCACTCGAGCCACAGCCGCTCGGTACCGGGCTCCTCGTCGATGAACAGGCACCGCCGCGGATCGATTCCGCCGAGGGCCAGCAGGCGCCTGATCCGCGGCACCTGCCGGCGATGGTGCTCGAACACGTACACCGGCCCCGGCGCGCTGCGGCGCAACGCCCGCAGCACCGCCGGCCAGGCGCGACCGAACAGCAAGGGCGCCTTGCGTGGAACGTGCCAGCACGCCGCCACGTCCGCATGCCCCGCGTACATGTCGTGTATCCACGCATCCATTCCAACGACATGACAGGGAGCGCCGAAACGGCAATGCAGCGCCCGCAGCACGGCCGTCAACATCACCATGTCGCCGATCCGGCCGAACCGGAACACGAACGGACTGAGCGGCGCGCGCGCTGCGGCGGACAACGTCACGTCGGTCATCGGCTGGAATACGGCAGGCGCCTCTGCAGAGGAGCCGGCATTGTGGCCCACGCCCGCGGCCAGGAGCAAGGCGGCCCCGCGAGGCGCGCGCTCAGAGCGCGAGCTCCGCGCGCCAGCGCTCGAGCACGGCCGACAGACGAAAGCGCGGATCCGGCGCCGTCACCGGCCGCTCGCCGGCCCGCCAAGCGCCAATGCGCTGCGCGTAGGCATCGAACAAACCCAGCATTGCCGCCACCTGCGCGGGCAACGCGCGCCAGCGCGGCGTGCAGCCCCCGAGCAGCCCCTCATAGAGCCGCTGCGCGCCGCTGACCGCAACGACCTGGCGCGCATCGCCGATGATCTCGCGCGCCGCGCCGCAGTCGCACGTCAGCACCGGGGTGCCGAGCGCGTTGGATTCGGCAAAGACCAGCCCGAAGGTCTCCGGCACCACGAAATTCGGACAGAAGGTGCACAGCGCCGTGCGCACCTGCGCGTGCATGCGCGCTTGCGGCAGCGGCCCGAGATCGCGCACCCCCTCGATGGGCGCCCAATCGCGCCTCTTGTAGCCCGGGTTGCCCACCAGCAGCTCGAGGTCCGGCATCCGGCGGCGCAGCGCGCGAAACGCATCGAGCGTGAACTTCAGCCCTTTGTTGGGCGAGGACAGGAACACGAGCTTGCGCTCATCGATCGGCGAGCCATCCGGCTGCAACGTCTCGTCGATCGGGTTGTATATCGTGCGGGCGTGAAGCCCCCCCTCCACACCCATCCAGCGCAGACTCGCCTCGACCGCGCTGCGCTGCGTGTCGGAAACACAGATGAGGCGGACATCGAGCGAGCGCAACAGCGCGCGGGTCGAGGCGAGCCAGCGGGCCCGCCGCGAGCCCGGCCGCATCCGGTCGTGCAGCCAGAGAAACACCCGCGCGTTCGGGTACAGGTGGCGCACGGACTCGAGCGCGCGCGAATCGCGGTTGACGATCACGCAGCCGACGGTCGGGTCGCGCTCGGGCGGCCGATAGGGACCGCTCGACTCGGTGCGATTGTGCTGCACGACGCGCGCCCCGAGCCCCGCGGCGATGCGCACCACGGTCGCCTCGGTGCCGCCCATCGCCTCGCGGTGCGGCGTGTCGCCGTCGTACGGCCGCGCACACACCGGATCGTAGATGACGATTGCGGTCATGAGGGCGCTGCGCGCGGCGTCAGCGCGCCCCGGCGCGCGCGCCGATGAGGTAGAAGTTGTTGTGGAAGATGGGACATTCGGCGTGCAGCCAGCGCATCCGCGGCAGCCGCCGCGCAAGAGTAGCGAAGTACTCGGTGTTATCGATGCCGCCGAAGGCGCGCTGGTAGGCGCACAACACGTAATCGAAATCCTCGAGCATCGGCGCGACGGCATCGCGCACCGCCAGAGGCGTCTCGCTGAGCGACCAGGTCGCCACGAACAGCGAGGGTCCGCGCTCGGCCACGCGCGCGCGGACCGGCGCCGGCGCGGCACCGGAGACCAGCCAGGACAGATTGCGCGGCGGCTCGAGCGAGTCGCCCTGCGGAAAGACGTTGCGCAGATAGAACCGCTGCAATGCGCACATCACCGGGATATCCCAGATCACGTAGGCGTCGCGGTAGCCCACATTGCGCAGCAGCCGGAAGAAGCTGCCGTAGCCGGCGCCGAAATCCACCACCAGCCGCAGCGCCGCCAGATCGATGTCGGTCGCCTCGAGCAGCCGGATCAGGTGATAGCCATGCTGCACCAGCAGCGGACTGCTCAGCGGGTAATACGGATGGACCAGCGGCTGACCGACCGGCGACTCGATCAACGCCCGCTGCAACGCCGGCGAGCAGCGCGCGGAGGCGAGCACGTGCCGCAGATACTCGCCCGAGTGGCTGCGGATGCGCGGATGGACGGTCTTGGCGATCGGCGGCAGACGCAGGAAGCGGTCCGAGCCGCCGCCGCGCAAGGCCGCGGCGATCGACGCGGCGAGCGGGCCCCATTCTCCGGCGGCCGCCTCGGCGGCACCCAGCCCGGCGAGCAGCTCATCGGCATGACGCAGGCGCGGCGGCGGATACTCGCCGAGGATCTTCGCTGCGATCCGTCGCACCCCCGTACGCATCTTGCCGCGCAGCCTGCTCATCACTCGTTGTGACAATCCGAATTGAGATCGTCGCGCACCATCGATCGATTGTTCCCGGCACCGCCGGTGCGCGAGCTTACCAGAAGCCGCCCCGGTGAGATCCGGCACGATGGGGAATTTGGCGCGATTCACCGGGCTCTCAGGGGCGCTTGCGCCGGCCCGCGCGCCCCACGGCCGCGCGCGGGCGGCGAGCGAGCGCAGTGCGGCGCGGCGGCGCGGCGTCCGACACGCCGGTGAAGCCGCCACGCGTGCGCCGCTGGTCCGGGCGCAGCAATCCCATGCGCTCGAGCCGGGCCTCGATCGCCCGCAGGGTGCGCCGGTGCTTCTCGGCGAGTGCCGCGGGCGGCTCGCCCGCGCGGAAGTCGGCGGCGAGCCGCGCCTGCTCGTCCTCGCTCCAGGGGCGTCCGACATTGGCCGGCAGCTGCGCGCGCCGCTGCGCACGGACCGTCGACTCCTCCAGCGCCGCGGCCGCGGCCAGCAGCGCACGCAGGACCTCGGCGCGGTGCAACGCCGAGTCGGGCGCGAGCGGCTCGCCGGTGTGCGGATCGAGCCCCTGAATGAGCGCATTCAGAATGTCGATCGGTCGCGATGGCGTCATGAGACCTTCCTTCCGCGGCGGTGGCGTCGGCGGCAGTATCCGGCCTCGAGCGCGCATCGACCAGCCGATTTGCCTGCGCATTGCGGCGGATTTGCCCACCGGGCGCACCGACCGTACAGTGCATTCTCCGCCCTCGAGGATGTCCGCACGATGCGCGTTTTTGCCTGGTTCATGCTCCTGATCGCCTTCAGCCTCGCCTGCATGGCCGTCTTCACCTATCCGGCGTGGCTGCTGCTGCATCCTCACTTCAACTTTCCCTTTCAGCGCATCGGCGAGCGGATCGGGATGTTGGGGTTCCTGATCGGCTTTCTGCTGATCGCGCGCCGCCTGCGGCTCGGGGACCGGGTCAGTCTGGGCTTCGGCGCCCCGCGCAGGGTCTACCTGCGCGAGTACGGCATCGCGCTGGTGATCGGCACGCTCACCATGTCGCTGGTCGTGGCGAGCATGGCCGCGCTCGGCCTGCTCGACTGGCAGCCGGCCGCGCGCTACGGCGCGGGGGCGCTCGCCGCCCTGATCGCCAAGCGGCTGCTGAGCGGCGTGGCGGTCGGACTGATCGAGGAGACCGCGCTGCGCGGGGTGATGTTCGCCGGCATTCAACGCGAATCCGGCACGCTGATCGCGATCGCACTGACCTCGATCATCTTCGCGGCGACGCACTTCCTCGGCGTGGCGCACATCCCGGCGGATGCGGTCACGCCGTGGAGCGGCGTGACGGTGCTGCACGGCACGCTGCGCGCCTTCGAGGACCCGCTCGGCAACGCCGACGCGTTCCTGTGCCTGACCGCCGTCGGCGTCGTGCTCGCGATCGTCCGATCGATCACCGGCAACACCTCCGCGAGCATGGGGCTGCACGCCGGATGGGTCTGGGTGATGCTGGTGGTGCATGGCCTGTCCCGGCCCAACATCGCCTCGCCGCTGAGCTTCCTGCTCAGCCACCACGACGGGTTCACCGGTTGGCTGGTGCTCGCCTGGGCCGTGGTGTTGGGCTGGGGACTGGCGCGCTTTTACTCCGCCCGCATGCGCGCCCAGGACGGCGCGCTCGCCTAGCCGCGCGGGCAGTGCTTCAGGCCCGCGCCGGCCGGACGGACCCGCCCGGTGCGCACCGCAGCTCGCGCAGCAGCTGCTCGTGCAGGCCGCCGAAGCCGCCGTTGCTCATGATGAGCACGTGATCGCCCGGCCTGGCGGCGGCGGCCAGATCCCGCGCCAGCGCACCCACCTCGGCGCGACCCTGGGCCCGGCCCTGCAGGGCGGCCAGCACCGGCGCCGCATCCCAGCCCAGGTCCGGCGGTATGTACAGCCAGACCTCATCGGCCTTGGCGAGCGACCCGGCGAGCGCGGCGCGATGCACGCCCATGCGCATCGTGTTCGAGCGCGGCTCGAGCACTGCGACGATGCGCGCGGCGCCGACGCGCCGGCGCAGACCATCGAGGGTGGTGGCGATGGCCGTGGGGTGATGCGCGAAGTCATCGTATACACGCACCCCGTTGACCTCGCCACGCAGTTGCATGCGCCGCGCCACTCCGCGGAACGACCCGAGGGCATCGATCGCGCGGGCCACCGGCACACCGGCATGACACGCCGCGGCAATCGCCGCCAGCGCATTTTCCATGTTGTGCGCCCCGAACAGGTCCCAATGCACGGTGCCGCGGGGCTCGCCCTGCTCGAGAACCTCGAAGGCCGAGTCGTCGGCCGCCGAACTAGTCGGGCGTGCGCGCCAGCAAACGTCGGGTCCAGCGTCGCGCGCGAAGCCCTCGGTCGGCGTCCAGCACCCCATCTGCAGTGCCGCGCGCAGATTCACATCACCGGCGTTCCACACGATGCGCCCGGTGCCGGGCACGGTACGGACGAGGTGGTGAAACTGGCGTTGGATTGCGGCCACGTCCGGATAGATGTCCGCGTGGTCGTACTCGAGGTTGTTGAGGATCGCCGTGCGCGGCCGGTAATGGACGAACTTGGCGCGCTTGTCGAAAAACGCGGTGTCATATTCGTCGGCCTCGATCACGAAGAACGCGCCCGTGCCGAGCCGCGCGCTCGTCCCGAAATCCGCCGGCACGCCGCCGATGAGAAAGCCCGGCGCGAGCCCGGCATGCTCGAGGATCCACGCGAGCATGGCGGTGGTGGAGGTCTTGCCGTGCGTGCCGGCCACGGCCAGCACCCAGCGCGCGCGCAGCAACTCGTGCGCGAGCCATTCCGGACCCGACACATAGGGGATGCCTGCATCGAGCAGCGCCTCGACCACCGGCATGCCGCGGCGCATCACGTTGCCGACCACCACCACGTCCGGCCGCGGCTCGAGCTGATCGGCCGCGTAGCCTTCGATGAGCTCGATGCCGAGCGCCGCGAGCTGCGTGCTCATCGGCGGATAGACGTTGCGGTCCGAGCCGGTCACGCGATGGCCGGCCGAGCACGCCAGCGCCGCCACACCGCCCATGAACGTACCGCAGGCACCGAGAACGTGAACGTGCATAATTAAGATCCATTGTACCGATCGTCGTACCGTGCACCCAGTCACCACACCCGAACAGCTCGCCGAGATCGCCGGCCGGCTCGCACCACAAGCGCTCATCGGACTCGATACCGAATTCCTGCGCGAGCGCACCTACCACGCGCAGCTGTGCCTGCTGCAGCTCGCGTGGAGCGACGGCGCCGCGTGCATCGATCCGCTGGCGCTGACGGACCTCGGGGCGCTGCGCGGCACGCTGAGCGCGCCACCGGCCGTGAAGGTTCTGCATGCCTCGCGCCAGGATCTCGAGGTGCTGCTGCCGGCCGTGGGGCCGATACGGCCGTTGTTCGACACGCAGATCGCCGCCGCGCTGGCCGGGGAGAGCGCCCAGATCGGCTATGCCGAGCTGGTCCGGCGCCTGCTCGGCGTCGAGCTCGCCAAGGCGCACACACGCACGGACTGGTCGCGCCGGCCGCTGTCGGCCGAGCAGATCGAGTACGCGCTGGATGACGTGCGACATCTGTTGGCGCTCAAAGAGGTGCTGCAGGAGCGGCTCGACCGTCTGGGCCGCCTCGCCTGGCTCGCAGAGGAGCTCGCCGCGCTCGAGGACCCCGCCAGCCTCACGGTCGATCCCGATCAGGCGTGGCGGCGATTGAAGGGCCTGAGCGGACTCGATCCGGGACGGCAGCGCCTGCTGCACTCGCTCGCCGCCTGGCGCGAGCGGCGGGCGCTCGAGCGCAATCGGCCCCGGGGCTGGATTCTCGAGGATGGGCTGGTGCGGGAGATCGTGCTGCGCGTACCGCGCACGCCGACGGCGCTCGGCGCCCTGCCCGGGATGCCGGCCGGCCTGATCGAGCGGTGCGGCCCGCAGATACTCGCGCGCGTGCAGGCGGCGGAGATTCCCGATCCGCCCCCACCGGTGAGCCGCCCGAGGCCCGACCCGGTGCGAAACGCCCGGTTGAAGCAGCTCGCGGCGGTGCTGCGCGCGGCGGCGAGCGAGCTCGGCCTGAGGCCGGAAGTGCTGGCGACCCGTCACGACCTCGAGCAGCTGGCCGAAGGCCGGGAGGACACCGCGGTGCTGCGCGGCTGGCGGCGCGAGGTGCTCGGGGAGCGGCTGCTCGCGGCGCGCTGAGGCCGCCCCTACCGGGGCAGCACGGCCGTCAGCCGGCGAGACACCTCCCCCACGTCCCCCTGGGCGTCGATGCTGCGCAGCAAGCCCTGCCCCGCGTAGTACTCGATCAGCGGCGAGGTCTGCTGCTCGTAGACCCGCAGGCGCTGCGCCACGGTCGCTTCGTTGTCATCCGGCCGTTGGAACAGCCGATGCGGCTTGCCGGTCATCGGACAGCGCTCCTGCTCGAGCGACTCGCGCGGCGTCGTCAGCAGATTGACCACCCGGTCACAATCGCTGCATGTGCGCCGACCGGCGATGCGCCGGGAAAGCTCCGCGTAGTCCACTTTCAGTTGCACGACCACATCGAGCGGCTGGCCGATCCGCTCGAGCAGCGCATCGAGCGCGCGGGCCTGGGCGATGTTGCGCGGAAATCCATCGAGAATGAATCCACGCCCCGTGTCAGGCTCGCCCAGGCGCTCGCGGATCATCTCCAGCACGATCGAGTCCTCGACCAGCCGGCCCGCGGTCATGGCTTCCTTGGCCCGAACACCGAGCGGCGTGCCCTGAGCCACGGCGGCGCGCAGCAGATCGCCGGTGGATATCTGCGGCATACGCTGTTGCTCGACCAGCCGCTGCGATTGTGTACCCTTGCCCGACCCTGGGGCCCCCAACAGGACGATGCGCATGAGCAGGACAGTTTTCAGTGTGAAAGGTTTTGCACCATACCGGGGCGTTACGGACCGGTCAAACGGAGCGCACGCGGCCTGGCGCTGCGCTATCCTTGGCGCCGACTCAGCCTTTGACGAGTGCGGGGCCCCGTCATGAACGATTCCGGAAAGAGAACTGCCTTCTACGCCCAGTCGGGCGGCGTCTCGGCCGTGATCAATGCCTCGGCATGCGGGGTCATCGAGACCGCGCTGCGCCGAACCCGGCAGATCGGCAAAGTGTACGCCGGGCGCGACGGCATCATCGGCGCGCTCACCGAGGATCTGATCGACCTCGGGCGCGAGAGCGCCGCCGCGATCCGCGGCCTGCGGCACACACCCGGCGGAGCGTTCGGCTCGGCGCGCTTCAAATTGAAAAGCATCGAGCAGAATCGCGCCGAGTACGAGCGGCTGATCGAGGTGTTCCGCGCCCACGACATCGGCTACTTCTTCTACAACGGCGGCAATGATTCGATGGACACCGCCCTGAAGGTCTCGCAGATCGGCCAATCGCTCGGGTATCCGGTGATCTGCGTCGGGGTACCCAAGACCGTCGACAACGATCTGCCGCACACCGACTGCTGTCCCGGCTTCGGCTCGGTGGCGAAGTACGTGGCCGTCTCGACCCGCGAGGCGGGCCTCGACGTGGCCTCCATGGCGCGCACCTCGACCCGCGTGTTCGTGCTCGAGGTGATGGGCCGGCACGCCGGCTGGATCGCCGCGGCCACCGGCCTCGCCGGCCGCAAACCGGGCGAGCCGCCGCACATCATCCTGTTCCCCGAGATCCCCTTCGAGCCGGAGCGCTTCCTCGAGCGGGTCAAACAGTGCGTCACGGACTACGGCTACTGCGTCATAGCGGTGTCCGAGGGTGCCGCATACCCCGACGGGCGATTTCTGGCGCAAGCCGGCACGCGTGATGCGTTCGGCCATGCGCAGCTCGGCGGCGCCGCTCCAGTCGTCGCGGACATGATCCGCCAGCGGCACGGCTACAAGCATCACTGGGCGGTGGCGGACTACCTGCAGCGCGCGGCACGTCACGTGGCATCCAAAGTCGACGTCGAGCAGGCGTACGCGGTCGGCAAGGCGGCCGTGGAGCTCGCCCTCCAGGGTCACAACGCGGTAATGCCCACCATCGTGCGCAAGCGCTCCAAGCCCTACCAGTGGACCGTCGGCCAGGTGCCGCTCGCCGAGGTGGCGAACCGCGAGAAAAAGGTTCCGCGCGAATACATCACGGCGGACGGATTCGGCATCACCGCCGCGTGCCGGCGCTACCTGGAGCCGTTGATCGCCGGAGAGGCTTATCCGCCCTACCGGGAAGGGCTTCCCGATTATGTCCACATCAAGGGCGCGCCGGTGCGCCGCAAGCTGAAGACGACCTACCAGGTCTGAGGGTGCGGCGGGCGGCACTCGAGCGGCCGCCGCGCCCGCGTGATTTGCTATAGTTTCGGGTCTTTGCACGCTTTTTTTGGGGGAGACGAGCTGATGAGTGTCAACCTGTGGCTCTGGACCGCGATCGCGGCCGGAGTGCTTGCCGTGGTGTACGGCGTGATCTCGACCGCGGCCATCATTCGCCTGCCGGCGGGCAATGCGCGCATGCAGGAGATCGCGGCCGCCGTTCACACCGGGGCCAAGGCCTATCTGAATCGTCAGTACACCACCATCCTGCTCGTGGGCATCGTGGTGTTCGTGATCCTCGGGGTCTTCCTCGGCTGGCCCACCGCCGGTGGATTCGCCGTGGGCGCACTGCTGTCCGGCGCGGCCGGCTACATCGGCATGAACATCTCGGTACGGGCGAACGTGCGCACGGCGCAGGCCGCCACACAGGGCCTCAACGCCGCTCTGGCGGTTGCCTTCCGCGGCGGCGCCGTCACCGGCATGCTGGTCGCCGGCCTGGGGCTGCTCGGGGTCTCGGGCTACTTCATGGTGCTGCGCCACCTCATCGGCGAGCAGCTCGCGCTGCACGCCATCGTCGGGGTGGCATTCGGCGGCTCGCTGATCTCGATCTTCGCGCGCCTGGGCGGCGGCATCTTCACCAAGGGGGCCGACGTCGGCGCCGACCTGGTGGGCAAAGTGGAGGCCGGCATTCCCGAGGACGACCCGCGCAATCCCGCCGTCATCGCCGACAACGTGGGCGACAATGTCGGTGACTGTGCCGGCATGGCCGCCGACCTGTTCGAGACCTATGCGGTGATCGTGGTGGCCACGATGGTGCTCGGCGGCCTGCTGTTCGGCGGCAAGGGGGCCGGCGGCATCAACGCCGTGGTGTATCCGCTCGCCCTCGGCGCGATGTCGATCGTCTCGTCCATCCTCGGCACCTTCTTCGTCTCGACCGGCGAGGGCGGTAAGATCATGA
Organism: Gammaproteobacteria bacterium; assembly: GCA_027365225.1. Lineage (GTDB taxonomy): Bacteria > Pseudomonadota > Gammaproteobacteria > Steroidobacterales > Steroidobacteraceae > 13-2-20CM-66-19. Next base: position 59,600 of record DAHXNV010000009.1, read on the forward strand.
CGGCCCTGTACAAGGGTGTCGTCGTGGCCGGCTTGGTCTCAGCGGTCGGCTTCTACTTCATCACCCGCGCCCTGATGCCCGGCCTGGCGCTCTACGGCTGCTCGCTCATCGGCCTCGCCCTGACCGGCGCCTTGATCGTGATCACCGAGTACTACACGTCCACGGAATTCAGCCCGGTGCGCAAGGTCGCTGCGGCGTCCCAGACCGGCCATGCGACCAACATCATCGCCGGCCTCGGAGTCTCGATGAAGGCGACGGCCGCGCCGGTGGTGGCGATCTGCCTGGCCATCTGGGGCTCCTACCAGCTCGGAGCGGCGCACGGCGTGGGCCTGTACGGCATTGCCGTGGCCGCCACCGCCATGCTGTCGATGACCGGAATGATCGTGGCGCTCGATGCCTATGGACCGATCACCGACAACGCTGGCGGCATCGCCGAGATGGCCGGGCTGCCGAAGGAAGTGCGCGACATCACCGACCCGCTCGATGCGGTCGGCAACACCACCAAGGCGGTGACCAAGGGTTATGCCATCGGCTCGGCGGCGCTCGCCGCGCTGGTGCTGTTCGCCGACTACACCCACTATCTGAAGGCCGCCGGCAAGCTCGTCGCCTTCTCGCTGTCGGATCCCGCGGTGATCATCGGCCTGTTCATCGGCGGACTGGTGCCGTATCTGTTCGGCGCGCTCGCCCTGGAGGCGGTGGGCCGGGCCGCCGGCGCGGTGGTCAACGAAGTGCGCCGGCAGTTCCGCGAGATCAAGGGGATCATGGAGGGAACCGCGAAGCCGGACTACTCGCGCGCGGTCGACCTGCTCACGCGGGCCGCGATCCGCGAGATGATCATTCCCTCGCTGCTGCCGATCCTGATGCCCATCGTCCTGGTAGTGATCATGAACCACCTGATGGGGCCCGGCGCCGGAATCCGGGCGCTCGGCGGGCTGCTGATCGGCACCATCGTGACGGGTCTGTTCGTGGCGGTGTCCATGACCACCGGCGGCGGCGCCTGGGACAACGCCAAGAAATACATCGAGGAAGGCAACTTCGGCGGCAAAGGCTCGGATGCCCACAAGGCGGCGGTCACCGGCGATACGGTCGGCGACCCCTACAAGGACACCGCGGGACCGGCGATCAACCCGCTGATCAAGATCATCAACATCGTCGCCCTGCTGATGGTCCCGCTGTTGTAAGGATCGGCGACCGCGGCTCAGGCACGGCCGGCGCGGGTCCGAATCAACACCGCGCTGACCAGGCGGTTGAGGCGCTCGCAATAAGCGGCGACCGGCGCGTCGGCCTCGGCCTGTTTTCCGATCAGCGCCTGGTGGATCTCGCACAGGCGCCGCTCGATGCGCTCATCGACCGTCATCGAACAGCCGATGAGCGCGCTGACGCAGGCGGTGATCTCCGCATCCAGCGCGCGCGCATCGCTGCCCGCGATCTCGACTCCGGTGAGCTCGCGGGGACAGCCGGCGGCCAGATGTTCGCACCAAAGACGGGCAAGCTGCATGGGCTCGTGGCATCCCTGCCGCTCGTTCTCATAATGTAATGGACTCGGCACTCTTCATACCACGCCCAAAACCAAGATGCACCGGGCATTTTGACCGCGATACGTTGGCTCTCACCAACAGAATGCCCATTGGAACGACCTTCGGCGTGGTAACCGATTGATACGCAAGCCGCATTTTTCAGGACCGGATCGTTGTATTCCGGTCAATCCGGGCCGGCATGCCAACTGCCGGGACTCGACGAAACAGTAACAGACTGTTACTGTTCGGCGGTGCGGCTGCGGCCGCCCCGGAGGCGAGATTCGTGCAATCGGCCGAGCAGTTTTCCATCGTCAAGAGCGACGACGAGTGGCGGCGTGAGCTCACCGGCGAGCAGTACCGCGTGCTGCGCCGCCATGGCACCGAGCGCGCCGGCACCAGCGAACTCAACACCGAAGACCGTGCGGGCGTGTTCCGCTGCGCCGGCTGCGGTCAGGAGTTGTTCTCCTCGGCCGGCAAGTTCGACAGCGGCACCGGTTGGCCCAGCTTCTTCGCGCCGCTGCCCGGTGCGCTCGCAACACGACAGGACCGCAGCCTGTTGATGCGGCGTACCGAAGTGCATTGTGCCCGCTGCGGCGGCCATCTCGGCCACGTGTTTCCCGACGGTCCGCCGCCGACCGGTCAACGTTACTGCATCAACGGCGTGGCGCTGCGCTTCGAGCCGCGTTAGCGGCCCACGGCTCAGGCCGCCAGCGGCAAGGGCGTCGGGCGGGCGATGGCGTAGCCCTGCATGTAGTCGATTCCCATGCGCCGCGCGACCTCCAGGGCGGCGCTGTCCTCGACCTGCTCGGCGATCACCTTGAAGTTCAGCTTGCGCGCCAGCTCGATCATCGCCGTGACCATCGCCTGATTTACGGTGTCGACCGCCAGGTTGCGGATGAACGAGCCGTCGATCTTCAGATAATCCATCGGCAGGCTCCGCAGATTGGAGAACGAGCCGACGCCGGAGCCGAAATCGTCGAGTGCGAACCGGCAACCCATGCCGTGCAGCACGCCGACGAACCGCCGCGCGTGCTCGATGTTGGCCACCACCGCCGTCTCACTGAGCTCGAAGCACACCTGCCCGGGCGCCACGCCGGTGCTGTCGAGGCATTCGACCACGAACTCGAGGAAATCCGGATCGGCGAGCGTCTGGCTGGAGACGTTGATCGCCACGCAGCGGTTCGACGGCACCGGCAAAGCTCCGCGCCCGAGAGCCGTCAGCGTCGTCTGCACCACCCAGCGGTCGACGAGTCCCATCAGCCGATAGCGCTCCGCCGCGCGCACGAATTCCCCGGGCGCGATGCCGTGGCCCTCCTCGTCGCGCAGGCGCACGAACACCTCCATCGCCGGGCCGCCCGTATCGTTGTCGTAGGCCGGCACGATCGGCTGCTGATACAACTGGAAGCGATTCTCTTTCAAGGAGGTCTGCAGCATCTGCAGCCACTGAATCTCACCGCTGTGGCGCGCGAACGCCTCGTCGCGCGCCGAATAGATCGCCACCCGGCCCGAGCCGCGCTTTTTGGCGACGTAACAGGCCGAGTCGGCCGCCGCGAGCAGCTCCTCGGACAGGCCGCTGCCGCGCGAAATCTCCACCAGACCCACGGACACGCCCAGGCTGAAGATCTTCTCGCGCCAGACGAAGCGGTGATCCGCGATCGCGCTGCATACATCGTCGGCGATCTGGCGCGCCTTCTCCAAAGGACAGCCGATCAGCAGCATGCCGAACTCGTCGCCCCCGATCCGCGCCACCGTGTCGCTGTCGCGCACCGCATCGCGCAACACCTTGGCCACCTCGCGCAACACGCTGTCGCCGGCAACGTGGCCGCTGGTGTCGTTGACGACCTTGAAGCGATCCAGATCCAGACAGCACAGCACGTGCTGCCCGTCGCCGCGCTGGCCGCTCTCGACCGCCTCCTGCAGCCGCCGCTCGAACTCGTGCCGGTTGACCAGGCCCGTGAGGGCATCGTGCGTGGCCTGATAGGACATCTGGCGCGCGATCCCGCGTAGCTCCGACACGTCGTGCAGCAGCACGAGCGCGCCGGTGAGCGGCCCGTCGGCGGTGCGGATCGGGGAGGCGGACAGCTCGATCGAGCGCTCGCTGCCGTCGTTGCGGGCGGCCAGCAGCGCGCGCCGGCCGAGATTGACCGCGGTACCGCTGGCGAGGGTCTGGCGCAGCGGCTCGGCCAGCAGCCGGCGGTCGCCCTCCTCCACCAGGCTCACCACATCCTCGAAGGCCCTGCCGACGGCCTGCCCGGGGGGCATCGGGGCCAGACGGGCGGCCGCGGCGTTCAGATAGGTGACCCGACCGTCGCGGTCCGTGGCGACGACCGCCTCGGAAAGCAGGTCGAGCGCGGTCAGATGCCCGACCGCGCCTTCCCCGCGCGCGCCAGCCCCGGGCTGCGCGCCGAGCCCCTCCGGCAGCACCTCCGTGCCGGTCACCAGCAGCGCCGGACCGTCGTACTCGAAGGGGGAGATGAGCAGTTCCAGCCGGGCCATGCCGCCGGGAAGCGGCAGGTCCACTTCATAGCGATCGGCCACCGCCTCACCGGCGAGGTGGCGGCGGATGTTGTCGGCCACGAGCTCCGCGTACTCCGGGGCCACCCACGCGGCGAGCGACCGGCCCGTGATCTGCCCGGGATCAGCCCCGAGCAGCCGGGCGAACCGATGATTGGCGTATACGATGACGTCCCGATGCACCAGCACCGGCTGTTCCACGCGCTCGGCGAGCGCCGCGAAGCGACCGTCTTCGGCCGAGGCCGCCCGCGTCTCGGGCGAGGATGGCGGGGCGCTCATCAACCGATTGACCGCGTCGATCAGCTCACCGAGCTCCGGGCCGCCGTGACGAGCGGCGTCGATGCGCTCGGCGGGATGCCCCGGCGGCAACTGCTCGAGCCGGTGCGCCAGCTGTCCGAGGGTACGCCGCTCGAGGCGCCGCGACCGTTCCGCACGCAACAGGAGCAACGCGACGGCAAGAAGCGCCAGGAACAGGCAGAGGGCCCATACGATCGACATTCAGCTCAGCTTCCCTCGGGCGGCTGCGTCCAGGCGGCTGCGCAACTTATTGATTATTTCCATACCGGGCACTGCCGGGCAGCATAGCGCACCACCCCGGACGTTCCAGCCCTATTTCACCATATCTCGTCGCAAATTCGCTTGGCACGCGGGCCGAAAACCCGTAATTTTCCCCCACCCTCGGGAACCCCCCGGGCAACCCATTGATTCAACCGGAGCCCTCACGACCATGCCGGCCGCCAACGCCCGCGAGCAGATGATCGAGCAACAAGTACGCGCCTGGGACGTTCTCGATTCGCGCGTCCTCGAGACCTTGCGCAAGGTGCCTCGCGAGGCGTACGTGCCGGCGCGGTACCGCTCGCTTGCGTACGCCGACATGGAGGTGCCTCTGCCCGCGGGCCAGCACATGCTCCGACCGAGCGTCGTCGGCAGATTGCTGGCGGCGCTGCGCTTGGCCGGCGGCGAGCGCATCCTCGAGGTCGGCACCGGCTCGGGATTCCTCACCGCGTGCCTGCGGGCCGCCGGCGGCCCGGTGCTCTCGCTGGAGATCGTGCCGGAACTCGCCGACATGGCGCGCGAGAACCTCGGCATGCAGCGCGTGCGCGACATCGAGGTCATCAACGCCGACGCGCTGCGCCATGAGCCGAGGGACCGGTTCGACGCCATTGCCCTGACCGCATCGATGCCGCGCTACGACGCCCGCTTCCAGGAACACCTTGCCGTGGGCGGACGGCTCTTCGTCGTGGTTGGAGAGCCCCCGGTGATGGACGCGCGTCTGGTGCGCCGCGTCGCGAACGACGCCTGGACCACGGAGAGCCTGTTCGAGACCGTCATCGATCCGCTGGCGCGCTTGGCGCCTACGGAGGAGTTCGTCTTCTGATCAGGCCCGGGTCTGCGGCCGGGCGCGGTGGACTTGGGTCGGAGCACACAATTCACCCCCCCAGGCGTGCAACCTTGCGAAGCCCGCTGTGTTCTTAGGGACGCACATGCATACCACTAAACGTCATCGCATCCTGGCGCTGTGCGTTACCGCGCTCGCGCTCGGCCTCCCGGCCGCCGCCTCGGCCACGAACTTCCTCGAGGTCTACCAGCAGGCACTGCTGAACGACCCGGCCTATCTGCAGGCGCACGCCACCTACATGGCTGCCCGCGAGGCGCGCCCCGAGGCCTTCGCGGTCCTGCTGCCGCAGATCAACGCCTCCGCGGGCGAGACCTGGGATCACACCAGCGGGGTGTCCTACAGCCTCGGCAGCCGCTCGAGCGGCGCTCTGTACTCGCTGCACGAGCCTTCCACCTCGAACACCACCGGCCAGAGTTGGAGCCTGAACCTCAGCGAGAATCTGTTCTCCTGGGCGGACTGGATGAACTTCAAGGCCGCCGACCGCCAGGTGGCCGAAGCGCAGGCCAACTACGAGGCCGCGCAGCAGGGACTGATTCTGACCACGGCGCAGGCTTACTTCGGTGTCCTCGCGGCGGTCGACACCCTGCATGCGCAGCAATCCTCGCTGAAGGCCCTGACGCTGGCGCTCGAGCAGGCCCGGGAGGAATTCAAGGTCGGCCTGATCCCGATCACCGACGTCGAGCAGGCGCGCGCCGCGCGCGACGCCTCCGCCGCGCAGGTGATCACCGACGAGCAGGCGCTCGCGGCCGCGGAGGATCAGCTGCAGGTGATCACCGGCCGGCTGTACACCACGCTCGCGGAGCCCGGCAAAAACCTGCCGCTCGCCACACCCCATCCGGCCAACCAGCACGCGTGGGTGCAGACCTCGCTGCGGCAGAACCTGACTCTGATCGCGACCCGCTTCGCGGCCGACGCCGCCGATTACAACGTGCGCGCCGCCTACGGCAGCGATTTGCCCTCGATCAGCCTGGTGGCGAGCCGAACCTACAACGGCAACGACGTCAATCAGACGGTGTTCGGTCAGGTGTTCCGCGGTCTGCCCAACGACAGCGCCAACCGGCAGATCGGCATCGAGTTCTCCTTGCCGCTGTTCAGCGGCGGCGGCGACGAGGCGCGCATCCATCAGGCCGAGTACCAGTCGATCGCGGCCGAGGACGCGGTGGAGCAGGCCTCCCGCTCCACCGTGCAGCAGGCGCGCGACGCCTATCTCGGGGTAATCTCGGGAATCGCCAACGTGCGCGCGCTGCGCCAGGCGCTCGCCTCGAGCCGGATCTCCTACGTGGCGACGATGGCCGGCTACAAGGTGGGCACCCAGACGGAAGTCGACGTGCTCAATGCGTTGAGCACGCTGGTCGCGGCCCAAACCAATTACGCCGCCAGCCGCTACAACTACATCGACAGCATCGTGGCGCTGCAGTATGCCGCCGGCACGCTCCGTCCCCCCGAGGTGGCCACCATCAACTCCTGGCTGACCAAGGCGGTGCGGGTCGCCCCGGGGCGGATCACGCCATCGGGAATGACGCCGCCGCCGACGCCGCGCAATCCGCCCATGCCGCCGAAATGACGCGCAGCCTACCGGCGGTACGGCCGGTAGGACTTCTCCTCGACCAGGCGCGAGCCGAGCGCGAGGTTGACGCGCCGCTTCACCGCCGCGCGCTCGTCGTTGGCGAGGTAGACCGAGCGGGCGAGTTCGATGAATTCCTGATCGAAGGACCCGCCGGCCTCCTTGTCGCGGATCCGGTCCTCGATGTCCCACAGACGCTCGTTGACCGCGCGCAACGCGCGCTCCTCGTCGCCGAACTCCACCCCGGCGCACGCCTCGAGCCAGGTGCGCTCGAGCAGCTCGAGCTCCAGGCGCACGTTGGCGAGCTTGGCGTCATCGGCGATGCGCGCCGCCTTGATCCTGAGAATGGTGATCTTGTCGAGCAGCTCGCCGGGGGACACCGGCACCAGAATGTCTTTCATGCCCGGGATGCTAACAGCTCGTCGAGCTTGGCGGTCACTTGTTCCGGCACGATCAGATCCATCACACCCGGCGCCTCGATCTTGGTCGTCCAGGGCAGTTGCTCGGGCGCGCAGCCGCGGAAACGGCGCGCCGCCTGCGCGTAGACATCGACACACCAGGCGCGCGACCGATACGGTCCGCTGCGCGCCGGATTGGTGGCCGCATACAGGCCGATCACCGGCGTCGCGACCATGGTGGCCATGTGCGCCGGGCCGGAATCCGGGCTGACCAGGGCGGTGGCGCGCGCCAGCAGCGCCAGCATCTGCGGCAGCGTATCGCGACCGATCTGATTGACCAGCGGCGCTCGCGCGGCGCGCTCGATCGCCGCGCCCATCGCGGTCTCGATCGGCGTGGGCCCGCCGGCGAGGATGACCCGCATGCCGTGGCGGCGCGCGGCATGATCGGCTACGGCCGCATAGCGCTCGGGGCGCCAGTTGCGTCGCGCGTGGCTCGAGCATGGGCTGATCACCAGCGTCGGGCGCCGATCGGGGATGAGGCGCTCGGCGTACGCGCGCGCATCCTCGGGCAGGGGCAGGTCCCAGCGCAGGACCCGCGCCTCGATGCCGAGCGCCGCGATGAATCCGAAGAAGCTGTCGAGGACGTGCTCGCGGGTCCGCGCGGCGATCTGGGCGTTGGTGAACAGCCACTGCAGCTCCCGGGCCCGGGCCCGGTCGAACCCCAGGCGCACGCGCGCCGGAACGACACTCGAGACCACGCTGGCGCGAAACGACAGCTGCATGTGCAGCAGCACGTCGAAGCGCCGGCCGGCGAGCCGCGCGCGCAGCGCACGCAGCGCGGACAGTCCGGCGCGCTTCTCGACGGTGATAAACTCCACGCCGTCCATGAGCCCGATCAACCGCGCCTCCGACTTGCCGATGACCCAGGTCAAGCGGGTCTCGGGCCACGCCGTCTGCAGCGTGCGCACGATCGGCACCGCGTGGCACGTGTCGCCGAGCGATGAGAGCCGCAGGATGCACACTGAGCGCGGAGGTCGATCTGCGAGCAACATCGCGGCAGTCAGGTTGAGGAGTACGAACGAGTGAGTGCGAACGGACCGCTGGGGCCGTCGGTCAAGCAGTTGACGCTGCCCGGCGGAGCCATGCTATACAACGCGGCGCTGGAGCGCAATTGTCAGCCCGGTTGGTTCGAGCCGCAGTTCTGGGCCGAGCGGGGTTGCCTCCAGGGCGCGGCGCGCGGCCGCGGCGCGGCGCACTTCATCCGCACCGCGCAGCGCGAGCTGGTATTGCGCCACTACCGGCGCGGCGGCGCCGTCGCCCGGGTGTGGGCCGATGGCTACATCTGGCGCGGCGAGTGGCGCACGCGGCCATTCGCCGAATGGCTGCTGATGCACCGGTTGCACCGCGCGGGCCTGCCGGTGCCGGCACCGATCGCCGCCCGTTATCTGCGTGACGGCCATGTCTACCGCGGCGACATCATCACCGAGCGTCTGGCCGGAGCCGCCGCGCTGAGTTATGCCCTGAGCCTCGCGCCCTTGCCGTTGCTCACGTGGATCGCGATCGGCCGCTGCATCCGGCGTTTCCACGATCTCGGCGTATGCCACGCCGACCTCAACGCGCGCAACGTGCTGCTCGGCGAGGAGGTGTATCTGGTGGACTTCGACCGCTGCCGGCTGCGTCCCGACGGGCTGTGGCGGGACGGAAACCTGGTGCGCCTGCGCCGCTCGCTGGAAAAAGTGACCTATGGGCTACCCCCGGACCGCTTCACCGAGGCGGACTGGCACGCGCTGCTCGACGGCTACCGTTCCTCCCCCGCCGCCGAGCCGGCGCGGTCGGCGTAGTGCGATCGCTCTACCTGTTGGCGATCTGCCTCGCCGCGCCCTTCCACGCGGCGATCCTGGCACTGCGGGGACGCGCGGCACCGGGCCGGCGAGTCGCGGAGCGATTCGGGTTCGGCGCCCGCATCGCGGGCGCGCCACTGTGGATTCATGCCGCATCGGTGGGCGAAGTACAGCTGGCCGCCGCGCTGGTACGAACCGTGCGTGAGCGTTTCCCGTCGCTGCCGATTCTGATCACCGCGTTCACGCCAACGGGGGCGGCGCGCGCCAACGCCCTCGGCGCCGATCTGTCGGTACGCTACCTGCCCTACGACCTGCCCGGCGCCGTGCGCCGCTTTCTCGATCGCACGCGGCCCCGGCTGGCGATCATTCTCGAGACCGAACTGTGGCCGACGCTCTACCGCGCCTGCCACCGGCGGGACATCGGGCTCGTGATCGCCAACGCGCGCCTCTCGCGCCGATCGGCGCGCCGCTATCGGCGCTTCGCAGCGCTGTTCCGCGCGGCGCTGCGCCCAGTGCAAGTGGCGGCGCAGAGCGCCGAGGACGCCGCGCGCTTCCACGCCATAGGCGCGCAGGCCGGGCAGATTCACGTCATCGGCAATCTGAAATTCGATGTCACGCTGCCGCCGGACATCGCCGTGCGCGGCCAGCGTCTGCGCGCGCGTTATGCGCCGGCCCGCCCGATGTGGGTGGCGGGCAGCACGCACGAGGGCGAGGACGAGCAGGTCATCGCGGCTCACAGCCGGATACGCGAGCGGCTGCCGGCTGCACTGCTGGTACTGGCCCCGCGTCACCCGCAGCGCTGCGATGCGCTCGCCGCCCGGCTCGCCGCGCGGAATATCCCGTATGTGCGCCATTCGCGCATCGTGGCTCACCAGCACACCGGCGACGCCGCGGTCGTGCTGCTCGATACGTTGGGCGAGCTGCTGGACTTCTACGCGGCGGCCGACGCGGCGTTCGTGGGCGGGAGCCTGGTGCCCATTGGCGGACACAATCTGCTCGAGCCGGCCGCGCTCGGCCGCGCGGTGGCCACCGGTCCGCATGTATTCAACGCGGCGCAAACGGCCGATGTCCTGATCGAATGCGGGGGCGCGCGCGTGGTGCGCGACGCCGAATCGCTGGCCGCCTGCATCGGTGCGTGGCTGCAGGATGCGCCCGAGCGGGCGCGCGTCGCGGGCCTGGGGCGCGCGGCGGTCGAGGCCAACCGCGGCGCGCTCGAGCGGCTCATGGCGCTGATCGAGCCGCTGCTTGCGGGTGCGGCGCCCTAGCGCCCATCAGCGGCGCAGCGTGTACTCCGCGCCGCAGTAGGGACATTTGGCCCAGCCGCTCGACTCGATGGGCAGATACACCCGGGGGTGGGAATTCCACAGCTTCATCTGCGGCATGGGGCAAGCGAGCGGCAGGTCGCCGAGGCCCACCTCGTAATGCTGCTGAGCATTGGGCTGAATCAGGGGCTGCACTGCTGCGGCCATCTCATTATCCTTCAACGAAATCGCACGGTCTTGCATTATACCGCTCGGTGCGCGCGGCAGGCGCCTAGCCCGCCTCGAACGTCTCGCGCCAGATGGCGCTCACCGCCGCCCGTTCGGCGCTGAACAGGTCCGCCGCAACGCGCTGCGGCCCGCCCTCGAGCGCCAGATGGTGCCGGTAGGCCCGGTAGGCCCGATAGGCGCCGGTCAGCGTATCGACCGTGGACTGCGGCACCAAGTTCGCGGAAGCCACCGATTCGAGCTGGCGAATAGTGTCGGAGAACATCGCCACCGGCGCGTACTGGCGCGCCCAGTTGAGCGCCCAGTATTGCGCGAGAAACTCGATGTCCGCGATCCCACCGGGATCCTGCTTCAGGTCCATCGAGCCGGCCGCGCCCTTGGCGTGCTCGCGGCGCATCCGCGCGCGCATCGAGCGCACGCTCGCGCGCAGCTCGTCGCTGTGCACGTGCCAGCGTAACACCTCCAGACGGATGCGCTCGAATTCCGCGCACAGCGCGCGCGAGCCGGCCACCGCGCGCGCATGCAGCAGCGCCTGGTGCTCCCAGGTCCACGCCTCCGTGCGCTGGTAATCGGCGAACGCGTCGATTTGCGTCACCAGCAAGCCGCCCTTGCCGCTCGGCCGCAGCCGCACGTCGACCTCGTAGAGCCGCCCGGCGCCCGAGAGCACCGTCAGCAGGTGCACGACCCGCTGCACCAGGCGCACGAAGAACAGCTGATTGTCGATCGTGCGGGCGCCCTCGGTCTCCTGGCGCTCCCCGCGCGAGTCGTGCAGAAACACCAGGTCGAGATCCGAGCCGTAGCCGAGCTCCAGACCGCCGAGCTTGCCGTAGCCGACGATGCAGACTTGCACCGGACGGCGCGGCGCGCCGCAGCACGGGCTGCCGAATTGCGCCGTGATCTGCCGCCAGCCGATCGCGAGGGCGCGATCCAGGATGATTTCGGCGATTTCGGTCAGTTGATCGCTGACGCGCATCACCGGCAGCCGTCCCGAGAGGTCCGCGACGGCGACTCGGAACACGGCGGCGCGCTGAAAGTGGCACAACGCCTCCACCTGCAGCTCCGGATCGTCCTCGGGCGCTCGGGCGAGACCGGTATCGAGCTCGCGCTCGAGCGCCGCGCGCGGCGGCAAGTCCTCGAAAGCGCGCGCATCGATGAGCTCATCCAGCAGCAGCGGATAGGCGGCGATCCGGCGCGCCAGAAAGTCGCCCCGGCGGCAGATCTCGACCAGACGCAAGCGCACCGCGGGACTCTCGGCGAGCAGCGCGAAGTACGCCGAGCGCTTGCCCATGGCCTCGAGGATCGCCAGGATCCTGCGCAACACCGACAGCTGCTCATCGCCGGCCGGGATCGCCGCGGCAATGTCGCCCAACAGCGGCGGCAACAGCCTCTGAAGGCGCCGCCGGCCCGCCTCATCGAGCTTGCGCACCAACCCGCAGGCGCGCAGCTCGAGAATCTGCCGCGCCGCCGCCTCGGCCGGCCCGAACCCGCTCTCGGCGAGCGATTCGGCGAGACTGGCGGCTTCGCCCGGATCCTCCCAGACCCGGCCGAGATCGATGGGCACGCCCGCGCGCGGCGCCTGCACGGCGCCGAACACCAGGTGTTGAAAGTGACTCGCGACGTGCCGCCGGTGCGCATCGAGCGTACTCATCAGCGTCCGCCAGTCCGGCTCGCCGACGGCCCGGGCGATGCGCTCGCGCTCGAGCGCATCGCCCGGCAGCTGATGCGCCTGGCGATCGGCGAGCATTTGCAGCGCATTCTCGAGACGACGCAGATAGCGGTAGGCGGCCTGCAATTGCTCGCACTGCGCCGGCGAGAGCAGCCCCTCGGCGCCGAGCAGCGCCAGCACGGCAAGCAGCCCCGCAGCGCGCAACCGCGGATCGCGCCCGCCGCGAATCAGCTGAAACGTCTGCACGATGAACTCGATCTCGCGGATGCCGCCCGGACCGAGCTTGATGTGCTCGGCGAGCTCCCGGCGCGCCACTTCGCGCTCGATCAACGCCTTCATCTCGCGCAGGCTCTCGAATACCCCGTAATCGAGGTAGCGCCGGTAGACGAACGGCCGCAGCGTCGCGGCCTCGAGCTCGGCGAAGCGCTCCGCGCCGACGACCGGCCGCGCCTTGACGTACGCGTAGCGCTCCCAGTCTCGCCCGTGCAGCGGCAGGTAATCCTCCAGAAACGCAAAGCTCGCCACCAGCGGTCCGCTGTCGCCGAACGGGCGCAGCCGCGTGTCGACCCGCAGGACGATGCCGTCGCACGTCGGCGTTTCCAACAGCCGGATCAGGCCCTGGCCGAGTCGGGTGAAGAATTCCTCGTTGCTGATCGAGCGCGCGCCGTCGGTCTCGCCGTGCTCGGGAAAAAGCAGGACCAGATCGACGTCCGAGGAGAAGTTCAGCTCCCGGCCACCGAGCTTGCCCATCGCCAGAACGACCAGCGGCTGCACGCTGCCGTCCGGTCCACGCGGCGCGCCGAAGCGCCGTGTCAGCTCGCGCCGGGCGTACTCGACAGCGACCGTGATGGCCGCATCGGCGAACTGCGAGGACTCCTCCAGGGTCTGCTCGAGATCGGCCCAGCCGGCAAGCGCGCGCCAGGCGATGCGCACCAGTGCCCGGCGCCGCCAGCGGCGCAGGGCCGCAAGCATCTGCTCCTCGCTGTCGTGGAGCTGCGGGGTCTGGCGCGCGCATTCGCCCGGCTCGAGCGGGCGCAGCAGCGCGGCGCGCTCGCGCGGATCGGTGAGTATCTCGGGATCCCGAGCGCACGCCTCGGCGAGGAACTCACTGGCCGCGAACACCCGGGGCATGCTCTCGGCAAGCTGTAGCGGTAGCGTGGCACCAAGATCGGGCACGGCTGCGTTCAGAGCCTCGATGTGCCGCTGTACGCAAGCCTCGAGTGCAGGGCTCATGCGGCCATACAGCCTGAAGCACCGGTCAAAAGCAAGGCACGCGCCCCGCCGGTTTGTTGGACATGGGCAACAACACGCGGTCGCAGAGGCAATGGCGGCCACCGCACATTGTGGCCTGGGCGCGAAAAAAAGCCCCGCGCGAGGCGGGGCTTTGAGGATTGCGCGGAATAGGGGGGTCTTGATCCGCGTCTTTCAGGACTGTCCCCGCTTTGGGGTCGGGCACAATCCCTAACCGATGTTGTCATGATAGCGATCCCGTCCGGCGGAATCGATACCTCTTTAGAGGGGGAACTACATATCCATTCCGCCCATGCCGCCACCCGGCGGCATGCCATGGCTGTGTTCCTCTTCCTTCGGCGCCTCGGCCACCATGACCTCCGTGGTGAGCAGCAGCCCGGCCACCGAAGCGGCGTTCTGCAGCGCCAGGCGCGTCACCTTGGCCGGGTCGAGTATGCCGAGCTCGATCATGTCGCCGTACTGGTCGGTGGCCGCGTTATAACCAAACGCGCCCTTGCCTTCCTTCACGCGATTCAACACGACGGCCGCGTCCTCGCCGGCGTTGTCGACGATCTGACGCAGCGGCTCCTCGACCGCGCGGGTCAGGATGCGCACGCCGACCTGCTGGTCCTCGTTGCGGGTCTCGACCTTCTCGATGGCCTTCTGCACGCGGATCAGCGCCACGCCGCCGCCCGGCACCACGCCTTCCTCCACGGCCGCGCGGGTCGCATGCAGCGCATCCTCGACGCGAGCCTTCTTTTCCTTCATCTCCACCTCGGTGGCCGCGCCGACCTTGACCAGGGCGACACCGCCGGAGAGCTTGGCGACACGCTCCTGCAGCTTCTCCTTGTCGTAGTCGGAAGTGGCCTCCTCGATCTGCTGGCGGATCGACTCGATGCGGGCCTTGATGTCGGCCTGCTTGCCGGCGCCGTCGATGATCGTGGTGTTCTCCTTCTCGATGAGGACCTTCTTGGCCTCGCCGAGATCGTTCAGGCTCACCTTCTCGAGCGACAGACCGACCTCATCGGAGATCACGGTGCCGCCGGTGAGGATGCCGATGTCCTGCAGCATGGCCTTGCGGCGATCGCCGAAGCCCGGCGCCTTGACCGCGCCCACCTTCAGGATACCGCGGATGTTGTTGACCACGAGGGTGGCGAGCGCCTCGCCCTCGACATCCTCGGCCACCACCAGCAACGGCCGGCCGGCCTTGGCGACGCCCTCGAGCAGCGGCAGCAGCTCGCGGATGTTGGAGATCTTCTTGTCGACCAGCAGGATGTAGGGCTTCTCCAGCTCCGAGGTCTGGTTCTGCTGGTTGTTGATGAAGTACGGCGAGAGATAGCCGCGGTCGAACTGCATGCCCTCGACCACCTCGAGCTCGTTCTCCAGGCCCGAGCCTTCCTCGACCGTGATGACCCCTTCCTTGCCGACCTTCTCCATCGCGTCCGCGATGGTCTTGCCGATCGACTCGTCGGAGTTGGCGGAAATGGTGCCAACCTGCGCGATGGCCTTGGAATCCTTGCAGGGCTTGGCGAGCTTCTTCAGCTCCTCGACGGCCGCGGCAACACCTTTGTCGATGCCGCGCTTGACGTCCATCGGGTTACGGCCCGCGGAAATGGCCTTCATGCCCTCGCGGATGATCGCCTGCGCCAGCACGGTCGCGGTGGTCGTGCCATCGCCGGCCTCATCGGAGGTGTTGGAAGCGACCTCCTTGACCATCTGCGCGCCCATGTTCTCGAACTTGTCCTTGAGCTCGATCTCCTTCGCGACGGACACGCCGTCCTTGGTGATGGTGGGTGCGCCGAAGCTCTTCTCGAGCACGGCGTTGCGGCCCTTGGGGCCGAGAGTCGCCTTGACGGCGTTGGCTAGAACGTTGACGCCCTTCACCAAGCGCTGGCGGGCATCATCGCTGAATCGGACTTCTTTGGCTGCCATTATCAGTGCTCCTCGCTTACTTGCTCTCGATCACGGCCATGAGGTCTTCTTCCCGCATCACGAGCAGCTCTTCTCCCTCGACCTTCACTTCCGTTCCGCCGTACTTGCCGAAAAGCACCTTATCGCCGACCTTCACATCGAGGGCGCGAACTTGGCCATTTTCGAGAATCTTACCGTTACCGACCGCGACGACTTTTCCCTGAATAGGCTTCTCAGCCGCGGTATCGGGAATGACGATGCCACCCGGGGAGGTACGCTCCTCCTCCAGGCGCTTGACGATGACGCGATCATGAAGAGGACGAATCTTCATGGTGTACGCTCCTTACGAATCAATGGGTTAAGAAACAATGCCACGGAGGAGCTATTAGCACTCTCCCCGTGTGGCTGCTAATCATAGGCAGGAGCGCGCGAATTTCAACCCCAAAGAAGTAATTTTTTTTTTGTGCCGAGCATCGCGGCCGACCCGGCTTTTTCATTCTAGAATGCGCCAGTTTCGCAGGGACCCTGCCCGTGACCGAGTTCTTCGTGGTTCTGACAACCTGCCCGGACGAGTCTACGGCGGCCCACATCGCGCGCGACTTGGTGCAATCCCGCCTGGCCGCGTGCGTGACGCGCCAGCCGGTGCGCTCGAGCTACGCCTGGCAGGGCCGCATAAACGATGAGCCCGAGGTGCTGCTGATCATCAAAACCCTGGCCAGCCGCTACGCGCAGCTCGAGCAGCGCCTCGCGTCGCTCCATCCCTATGACGTGCCGGAAATCATCGCGCTGCCCGTGGCAGCCGGATCGCCGGCCTATCTGGCATGGTTGAGCGCCGAGGCGGCCCCGTGACGCCCCGGCGCCAATCGCGTCTCGGCCGGCGGGGGGGCTGGGCCCTCGCGCTGGCGGCTCTGCTGGCCTGCCCGATGGGACGGGCAGGCAATCCCCCCCCCGCGCCGGCCTCCGCCACAGTCCTTGCGGCACTCAACGCGGCACAAGCGGTGGGCAACACGTTCCCGCCGGCCAGTCGGGTATTTCATTTCAAAGCGGTGCCCGGCACGCAGCGCATCCGTCTCGAGTGGACCATCCGTCCGGGGTACTACCTGTACCGAGCGCGCATTCACGTCGCGCCGCTCTCCGGCACACGGATCGGACAACTCTCACTGCCGCCGGGGCAGATCAAGATCGATCCGTACTTCGGCCGCGAGCAGATCTACCGGCTCGCGGTCACCGGCGAGCTTACCGTCACCCGCGGCACGACGGCTGTGCCGCAGGACGCCTCTTTCGCGATCACGTATCAGGGCTGCGCCGACCGGGGCCTGTGCTATCCCCCGATCACGCACAACATCATCGTCCGGCTGCCGCGGGATGCCGCGAGCGCCGGCGGCGGCACCGGTCGGGGCATTCCGGCTGCGAGGACGACCTCCGGCGCCGCGCCCGGCCGCGCTGTCATTTCCAGTCAGGCGCGCTTTGCCGATCTCGCCCGCTCGGGGAGCCTGCTCGCGATGCTCGGCGCGTTCTACCTGGCCGGTCTCGCCCTGGCGTTCACCCCCTGCTGTCTGCCGATGATCCCCATCCTCTCCGGCATCATTGCCGGCGGGCGCCAACCGAGCACCGGGCGCTCCGTCGCGCTCTCGAGCGCATTCGTGCTCGGCATGGCCTTCACGTACACGCTGGCGGGTCTTGCGGCCGCGGCCGCCGGCGGGGAGATTCAAGCGGCCTTTCAGCAGCCCTGGATCGTGGGCGCCTTCGCGGCGCTGCTCGCCGCCATGGGTCTGGCCATGCTCGGCCTGTTCACGGTGCAGATGCCCACGGGCCTGCAGACCCGGCTGGCCGAGCTCAGCAACCGCCAGCGCGCCGGAACGCTGGGCGGAGTCGCCGTCATGGGGGCGCTCTCGGCGCTCATCGTCACCACCTGCGTGGCCCCGGCGCTGGTGGGCGCATTGGCGGTGATCGGTCAATCGGGCCAGATGCTGCGCGGGGGCGTGGCGCTGTTCGCGCTCAGCATCGGCATGGGCACCCCGCTGTTGGCCGTCGGGGCCTCCGCGGGGCGGCTCCTGCCCAAGGCCGGCCCCTGGATGGGTACCGTAAAGAAGCTCTTCGGCGCCGGGATGCTGGCCGTGGCGGTCTGGATGCTCGCGCGGCTGCTCCCGGCACGCCTCACGCTGGCGCTCTGGGCCGTTCCGCTCCTGGCCGCGGCATGGGCCCTCTGGAGCGATGCGCAGGGTCCGCGCAGCGGGCGGCGTTGGACGCTGCGGGCGGTGGGGATCGCCGCGGGCTTGTACGGACTGACGCTGGTCGCAGGGGCCACCTTGGGCGCCACCCATCCGCTGGCGCCGATGAGCTTCACGCGTACGCGGCAACTGCGCTTCACCGCCATCCACTCGGTCGCGGACCTGCAGCGCGCGGTCGGGCGGGCCGCGCGCGCGCACCGCACGGTCATGGTCGATTTCTACGCGACCTGGTGTGCATCCTGCAAAGAGATGGAAGCGACCACGTTTGCCAATCCGGCGGTGCGGCGGGCGCTCGCACACACTGTCCTGCTGCGCGCCAACGTCACTGCGAACAACGCGGCCGACCAGGCGCTGATGCGGTATTTCGGCATTTACGGCCCCCCCACGGTCGCGTTCTACAGCCGCTCGGGCCGGCAGCGAAAGCAATTCCAGGTCGTCGGTTACCTCGGCGCCAGCGCGTTTCTGCGCCGCGTCCAGGCGGCATTCGCGGCCCATCGGCCCGCGTGAGCACCGCTCGACAGATGCCGCGCATCGCGCTGGCGGCGGCATTGGTCGTCACTGCGGCGGCGGCAGGCTTCGCGCTGGGCAAGCTGTGGAGCCCGGCGGCCTCCGACCTCGCTTCAGCGCAGATCCGCGCGGGGGCCGAGCCAACCGCCGGCGCCGAGCCGAGCCACCGGACCCCTACCCCCCCCGCGCAGACACTTCCGGGGATCACGTTCGTGGACCGTCGCGGGGCCCCGCGACGCCTCAGTGACTGGCGAGGCCGGCCGCTGCTGGTGAACTTCTGGGCGCCCTGGTGCGCGCCCTGCCGGGACGAAATACCGCTGCTCGAGCGGCTCAGTCGCGCCCGGACGGATGGCGTCGAGGTCATCGGCGTCGCCGTGGACCGCCGGGCCGCGGTGCTGCGCTACGCACGGCAGGCCGCAATCCGCTATCCTCTTTTGATTGGAACGCGTACCGGCATGGAAGCGATCCACGCGCTCGGCATGGTGGCGGTGTTTCCGTTCTCGGTCTTCGTCGATGCGCGCGGCCGTATCGTGACATTCAAGGTTGGAGACCTGCGCGCGGCGCAGGCACAATGGATCCTGAATCGGATCGCCGCCTTGGACCACGGGCGCATCGACCTGACCACGGCCCGCCGGCAAATCGCCCACGGGATGATCCGACTCGCGATCCGCAGGTCCCGGCTGTCCCGTTGACCGGTTTTCGGCCCCGATCTGTGCCATTCGGCACAAATTCTCGCCACCTTCGGTGAAATTAGGGTAAATTGCGGGCCCCGACCCACCGCACATTGGACGCTCGGACATTCGATGAGTCGCCTGTTGCTCCTCAACGGCCCGAATCTGAACCTGCTCGGCACGCGCGAGCCCCAGGTGTACGGATCGGACACCCTGCAGGCCATCGAGCAGCACGCCGCGAACTGTGCGCGCGAGAGCGGCTGTACGCTGCAGTGCTTTCAGAGCAACGCCGAGCATGAGCTGGTGGAGCGCATCCAGCGTGCCGGAGCCGAGGGGGTGGCCTGCCTCATCTTCAATCCCGGCGCGTTCACGCATACGAGCATCGCCCTGCGCGACGCGGTCCTGGCCGTGCGTGTCCCGTTGATCGAGGTGCATCTGTCCAATCCGCGCGCACGCGAGCCGTTTCGACACCAGTCCTACTTCTCCGACATTGCTGTCGGGGTGATTTCAGGTTTTGGCGCCTTCGGGTACGAGTTGGCGGTCCGGGCCGCGGCCCGGCATGTGAGCGGGACGCCGCACGCACGCTGACCCCGAAGCGCATTCCCACGCTGACCGTCCCATGACGCAAGGGGGCTTTCCCACATGGACATTCGCAAAATCAAGAAATTGATCGAACTGCTGGAGGAGTCCGGCATCGCGGAAATCGAGATCAAGGAAGGCGAGGAAGCGGTGCGCATCAGCCGCATGCCGACCGGCAGCGCGGTGATTCGCGCCCTGCCGCAGATCGCCGCGGGAACCCCGATCGAGGCGCCCGCGGCACCGGCGGCGGAGGCGCCCAAAGCCCGGTCGAACGAGCATGTGGTCACCGCGCCGATGGTCGGTACCTTCTATGCCTCGCCAACCCCGGGGGCCAAGCCGTTCGTGGAGATCGGCGATGAAATCAAGATCGGCCAGGTACTGTGCATCATCGAGGCGATGAAGATGATGAATCAGATCGAGGCCGACCGGGCCGGGCGCATCACCTCGGTCATGGCGCGCAACGGCGACCCGGTCGAGTACGGCCAGCCCCTGTTCGTGATCGAATAAGCGCCGCCGCCATGCTCGAGAAGGTCCTGATCGCCAACCGCGGCGAAATTGCCCTGCGTATCCTGCGCGCCTGCCGCGAGCTCGGCGTGAAGACCGTCGCGGTGCACTCGACGGCCGACTATAGCCTCAAGCACGTGCTGCTCGCCGACGAGTCGGTGTGCATCGGGCCGCCGCCCTCGGCGGCCAGTTACCTGAACATGCCCGCGATCATCAGCGCCGCCGAGGTGACCGACTCGGTCGCGATCCATCCGGGCTACGGATTCCTCTCCGAGAACGCCGATTTCGCCGAGCGCGTCGAGAACAGCGGATTCGTGTTCGTCGGCCCGAAGGCGGAGACGATCCGCATCATGGGCGACAAGGTATCGGCCATCCGCATGATGAAGCTGCAGGGCGTTCCTTGTGTGCCGGGCTCGGACGGTCCGCTCGGCGAGGATGCGGACGAGAACTTGCGCATTGCCCGCGACATCGGCTATCCGGTGATCATCAAGGCTTCGGGGGGCGGCGGCGGTCGAGGGATGCGCGTGGTGCACAGCGACGCTGCTCTGATGAACGCCATCGGCGTCACGCGCAGTGAAGCCCAGGCGGCCTTCGGCAACGATCAGGTATACATGGAGAAGTACCTCGAGCGGCCGCGGCATATCGAGTTCCAGGTCCTCGCCGACCATCATGGCAATGTGATCCATCTCGGCGAGCGCGACTGCTCGATGCAGCGCCGCCATCAGAAGGTGCTGGAAGAGGCGCCCGCGCCGGGCATCACCGCCCAACAGCGCCGCATCATGGGCGACAAGTGCGTGGAAGCTTGCGTGGCGGTCGGCTATCGCAGCGCCGGCACGCTCGAATTCCTCTATCAGGACGAGGAATTCTATTTCATCGAAATGAACACCCGCATCCAGGTGGAGCACCCGGTCACCGAGTTCGTCACGGGCATCGACCTGGTCAAGGCGCAGCTGCTCATCGCCGCCGGCGAGCGACTGCCCTACATACAGAACGACGTGCAGTTGCGCGGGCATGCGATCGAGTGCCGCATCAATGCCGAGGATGCCAAGACGTTCATGCCCTGCCCCGGTCCGGTGCGCCTGTGGCACTCACCCGGCGGCCCCGGCGTGCGCGTCGACAGCCACATATACTCCGGCTACAACGTGCCGCCGAACTACGACTCGCTGATCGCCAAGCTCATCACGCACGGCGAAACGCGCGAGACGGCGATCGCCCGCATGCGCAACGCGCTGACGGAGATGGTCATCGAAGGCATCAAGACCAACGTGCCGCTGCACCAGGAAATCTGCAATCATGCGGCCTTCCAGAAGGGCGGCACCGACATCCACTATCTCGAGCGCCGTCTGGGCCTGAAGTGAGCTTTGCCCGCCGGAGCTGAGGTTCCGGCGCATCGGAACACATGAGCCAGTTCCTGCAGATCAGCTTCGATCTCGGTGCGCTGCCGCTGGAGACCGCCGAGCAGGCGTGCATGAACTGCGGCGCGAGCGCGATCACGCTGGCCGATGCCCGCGATGAGCCGGTGCTCGAGCCGGCTCCCGGCGAACTGCGGCTCTGGCCGGCCACGCGGCTGCAGGCCCTGTTCGCGCCCGGCACGCCGCAGGAAGCCACCGTGCATGGGCTCGGCGGCGCGCTCGGGCTCGACCCGGCGCAGCTCGAGGTATGCTGGATCGCCGATCGCGCCTGGGAGCGCGAGTGGCTGCGCGAATTTCACGCCCGGCGCTTCGGCCGGCGGCTGTGGATTTGCCCGCATCACGAGCAGGTGACGGATCCGGGTGCGGCGGTGGTCCGACTCGACCCGGGCCTGGCGTTCGGGACAGGCACGCACCCCTCCACCGCCCTGTGCCTCGAGTGGCTCGATGCGCATCCGCCCCTCGACTGCGAGGTCATCGATTACGGCTGCGGCTCCGGGGTGCTTGCGCTGGCGGCCGCGCGGTTGGGCGCGCGCACGGTGCACTGCTTCGACATCGATCCGCAGGCGCTGATCGCGACGCGCGACAATGCGGCGGTGAACCGACTGGCGCGGCGCATCCGACCGTGCGAGTCGGCCGAGGCGCTCACCGCCGGGGTGGCGCTGCTCATGGCCAATATTCTCCTGGCGCCGCTCGTGGCGCTGGCGCCGCGCTTCGGCGCCCTCGTGCGGCCGGGCGGCCGGATCCTGCTCGCCGGACTGCTCGAGAGCCAGGCGGAGGAGGCCCGGCAGGCCTATTCGCCATGGTTTACGCTTCGCCCGTTCGGCTCGCGCGCGGGCTGGATCGCACTCAGTGGTACTCGCAACAGCTCGGCGGCTCAGGCCACCACGGAATGACATGCACACCGCCTGTCCAAAATGCAATTTGATGTTGGTCGTTACGGCGGCCGACTTGCGTGCAGCGCAGGGACATGTGCGCTGCGGCCGCTGCCGCAGTGTATTCAATGCACTGGAATCACTCGCCGAGTCGCCCACCGAGTCGCCCACCGAGTCGACCCCGCCGCGCTCGTCCGAGGCAAAGGCACCCGATGCGTCCGAAGTGATCTTGCCGCACTTGGCTGACACGCTCCGCCCGCACATGCAAGAGCAGACTTCCGAGCTTGCGGTGCCGTCCGCCGAGGATCAGCTGCCGCACGAGGAAGCCTTCGAAGGCACGGCGCGCCAGACGACGGACGAGACGATCGAGGCGGACGCCCTCGCGCTCGAGGAGCTTCCCTCAGAGCAGGTGCCCGCATCGGCCCTATCGCCCCGACCCTCGCGCCTCGAAGCCCCCTCGGAGCCCGCATCGCCAGAGCTGGAGCCCCCTGCCGAATTCGTGCTCGAGACCGCCGAGTCGCGGCACACGGGTGCTTGGCTGGCCGGTGCGCTCGTCCTGGCCTTGCTCCTTGCCGGGCAAGCCGTCAACCACTACCGTGGATCGCTCGCGACCCTGCCCTCGATCGGTCCGCCGCTGCGCGCGTTCTATGGCGCGCTCGGCATCCCCGTCAGCCCGCTGTGGAACGTGCATGCCTACGACGCCCGTCAGCTCGGCGCCACGGTGAGCGGCAGCCACCCACACCAGATCACCGTGCGGGCGAGCATTGCCAATATGGGACGCTGGCCCCTGCCTCTGCCGCTGCTTCGAATCACGCTGCAGGACCGTTACGGACGGACCATCGCCGCCCGCGATGTGGCACCGCGGGATTATGTGCCGGCATCCTCGCATCCGGCATCGATGCTGGCTGCAGGCCAGCGCGTCGACGCAACCATCACCTTCGTCAGTCCCGGCCCGCAGGCCATCGGGTTCGAGATCGACACATGCCTGCGCGAGGCAGGCTCGATGGTCTGCACCCACGGACCGTGATGACGATCCGCATCGGTCCATACCGGCTCGCGTCACGGGCCGTGCTCGCGCCCATGGCCGGCGTCACTGACCGCCCGTTCCGCGTGCTCTGTCGCCTACTCGGCGCGGGTCTTGCCGCCTCGGAGATGCTCACGTGCGACACGCAGCTGTGGCACACGCCGAAGTCGCGCCGCCGGCTCGATCACGCCGGCGAGCCCGAGCCGCGCGTCGTGCAGCTCGCGGGCTCCGATCCGCTCATGCTGGCCGAGGCCGCCCGCATGAGCGTCGAGCGCGGCGCGCAAATCATCGACTTGAACATGGGCTGCCCGGCGAAGAAAGTCTGCGGCAAGCTGTGCGGTTCAGCGCTGCTGCGCGATGAGCCGCTCGTTGCGCGAATTCTCACCGCGGTGGTGCAGGCCACCGCCGTGCCGGTCACTCTCAAGATCCGTACCGGATGGGACCACGATCACCGCAACGGCGTGCAGATCGCGCGCATTGCCGAGCGCTGCGGCATCCAGGCACTGGCGGTTCACGGCCGCACGCGCGCGGATCTGTTCCAGGGCGAGGCCGAATATCAGACGATCCGCGAAATCAAGCGCGCGGTGCACATTCCCGTGTTCGCCAACGGCGACATCCGCACGCCCGCCGATGCGCGCAAAGTGATTGATTTCACTGGGGCCGACGGTGTCATGATCGGGCGTGCGAGCTTCGGCCAGCCGTGGCTCTTCAGAGCCATCGACTCATTCTTGGAAACGCGGGCCGACGAGCGGCTCGCGCGCGCCGAGCTGCGTGATATCATCCTCGCACATCTCGATTCCCTGTACGGCTTCTACGGCGAGGAAACCGGCGTGCGCATCGCCCGCAAACACATCGGCTGGTATTGCGAGCGCTGTCTGCCGGATCCACAGCCGGTGCGCGCGGAGTTGATGTCGGCGCGGAGCACCGCCTTGCAGCTGGCGGGCGTGCGCCGACACTTCGACGCATGGGTCGGCCCTGACGGCGGCAAAGCGGCGCCCGGGAATCCAGCCAGGATCGAGTGTAGGGCGGGGATCGCGCGGCAAGACGCGCGATCCGGGGGCTTCGCCGGGCACGACACCGGCGCGGTGCGCGCGGCCTGAGCGCACGAACTCATTCGAGAAACCAACATGACAACGAATAACAAGAATGGGCGCGCGCCCGAGACCGACATTCGCGTCAACGGCCGCGAGCTGCCGCTGCGCAGCCACGCCGAGCGGGCGCTCAGTGATTACTTCACGCATCTGAACGGCTCGCATCCCTCGGGGCTGTACGATCTGGTGCTGCGCGAGGTGGAGGAGCCGCTGTTTCGCGTGGTGCTCGATTACGCCGCGGGCAATCAGAGCCGCGCCGCCGATATCCTCGGGATCAACCGCGGCACGCTGCGCAAGAAGCTGCGGCAATTCGGCCTGGCCAACTGATCGGCCGCGATGCAGCCGACGCCGCGGCCCATCGAGCGGGCTCTGCTTTCCGTTTCCGACAAGACCGGGGTGGTCGAGCTGGCGCACGCGCTGGCGGCACGCGGGGTGCAGATGATCTCCACCGGCGGCACGGCGCGCTTGCTCAGGGCCCAGGGTCTGGCGGTGCGCGAAGTAGCCGACCACACCGGCTTCCCTGAGATCATGGACGGGCGCCTGAAGACGCTGCATCCGAAGATCCATGGCGGGCTGCTCGCGCGGCGCGGCCTCGACGAGGCGGTCCTGCTGCGGCACGGCATCGAGCCGATCGATCTGCTGGTCGTGAATCTGTATCCCTTCGCCGAGACGGTGGCGCGGCCCGATTGCAGCTATGCAGAGGCGATCGAGAACATCGACATCGGCGGGCCGGCCATGCTGCGCGCGGCCGCGAAGAATCACGAGTCCGTGGCCGTGACGGTCGATCCGGCCGACTACGCCGTTGTGATCCGCGAGCTCGACGCCCACGCAGGCTGCATCGATGCGGCGACGCGGGCCCATCTGGCCGCCAAAGTGTTCGCCCACACGGCCCGCTACGATGCCATGGTGGCCGCGTATCTGCGCCGGCGCCACGCGGACGCTCAGCGCCTGCCCGCGACGCTCCCGCTGGTGTTCGACAAGACCTGCGACCTGCGTTATGGGGAGAATCCTCAGCAGCGCGCCGCGCTGTACCGCGACCCTCTCGATGGCACGGGCCTCGCCGACGCTCGGCTGCTGCAGGGCAAGGAGCTCTCGTTCAACAACATTGCCGACGCCGACACGGCCATCGCGTGCGTACGCCAGTTCGACGAGCCGGCCTGCGTGATCGTCAAGCACGCCAATCCGTGCGGCGTCGCGCTCGCGCCTGCGCTCCTTGCGGCCTATGAGCGCGCCTACCGCACCGATCCGACATCAGCCTTCGGCGGCATCATCGCGTGCAACCGGGTGCTCGATGAGGCCACGGCGCGCGCCATCACCGCCAACCAA